>NZ_JCAJZO010000187.1:0-203 GCF_059510295.1 Streptomyces sp. PTL18 | reverse complement strand
AGGCGGGCAGCCCGAGGGCTACTGCCACCGCCAACTGCTGGACGCGATCCGCTACCTGGTCGCGGGCGGGATCTCCTGGCGGGCGATGCCCGCGGACTTCCCCGACTGGGGCCGCGTCTACGCCTTCTTCCGCCGCTGGCGAGAGCACGGGCTCATCACCGAGTTCCACGACCGGCTGCGCGCACGAGTGCGTGAGCGCGAGG
>NZ_JCAJZO010000186.1:0-203 GCF_059510295.1 Streptomyces sp. PTL18 | reverse complement strand
CCTCGCGCTCACGCACTCGTGCGCGCAGCCGGTCGTGGAACTCTGTGATCAGCCCGTGCTCTCGCCAGCGGCGGAAGAAGGCGTAGACCCGGCCCCAGTCGGGGAAGTCCGCGGGCATCGCCCGCCAGGAGATCCCGCCCGCGACCAGGTAGCGGATCGCGTCCAGCAGCTGGCGGTGGCAGTAGCCCTCGGGCTGCCCGCCC
>NZ_JCAJZO010000185.1:0-203 GCF_059510295.1 Streptomyces sp. PTL18 | reverse complement strand
GTGCTGCTGCTGGAGCGGCTGTCGGACGCCCGGCGCAACGGTCACCCGGTGCTGGCGGTGATCCGGGGTTCGGCCGTCAATCAGGACGGCGCGAGCAACGGCCTGACCGCGCCCAACGGCCCTTCGCAGGAGCGTGTCATCCGTGCCGCGCTGGCCAACGCCCGGCTCACCCCCGACCTGGTGGACGCGGTCGAGGCGCACGG
>NZ_JCAJZO010000184.1:0-205 GCF_059510295.1 Streptomyces sp. PTL18 | reverse complement strand
GTCGAGGTTGACCACGACCACCACCGCGTCGGAACCCGAGCGCTTGCCGTACGCGATCACCGCGTCGTTGTCCGTGTGATGGAAGTGCAGGTTCCTGAGACGTTGCAGGGCGCTGTGCTGCCGTCGGATGGTGTTGAGTTTCGTGATGAGGGGGGCGATGCTGCGCCCCTCGCGTTCGGCCGCTTCCCAGTCCCGGGCCCTGAGC
>NZ_JCAJZO010000183.1:0-205 GCF_059510295.1 Streptomyces sp. PTL18 | reverse complement strand
ACTCAGGGCCCGGGACTGGGAAGCGGCCGAACGCGAGGGGCGCAGCATCGCCCCCCTCATCACCAGGCTGAACGAGATCCGCCGGAACAGCCCGGCACTGCGGCAGCTGCGGGATCTGCACTTCCACCACGCCGACAAGGACGCGGTGATCGCCTACTCCAAGCGCTCGGGTTCGAACACGGTTCTGGTGGTCGTGAACCTCGAT
>NZ_JCAJZO010000182.1:0-221 GCF_059510295.1 Streptomyces sp. PTL18 | reverse complement strand
CGGTGCTCGAACACCGACCGCGACCGCACCAGGGCCGCACCCACCTCGACCGGCGACACCCCCGTCCGCTCGGCGACGAACCCCGCCAGCCGACCGGCCTGCGCCCGCAGAGCCTCACGGCTGCGCCCGGAGACCACCCACGGAACCATCGACGGCACCGAGTCGTGCTCAACGACCGTGCGCTCCTCCGCAACCGGCTGCTCAAGGATGATGTGGGCGTT
>NZ_JCAJZO010000181.1:0-223 GCF_059510295.1 Streptomyces sp. PTL18 | reverse complement strand
AACTCGGTACGGCTCAGAACCTCCGCGTCCTCACCGAACACGATCTCCCGCAACGGCAACGGCAGTTCGGTGTCGAGGTGGGCGCACACGGCATCGAAGGCATCCGCGAACACCGGGTACTCGTCATACAACTCACGCCCCATGCCCAGGCGTTGCGAGCCCTGACCGGCGAACAGGAAGGCCGTACGACCGCCCTCCCCCACCGAGCCGACCACCGCGCCGG
>NZ_JCAJZO010000180.1:0-227 GCF_059510295.1 Streptomyces sp. PTL18 | reverse complement strand
GTGGAGCTGCCGACGTACGCCTTCCAGCACGAGAGGTACTGGCCGGCTCCCGCGCGGTCGGAGACCGTGGCCGGTGCGGGCGGTGAGATGGACGCCCGGTTCTGGGAGGCCGTCGAGCGGGAGGACCTGGAGTCGCTGGCCGGGGAGTTGGACCTGGAGCGGGATGTCGTGGGCGCGGTGCTGCCCGCCCTGACCTCCTGGCGCCGCCAGAACCGCGAACAGGCCGA
>NZ_JCAJZO010000179.1:0-231 GCF_059510295.1 Streptomyces sp. PTL18 | reverse complement strand
TCACCGGGCTGACCTCCGCGTACTCCGCTGCTCTCAGGCCACTTCGGCCGCGTGGGACCGGGCATGATCCGGGCCGGATCGCCACCGACCTGGCGGTGATGCTCGCCGACGGTGGTGAGGCGATCGCGGATCTGGCCGTGCTGCGGGACCAGGCAGGGGTGTTCGGCCTGGTCGCCTCCACGTCCACCGCTTGGCGATTGCTCGCCGACACCGACGAGGCCGCACTCGCTG
>NZ_JCAJZO010000178.1:0-231 GCF_059510295.1 Streptomyces sp. PTL18 | reverse complement strand
CCACTGGGCTGACCTCCGCGTACTCCGCCGCTCTCAGGTCGCTTCGGCCGCGTGGGACCGGGCATGATCCGGGCCGGATCGCCACCGACCTGGCGGCGATGCTCGCCGACGGTGGTGAGGCGATCGCGGATCTGGCCGTGCTGCGGGACCAGGCAGGGGTGTTCGGCCCGGTCGCCTTCACGTCCACCGCTTGGCGATTGCTCGCCGACACCGACGAGGCCGCACTCGCTT
>NZ_JCAJZO010000177.1:0-243 GCF_059510295.1 Streptomyces sp. PTL18 | reverse complement strand
CCATGGTCAGGCTTCCGGCCCGCGTCTTGCGGGATTCGGGAGCGATCCCTCCGTGGTGCTTGAGGACGGTGAACACCGAGCCCGGCGGCTTGCCGATCTGCCTGGAGATGACGCTGATCGACTCCCCGGCCCTCCACCGTCGCCACAAGTCTGCCTTCATCTCGTCCGACATCCCCGGCCGACCCAGTCTCGCCACGCATACCGCCCTCAACCAGCACTGTTGCTCTGACCGGTTGAATCTAA
>NZ_JCAJZO010000176.1:0-244 GCF_059510295.1 Streptomyces sp. PTL18 | reverse complement strand
CGGCGACCGTGGTGTTCGACTATCCGACGCCGGTGGCGTTGGCGCGGTGTCTGCGTGAGCGGTTGCTGGGTGAGGTGGTGGAGGCGGGGTCGTCTTCGGCCGGGGTGGTGCCGGTGTCGGACGATCCGGTGGTGATCGTGGGGATGGCGTGTCGTTTCCCGGGTGGGGTGAGTGACCCGGAGGGGTTGTGGCGGTTGCTGTCGGAGGGCGGTGACGCGGTGGGTCCGTTCCCGGCCGACCGTGG
>NZ_JCAJZO010000175.1:0-257 GCF_059510295.1 Streptomyces sp. PTL18 | reverse complement strand
GCGCCCGCCGATTAGAGGACCCGACCCTGGTGGTCCTGGACACCCAGAGTGTCCATGTGGCCGCCGGGGTACCCACCACCACGAGTGGCCACGATCCGGCCAAGCGGGTGCCCGGCCGCAAACGCGGCCTGGCCGTGGACGTCCTCGGCCTGGTCATCGCAGTCACCATCCTCGCCGCGAACACCCACGACAACGCCGCGGGCATCATCCTGCTGGACCAGGTCGCCGAACACACCAGCGGCAGCGTCCGCAAAGCC
>NZ_JCAJZO010000174.1:0-262 GCF_059510295.1 Streptomyces sp. PTL18 | reverse complement strand
AACGGCACCCGGTCGAAGACCGTGCTGACCGACGTCGGCCCGGTCGAGGTGAAGGTGCCCCGCGACACCGCCGGCACCTTCGAGCCGCAGATCGTCCGCAAACGGCAGCGCCGTCTGACCGGTGTGGATGAGATGGTGCTCTCGCTGTCCGCGAAGGGCCTCACCCACGGGGAGATATCGGCTCATCTCGCCGAGGTGTACGGAGCGGAGGTGTCCAAGCAGACCATCACCACGATCACGGACAAGGTGATGGAGGGCATGG
>NZ_JCAJZO010000173.1:0-264 GCF_059510295.1 Streptomyces sp. PTL18 | reverse complement strand
CGGAACCGAGCACCACAGCCCGGTCCTCGAACGCGGTCCGCGTCACCGCCAGCGACCACGCCACATCCACCGGACGTACCGACTCGTCCGCCCCCGCGAAAGCAGCCAGCCGACCCGCCTGCCCCGCCAGACCCCCCGCACCACGACCCGACACCACCCACGGCACCACACCACCGCCCACGAAGACGGGATCCGGCTCCTCACGCTCCTCAGGCTCCGGAACACCCGGCGCCTCCTCCAGCACCACATGCGCGTTCGTCCCGC
>NZ_JCAJZO010000172.1:0-271 GCF_059510295.1 Streptomyces sp. PTL18 | reverse complement strand
AAGCAGAACCCGGCCTTCGGCCTCGGCTCCTACACCGAGTTGTCGTCGTCGAACCCGGCCGTCCTCGCCTTCCTGCGGGAGTACCAGGACGACCTGGTGATGTGCGTGCACAACTTCTCCCGGTTCGCGCAGCCGACCGAACTGGACCTGCGCCGGTTCGAGGGCCGGCACCCGGTGGAACTGATCGGCGGGGTCCGCTTCCCCGCCATCGGAGAACTGCCCTACCTGCTCACCCTCGCAGGCCACGGCTTCTACTGGTTCCGCCTCCGCA
>NZ_JCAJZO010000171.1:0-275 GCF_059510295.1 Streptomyces sp. PTL18 | reverse complement strand
GCGCGGGTTCTGGGTCCGGTTGTTCCTCGCTCGGGTGAGGTGCCGTTCTTCTCGACCACCGAGGCGGAGGTGATCGACACGGCTCGCCTCGATGGGGGGTACTGGTATCGGAATCTGCGTCAGCGGGTGCGGTTCGCTGATGCGGTTCAGGGGCTCATCGAGCAGGGTTGTTCGGCGTTCGTGGAGGTCAGCTCGCATCCGGTGCTGGGGATGGCGGTGCAGGAGGCCGTCCCGGACGCTGTGGTGGTCGGCACGTTGCGGCGCAACGAGGGCGG
>NZ_JCAJZO010000170.1:0-283 GCF_059510295.1 Streptomyces sp. PTL18 | reverse complement strand
GCGCCGTCCATCTGCGCCGCACCGGTGATCATGTTCTTGATGTAGTCCGCGTGACCCGGGCAGTCGACGTGGGCGTAGTGACGCGACTCGGTCTGGTACTCGACGTGCGCGATGGAGATGGTGATACCGCGCTGGCGCTCCTCAGGAGCCTTGTCGATGTTGTCGAACGGGGTGGCCTCGTTCAGCTCCGGGTACGCGTCGTGCAGCACCTTGGTAATGGCGGCCGTGAGGGTCGTCTTACCGTGGTCCAGGTGGCCGAGGGTGCCGATGTTGACGTGCGGCT
>NZ_JCAJZO010000169.1:0-284 GCF_059510295.1 Streptomyces sp. PTL18 | reverse complement strand
CCAGCAAGCTCAGTAGCGGACCCTAGCGCGGTTCCTTACCTGAGGGGCAGTGCTTTGCCGTGCTGCTTCGGTGTGGTTTCCATGGCGTCAGTATTGTTGGCGCGGACGTCGCTGGCCGCGGACCGACGCCGGACGGTGGATACGCACGTCCGCCTGGCATGCCGTCTGAGGCGAGAGGCGACCGCAGTGGGGCTTTGGGCCCCATGCCCATACGACAGTGCGGACGGTGATCTTCGAGCCATTGGCCTCAAGGTCATCGAGGGCGTAACGGATCAGGACCTTTG
>NZ_JCAJZO010000168.1:0-284 GCF_059510295.1 Streptomyces sp. PTL18 | reverse complement strand
CCTGACGCTCGGAGGGGGGTTTGTTGGTGTACGGGGTGGTGGCTGACCTGGTGTGTTGCTGAAGGGTTGAGAGGCCGGGTGAGCGGTTCGAGCGGGGAGGTCAGGCTGTGTGAGCTGGGGTTGTGTCGTTTGCGCTGAGTGGGGCCGGCTCGTTGTAGGTATTGGTAGCGCGAAAAGGCCCGGTGTTTGTTTGTGCTGGTCAGGGCTGTTCTGCCTGGTCGGTGGGTGGGGTTAGCGGCCTCGGGTGCGGGGGCGGTGGTGGGTTTCGGCGAGGTGGTCGAGGC
>NZ_JCAJZO010000167.1:0-285 GCF_059510295.1 Streptomyces sp. PTL18 | reverse complement strand
GGTGCCACTCACGCCGAAGGCGGAGACGGCGGCGCGGCGCGGTCGGTCACCGCCGAGGGACCACTCCCGTTCCTCGGTGAGCAGTTCGACGGCTCCGGCAGACCAGTCGACGCGGGCCGTGGGTTGGTCGGCGTGCAGGGTGCGCGGCAGCACCCCGTGCCGCATCGCCAGCACCATCTTGATGACGCCTGCGACACCGGCGGCGGCCTGGGTGTGACCGATGTTGGACTTCACCGAGCCCAGCCACAGGGGGCGTTCGCGGTCCTGGCCGTAGGTGGCGATCAA
>NZ_JCAJZO010000166.1:0-291 GCF_059510295.1 Streptomyces sp. PTL18 | reverse complement strand
AGGCTTGACCAACTCGGTCTTGTAGAGCCCGATCGTGCTCTCCATCAGGGCGTTGTCGTAGGCCTCTCCGACCGATCCGATCGAGGCGGCGATGCCGGCCGCGTCCAGGTGCTCGGCGAGCCGGAAGCTCGTGTACTGACTTCCCGCATCCGAGTGATGAATCAACTCGCCCGGGCCGACGGGGTGTTGGTCGCGGTCACGTTGCCAGATCGCCATCTCCAGGGCGTCCAGCACGAAGACCGTCTCCTTCACGGTGGCTGCCGACCAGCCGACAATCCGGCGGGAGAAGGC
>NZ_JCAJZO010000165.1:0-291 GCF_059510295.1 Streptomyces sp. PTL18 | reverse complement strand
GGGCTTGACCAACTCGGTCTTGTAGAGCCCGATCGTGCTCTCCATCAGGGCGTTGTCGTAGGCGTCTCCGACCGATCCGATCGAGGCGGCGATGCCGGCCGCGTCCAGGTGCTCGGCGAGCCGGAAGCTCGTGTACTGACTTCCCGCATCCGAGTGATGAATCAACTCGCCCGGGCGGACGGGGTGTTGGTCGCGGTCACGTTGCCAGATCGCCATCTCCAGGGCGTCCAGCACGAAGACCGTCTCCTTCACGGTGGCTGCCGACCAGCCGACAATCCGGCGGGAGAAGGT
>NZ_JCAJZO010000164.1:0-295 GCF_059510295.1 Streptomyces sp. PTL18 | reverse complement strand
CCGGGGCTCGTCGACCAGACCATCCAGCCGCTCAGCGAGGAACCGCCGCCGCCACTTGCGGACCGTGTCCGCGGAAATCCGCAGGTTCCGGGCCACCTCAACGATGGGTGGGACGTCCGGGCCCGCACAGGCCAGCACGATCCGGGCCCGCAACGCCAGCGCTTGGGCGGAGTTCGCCCGCCGGGTCCAGCGTTCCAGCGCAGCCCGCTCGTCATCGTCCAGCAACAGTGGTTCCAGCTTCGGACCACGACGCGGCACCGGCACCCCGGCAGGAGAACTCATACAAGATCTAACG
>NZ_JCAJZO010000163.1:0-304 GCF_059510295.1 Streptomyces sp. PTL18 | reverse complement strand
GGGAGTGTCCAATAGACGGCGGATCCGATGATCAAGGAGACGCCTGATGAGCGAGACCATCACCGAGCACGAGGCCGTGGAGGCGGCGGTCGTCGAGTCCGCCGCGGAGGCGGTGTCGGACGAGCGGTTGATCGCGATGCTGGTCGACCGTGCCCGCTCCGACGGGCTGCAGCTGACCGGTGAGGGCGGGCTGCTGCAGCAGCTGACGAAGCGGGTGCTGGAGTCCGCCCTGGAAGGCGAGATCACCGATCACGTCGGCTATGACAAGCACGACGCGGCCGGCCGGAACAGCGGCAACAGCCGG
>NZ_JCAJZO010000162.1:0-304 GCF_059510295.1 Streptomyces sp. PTL18 | reverse complement strand
CCAGGCCGGGAAGTTCTCGTCCGCCGGCCCGAGCAGCAGGTATGCCCTCGCCGGTCTCGGCGGCCTGCATCCAGGCGACTTCCCGGGCTGAGGCGCGGGCCGCTCGCAGCGCAGCGAGTGCGGCCTCGTCGGTGTCGGCGAGCAATCGCCAAGCGGTGGGCGTGGAGGCGACCGGGCCGAACACCCCTGCCTGGTCCCGCAGCACAGCCAGATCCGCGATCGCCTCACCACCGTCGGCGAGCATCACCGCCAGGTCGGTGGCGATCCGGCCCGGATCATGCCCGGTCCCACGCGGCCGAAGCGA
>NZ_JCAJZO010000161.1:0-311 GCF_059510295.1 Streptomyces sp. PTL18 | reverse complement strand
CGTCCGCGAGCGTGGAGGAGTTGACGTCCCCTGACTACTGGGTCGACCACGTCCGCCGCACCGTCCGCTACGCCGACGCCGTACGCACGCTGGCCGACGAGCACGCCGTCGCGCGCTTCCTGGAGCTGGGCCCCGACGGCACCCTCACGGCGCTCGGGCAGGGCTGTGCGGCGGACGAGGACGGAAAGCTGTTCGTTCCGGCACTGCGCAAGAACCGTCCGGAAGCCGCGTCCGTGGTGTCCGCCGCGGCCGCCGCGTTCACCCGTGGCGCCGACGTCGACTGGTCGCGAGTGTTCCCGGCCCTGGAGCCG
>NZ_JCAJZO010000160.1:0-317 GCF_059510295.1 Streptomyces sp. PTL18 | reverse complement strand
CCGGTGGGCTCGGTCCCCGTGTCGGTGTCGTTCGGTCCCCGGTCCCCGGTGGGCTCGGTCCCCGACTCGGTGTCGTTCGGTCCCCGGTCCCCGGTGGGCTCGGTCCCCGACTCGGCGGCGTTCGGTCCTGGATGCGAATCAGGGCCTTGAGCAGCTACTTCTCGCGTAGTGCGGTCGGTCCCCACGCCTCCGGCGTCCCCCTGTGAGGCTTCCGGGTCGGTGGGACCGGTCCCCGGGACCCCACCTGTGGCTGGAACCTCGGTCCCCACCCTGGTCCCCGCGTTCTCGCCCCCGGTCCCCGCGCCATCCGACGCCTT
>NZ_JCAJZO010000159.1:0-319 GCF_059510295.1 Streptomyces sp. PTL18 | reverse complement strand
TTACGACTACCCCCACCTGCGGCAATGGTTACGCACGCGCGGCATCATCCCTCGCATTGCTCGCCGCGACATCGAGAACTCCACACACCTGGGCCGACACCGCTGGGTCGTGGAACGCAACCGCTTGGCTCATCGGTTGCCGGCGCCTGCACCGACGCTACGAACGCAAGCCGACCACTTCCTGGCCTTCACCGCGCTGGCAGCTGCCCCCTGGCTCGGGCTCGAGGCCGAGGCCGGCAAAGTGCCGCTCGAGTCGGGGTGGGTGTGTCGGGCGGCGGTGGTTCTTCGACACCAGTCTCCGGAGTGATCTTCTCGGTTC
>NZ_JCAJZO010000158.1:0-321 GCF_059510295.1 Streptomyces sp. PTL18 | reverse complement strand
GAGTCCCGCGCCAACCCCGACGGCCCCTACGGGGACTACTACGTCTGGGCCGACGACGACAAGCAGTACCAGGACGCCCGGATCATCTTCGTCGACACCGAGGCCTCCAACTGGACCTTCGACCCGGTCCGCAAGCAGTACTACTGGCACCGCTTCTTCTCCCACCAGCCGGACCTGAACTACGAGAACCCGGCCGTCCAGGAGGAGATGATCTCCGCCCTGAAGTTCTGGCTGGATCTCGGCATCGACGGCTTCCGGCTGGACGCGGTGCCGTACCTGTACCAGCAGGAAGGCACCAACTGCGAAAACCTTCCGGCGACG
>NZ_JCAJZO010000157.1:0-321 GCF_059510295.1 Streptomyces sp. PTL18 | reverse complement strand
CACTCCAGAAGCGATCCGTCCGGGCCCTACGGCGACTATTACATGTGGGCCGACGACGACAAGCAGTATCCGGACGCCCGGATCATCTTCGTCGACACCGAGGCCTCCAACTGGACCTTCGACCCGGTCCGCAAGCAGTACTACTGGCACCGCTTCTTCTCCCACCAGCCGGACCTCAACTACGAGAACCCGGCCGTCCAGGAGGAAATTCTGGCGGCCCTCCGCTTCTGGCTGGACCTGGGCATCGACGGCTTCCGGCTGGATGCGGTGCCGTACCTGTACGCCGAGGAGGGTACGAACTGCGAGAACCTTCCGGCGGCA
>NZ_JCAJZO010000156.1:0-333 GCF_059510295.1 Streptomyces sp. PTL18 | reverse complement strand
TGAAGCTTCCCCTTGTGACTGGACACCTGGAAACTGGGACGTGAGGTTCCAGAGGAAGTAGTGCCAGGTGGGTAGTCAGTACTCGAAGCGGTATTCGGAGGAGTTCAAGCGGGACGCCATCGCGTTGGCCCGCTCTTCCGATAAGACGATCACGGAGGTCGCGCGGGATCTGGGGGTGAGTCCGGAGAGTCTGCGCGGCTGGGTCAAGCGTGACCGGATTGACCGCGGCCAGGGCGCGTCAGGTGAGCTGACGAGTGCGGAGCGCGAGGAGCTGAAGCGGCTGCGCAGGCAGAACGCCGAGCAGCAGAAGACGATCGAGATCTTGAAAAAAGC
>NZ_JCAJZO010000155.1:0-334 GCF_059510295.1 Streptomyces sp. PTL18 | reverse complement strand
AGAAGCCGTATCTCAACCGATCATGGAACGTGCGGGTCGAACGCGGATTCCCGGTCGGGTGATCCTGCCGTGGCCAGGGCATGAAGACGGGACCTCCTGAACAACTCGTGGGTGTCGAATCCATAGAGCAGCAGGAGGCCCCGATGCCGCAGTCTTCCGTGCCGACGGCTGGGCAGTCCAACTTGGTTGCTCGATCGTGTGATTGCCTCGCGCACGTGTACGGCAACGCGGCCGATCATCCTGACCGGGTGCGCCGGTATCCCTCGGACATGACGGACGCGGAGTGGGCGGCCATCCGGCCGTTGCTGCCGGTGCCGGCCTGGCTCCAGGGCAG
>NZ_JCAJZO010000154.1:0-341 GCF_059510295.1 Streptomyces sp. PTL18 | reverse complement strand
TAGTGTCCTGCGCCGGAGATCCGTCGGCAGAAACGGGCCAGGGATTCGAGGATCTCTTCAGCTGTCTTGGTCCAGATGAACGGCTTGGGGTCCTCGTTCCAGTTCTTGACCCAGCGGCGGATGTCGGCTTCAAGGGCCTGGACGTTCTTGTGTGCGCCCCGGCGGATCATCTGGTCGGCCAGGAAGCCGAACCACCGCTCGACCTGGTTGATCCAGGAGGACCCAGTGGGCGTGAAGTGCATGTGAAAGCGTGGGTGCTTAGCCAGCCACGTCCTGATCGCGGGCGTCTTGTGGGTGCCGTAGTTGTCGCAGATCAGGTGGATCTGGAGGTGCGCCGGCAC
>NZ_JCAJZO010000153.1:0-365 GCF_059510295.1 Streptomyces sp. PTL18 | reverse complement strand
GATCCCGGACACTCCGCCGCCGACGAGCGCAGTCCAGTCGACCTCGCCGCCAGACACGAACAGACCGGCGAGCGCGGCGAGCACCGAACCGGCCTCGGGGCGGTCCTTGCGCAGGGCGGGCACCAGCACCGGGACCTCGCCGTCCGGCCCGGTGCTGTCCTCCAGCACGGTCTGCCCGAGCGCGGTCAGGGTGCCGTCGGGGCCCAGTTCGAGGTAGCGACGAACTCCGCGCGCGTCCAGGGCCCGTACCGCATCAGCGAAGCGCACCGTCGCCCGCACGTGCTGCACCCAGTATTCCGGCGAGGTCAGCTCGTCGCCGGTGACCTCCTCGCCGGTGACCGTGGAGACGATCCTCAGCTGCGGTT
>NZ_JCAJZO010000152.1:0-384 GCF_059510295.1 Streptomyces sp. PTL18 | reverse complement strand
ACCGAAGCCGCCCTTATAGGTGGGTGCGGCCTGCTCTTTCTCGGAGTGGCAGGTGACCAACGTGGCGTCGAGGTCCAGAACCAGGCCGGGAAGATCTCGTCCGCCGGCACGCGCAGCAGGTATGCCCTCGCCGGTCTCGGCGGCCTGCATCCATGCGACTTCCCGGGCTGAGGCGCGGGCCGCTCGCAGCGAAGCCAGTGCGGCCTCGTCGGTGTCGGCGAGCAATCGCCAAGCGGTGGGCGTGGAGGCGACCGGGCCGAACACCCCTGCCTGGTCCCGCAGCACGGCCAGATCCGCGATCGCCTCACCCCCGTCGGCGAGCATCACCGCCAGGTCGGTGGCGATCCGGCCCGGATCATGCCCGGTCCCACGCGGCCGAAGTGG
>NZ_JCAJZO010000151.1:0-388 GCF_059510295.1 Streptomyces sp. PTL18 | reverse complement strand
ATCGTCCCCAGATCCGGATGCACCGCGTCATGACCGCCCTCCGGCGACCCGATCGCCCACGGCACCCCCACATCACCCGGCCCCGCCGACAACGAGTTGTTCGGCCCCTTGCGAAACGTCGACCCGATCGGATGAATCGGCGGCAGATACACCACGTCGAAACCCATCCCCGCGATCACCGGCAACCGCCGCGCCGCCGTACGGAACGTCCCGTGCGGCCGCTCCGCCGTCCCCTCCGACCGCGGGAAGAACTCGTACCACGACCCGAACAACGCCCGCTCCCGCTCCACCACCAACGGCAACGGCTCGGACGACGTGACCAGTTCACGCAACGGATACCGCCCCAGCACCCCGTCCACCTCAGGCGTCAACGCCGCCGCGAGACGGG
>NZ_JCAJZO010000150.1:0-392 GCF_059510295.1 Streptomyces sp. PTL18 | reverse complement strand
ACCCAGCCACAACGGCCGTTCACGATCCTGACCGTACGTCGCGATCAGCGCCTGCGCCTCGATCGGGTCACCCAGCGTCGTGCCCGTGCCGTGCGCCTCCACCGCATCCACATCCGCCGGGGCCAACCCGGCACCGGCCAGCGCCTGCCGGATCACCCGCTGCTGCGACGGCCCGTTCGGCGCCGTAAGACCGTTCGACGCACCGTCCTGGTTCACCGCGCTGCCCCGGACCACCGCCAGCACCCGGTGACCGTTGCGGCGGGCGTCCGACAGCCGCTCCACCAGGAGCACACCGACACCCTCGGACCAACCGGTCCCGTCCGCACCCTCCGCGAACGCCTTGCACCGCCCGTCCACCGCCAGCCCCCGCTGCCGCGAGAACTCCACGAAGA
>NZ_JCAJZO010000149.1:0-399 GCF_059510295.1 Streptomyces sp. PTL18 | reverse complement strand
AGTGGGCGGTTCGTGAGTCTTTGAGTGGGTCTGCTGTCGCCTGATGGTGTGGCTGCGGGGCGGAATCTGCCGGTCCGTGGTTGTTGATCTGGTGATGTGACCGGGTGAGCGAACGCAAGCCGTACCCGAGTGACTTATCGGACGAGCAGTGGTCGTTGATCGAGCCGGTGATCACCGCCTGGAAGGACCGGCACCGCTCGGTCAGCGGCCACCAGGGCGCCTACGACATGCGGGAGATCGTCAACGCGATCCTCTACCAGGGGCGGACCGGCTGCCAGTGGGCCTACCTCCCGCACGACCTGCCGCAGAAGAGCGCGACCTACTACTACTTCGCCGCATGGCGGGACGACGGAACCGACCAGGTCATCCATGAACTCCTGCGCTGCCAGGTCCGTGAAC
>NZ_JCAJZO010000148.1:0-411 GCF_059510295.1 Streptomyces sp. PTL18 | reverse complement strand
ACCGGTAGCCGAACAGGCGATGGATCAGCTCTGCGACCCTTGCCAGGGTCCACCGCTGGTCCTCGCGCCAGCCGTGCGCGGCCGGGCCGGCCTCCAGCTCGGCCTGCAGGCGCTCGGTCTGGTCATCGCTGAGCTGGCACGGAAAGCCACCAGGCCCCTTCGAGGCCAGCGCCGACCTACCGCCGTCCCGCCAGGCCGCGTGCCAGGCGTAAGCCGACTTCCGCGACACCCGTAACCGGCGGGCCACCTCCGGCGGCCGCACCCCCTGCTCGAACATCCCCGCGGCCTCGAAACGCACTGCTTCACGCTTCGCCCGCCCCACAGCGGTCAAGCCGCCGCCATCCGCGTACCTCATGACGAGGATGTAGCACCGCCAACACCCGCTGTCACCCCACCCTTTCAGCCTCAGCG
>NZ_JCAJZO010000147.1:0-416 GCF_059510295.1 Streptomyces sp. PTL18 | reverse complement strand
CCTGGTCACCGAGCACGGTGTACGGCATCTGCTGCTGGCGAGCCGCCGCGGCGCGGAGGCGCCCGGTGCAGCAGAACTCGTCGGTGAGCTCGGCGAGTCGGGAGCGCGGGTCGAGGTGGTTGCCGTGGACGTGGCCGACCGGGATCAGCTCTCTGCCGTGCTCGGTGCGGTTCGGGCGGAGCACCCGCTGACGGCGGTCGTCCACACCGCCGGTGTCCTGGACGACGGCGTGGTCTCCGCGCTCACCCCCGACCGGCTGGCGCACGTGCTGCGGCCGAAGGTCGACGCGGTGGCCCATCTGCACGAGCTGACCCGCGATGCGGACCTGGCCGCCTTCGTCGTCTTCTCCTCCGTCGCCGGGACCTTCGGCGGTGCCGGGCAGGCCAACTACGCGGCGGCGAACGCCTTCCTGGACG
>NZ_JCAJZO010000146.1:0-416 GCF_059510295.1 Streptomyces sp. PTL18 | reverse complement strand
GGCGGGGGGCGAGGCCCGCGGCTTCCGTGCGTGGCCGAGGCCCGGCAGCCTGGCCTCACGCGTTCGCGAGCGTGGGTGTCCGAATGTCCGGCATCCGAAAGGATCATCCCCGCTCGGCGTTCGCACCGCTCATCGGCGCCGTGCGTGACAAGGTGGCCGAGGTGCGGCCACCGCAGGTGTGCCGTCGGCTGACCGGCGGCGCCGAGAATGATCGAGCTGGAGTCGACGTATGGGAAGGCAGGCGATGAGCGCGCTTTACCTGGTTGCGATGGTGGCCGTCGTGGTAGGCGTGGACGTCTTGTTCTTCAGGCATGACCTCTGGCCGCGGCTGATGGTGAACGTCGGGATTGTCCTGGTGTTCGCCGCGTTCTACTTGAGGTTCCTGAAGCGACCCTGAGCGCAGCCACGTCATGCGG
>NZ_JCAJZO010000145.1:0-421 GCF_059510295.1 Streptomyces sp. PTL18 | reverse complement strand
CTCCACCAGATCGGCCAACATCCGCCCGATACGCCCGGGCGCCACATCCATCAGATCGAACGCCCGATACCTCACCCCCGGATACGCCTCCGCGACCACCTCGGCGTCACGCACATCCGTCTTGCCCATCTCCAGGAACCGCCCACCACGCGGCAGCAACCGCAACGAGGCGTCCACGAACTCACCCGCCAGCGAATCCAGCACCACATCCACACCGGCACCACCGGTCACGGCCAAGAACGCCGCCTCGAACCCGGTGTCACGCGAGGACGCGACATGCTCCCCGTCCAGACCCAGCTCCCGCAGCGTGCCCCACTTACCGGCACTCGCCGTACCGAACACCTCCGCCCCCAAATGGCGGGCCAACTGCGTCGCCGCCATACCCACACCACCGGCCGCCGCATGCACCAGCACCCGCTCA
>NZ_JCAJZO010000144.1:0-431 GCF_059510295.1 Streptomyces sp. PTL18 | reverse complement strand
GCGTTCGGTCGCGGCGGCCTCGCTGGGAGCGGTGTAAACGGGCTTGAGATCCTTGGCGACCTTGTCCCAGTCCTGACGGGCGCAGTAGCGGATGCTGTTGCGAATCAAGTGAACGATGCACGTCTGGACGACAGTTCGGGGCCAGACCGTCTCGACCGCGTCGGGCAGTCCCTTCAGCCCGTCGCAGACAAGCATCAGGACATCCTCGACACCGCGGTTCTTCAGCTCGGTGAAGACCTGGAGCCAGTGCTTGGCGCCCTCACCACCGTCACCGGCCCAGATCCCGAGGATGTCGCGGGTGCCCTCGACGGTGACGGCCATGGCCACGTAGATCGGACGGTTGGCGACCTTGCCATCGCGGATCTTCACGTTGATGGCGTCCACGAAGATCACGGGGTAAACGCGATCGAGCGGGCGGGCTTGCCATTCGG
>NZ_JCAJZO010000143.1:0-431 GCF_059510295.1 Streptomyces sp. PTL18 | reverse complement strand
TTGCTCGGTCGCGGCGGCCTCGCTCGGCGCGGTGTAAACGGGCTTGAGATCCTTGGCGACCTTGTCCCAGTCCTGGCGAGCGCAGTAGCGGATGCTGTTGCGAATCAAGTGAACGATGCACGTCTGGACGACAGTTCGGGGCCAGACCGTCTCGACCGCGTCGGGCAGTCCCTTCAGTCCGTCACAGACGAGCATGAGGACATCCTCGACACCGCGGTTCTTCAGCTCGGTGAAGACCTGGAGCCAGTGCTTGGCACCCTCGCCGCCGTCGCCGGCCCAGATCCCGAGGATGTCGCGGGTGCCCTCGACGGTGACGGCCATGGCCACGTAGATAGGGCGGTTGGCGACCTTGCCATCGCGGATCTTCACGTTGATGGCGTCCACGAAGACGACGGGGTAGACGCGATCGAGCGGGCGGGCTTGCCATTCGA
>NZ_JCAJZO010000142.1:0-459 GCF_059510295.1 Streptomyces sp. PTL18 | reverse complement strand
GCGCTGCTTGAGTTCGGCTGCGGCGCGTTCGCCGAGGGCTCGGATGCCCCTGATCAGGCTGTTCGTGGTTCGCGTGTTGGGGTGCAGAGCTTGCTCGGACTGGCCCTTCGGGCGGCGGACCGGGACGAGGATGCCGATTCCGGCGCCGATGTAGCCCTTGTCGGCCAGCGTGGGCAGCCCGTTGCCCGCTGCCTTGTACAGCGCGGGCAGGGCGTGGATGCGGGCCGCGGTGATGTCGGGCGTGGAGCCGGGCTCGACATCGGAGATCCACAGCGGGGTGCCGTCGGGGGCGGCCAGGAACTGCACGTTGCCGCCGAATGCCTTGTGTTTCTGGCTGAACCACAGGTCGTTGCCGTTGTCGCGGACACCGGCGAGACGGTCTGTTTCGATGAGCGTGCCGTCGAGGATCACGTGGGTCATGCCCTCGCGCCGGCAGCGGTCGAGGACCTCGTGCAGGTC
>NZ_JCAJZO010000141.1:0-496 GCF_059510295.1 Streptomyces sp. PTL18 | reverse complement strand
TCCTTGTCGATTCGGATCAGGAACTTCTTGAACTCCGCTGCCCGGTGCCGGCGGTGCAGGGCGCTGATGACCTCGCCGCTGGCGATGTCGAACGCGGCGAACAAGGTGGTCAGCCCGTTGCGGACGTAGTCGTGGGTGCGCCGCTCGGGCATGCCCGGCATTATCGGCAGCACCGGCTGGGAGCGGTCCAGGGCTTGGATCTGGGACTTCTCGTCCACCGAGAGGACCACCGCGCCCTCGGGCGGGTTGAAGTACAGACCGACGACGTCGTAGACCTTCTCCACGAACAACGGGTCCGTGGACAGCTTGAACGTGTCTGCCAGATGCGGCTTGAGCTGGAACTTCCGCCAGATCCGGCCGACGGTGGACTTCGACAGGCCGCTGTGCTCCGCCATCGACTTCCGTGACCAGTGGGTGGCGTTCTTCGGGATCTCCTCCAGCGTGGCGACCACGACTGCTTCCACCTGATCAACCCCGATGGTGGGTGGCCGACCCG
>NZ_JCAJZO010000140.1:0-498 GCF_059510295.1 Streptomyces sp. PTL18 | reverse complement strand
GCCCTCACCCCAGCCGGTCCCGTCCGCACCCTCCGCGAACGCCTTGCACCGCCCGTCCACCGCAAGCCCCCGCTGCCGCGAGAACTCCACGAACGCACCCGGCGTCGACATCACCGTCACACCACCGGCCAACGCCAGATCACACTCACCACCGCGCAGCGCCTGCACCGCAAGATGCAACGCCACCAACGACGACGAACACGCCGTGTCCACCGTCACCGCCGGACCCTCGAGCCCCAACACATACGACACCCGGCCCGACAACACCGACGCCGCATTACCCGTACCGACATGACCCTCGAAGTCCTCACCCGAGGCCAGCAGCACACCCGTGTAGTCCTGACCGTTCGTCCCCGCGAAAACACCCGTACGACTGCCCCGCAGACCCCCCGGAGCGACACCCGCCCGCTCCAACGCCTCCCACGACGTCTCCAACAACAACCGCTGCTGCGGATCCGCCGCCAACGCCTCCCGCGGACTCATCCCGAAGAACCCCGC
>NZ_JCAJZO010000139.1:0-522 GCF_059510295.1 Streptomyces sp. PTL18 | reverse complement strand
CGCAAGCGCAGGCGGCGGCCGCCGCGGGTGAGGCGGGCGGCGACGTGCAGCAGCCGGTAGCGGAGCTTCTTCGGCTCGGCAGTGGCCAGCTCCCTGTCCAGCAGAAGGACGCGCGTCCAGGCCAGCAGATCGATCGCCGTGAGGCTGAGTTCGAGCCAGACGGCGTTGACGGTGAAGTCGCGGGAGGGGAAGCGGCCGAAGCCGGTGGTCTTGCCGCACCGGATGTGGTCCTCGACCGTGGCATGCCCGCGGTGACGGACCTCCAGGAACTGGGCGGATCCGCCCCCGGAGTACGGTGTGTCGGTGAGGAACACCTGATGCCGCAGGCCCTCGTCCTGGTCGAACAGGGAGAGCTGGGCTCCGGGGTGCGGCCGCTCCCGGCGCACGATGATGCGGGTGCCGTCCGGGTAGCCGTCCAGATCGACCATGCCGGTCAGCTCGGCCACCGCGGCGCCATCCCGCAGCGTCCCGTCCTGGTCCAGGGCGGGATGCCAGAGGCGGTCGGGCATGGCCCGGACAGCG
>NZ_JCAJZO010000138.1:0-522 GCF_059510295.1 Streptomyces sp. PTL18 | reverse complement strand
CAGATCCCGTGTCATTTTCTCAGTCGCGATGTCATGTGACTGGCCGAACTGACACGGGATTGAGAATCGCTGGCCACTGCCGTCACTCGTTTGAGGACTCCGTTGCCAGCGGGATACCGCACAGCGGGCAGCCGTTTGCGTGGTCGTCCTGACAGACGTAGCCGATGGCGCCATCCACGCACCATTCGGCGGCCTCCTCGGACAGCAGGTCGGGCCCGGCAAGGAGCAGCCGACGAAATTCCGTGGTCTCCGCAATGTCGGCCGGCCGGTTGGTGAACCACTCGTCGAACCAAGGCTTGTCCCGGTGTATGCGCCAGTGGGCATTCTCCCGGTCGTCGACGGCCGTAAGGAACCGATCGACGATGCGCCCCCAACTCGGTGCTCCGAACCAGCCGTTGTCGAACGCGCACAAGGATTCGACCAGGGTTCGCAGACCGAACTCCTTCTCGCTAAGGCAGTACCTTCGCCCCCATGAGATCGCGACCTGTGCCATCTCCGCGAGTTCTACGCGCGGATCATCCT
>NZ_JCAJZO010000137.1:0-526 GCF_059510295.1 Streptomyces sp. PTL18 | reverse complement strand
GCGACCGGCCGTACGACCGTCGACCAGCGCAGGCAGGTCGATCAGACCGCCCCAGCGTCCGGACGCCTCCAACGCGGCGACACGCCCCAGACCCCAGACGGCGGCCTGGAGCGCGTCCACGGCACCGTCGAAGCGGCCGACCGACACCGCGCCACGGGTGACCACCCACAACGGTGCCGTCACGCCCGCGTCACCCAGAGCCTGGACGAGCGTGACGGAAGCGGTGACGGCCAAGGGGGCGGCCTCGCCATGGCGTTCGTTCACGAGGGACAACAGGGACACCACACCCGCGACGGGACCCACACCCTCCAGACGCCCGGCGAGTTCGGCGCGACCCGCACCGCTCTCATGCGTCAGCACCTCCACCTCGGCACCCGCAGCCGTCAGGGCTTCCCGGACCGACACGGCCCACGCGTCACCGGCGCATGCGGCCGACTCCACCACCAGCCAGCGCCCGGAGAGGGCGCCGGAGGCGGGGACACCGGCGAGGGGCCGCCAGCCGACGCGGTAGCGCAGGGCGTCCAGG
>NZ_JCAJZO010000136.1:0-526 GCF_059510295.1 Streptomyces sp. PTL18 | reverse complement strand
TGCGGAACGGGAGCTCGGAGCAAGGGTGTCGGGGAGATCGACGAGTCCGCCCCAGCGTCCGGGGATCTCCAACGCGGCGACACGCCCCAGACCCCAGACGGCGGCCTGGAGCGCGTCCACGGCACCGTCGAAGCGGCCGACCGACACCGCGCCACGGGTGACCACCCACAACGGTGCCGACACGCCCGCGTCACCCAGAGCCTGGACGAGCGTGACGGAAGCGGTGACGGCCAAGGGGGCGGCCTCGCCATGGCGTCCGTTCGCGAGGGACAACAGGGACACCACACCCGCGACGGGACCCACACCCTCCAGACGCCCGGCGAGTTCGGCGCGACCCGCACCGCTCTCATGCGTCAGCATCTCCACCTCGGCACCCGCAGCCGTCAGGGCTTCCCGGACCGACACGGCCCACGCGTCACCGGCGAGACCGTCGGGGACGACCAGCAGCCAGCGGCCCGACAACGCGGCGCCGCGCGGCAGGTCGGCGAGCGACTGCCAGCGCACCCGGTACCGGGATCCGTTCAGC
>NZ_JCAJZO010000135.1:0-528 GCF_059510295.1 Streptomyces sp. PTL18 | reverse complement strand
ACGCCACCTCGAGCGCGAACAGCGCGGGCTGCGCGAACTCGGTACGGCTCAGAACCTCCGCGTCCCCGCCGAACACGATCGCCCTCAGATCGAAAGGCAGTTCCGCGTCCACCGCATCGAAGGCCTCCGCGAAGACGGGATACTCGTCGTACAACTCCCGCCCCATCCCCAGCCGCTGGGACCCCTGCCCCGCGAACAGGAACGCCGTACGCCCCCGCACCACCGCACCCCGCACCACCCGCGCATGCGACTCACCCGCCGCCACCGCGGCCAACCCCGACCGCAACTCCTCCCAGTCCGCACCCACCACCACCGCACGGTCCTCCAACACCGACCGCGTCACCGCCAGCGACCACCCCACATCCGCCGCCGACCCCACACCCCCGGTCACCGACTCCAGCAACCGCGCCGCCTGCTCCCGCAACGCCCCCTCACCCCGCGCCGACAGCGGCCACACCACCACACCCCCACCAGCAGCGCCGGACCCCGACCCGACACACTCCTCCGCAACCTCCCGCACCCCCTCCA
>NZ_JCAJZO010000134.1:0-534 GCF_059510295.1 Streptomyces sp. PTL18 | reverse complement strand
CTGCTCGTGGTTCTCCTTCAGGCCAGGATCATAAGCCTGGCTTCAGGGACTCCACAAAACCGGGGTCAGCTCACCGCGAGGCTGGTGATGAGGAGGGCGCGTTGCCCGGAGGGGCCGTGTGAGTCAGCGAGGAGCCTGGCGGAGCGTGTGGGCGTCTCGACTCGCACGATCGAGCGCTACCGCGCCGGCAAGCTGAAGGAGCCGCAGAAACGGCTCCATGCCGCCCTGGTGGAGGCGACCGAGTCCGGGTGGCAGCCGCAGGTCAGAGCATGTGCACGCGAACAGGCTTCCACCACCAGCGGGATGATGGTGGAGGTGACGGCGTACTTCGGATTCACGTGCTCGGGCAGCTCGGACGACGGTCGGATACGCACCATCACCACCCCGATCTCGCCCACCTACGCGAAGCAGATCCTGGAGCTACAGGAGGCCGGAGCGACGGAGGAGGATCTGCATCCGATCGTCGCGGAGGCCATCACCGAGTCGTATTTCACGGAATGGGGGTCCCGGGCCGATGGCCTGCGCGCTGATTTC
>NZ_JCAJZO010000133.1:0-545 GCF_059510295.1 Streptomyces sp. PTL18 | reverse complement strand
CAGCGCGGCGGACGAGCCCGCCGGGCCACGGGAAAGCTACGCGGCAGCAAGCCGCTGTTCGACGATCCGGCCCGGGTGATGCTCACCCTCCTTTACCAGCGGCAGGTGTGCTCGATGAAGCTGCTGAGCGACATGCTGGAGGTCACCCCCGAATGCGTCGGCCACCTCGTCGCCGAGACTCGCCGGGTCCTGGAAGACCACGGCCACCAGCCCGGATACGCCCCCACCCGCTTCACAACGGCGGACGCCCTGATGACCTTCCTCGACACCGACCAGACGCCGACGCGCACCCGGATCATGGAGAGGCTGTCCCATCCGCGCCTGACCGGCATGTCCCGCGAAGACCTGGATGAACTCGCCCGCCGTCTCGCCCCACGCCAGCTCGCTCAGATCGAACGCGCCTCCTACCAGCGCCGGGGCGCCGACCGCCAGCCGGGCAGCCGCGGCGGCGTCTTCCCCCAAAAGATCGGAGACAAGGAACGCGTCGTCCTCGCCGTCCTCTACCTGCGGAAACTGTGCACTCTGGACGTCCTCGCCGACGCGTT
>NZ_JCAJZO010000132.1:0-557 GCF_059510295.1 Streptomyces sp. PTL18 | reverse complement strand
GTCCTCGCCGGTGCCGGGTTCGGTCGTGCCGCCTTGGCGCGAAGGACTGCCGGTGACGGTGCTGGCGCCGGACTACCAGCGGATTCTGGGCGTGCTGGAGGAGCGGCAGCCGGCGGGCCAGGGGCCGCTGAAGGCCAGGGAGATCACGGCTCGGCTGGGCTTGGAGACAACGTCGGCGAAGGTCGAGGGGGTGCGCTCGAAGGCCCGGCGTCTGGCGGAGCGCGGGTGGCTGGTGCAGGAGACGTCGGGGGCATTCAGCGTCGGCCGGCGGCCCGTGGCCGTGCCAGACGCCGGCTCATCCGCGTGACCATCGACCACCGGATCATCGCCTCGCTGCTGGCCGGCAACGTCTCGTAGTCCCGGGCCAGCCGGCGCGAATGCATCAGCCACGCGAACGTGCGCTCTGCCACCCAGCGCCTGGGCAGCACTACGAATCCCGCCATGTCGTCGGTGCGTTTGACGATCTCCAAGGTCAGCGCGAGTTTCTGGCGGCACCAGTCGACGAGGGAGCCGGTGTAGCCGCCGTCGGCCCAGACGAGGGTGATGTCGCGGTGCAG
>NZ_JCAJZO010000131.1:0-578 GCF_059510295.1 Streptomyces sp. PTL18 | reverse complement strand
CCGTCGCCGTCCGGGCTCTGGATCTGGTGCGTGGGTGGCTGGGGGAGGGGCGGTTTGAGGGGTCGCGGTTGGTGGTTGTGACCGAGGGCGCCGTCGCGGTCGGCGAGAAGGATCCCGACCCCGTCCAGGCCGCCGTGTGGGGTCTCGTGCGTGCGGCTCGGGCGGAGGCGCCGGAGCGGTTCGCTTTGCTGGACGTCGACGGCACGGAGGGGTCGTGGGCGGTTGTCGCGGGGGCGTTGGCTTCGGGTGAGCCGGAGTCGGCGGTGCGTGGTGGGGCGGTGTTCGTGCCGCGGCTGGGGCGTGTGTCGGGTGGTGGTGTGCTGACGGTGCCGGTCGGCGAGTCGTCGTGGCGGCTGGACATTGTCGAGAGGGGCACGCTGGAGGGGCTGGCGCTCACGCCCGTCGACTCGGAGTCGGAGTTGGGTGAGGGCCAGGTTCGGATCGCGGTGCGGGCGGCGGGCCTCAACTTCCGCGACGTCCTCAACGCGCTCGGCATGTATCCCGGTGATGCCCGGGACTTCGGTCTCGAAGGCGCCGGTGTGGTGACCGAGGTTGGCCCGGGGGTGTCCGGGCTGGCG
>NZ_JCAJZO010000130.1:0-596 GCF_059510295.1 Streptomyces sp. PTL18 | reverse complement strand
CGTGAACTCGGTACGGTTCAACACGTCCGCGTCCCCGCCGAACACGATCGCCTTGAGATCGAAAGGCAGTTCCGCGTCGACCGCGTCGAAGGCCTCCGCGAACACCGGGTACGTCTCGTACAACTCCCGCCCCATGCCCAGGCGCTGCGAACCCTGACCGGCGAAGAGGAACGCGAGGCGGCGGCCCGCGCGGTCGGCGGCGCCGGTGATCAGGCGGGGGGCGGCGTCACCGGCGGCCAGGGTGGCGAGGCCGCGTTCGAGTTCGTCCCGGTCGGCGGCGAGGACCACGGCACGGTGGTCGAGCGTGCTGCGCGTGGTGGCGAGCGACAGGCCGAGGTCCGCAGGCGTCAGCCGTGGGTCCTCCGACAGGAACGCGCCAAGACGCCCCGCCTGGGCACGCAGGGCGTCGGGGTCGGCCGCGGACAGCGCCAGAGGGAACGTGGTCCGGCCGGTATGGAGGGCGTCCCGCTCGGGGGCCGCGTACTGGAGCGCCGGTTCCTCCGGCGCCTCTTCGAGGATGATGTGGGCGTTGGTGCCGCTGATGCCGAACGAGGACACACCCGCCCGGCGCGGACGGTCCTCCGACCGGGTCCACG
>NZ_JCAJZO010000129.1:0-602 GCF_059510295.1 Streptomyces sp. PTL18 | reverse complement strand
CTGGAACCACGGGTGCTGGTCGCTGGTGTGGTTCATCACGAAGTCGATGATCACGCGCATGCCCCGCTGGTGGGCGGCGTCGACGAACTCCACGAAGTCCGCCAGGTCACCGAACTCCGGCAGCACCGCCGTGTAGTCGGAGACGTCGTAACCACCGTCCCTCAGCGGCGACTTGAAGAACGGCGGCAGCCACAGGCAGTCGACGCCCAGCCACTGCAGATAGTCCAGCTTCGCGGTCAGCCCCTTCAGGTCGCCCACGCCGTCCCCGTTGCTGTCCTGGAACGACCTGACCAGGACCTCGTAGAAGACGGCACGCTTGAACCACTCCGGGTCGCGCTCCGCGGCGGGAGTGTCCTCGAAGGTGTCCGGAACGGGCTCATTGACGATCATCGTGTGGGTGACCCTCCGATCTGCGGTGAGGACGGTCGCAGGACGGTCAGCACGTGCGCGGGGCCATCGCCCGGCGAAAGACGTACGTAGTTGGCCCTGCCCCAGTGATGGATGACACCGGTGAGCTCGTCGCGCACCGGGACGCTCTCGTGCCACTCGAGGCCGAGCCGCGGCATGTCCAACGAGACCGTCGCCTCCTGGGTGTGGTGAGG
>NZ_JCAJZO010000128.1:0-614 GCF_059510295.1 Streptomyces sp. PTL18 | reverse complement strand
CAACTCGTCCTCGATCGCCTCCACATGCCAGGTGTGCGAGGCGTAATCCACCGGGATCCGACGAGCCCGAACACCAGCGCCCTCACAGTGAGCCATCAACTCATCCAACGCATCCGCATCACCCGCCACGACCACGGACGACGGCCCGTTCACCGCGGCAACACCGATACGACCGGCCCACCGACCAACGAGGTCCCCGACCTGCTCGAGAGACAACGGCACGGACACCATGCCCCCACGGCCGGCGATCGCCCGAATCGCCTTCGACCGCAACGCCACCACCCGCGCACCGTCCTCCAACGACAGACCACCCGCCACCACCGCCGCCGCGATCTCACCCTGCGAGTGCCCCACCACCACCGACGGCTCAACACCACACGCACGCCACACCGCAGCCAGCGACACCATCACCGCCCACGACACCGGCTGCACCACATCCACATCGACCAACTCACCGCCGCCACACACCACATCACTCAGCGACCAGTCGACAAACGGCGCCAAAGCCCGCTCACACGCCTCCATCCACGCCGCGAACACCGGCGAGACACCCCACAACTCCCGCCCCATACCCACCCACTGCGCCCCCTGACCCGGGAACACGAACACCACAC
>NZ_JCAJZO010000127.1:0-634 GCF_059510295.1 Streptomyces sp. PTL18 | reverse complement strand
TGTCGCGCTGCTCACCGGGAACACCCGGTGGACCCGGTCGGAGGACCGTCCGCGCCGGGCGGGTGTGTCCTCGTTCGGCATCAGCGGCACCAACGCCCACATCATCCTCGAAGAAGCCCCCCGAACGGCCTCCGGGGCGACCACGGCCGACGGCGACCTGCCCGCCGAGGCCGGCGGCCGCAGCCGGACCGTACTGCTGCCCCTCTCCGCCGCCGAACCCGCGGCGCTGCGCGCCCAGGCGGAGCGGCTGGCGGAGTTCCTGTCGGAGGACCCGGCGCTCTCCCCGCAGGACGTCGGGCTCTCCCTGGCGACGACGCGGTCCCCGCTGGAGCACCGCGCGGTCGTGCTCGCAGCGGGCCGGGAGCAGGCCCTGAGCGGCCTCCGGGCCGTCGCCCGGCGGGAGACGCCGGCGCATGTCGTCACCGGCACGGCGGTGGCCGGCGGCGGCCGGACGGCGTTCCTCTTCGCGGGACAGGGCTCGCAACGCCTCGGCATGGGCCGGGAGCTGTACGAGACGTTCCCCGTCTTCGCCGAGGCCTTCGACGCGGTCGACGCCGAACTCCCCTTCGACCTCAAGGCGATCGTGTTCGGCGAGGACGGGGACGTGCTGAACCGCACCGAGTTCGCGCAGCCC
>NZ_JCAJZO010000126.1:0-683 GCF_059510295.1 Streptomyces sp. PTL18 | reverse complement strand
GGCAGGGCAGCTGTGGACGCGGGCCGGGGTCGGGGATCTGATCGCGAAGTTGTACCGGGTGCGGCTGACCGAGCAAGGGGTGGGCAAGTACCTGCGCCGCTGGGGGCTGTCCTTCCAGCGTCCGGACAAGCGGGCCGTCGAGCAGGACGCGGAAGCGGTCCGTGTCTGGCGGGAGGAGACCTGGCCGGCGATCCGGGCCAGGGCGAAGGCGGAGGGCGGCGAGGTGCTCTTCGCCGACCAGGTCGGCATCCGTTCCGACCAGGTCACCGGCCGCACCTGGGGCGCCAAAGGGTGCACCCCCGTCGTGCGCCGCTCGGGCAACCGGTTCTCGGTCAACGCGATGTCCGCGATCAGCACCAAGGGCCGCATGCACTTCATGGTGTTCACCGAGACCTTCGACGCCGACGTCATGTGCCGCTTCCTGGACCGGCTCGCAGGCCACTTCGACCGTAAGGTGCACCTCGTCGTGGACGGCCACTCCGCGCACCGCTCCCGCAAGGTCCGCGCATGGCTCGCCGATCACCCGGACCGCATCGAGCTGCACTTCCTGCCGTCGTACTCGCCGGAGCTGAACCCCGACGAGTTGGTCAACGCCGACCTCAAACGGAGTCTGCCCATGCACAGCCGGGCCCGTGACCAGGCCCAACTCGCTGCCGAGACCCGCCGGTTCTTCCACCGCCGCC
>NZ_JCAJZO010000125.1:0-689 GCF_059510295.1 Streptomyces sp. PTL18 | reverse complement strand
CGTCGACGCCCTGGGGCGCCCGGCCCCGTATCACGGGGGGCGGCATCACCTCGGCATGCGTGGACACCTCCCGTGCTGCGAGGAGCAGTTCATCCGCTTCGCGGCCCAGGATCACGGCCCGGTTCTCGAACGCGGTCCGCGTCGCCGCCAGCGACCACGCCACATCCACGGGCCGCACGGACTCCCCCGCCGCCCCGGCGAAGGCAGCCAGCCGACCCGCCTGCCCGGCCAGACCCTCCGCGCCGCGACCCGACACCACCCACGGCACCACACCATCGCCCGCGAAGACCGGCTCCGGCTCCGCCGACTCCACGGGCTCCGGAACACCCGGCGCCTCCTCCAGCACCACATGCGCGTTCGTCCCGCTGACGCCGAACGACGACACACCGGCCCGGCGCGGACGGCCTTCGATCTGCGGCCACTCCACCGGCTCCGTGAGCAGCGACACCGCGCCCGCCGACCAGTCGACGTGCGGGGTGGGCTCGTCCACGTGGAGAGTCCGCGGCAGCAACCCGTGCTGCAGGGCGAGGACCATCTTCATCACGCCCGCCACACCCGCGGCGGCCTGGGTGTGGCCGATGTTGGACTTCAACGAACCGAGCCACAGCGGGCGTTCGGGGGCTCGGTTCCGGCCGTAGGTGTCCAGCAGTGCCTGCGCCTCGATCGGGTCGCCCAGGGTCGTGCCGGTG
>NZ_JCAJZO010000124.1:0-690 GCF_059510295.1 Streptomyces sp. PTL18 | reverse complement strand
GGCCCCGGCACGTGGAGACCCAATGCCTGGCCGACAAGCACGGCAACGTGGTCGTCGTCTCCACCCGCGACTGCTCCCTGCAGCGCCGCCACCAGAAGCTCGTCGAGGAAGCCCCCGCCCCCTTCCTCTCCGAGGCCCAGACCGCCGAGCTGTACCGCGCCTCGAAGGCCATCCTCAAAGAGGCCCACTACGAAGGCGCCGGCACCTGCGAGTTCCTCGTCGGCCAGGACGGCACCATCTCCTTCCTCGAGGTCAACACCCGCCTACAGGTCGAACACCCGGTGACCGAGGAGGTCGCCGGCATCGACCTGGTCCGCGAGATGTTCCGCATCGCCGACGGCGAGCCGCTCGGTTACGACGACCCCGAACTACGCGGCCACTCCTTCGAGTTCCGCATCAACGGCGAGGACCCCGGCCGCAACTTCCTGCCCGCCCCCGGCACCGTCACACGGTTCGACGCACCGACGGGGCCGGGTGTGCGCCTGGACGCGGGCGTGGAGTCCGGCAGCGTGATCGGCCCCGCCTGGGACTCCCTGCTCGCCAAGCTCGTCGTGACCGGCCGCACCCGCAAGGAGGCCCTTCAGCGAGCCGCCCGCGCCCTGGAGGAGTTCCAGGTCGAGGGCATGGCCACCGCGATCCCCTTCCACCGCAAGGTGGTCCGCGACCCCGCCTTCGCCCCCGAAGTACACG
>NZ_JCAJZO010000123.1:0-702 GCF_059510295.1 Streptomyces sp. PTL18 | reverse complement strand
CACCCCGCGCGGGGTCTCCTACCTGCTGCACCGGCTGGGCTGGTCACCACAGGTCCCCGCCCACCGGGCCGTCGAGCGCGACGAGCAGGCAGTGGAACGGTGGCGGGCGGAGCAGTGGTCACGGGTAAGAGGACGGCCCAGCTCCTGGGCGCGTGGATAGCCTTCGAGGACGAGGCCGGCCAGGACCTGAAGCCCGGCAAGGGGCGGACCTGGTCGCCGCGCGGGCGGACGCCGCTGATCAAGGTAACCGGGAAAGGCTCGGGCCGGGTCCTGATGGCCGGGATGATTTGCGTCAGACCGGGCCGCGAGACGAGGCTGATCTACCGGACCCAGACATACCGTGGCCGTACCGGCGAGAAGAAGGGCTTCCGGGCCCGCGAGTTCGCGGACCTGCTGACCTCCGCCCGGCGTCAACTCGGCGGTGCCCCGCTGATCGTGGTGTGGGACAACGCCAGCACCCACCACGCCAAGGCACTGCGGGACTTCTGCGACCGCAACAGCGACTGGCTCACCATCATCAAGCTGCCGCCCTACGCGCCGGACCTCAACCCCGTCGAAGGTGTCTGGGCCCACCTGAAGAAGTCCCTGGCCAACCTCGCCCCCCGCACGATCGAAGACCTCACCCCGCTCGTGAAGAACCGCCTACGCGACATCCAACACCGATCCGAGACCCTCGACGGCTTCATCGCCGAGACCGGACTC
>NZ_JCAJZO010000122.1:0-704 GCF_059510295.1 Streptomyces sp. PTL18 | reverse complement strand
TACGGGTACCACCCTGGGCGACCCGATCGAGGCCCAGGCTGTGCTCGGCACCTACGGCCAGGACCGTGAAGAGCCGCTGCGCATGGGCTCCCTCAAGGCCAACATCGGTCACCTCCAGGCCAGTTCCGGTGTCGCCGGCGTCATCAAGATGGTCATGGCGATGCGCCACGGAGTCCTGCCGAAGCTGCTGCACCTGGACGAGCCGACCCCGCACGTCGACTGGTCGTCCGGCGCCGTCGAACTCCTCACCGACAACCAGCCCTGGCCCGAGACAGGCCGACCGCGCCGCGCGGGCGTCTCTTCCTTCGGTGGCAGCGGCACCAACGCCCACGTCGTCCTGGAGCAGGCCCCCGAGCCCGACCCCGAGCCCACTCCGGAGACCGAGCCCGACGACAGTGCCACGACGCCCGCAGTGTTTGCCGCGGGCAGCACGGTGCCGTGGGTGCTGTCGGGTCGCGGTGCGGAGGGTCTGGCCGGGCAGGCGGGCAGGCTGGCCGCCTTCGCGGAGTCGAGCGACGAGACCGTACGACCCGTGGACGTGGCGTGGTCGCTGGCCGCCACCCGGGCCGCCTTCGAACACCGGGCCGTCGTCCTCGGCACCGACCGTCCCGACCGCCCCGAACCAGTCGGCACTTTGGGCGCCTTGGCATCCCAGGGCACGGCGCCCGGTGCGATCACCGGCACCTTCGACACCGCACCCGACG
>NZ_JCAJZO010000121.1:0-704 GCF_059510295.1 Streptomyces sp. PTL18 | reverse complement strand
CACGAGTTCCTCCGGCGGGTGCGCAAGGAGATCGACGCCCAGTACCCCGACAAGGTGCTGCTGGCGGAGGCGAACCAGTGGCCGGAGGACGTGGTCGACTACTTCGGCGACTACTCCTCCGGCGGCGACGAGTGCCACATGGCCTTCCACTTCCCGGTCATGCCGCGCATCTTCATGGCGGTACGCCGTGAGTCGCGCTACCCGGTCTCCGAGATCCTCGCCAAGACCCCCGCGATCCCGTCGGGCTGCCAGTGGGGCATCTTCCTGCGCAACCACGACGAGCTGACCCTGGAGATGGTCACCGACGAGGAACGCGACTACATGTGGGCGGAGTACGCCAAGGACCCCCGCATGCGCGCCAACATCGGCATCCGCCGCCGGCTGGCGCCGCTGCTGGACAACGACCGCAACCAGATCGAACTGTTCACCGCGCTGCTGCTGTCCCTGCCGGGCTCGCCGATCCTGTACTACGGCGACGAGATCGGCATGGGCGACAACATCTGGCTCGGCGACCGCGACGCGGTGCGCACCCCGATGCAGTGGACCCCGGACCGCAACGCCGGCTTCTCCTCCTGCGACCCCGGCCGCCTGTTCCTGCCCACGATCATGGACCCGGTCTACGGCTACCAGGTCACCAACGTGGAGGCGTCGATGTCGTCGCCGTCCTCGCTGCTGCACTGGACCCGGCGGATGATCGAGATCCG
>NZ_JCAJZO010000120.1:0-707 GCF_059510295.1 Streptomyces sp. PTL18 | reverse complement strand
TGGTACTTCTCCGAGTCCAGATACTCCTCACCGCCCTCCCGCAGCGGCACGTTCTCACACAGCTCGTAGCCCGAGTACACACCCCACGTCGGCGACAGCGTCGCCGCCAGCACCGCCCGCGCCTCGAACGCCGGCCGCCCCCCGTGCTGCAGATACGCATGCAGGATGTCCGGGGTGTTCACGAAGAAGTTCGGCCGCATATACGCCGCCGCCTCCCCCGACAACTCACCCAGGTACTCCGTCAGCTCCTGCTTCGAGTTCCGCCACGTGAAATACGTGTAGGACTGCTGAAAACCGATCTTCGCCAGCGTGTGCATCATCGCCGGCCGCGTGAACGCCTCCGCCAGGAAAACCACATCCGGATCCACGGCGTTGACCTCACCGATCACCCGCTCCCAGAACACCACCGGCTTGGTGTGCGGATTGTCCACCCGGAAGATCCGCACCCCGTGCCCCATCCAGAACCTCAGAACCCGCAGCGTCTCCGCCACCAGCCCGTCCATGTCCGCGTCGAAAAAGACCGGATAGATGTCCTGGTACTTCTTCGGCGGATTCTCCGCATACGCGATCGACCCGTCCGCCCGGTGCCGGAACCACTCCGGATGCTTGTCCACCCACGGATGATCCGGCGAACACTGCAACGCGAAATCCAGGGCCACCTCCAGCCCCACCTCCCGCGCCCGCCCCACGAACCAGTCGAAATCCTC
>NZ_JCAJZO010000119.1:0-714 GCF_059510295.1 Streptomyces sp. PTL18 | reverse complement strand
CTATCTTGCGCTTGAGTAGGGTGCTTCTGCTCTCGAAGGGTGGGTTCAGTTGCAGATGACTCGCGAGACAGCGGTCACGCTGGTGCAGAAGGTCATGAATGTTGAGTACGATGAAGACGAGATGCAGCGCGTGCTGAACGAGCTCGACAGGGGGCTCGGCTGCCCGACTGGCTACGTTGCTGGATTGATCTTCTGGCCGAAGGACAGGCAAGAGCCGACAGCAGCCCAAGTCGTTGACCAGGCTTTGGCCTACCAGCCGTTCATGCTGTGAACGATTTCAAGCCCTCAGCCAGATGACGATGGCGGCCGCCGTGACGGTGCCGAGGAACGCGTACCCGCGCTTGTCGTATCGAGTGGCCACAGCCCGGTGGTTCTTGAGTTTGTTGATGGCCCGCTCAACGGTGTTGCGCTTCTTGTAGCGGTCCTGGTCGAAGCCGGGTGACCGCCCGCCGCGTGAGCCCTTGCGTTGGCAAGCGGCCTGGCTGTCGGTCTTCTCTGCGATCGTGTGCGGGATGCCGCGACGTCGCAGGTACTCGCGGCAGGGGCGGTTGCTGTATGCCCGGTCCGCGGCGACGCTGTGGGGCTTCTTGCGGGGCCTGCCCGGTCCAAGGCGGGGGAGGCGGATCTAGGTGGGTGAAGTCAGGAGCGGGGATCAGCGACCTCGGCTCAAGTCGGAGATCCCTTGGATGAACGCGCCGACGGCGATGAACGTGC
>NZ_JCAJZO010000118.1:0-760 GCF_059510295.1 Streptomyces sp. PTL18 | reverse complement strand
TCGACCAGGGCTTCAAGAACCAGGTCGTCATGCATGGCGCCGGCCTGGGAATTGATGTCGAGATCGTCGCACGCAACCCGCAGGACAAGGGGTTCGTGCCGCAGCCGAAGCGGTGGAGGGTCGAGCAGACCTACGGGATCCTGATACTGCACCGGCGCCTGGTCCGCGACTACGAGCACCGCCCCTCCTCCTCCGCCTCCCGCGTCTACTGGGCGATGACCCACGTCATGACCCGACGCCTCACCGGCGCGAACGCCCCCACCTGGCGCCCGGCACAGGCGGCGGCAGCATGAATATCCAGCCCCTGCTCGATGCCCTGGACCTCCAGGAAGAAGCCGCCCGGGCCCTGGCCGACGACCTCCGCGCACAGATCGACGACCTGCAGACCCGGCTACAAGAGGCCGAGACGCACCTGGAGCACCTCACGATCACCCGCAAGACCGTCACCGGCCTCGCCGACCGGCTCCCCGCCGTCGCGCCGGAGCTGCCCGAGCACCCGGACTACCCCCGCATCCTCGCCGCCTTCAACCACGCGACCGGACCGCTTCGGGCCAAGGACGTCTGCGAAGCCCTTGGCCACGAGCTGCTGCCGAAGAACATCGAAGGCACCCGCGCCAAGCTGAAACGCCTAGTCAAACTCGGGATCCTCACCGAGGCCGACACCGGCAACTTCGCCAGGCAGCAATAGCCGACACACCCTCCACCAGCAGCCTTTCCCCACCTCAATCAGAAACGGACATCACCTTACGAACCGCCCACT
>NZ_JCAJZO010000117.1:0-812 GCF_059510295.1 Streptomyces sp. PTL18 | reverse complement strand
AACCGCTCCGGGTTCGGTAGGGACTCGATCATTTGAGAGGATCGAGTCATGGCACGTCCTTCCCAGTACCCGCTTGAGCTGCGCCGTCGTGCGGTGCGGATGGTCGCCGAGGTGCGGCCGGAGTACGACACCGAGTGGGCCGCGATGAAAGCGGTCGCCCAGAAACTGGGCATCGGCACGACCGAGACCCTGCGCAAGTGGGTGAGGCAGGACCAGATCGACGCGGGTGCCAGGCCGGGGACCACGACGGAGGAGTCGGCCGAGCTGAAGCGGCTGAAGAAGGAGAACGCCGAGCTGAAGCGGGCGAACGAGATCCTCAAAGCCGCGGCGTCTTTCTTCGCGGCCGAGCTCGACCGGCCACACACGCGCTCGTAGCGTTCATCGACGAGCACAAGGACCGCTTCGGCGGCGTCGAGCCGATCTGCCGCGTGCTCACCGAGCACGACTGCAAGATCGCCCCCTCCACCTACTACGCCCACCACAAACGCCAGACCGCACCGTCGGCCAGGACCGTTCGGGACACCGAGCTGAAGGAGCTGATCCAGCGCGTCTACGACGCCAACTACCGTGTCTACGGGGCGAGGAAGATCTGGCGCGAGCTGAACCGGCAGGGTCACCAGGTGGCTCGCTGCACCGTCGAACGCCTGATGCGCGAACTCGGCATCACCGGAGCGGTCCGCGGCAAGCGCGTGATCACCACGCTGCCCGGTGGCCAGACCGAACGGGCCCCGGACCTGCTGGACCGGGACTTCGTCGCCGGCGCCCCGAACCGCTGCTGGGTCGCGGACTTCACCCACGTCAAAACGTGGGCC
>NZ_JCAJZO010000116.1:0-857 GCF_059510295.1 Streptomyces sp. PTL18 | reverse complement strand
TCGGGTATGCCGGTCAGGAGGGCGCTGGGACGCACGCTGGTGTACGCCGGGGTGAACCGGGACCAGTCCACGTCCGCGACCACCACCACCGGCTCCCCACCGGACACTACCCGGCCCAGCGCCCGCACCGCACGCTCGGGTTCCAGCGCCACCAGACCCCGGCGCCGAAGTGCCTCCACGGCCTCCGCACCGGCCGCCATGCCGCCCCCGGCCCACGGACCCCACGCCACCGACGTACCCACAAGCCCCCGCGCACACCGCGACTCGATCAGACCGTCCAGGAACGCATTGGCCGCCGCATAACCGGCCTGACCACCACTACCCCACACCCCGGCAACCGAGGAGAACACCACGAACGCATCCAGCGCCCGCTCCCCCAACACCGCATCCAGGTGCACCGCACCGGCCACCTTGCCCGCCCACACCCCGGCAAGCTCCCCCGCCGACATCGCCTCCAGCGGCACGTTCACCACCGCACCGGCCGCATGCACCACCGCATCCACCGGATGCTCGGCCACAACAGCCTCCACCGCCGCACGATCGGCCACATCACAGGCGACGACCGTCACCCGCACACCGCACGCCCGGAGCTCCTCCCGCAACTCACCCGCACCCGGCGCGTCAACCCCCCGACGGCCCACCAGCACCAGATGCTCGGCACCCTGCTCAGCAGCCCACCGGGCCACACGGCCACCCAACGCACCCGTACCACCAGTGATCAGCACCGTGCCCCGCGGCCGCCACACCACCCCACCGGCCCCGGCAACCGGCACCCGCTCCAACCGACGCCCGAACACCCCCGACGCCCGCACCGCCACCTGATCCTCATCACCCACACCACCCAACACCGCCACCAG
>NZ_JCAJZO010000115.1:0-893 GCF_059510295.1 Streptomyces sp. PTL18 | reverse complement strand
GTGTCAGGCTTGGGATCGGCGAAGACCGGGTGCTTTGCCAGCAGTCCCGTGATGTGCGCGGTGGACCGGCCACGCGCGTCCAAGACGGCGATCCGCAGGATCAGGAGGGCACGCAATAGATCCAGATCACTCGGGTTACCGACGATCCGCGCCGGATCCAGCAACGGGTGGTGGCGACCGACAGAGGTGGCAATCCCCGCGCAGATCTTCTGGATCCACTGCTCGCGCAGGTCGGTCAAGCCAGTAGCGGAAGGCACAGCTTTAATCCCCCTGTTAGACAAGGACGGTAATGGAACCCTCTCCGACATCCGCACCGGAGACCGTCCTCGTGAAAGCTCTGCCGGCGCGTGCTGTCGGCGACCTCTGGGACATGCAGGCGCCTGGCAGACGCCATGCCCATCAGCCCTGATGGCCTGGAGGGCCACGGCCAGGCAGCTCATCATCCTGGGCTGTCGCATCTGCGGAGTGTAGGAGGTGCCGCTGACAAGAGACCCGCATCGCGACGTTCCCGCTGACTTCCTCGGGCCCGTGGCGGTGTGGGAAGCCCCCACGACTTGGTTCGCTGTCAAGCGCCTGGATCAGATGCCAGGGCGACTGGCTTCACTGTCCAAGGACGACAGTTCGCCGGGGGCAGACAGGAAAGATCACAGAAAGACTGGCCAACCTGCGCGGGAGCATGTCAACGTAGACGACCTTGCAAGAAACCCCAGGTCAGAGAGGTGATTACCCGTGACCGTGGCTCCCGCCGGCCCTGGATTCTCCACCACCGTCGAAGCCCTGCGGCTGCGCGAGTGGCAGCTGGGTCCTGGCCAGCCCACGCTCGTCATGGACCAGTTCTCCGCGGAGGACTTCAACCTCATCGTGGACGACCGTGCGGACGTACACGTCAGCTC
>NZ_JCAJZO010000114.1:0-957 GCF_059510295.1 Streptomyces sp. PTL18 | reverse complement strand
GGCGGCCTTCTTCGCGAAGGACAGCGACCGGTGAGCGAGGTCTACCGGTTCATCGCTGCGGAGAAGGCCGTCTACCCGGTGGCCCTGCTGTGCCGTGTCCTGGGCGTGGTCCGCTCCTCGTTCTATGCCTGGCTGGAGGCGGAGGAGGCCAGGCGGGCCCGGGCTCGGGCGGATGACACACTCGCCCACGAGATCACCGTGATCCACCTGGCCTCGAAGGGTGCCTACGGTGTTCCTCGCGTGCATGCCGAGCTGCGGCGGCTGGGCCGGACGGTCAACCGCAAGCGGGTGGAGCGGGTCATGCGTGAACGTGGGATCGCCGGCGTTACACGTCGAAGACGCCGTTCGCTGACCCGGCCCGACAAGCAGGCCCGGCCGGCCCCGGACCTGATCGGCCGTGACTTCACCGCCACCCGGCCCGGCACCCGGCTCGTCGGCGACATCACGTACCTGCCCACCCAGGAGGGCTGGCTGTATCTCGCCTGCTGGCTGGACCTGGCCACCCGCGAGGTCATCGGCTATGCGATGGCTGACCACCACCGCGCCGAGCTGGTGGTCGACGCGCTGAGGATGGCCCACGGCCGCAGCCGTCTGGAAGCCGGCTGCATCCTGCACAGCGACCGCGGAAGCGAATACACCTCAGCTGAATTCCGAGCAGAAACAAGGTCGTTGGGGCTCCGGCAGAGCACCGGCCGAACAGGTTCTTGTTATGACAACGCGGCGGCCGAGAGCTTCTGGGCCGTGCTCAAGGAGGAGATCGGCACCCGAGTCTGGCCCGACCGGGCCGCCGCCCGCGCCGAGGTCTTCACCTTCATCGAGACCTTCTACAACCGGCGCCGCCTGCGGAAACACGCTGTCTTCGGGTATATCACGCCCCACGAGACACACCAGCGGCTCCAGAACGACCAAGCACTCGCAGCGTAGAAGAAGAGTGTCCAGGATCACGGGGAAACTTCA
>NZ_JCAJZO010000113.1:0-957 GCF_059510295.1 Streptomyces sp. PTL18 | reverse complement strand
GCCCGGCGCCGTCTGGACGCGGCGGCCTCCTCGCTGGGCCTCGCGGTGGTCGCGGCCGGCACGGTCCCCCTGGCCCGGGTCACCCCGCGGGACGTCACCGCAGACCCCCGCTACCTGCACATGGTCGACGAGTACCGCAAAGTCGCCGACGAGCAGCTCATCTGCAGCGCGCAAGTACATGTCGACGTGCCGGACCGGGACACCGCCGTGCGCGCCATGTGCCTGGTCTCACCCTGGCTGGCACCCCTGCTCGCACTGTCGGCCAGCTCACCGTTCTGGCTCGGCGCGGACACCGGGTACGCGAGCTGGCGGACCATGCTGTGGCAGCGCTGGCCCACCGCCGGCCCGGCCGGCTGCCACCGGGACGCCGCCGCATACGACGCCGCGATCGAGGAGCTGATCCGCTCGGACGTCATCAGTGACGCCGGAATGGTCTACCACGACGTCCGCCCCTCCGCCCACCAGCAGACACTGGAGCTGCGCATCTGCGACGCCTGCCCCCGCGTGGAGACGGTCGTGCTGATCAGCGGACTCTTCCGCGCACTGGTCCAGGACGCCTGCGACCGGCTGGCCCACGAGCCCGGCCCCGCCTGCCCGGGCCACCACCAGTGGCTGCGCGCCGCCACCTGGCGCGCCGCCCGCTCCGGCCTCGAGGGAACCCTGGTCGACCCGGTCACCCGCCACGCCACCCCCGCCCCCACCGTCCTGCAGGCGATGACGGCCCGACTGCGCCCAGCACTGGAAACCTCCGGCGACCGCGAAATCGTGCAGGAACTCCTGACACAAGCCCTGGCCACCGGCACCGCCGCACACCGGCTCCGGCGAGCGGCCGAGACCGAGGACCTGCTCGCCAGCATCGACCTGATGGTCGCCGAGACCCGCGGCACAGCCACCCCACGAACCGCCACACCCACACCGACCCACCCCACCGACCACACCAGCCCCATACCCGGAGGC
>NZ_JCAJZO010000112.1:0-960 GCF_059510295.1 Streptomyces sp. PTL18 | reverse complement strand
CGAGCGGGAGGAGATCTCGCGCCGGCTCTGTGCCGGTGAGTCCTACCGGACGATCGCCGGCCTCCTGGGACGCGCGGTGTCGACGATCAGCCGTGAAGTCAACAACAACGGCGGACGCGACGTTTACCGGGCAATCGCTGCACAGGAGCGCGCACTTGATCGGGCTCGCCGCCCGAAGCAGTGCCTCCTCGCCCGCAGACCCACGCTGAGGCAGACGGTGGTGAGGCTACTGGAAGAGGAGTGGTCGCCCGAGCAGATCGTCGGCCACCTGCGTCGGCATCACGGTGACGACCCCGTCATGCGGATCAGCCACGAGACGATCTACCGATCGGTCTACACCACCCGCTGGAAAGTGATCCCGCGCGAGCTGTGCAAGCGCCTGCGGACTGGCCGCCCGATCCGGAAGAACAAGCACCACACGGTGAAAGGCCAGTGGCGCTCACAGATCACCGATGCTCGACCGATCGAGGAGCGGCCCCGGGCGGCAGAGGACCGCAGCGAATCCGGGCACTTGGAAGGCGATCTGGTGATCGGCTCGAACAACAGTCAGGTCGCCACGCTGGTCGACCGGAAGTCACGGTTCCTCACAGTCGTGAAACTCGCCAGCCGCCACACCACCGTGGTCGTTCCCGCTCTCGTCGAAACCTACGAACGCATGGACCCCCGACTACGCAGCACGCTGACCTGGGATCGCGGCATGGAACTGGCAGCCCACAAGCGGCTCACCGCCGACACCGGTGTCGACGTGTTCTTCGCGGCCCCGCGTAGCCCCTGGCAACGCGGCACCAACGAGAACACCAACAAGCTCCTCCGGCAGTACCTGCCCAAAGGCACCAACCTGTCGACGTTCAGCCAGGACGACCTTGACGCCATCGCGACGAAGCTCAACAACCGTCCACGCAAGTGCCTGGGATTCCGCACACCAGCCGAGAGTGTTGCCTTGACCGGTTGAATCTAAGG
>NZ_JCAJZO010000111.1:0-967 GCF_059510295.1 Streptomyces sp. PTL18 | reverse complement strand
GGCACTGTGTACGCACTGAAGTTTCCCCGTGATCTTGGACACTCGTTCGTTATGCCGCGAGGGTGTGTTGATGCCGCTGCCTGGTCTCGGCCGGGGTGAGGTAGCCGAAGATCTTGTGCTTGCGTAGGCGGCGGCGGTTGTAGAAGGTCTCGATGAAGGTGAAGACCTCGGCGCGGGCGGTGGCCCGGTCGGGCCAGGTCCGGGTTCCGATCTCTTCCTTGAGCAGGGCCCAGAAGCTCTCCGCCGCGGCGTTGTCGAAACATGATCCGGTGCGTCCGCAGCTCTGTCGCAGCACCAACTCCTTTATCCGATCCCTGAATTGCGCCGATGTGTACTCGCTGCCGCGATCGCTGTGGATCACGCATCTGGGCTCCAGACCGCCTCGGCCGTAGGCCATGTCGAGGGCGTCGACGACGAGCTCGGCGCGATGGTGATCGGCCATGGCATAGCCGACGACCTCGCGGGTGGCCAGGTCCAGCCAGCAGGCGAGGTAGAGCCAGCCCTCAGCCGTCGGGAGATAGGTGATGTCGCCGACCAGCTTGATCCCGGGACGCTCGGCGTGGAAGTCGCGGCCGATCAGGTCCGGGGCCGGCTTCGCCTTCACGTCCGGCCGGGTCAGCGAGCGGTGCTTGCGGCGGGTGACGCCGCGGATGTCGCGCTCGCGCATGACGCGGGCGATGCGCTTGCGGTTCACCCGGTGCCCCAGACGTCGCAGCTCGGCGTGGATGCGCGGGACGCCGTAGGTGCGACGGGAGGCGATGTGGAGCACGGTGACCTCGTGGGCGAGCGCGTCGTCGGCCGCCCGGCGGGCCTGGCGGGCGGCCTCGCCCTCGCACCAGGCGTAGTAGGAGGAGCGAGCCACGCGCAGCACCCGGCACAACAGCACGATCGGGTAGTTCGCCTTCTCCGCATGGATCAACCGGTACAACATGGTCACCGGTCGCTCTCCTTCACGAAGAAGGCCGTC
>NZ_JCAJZO010000110.1:0-1038 GCF_059510295.1 Streptomyces sp. PTL18 | reverse complement strand
CTAGGTGGGTGGACTCGATTTCGTCGTACTCGTTGTGTGCTTGGGCATAGAGGTCGATAGGGACGCCGGCACGCTTCGCGATGAGGAGCAGCTCGCAGGCGTGGCCTGGGTTGTCCAGGTCGAAGACGAAGTGGGCGTGCATGCCCGGGGACTCCGTCCTGGGCTTACGGCAGATGAGTAGAAGGCGGTTCCGATGTTCGGGATCCCGCTCGAAACCGAGGGGCAGCACCCCCTCTGTGAATGCGGCGAGGGCAGCCTCCGCCTCTGCTGCGGTTCGGACGATGATGTTCCACCAGGGCAGAGGGCCGAAGGTGCCATGTACCGCTTCGGCATCAGGAACACAGGAACTGCCTGGGTACGACTGCCGGAAGTCGAGGGAGTGGTTCAGGAAGGTCTGAATGCAGGCGTCCTGGAAGCGCTCCTGATGGGTGCGTGCCCGCAGCATGTCGCGCTCTGTGTCGCTCAGGCAGCCGATCGCCTCGCCGAGCATCTCTAGCTGCTCGTTGACCAGTTTCAAGGCTCGGGCGATCACTGGCCGCAGAGCGTGATTCTTCCGGAGCTGTCGACTTACCTCTCGAAGGTGCTCCTTGGCCGCGGTGCAGTAGGCCACATCTGCGCCCAACTTCCATAGGTGCCTGGCCTCGTCGGCGGGAAACTGCGCCAGCCACAGGCGATGAGCGTCGTTGCCCTTCCTGATCAAGGCAACTGAGGCGGCATGCCGCACATGAGCGTCGCGTTCCGCTTCCAGCCTGGACCAGATGGTGTCGGAGTACGCATCAAGAGATATGACTGAGAGAGGCACCAGAGCCTCTCCGGTGCGAGCCTCCACGCCCCAGTGCCGGGCCAGTTCCCTGGCCACTTGGGCGGCGGTTGCCGCGCGGGACGACCGACGTGACCAGTGGTCCAGGAGGAGGGCATACGTGCTCTCTGGATCCGCAGCGCGCAGTCCGAGGCCGAACAGCAGGACGGAACCGACAAGGCCGTCGCGCTCCACGTGCCGGCGGACATGCTCGACCAGGCTGGTGAGTTGATCCGTGT
>NZ_JCAJZO010000109.1:0-1096 GCF_059510295.1 Streptomyces sp. PTL18 | reverse complement strand
ACCGACACCCTCACCCCACCCCGTACCGTCCGCACCCGCCGCGAACGGCTTGCACCGGCCGTCCGGCGCCAGCCCCCGCTGCCGGCTGAACTCCACGAAGATCCCGGGCTCCGCCATGACCGTCGCGCCACCCGCGAGCGCGAACGAGCACTCGCCGGAGCGCAGCGCCTGGACGGCCATGTGCAGGGCGACCAGGGAGGACGAGCAGGCGGTGTCCACGGTCACGGCCTGGCCGCGCAGCCCGAGGACGTAGGCGATCCGCCCGCTGGCGACACTGCAGGAGGTACCGGTCAGCAGGTATCCGTCGACGGACTCGGGGGCGTTGTGGAGCCCGGGACCGTACTCCTGCTGCATGAGCCCGACGAACACGCCGCCGTCGCTCTCGCGCAGGGTGGCGGGGTCGATGCCGGCGCGCTCCAGAGCCTCCCAGGAGGCTTCGAGCAGCAGCCGCTGCTGCGGGTCCATCGCCTCCGCCTCGCGCGGCGAGATACCGAAGAAGAACGGGTCGAACTGGGCCGCGTCGTACAGGAAGGACCCGGAGCGGGCGTAGGTCGTGCCGTGATGCTCCGGGTCGGGATGGTAGAGGTTCTCCAGGTCCCACCCGCGGTCCGCGGGGAACGCCGACACGGTGTCGCCACCGGCCGCCAGCAGCTCCCACAGTTCCTCGGGGCTGCGGATGCCACCGGGCAGTCGGCAGCCCATGGCGACGACGGCGACGGGGTCCTCGTCGGCCGCGGTCCTCAGCTCCACCGCCGCCTCCGGCACCGGATCGGTGCCGCCTTCGAGCAGGTGGCGCACATGGCGGGCGAGCGCCTGCGGCGTGGGGTGGTCGAACAGGACCGAGGCGGGCAAGGAGAGTCCCGTGTCCGTGACGAGCCGGTTCCGCAACTCGACCGAGGTCGCCGAGTCGAAGCCCAGCGCCTTGAACGTCAGCGCGGCGTCCACCTCGCCTGCACGGGCGTGCCCCAGCACGACGGCGGCGTGCGCCCGGATCCGCTGGAGGAGATCGCCCTCTCCGGTCATCGCAGGCGCGGACCCGACCTTTTCCGACTCGACCGGCTGCGCCAGGGACACCGTACGACGGGACGCCTCCCCG
>NZ_JCAJZO010000108.1:0-1132 GCF_059510295.1 Streptomyces sp. PTL18 | reverse complement strand
TGTGCTTCCCCTCGTACCGTGGAGACCGTGACAGCAGGAGAAGTTGGGAGTCATGGCATCCAGGCAACGCGTGTATGACGCCGAGTTCCGTGAGGGTGCGGTGCGGATCGTCAGGGAGACCGGGAAGACGATCCCTCAGGTCGCCGAGGAACTGGGCATCAACCCCGGGACCTTGCACTCGTGGGCGTCGCGGGCGAAGCGCAACGGCTCGCCCTCCTCGGACACTCCGGCGGCGCCTCCGTCACCGGCCGGCCGCTTGCGAGGGTCCGAGCGTGAGGAGCTGGAGCGGCTGCGGGCCGAGGCGAGGGAGAAGGACAAGCGCATCCGCGAGCTGGAGATGGAGCGTGATGTGTGCAAGCGATTCGTGGCCCTCTGGGTGAAGTGACCGCGGATGAGCCCGCGGTGGTCGCGGAGTTCATCGGTAACCAGAGGGCCGAGCACGGTGTCCCGCACCGGGTGGCCTGCCGGGTGCTGGGGGTGAGCGAGTCGTGGTTCTACAAGTGGATCAAGGATCCGGTCACCAAGCGCCGGGAGCGCCGCCTCAGCCTTGCCGAGGAGATCAAGCGGATCTTCGATCAGTCCGGCGGCACTTACGGATCGCCGAAGATCTTCATCGAGCTGGTGCGCGCCGGCTGGCGTGTATCGGTGAACACCGTGGCCAGGCTCATGGCCGAGCTCGGCCTGGCCGCCCGCACGGTGCGCCGTCGGCCCGGCCTGACCCGGCCCGGCAAACGGCCGGCTGCGCCGGACTGGCTGCGGCGCGACTTCAGCGCGCCCGCCCCGGACACGGTGTGGGCCGGGGACATGACCGAGATCGACACCGAGGAGGGCAAGCTGTACCTGGCCACCGTGATCGATCTGTACTCCCGCCGGCTGCTGGGGTTCGCCATGGGTGCCCATCATGACGCCGAGCTGGTGGTCGCGGCGCTGAACATGGCCGCGGCCACCCGCGGCGGCGACGTCTCCGGGGTGATCTTCCATTCGGATCGCGGCAGTGAATACACCTCGAAGCGGTTCGGTGACGCGTGCCGCCGGTGGGGCGTGTGGCAGTCGATGGGGCGGGTGGGTTCGTGCTTCGACAACGCCGTGAGCGAGGCGTTCAACAGCGTGCTGAAAGTGGAGTACGTCCACC
>NZ_JCAJZO010000107.1:0-1141 GCF_059510295.1 Streptomyces sp. PTL18 | reverse complement strand
GCGCAGCGGCTCGTCTCCGTCCTCGTCGGCGGCGCCGCCGACGAGGACCAGGTCGCTCTCCGCCCGTCCGGCGCGTTCGGCCGCCGACTCGAACGCGTCACCCCGGGCGGCGACACCACGGCGTGGCGGCCGCGGGGCACGGTGCTCGTCACCGGTGGTACGGGCGCGCTGGGTGCGCGTGTGGCCCGGTGGGCCGCCGAGCAGGGTGCCGAGCACCTGGTGCTGATCAGCCGCCGCGGCATCGACGCACCGGGCGCGACCGAACTGCGGGACGAACTCCAGGCCGCCGGTACGCGCGTGAGTGTGACAGCCGGTGACGTGGCCGACCGCGCCACCGTGGAGAACCTGCTCGCCGCGCACCCGGTCGATGCCGTGGTCCACACGGCGGGCGTCCTGGACGACGGCGTGATCGACGCGCTGTCCCCTGAGCGGTTCGCGGGCGTGCTGCGCACCAAGGCGCTGGGCGCCCTGCACCTGGACGAGCTGAGCCGCGACCGCGACCTCGACGCCTTCGTCCTCTTCTCCTCCTTCGCAGGCAGCATCGGCGCGGCCGGCCAGGGCAACTACGCGGCGGCCAACGCCTTCCTCGACGCGCTCGCCGAGCGCCGCCGCGCGGCCGGACTGGCCGCCACGTCCCTCGCCTGGGGCCCGTGGGCCGACGGCGGCATGGCCGACGACACCGCCTCCGTAGCCCGCATGCGGCGCGGCGGAGTCCTCCCGCTCCCCGGCGACACCGCCCTGGACGTCCTCGCCCGCGCGGTCGCCCACCCGGCGCCCTCCGTCGTCGTCGCGGACCTCAACTGGGCCGACTTCGTTCCGGCGTTCACCACGACACGCCCCAGCCCGCTCGTCGCCTCCCTGCCGGAGGCGCGGGCCGCCCTCGACAGCACCGGAACCACGGCCGAGCGCACCGGGCCGGACGACCGCGCCGGTCTCCTCGGCCGGCTGACCGGACTCACCTCCGCCGAGCAGGACCGCGTCCTGCTGGAGACCGTCCAGTCCTGCGCCGCCGCTGTCCTCGGCTACCCGAACCCCGAGTCCGTCACCGCCGAGCGCGCCTTCCGCGACCTGGGCGTCGACTCCCTCACCGCCGTCGAACTGCGCAACAGCCTCGTCGCCCTGACAGGCGCCTCCGGCCTCG
>NZ_JCAJZO010000106.1:0-1153 GCF_059510295.1 Streptomyces sp. PTL18 | reverse complement strand
TGAGGGGGACACCGGTGGCCATGGCGAGGGTGCCGCGCAGTTCGACGGCGGTGAGGGAGTCGACGCCCAGGTCGCGGAAGGGGCGCTCGGCGGGCACGGCGGAGGCGCCGGAGTAGCCGAGGACCCCGGCGGCGCACAGGCGGACCATTTCGAGCAGGACCCGTTCCTGCTCGGCCGGGGTCAGTCCGGTGAGTTGGTGGCGCAGGCCGGAGCCGTCGCCGCGGCCGAAGCGCTCGGAGGCGGCGCCCGCGTCCTCGACGGCGGCCCGTGCCTCCGGGAGCGACTCGATGAAGGGGCTCGGCCGGGTCATGGTGAAGGGGGGCGCATACTCGCCCCAGTGGATGTCGGCGACCATGACGGCGGGCCGGGCTGCGCCGACGGCGCGTTGCAGGGCCAGGATGCCGAGGGCGGGCTGCAGGGGCAGGACGCCGCCGCGGTGCATGCGCCAGGCGACGACCTCCTCGTCGGCCATGCCGCCGTCGGCCCACGGGCCCCACGCGAGGGACGTGGCGGCCAGTCCGGCCGCGCGGCGGCGCTCGGCGAGCGCGTCGAGGAAGGCGTTGGCCGCCGCGTAGTTGCCCTGGCCGGAGGTGCCCAGGGTGCCTGCGATGGACGAGAAGAGGACGAAGGCGTCGAGGTCGCGGTCGCGGGTCAGCTCGTCCAGGTGCAGCGCGCCCAGCGCCTTGGTGCGCAGCACGCCCGCGAACCGCTCAGGGGACAGCGCGTCGATCACGCCGTCGTCCAGGACGCCCGCCGTGTGGACCACGGCATCGACCGGGTGCGCGGCGAGGAGTACGGCCAGGGCCTCGCGGTCCGCCGCGTCGCAGGAGGTGACGGTCACCCGGGCGCCGATGGTCTGGAGTTCGTCCCGCAGGTCCGCCGCGCCCGGTGCGTCGATGCCGCGGCGGCTGATCAGCACCAGGTGCTCGGCACCCTGCTCGGCGGCCCACCGGGCCACACGCGCACCCAGCGCGCCCGTGCCACCGGTGACGAGCACCGTGCCCCGCGGCCGCCACGCCGTGGTGTCGCCGCCCGGGGTGTCCTCGCCGCCCGCGGGCACCCGCTCCAGGCGGCGGCCGAAGACGCCCGAGGGGCGGACCGCCAGCTGGTCCTCGGGGCCCGAGCCGAGGAGGACTCCCGTGAGGCGGGCCGT
>NZ_JCAJZO010000105.1:0-1224 GCF_059510295.1 Streptomyces sp. PTL18 | reverse complement strand
GCACATACGACACCCGGCCCGACACCACCGACGTCGAATTGCCGGTGAGCAGATGGCCCCGCACCTCGTCCGGGACATCGGTCAGGCCGGCGCCGTACTCCTGGTTGCTGGCGCCCACGAACACGCCGGCGCGAGCGCCCCGCGCGGATTCGGGGTCGATACCCGCGTGTTCGAAGGCCTCCCAGGACGTCTCCAGCAGCAGCCGCTGCTGCGGGTCCATGGCGACGGCCTCACGGGGCGAGATCCCGAAGAAGGCGGCATCGAAGTCCCCGGCGCCGGTCAGGAAGCCGCCCTCGCGGGCGTAACTGCCGTCCTGGCGGTGGGAGTCCGGATCGTAGAGGGCCTCGACGTCCCAGCCGCGGTCGGTGGGCCATGCGGAGATGGCGTCCACCCCGTCGGACAGGAGCTGCCAGTAGTCCTCGGGTGACCGTACTCCGCCGGGGAAGCGGCAGCTCATCCCGACGATCGCAATGGGCTCGTCCCCACGCGACTCCAGTTCCTGAAGCCGGCGTCGCGTCTCGGCGAGGTCGGCGGTGACCCACTTGAGGTAGTCCCGGAGCTTGTCTTCATTCGCCATTGGAACTTGCCCCATACGTTGTCGGCGGTAGGAACGGTTCGGCCTGCTGCGGCTGCGACGCCGGCGTTCAGGACCGGCCGAGCTCCCGATTGATGAAGTCGAAGATCTCGTCGTCCGACGCCGCCTCGAGCTGCTGGGAGACAGTGGCCTTGGCATCGGCCTCGTTCTGATCACCCAGCTCCGCCAGCATGCTGCGCAGACGTGCCTGGGCGAGAGCCCTGACGCCCATCTCTGGGGAAAGCCTTGAAATCGTGGCGGCCAGCCGGTCCAGCTCGGCGACCAGCGCACTCTCCGCGTCGGCCGCCTCCCCGCCGAACAGCCCGTCCTCGAGGAACGCGGTCAGGTGACGCGGCGTCGGGTGGTCGAAGACGAGGGTGCTGGGCAGCTTCAGACCGGTCTCGGCGGAGAGCCGGTTGCGGAGCTCCACCGCGGTCAGGGAGTCCACGCCGAGTTCCCGGAAGGCCTGGGCGGACCCGACTGCCCCGGGGTCGCCGTGTCCCAGCACCTCCGCCGCCCGTCGGCGCACCAGGTCGAGCAGGGTCTGCCGGCGCTCGTCCCGCGGCTGTCCGGCGAGCTGGTCGCGCAGCGCAGTGGCGGGTGCCTCGTCGGCGGTCGGGACGGCGCTCCGGGCGGTGGCCGCCTGTGCC
>NZ_JCAJZO010000104.1:0-1303 GCF_059510295.1 Streptomyces sp. PTL18 | reverse complement strand
TGTCAATCCCCTGGTTGCGTAGAGACGTTGGTTATGCAGCCCGGCCTTCCTGATCGGTCCGGGCTCGCGCGTCCTGGATGATCCGTTCGAACTCGACGGGCGGTTTCCCGCCGGCCGCGCTGTGGCGCCGCTTCGTGTTGTAGAAGTCGGCGATCCACGTGGCGGTCTTCAGCCTCGCCTCGGTGCGGGTGGCGAAGCTGTGCCGGTGGACGTACTCGACCTTGAGGACCGAGTGGAACGACTCCGCGGCGGCATTGTCCAGGGCTGACCCGACTCTCCCCATCGACTGCACCACGCCCCAGCGGCCGCACAGCTGCTGGAACGCCTCGGATGTGTATTCGCTGCCGCGGTCCGTGTGGAAGATGACGCCGTCCACCTGGCCGCCTCGGGTCGCGATCGCCATCTGCAGGGCGGCGCTGACCAGCGCGGCATCGTGCCGCTCACCCATCGCGTAGCCCAGTGCCCGGCGGGAGAACGCGTCATGGACGGATGCGAGGTAGAGCTTGCCCTCGCCGGTGTCGATCTCCGTCATGTCGCCCCACCACAAGACGTCGGGCGCGATGGCATCGAACTTGCGCCGTACCAGGTCAGGAGCGGTCTTTCGCTTGCCGGGGCGGGTCAGCGAACGGCGTCGGCGAGGCGGGGTGCGGCCCTGCAGGCCGAGCTCGGCCATGATCTCGGCGACGGTGTTCTGCGACACCTGCCAGCCCTCCTCCCACAAATCCAGCGTGATCCTCGGCGAGCCGTACGTCTGGCCCGAGCGATCGAAGAAGTAGCGGATCCTCTCGGCCAGCGCCGCCCGCCTGACCTCGCGCTTCGTCGGCTCGGACGGTCTGCGGCGCCACTTGTAAAACCACGCCTCCGACACGCCGAGCGCCCGGCAGGCGATGCGATGCGGAATGTTCTCCTCGGTCTTGCAGTCGCTGATCGCCCCGACCATGGTGGCCGGGTCCGCCGCAGCTACTTCACCCACAAGACCATGCAGCGTTTGAGTACGTCACGCTCCATGGCCAGCTCCTTGTTGTCCTTCTTCAGCTGGGCGTTCTCCCGCCGCAGCCGCGCGAGTTCCTCGCTCTCGCCGGCCGTCCCGGCGCCGCCCGCCCTGCGGGCCCGGGACACCCAGCTGGCCAGCGTGGTCTCGTTGATCCCGAGGTCCTTCGCAACCTGCGCGATCGGCTTGCCGGTCTCGGTGACGATCCGCACAGCCCCCTCGCGGAACTCCGCGTCGAACTTCCGTCTCTTGCCTGCCATGACTCCCAACTTCCCCTGCAGTCACGGTCTCTACGCTAGGAGGGGAAGGTCA
>NZ_JCAJZO010000103.1:0-1367 GCF_059510295.1 Streptomyces sp. PTL18 | reverse complement strand
GTTCGAGAACGCCTTGCACCGCCCGTCCGACGCCAACCCCCGCTGCCGCGAGAACTCCACGAACGTCTCAGGGGTCGACATGACGGTCACACCACCGGCCAACGCCAGATCGCACTCACCGGACCGCAGCGCCTGCACCGCCAGGTGCAAGGCCACCAGCGACGACGAACACGCCGTGTCCACCGTGACCGCCGGACCCTCGAAACCGAAGGTGTACGCGATCCGACCCGACGCCACGCTGCCGGTGTTGCCGGTCATCAGGTAGCCGCCGGAGTCGTGCTCACCCGTACGAAGGAAGGAGCCGTAGTCCTGCGCCATGGCGCCGGCGAAGACACCGGTGCGGGAGCCGCGCAGGCCGGTCGGGTCGATACCGGCCCGCTCGAAGACCTCCCACGAGGTCTCCAGCAGCAGCCGCTGCTGCGGGTCCATCGCCAGCGCCTCACGCGGAGAGATCCCGAACAACGCGGCGTCGAACTCGGCGGCGTCGTAGAGGAATCCTCCCTCGCGGACGTAGGTACGGCCTGGTGTGCCCGGCTCGGGGTCGTAGAGGGCGTCCAGGTCCCAGCCGCGGTCGGCCGGGAAGGCGCCGATGGCGTCGCCGCCCTCGCGCACCAGCCGCCACAGGTCCTCCGGCGAGCGCACCCCGCCCGGGAACCGGCACGCCATGCCGACGATGACCACCGGGTCGTCGCCCACGCCGACCGCGACGGGCAGCGCCGTGGCGGAGCCGGTCTCGGCGGCGCCGTCGTCCACCAGTTCGGGCAGGACGAGGCGGGCCACTTCGGCCGGGGTGGGGTGGTCGAAGACCAGAGTGGCGGGCAGTCGCAGACCGGTGGCGGTGTTGAGGCGGTTGCGCAGTTCCACCGAGGTGAGCGAGTCGAAGCCGAGGTCCTTGAAGGTCTGCTCCGCCTCGACCCGGTGCGTGCGGCCGTGACCCAGGACGGCGGCGGCCTGCGTCGACACGAAGTCCCGTAGGAACCGCTCCCGGTCGACGGCGGGCAGGGCCAGCAGCCGCTCCCGCAGGTCGGTGCCGCCATGTGCTTCCACGTGCTCGGCCTTGCGGCGGCTCCGCGCGCGGACGAGGGCATGCAGCAGCGCCGGGACGTCCTCCGGGGTACGGCGGCGGAGCGCCGCGAGGTCCAGGTCGACCGGCAGGACGACGGCCCGCTCCAGGCCGCCGCCCAGTTCCAGCGCCGCGTCCAGGAGCCCGAGGCCCTGTTCGGGTGCGAGCGGGAGCATGCCGGCCCGCACGAGGCGCCGCAGGTCGGCCTCGGACAGCTCGGCCGTCATGCCGGTGCCGGGTGCCCAGGGGCCCCAGGCCAGGGACACGGCGGGCAGTCCGGCGGTGCGGCGGCCGGATGCGAAGG
>NZ_JCAJZO010000102.1:0-1393 GCF_059510295.1 Streptomyces sp. PTL18 | reverse complement strand
GCGACTGTTGCCGCTGTTCCGGCCGGCCACATCGTGCTTGTCATAGCCGACGTGATCGGTGATCTCGCCCTCCAGCGCGGACTCCAGCACCCGCTTCGTCAGCTGCTGCAGCAGCCCACCCTCACCGGTCAACTGCAGCCCGTCGGAGCGGGCACGGTCGACCAGCATCGCGATCAACTGCTCGTCCGACACCGCCTCCGCGGCCGACTCGACGACCGCCGCCTCCACGGCCTCGTGCTCGGTGATGGTCTCGCTCATCAGGCGTCTCCTTGATCATCGGATCCGCCGTCTATTGGACACTCCCAAGTACGGCCGTGTGCGAGGCCGGTCAGCGGCAGAGCTCCATGATGGTGTCATCGAAGTCCGGGAACTCTCGGGTCGCTTGCTCAACGACGGCAGCCGCCGACTGCTTGTGGTCGGCCGCGAATCGTTCGGCGACAGCCGTTAGTTCCTGGTTGTGGCGCGGGGGCCAGTCGGGTTCGTATGAGGTGGCCGCTTCCCAAGGTCCATAGCCCCCGGCCAGCAGCCACAAGAAGGCACCCAGGTCACGCGCCACGACGCCGGTTTCGCCCTCGGAGCCGAGAAAGATCACGGGCTGCTCGACGAGCGGGCGGTGCGGGCGGATGAGCCAGAAGGCTGCGTATCCGCCTGTGCCGTCCTGGCCGAACACACGGAAGCAGTCGCCCTCCAACTCCGTGTTGCCTGTCCAAGCGCGGAACCAGTCGGTGGTCTCCTCGATGGACAGGAAGGCCGGGAACGGCTCGAAGTCCACACCGTTGCCGTCGTCATAGTCGAAGGGGAGTGCCAGTGCGGCCGCGAGGGCCGCAGGGAACCGCCGATCGTCGGTAGGAATCACGCGACCACGCTAACGACTGCCACTGACACTGAGGCCTGGATGCGCTGCGTCTGTTGATCTGCCCCACCGCCGACCGAGCACCTCCCGTGGTTGAGTGCGTCAAACATCAACTGGGACTAGACATGCCCCAACCGCCAGAGTGCGTTACAACTTTCTCTACTGGTTCAAGGCGGCTCGCTCCGCTCCCCGCGCGCGGCCCGGCCCCCGACCGGGCCTGCGCTCCTGCCTTCGTCCCGCTCCAGCCCGGCCGGCGCCCGTGCCACGCTCACAGCAATCAGACGCTTGATGCCAGAGAAGGGGTACGTCGTGGCTGGGGCGGGCGACGGAGCGATTTTAGCCAGCCACTTTGGCGCGAGCCACGAAGATCATGGCCCCAACGTCGTGCTTTACCGGGCAGGTCCACAGACTGCCCGACGCGCCGGAAGCTTACGGGGCCATGATCACTCGCGCCAAAGCAGCTCCAGGCCAAAATCGCTCCGCCGCCCGCCGTTGTCGGCTGCCGCCCGCTACGTGGCAAGGTCTAAACCACCGACGGCA
>NZ_JCAJZO010000101.1:0-1411 GCF_059510295.1 Streptomyces sp. PTL18 | reverse complement strand
GTCGGGCACGCTGTTGGGTGTCTGAGGGCATGGCCGTGTGGTCTGTCTTCGGTGCCGGCCCCAGTGAACTCGGACCGTGGTGGTTCGGGGTGGTGGGTGGTTGGTCGTTGTTTGAGAACTGCACAGTGGACGCGAGCATCTGTGGCCAAGTTTTTAAGGGCGCACGGTGGATGCCTTGGCACCAGGAACCGATGAAGGACGTGGGAGGCCACGATAGTCCCCGGGGAGTCGTCAACCAGGCTTTGATCCGGGGGTTTCCGAATGGGGAAACCCGGCAGTCGTCATGGGCTGTCACCCGCTGCTGAACACATAGGCAGTGTGGAGGGAACGCGGGGAAGTGAAACATCTCAGTACCCGCAGGAAGAGAAAACAACCGTGATTCCGGGAGTAGTGGCGAGCGAAACTGGATGAGGCCAAACCGTATGTGTGTGAGACCCGGCAGGGGTTGCGCATGCGGGGTTGTGGGTTCTTTCTTCCACGGTCTGCCGGCCGTGGGGCGAGTCAGAAACCGTTGATGTAGGCGAAGGACATGCGAAAGGTCCGGCGTAGAGGGTAAGACCCCCGTAGTCGAAACGTCAGCGGCTTGCTTGAGAGATACCCAAGTAGCACGGGGCCCGAGAAATCCCGTGTGAATCTGGCGGGACCACCCGCTAAGCCTAAATATTCCCTGGTGACCGATAGCGGATAGTACCGTGAGGGAATGGTGAAAAGTACCCCGGGAGGGGAGTGAAATAGTACCTGAAACCGTGTGCCTACAAGCCGTGGGAGCGTCGGATGCAGCTTGCTGTGTCTCGTGACTGCGTGCCTTTTGAAGAATGAGCCTGCGAGTTTGCGGTGTGTTGCGAGGTTAACCCGGGTGGGGTAGCCGTAGCGAAAGCGAGTCCGAAGAGGGCGATGGAGTAGCACGCTCAAGACCCGAAGCGGAGTGATCTAGCCATGGGCAGGTTGAAGCGGAGGTAAGACTTCGTGGAGGACCGAACCCACCAGGGTTGAAAACCTGGGGGATGACCTGTGGTTAGGGGTGAAAGGCCAATCAAACTCCGTGATAGCTGGTTCTCCCCGAAATGCATTTAGGTGCAGCGTCGTGTGTTTCTTGCCGGAGGTAGAGCACTGGATAGGCGATGGGCCCTACCGGGTTACTGACCTTAGCCAAACTCCGAATGCCGGTAAGTGAGAGCGCGGCAGTGAGACTGTGGGGGATAAGCTCCATGGTCGAGAGGGAAACAGCCCAGAGCATCGACTAAGGCCCCTAAGCGTACGCTAAGTGGGAAAGGATGTGGAGTCGCACAGACAACCAGGAGGTTGGCTTAGAAGCAGCCACCCTTGAAAGAGTGCGTAATAGCTCACTGGTCTAGTGATTCCGCGCCGACAATGTAGCGGGGCTCAAGCGTACCGCCGAAGTCGTGTCATT
>NZ_JCAJZO010000100.1:0-1441 GCF_059510295.1 Streptomyces sp. PTL18 | reverse complement strand
CTAGTACTACAGGGCTAGATCTTGATCATCTGGAGTCGTAGGCGCCTTCGGAAGTGGTGCCGTCGTGCCTCCGCCTGATGCGCGCGTCGCCAGATCGACCAGTGAAGTCCCTGGTCGATGGCGATGCGGGTCAGGCCGATCAGGTTGAACAGCCGCCGGACCTCGGCGACGGTCAGGGCCGCGAGCCGTCGCGTTCGCGGCCCGCGGTCACCGCCCAGGTTCGAAGAGCCCCCTTTTGCGGGGTTCGGGCCATCGCGGCCAGGAAGGCCAACGCCAGCATGGCCATGGTGATATGGCGATGCCAGGCGTCGTATTTGCGTACCTGGTAGTTGTCCAGCCCGGCCTGCTGCTTGGCCGCCTCGAAACACTCCTCGACCGGCCAGCGCAATCCGATGACCGCCACCAGTTCCGACAGTGACTCCCCGCGCGGGTTGTAGCAGTGGAAGTAGGCGATCTCCCCATCCGCGATGGTGCGGCGGACGACGTACTGGTGCCCGTCCCGTCCGGCGATGACGGCCCAGTCGTAGGTGCGGAATCCTTTCGCACCGATCCCGCAGGCGCGCCGGGAGAAGTCCCCCGGTCGCAGGTGTGATGCCAGGTTGTCCAACCGGGTCGGGGTGTCGGGGTTGGTGGTGATGCCCGCGGTGTTCACGTCGGTGGATTTCGGGACAGCCATGCAGTAGGCAATGCCCTCTGCTTCCAGGTGCCTGCGCAGAATCCTGTTCTGGCCGAACTCCTCGTCCGCGACGAACCATGAAAACGGCACCCCGGCCGCCACGGCGCGGTCGATCATGGCCTGGACCTGCTGCGGACGGGTTTGGAAGACCACCTCGTCCGGGATCCCGGCCTCCCGGCGGCGTTCGAAGTCAACGGCCCAGGAATCCTTGGGCAGGTAGAGCTCCCGGTCGATCAGTACACGGTCGCCACGACGGTTGGCGTAGGCCAGGAACGTCCCGATCTGACAATTGTCGACACGTCCGAGGGTGCCGGAATACTGCCGCTGGACCCCGGCGGATTTGACGCCCTTCTTCTCGAACCCGGTGGGGTCGGCGATCAGCACGCCCCGGGGATCCGCGAAGCGTTCCATGGCGTAGTCGCGGACCAGGTCCCGCATCAGAGCCGCGCTCCACGGGGTGAGGTTCAAGAACCGCTGGAGTGCCTTGGGCTCCTTCTCGCCGGCGAACTCAGCCATGGTCCAGCCGTTCTTGCGCTGCAATGGGGAGAGGAGCCCACGCAGGTACTGAAGGGCATGCTCCTGGGATTCCGGGCGGTAGAACAGCGGGGTTATCCGCTCACCCAACGCGGCGAACTCGCGGTCCCAGACGGCTAAATCGGCCGGGCTGACGGCGTCCGACGGACAATCTTGATCACGGGGCTGTGTCGTGGCCACAGCGAGAGCCTCCCATTACCCCATGATCAAGATCTAGCCCTGTAGTACTAG
>NZ_JCAJZO010000099.1:0-1453 GCF_059510295.1 Streptomyces sp. PTL18 | reverse complement strand
TAGTACTCCAGTGCGGTTTCGTGATCTATCCAGTCGGTTCGTCGGCGGAGCGTCGTCGGTAGTGGCTGTGGCGGGCTGTCGCCTGGTGTTGTCGCCGCCAGTTGGACCAGTGCAGCAGCTTGGCCGCTGACACGGCTGGTGTGTTGAAGACGGCGGTGAGTAGGTGTCGGATCTCCGGGACGGTCAGCTTGATCGGGGGGTGAGCGCGGGTGAGGTGGGCCGGCGGGGCGGGTCGCTCGGGCGCCGAGTCGGCGGCGACGGCGGTCAGGAAGGCCAGGGCGAGCATGGCGAGTGTGATGTGCCGGTGCCACGAGGCCCAGTTGCGGACCTGGTAGTGGTCGAGTCCGACCTGGCTCTTGGCGGCCTGGAAGCACTCCTCGACGCTCCAGCGGACACCGGCGACGCGGACCAGCTCGGCAAGGGTGACCGTGGTGGGTGACCAGCACAGGTAGAAGGCGAGTTCTCCAGTGGTGCGGTTGCGGCGGATGAGCAGGTGACGGTGGCTGCCGGTGCCGATGTGGATCCAGGCCCAGTCGTAGTAGCGCGGGCCCTTCGCACCGGCTCCGGCGCTGTGCCGCTGCCAGGCGGTGGCGGGCAGGCGGTCGGCGACGGTGTCCGCGCGAATGGTGGTGCGGCCGTGGTTGATCCGCACCCGCGTCGAGCAGGCGACGGCCAGCACGTAGCCGGTGCCGCGCGCTTCCAGGGAGGCGCGAAGCTGCGGGTCCTGTCCGTAGGCTTCGTCGCCGGTCACCCACCGCGCCTGCATCCCGGCATCCAGCGTGGCAGCGATCATCTCCCAGGCCAGGCGGGGTTTGGTCTGGAACTGCACCTCGTCGGGTATCCCCGCCGCGTGGCGGCGCTCGGCGTCAGCGCACCAGGAGTGCTCGGGCAGGTAGAGCCGGCGGTCGATCAACGTCCGCCCCCGGCTGGTGGCATAGGCGAGGAAGACCCCGACCTGGGAGTTCTCGACGCGGCCCGCAGTGCCGGTGTACTGCCGTTGCACGCCCGCCGAGGCGTGGCCCTTCTTCACGAAGCCGGTCTCGTCCACGATGAGGACACCGCCGTCGGTGCCGAGGTGTTCGACGGCGTAGGCGCGCAGGTCGTCGCGGACGGCGTCAGCGTCCCAGCGGGCGTAGCGCAGCAGCCGCTGCATCGGCCCCGGCCGGGACAGGCCGGCCTGTTCGGCCAGCTGCCAGCAGTTCTTCCGCTCTGCTTGCGACAGCAGCCCGAGCAGATAGGCACGGGCACTCGCTCTCGGCTCGACTCGGCCGAAGCGGCCTGCGATCCGGGCCATGACCTGGTCGAACATCTCCCGCCAGCGGGCAGGGTCTACGCTATGGCCCGCGGCCACCGCACGATCTTCGTTTGTCCACACACCAACCGATGATCACGCGGTGGCCGTACCCGTTTCCGACCGGGTACGGCCACAAGATCGCGAAACCAGACTGGAGTA
>NZ_JCAJZO010000098.1:0-1456 GCF_059510295.1 Streptomyces sp. PTL18 | reverse complement strand
TTAGTACTCCAGTGCGGTTTCGTGATCTATCCAGTCGGTTCGTCGTTGGAGCGTCGTCGGTAGTGGCTGCGCCGGGCTGTTTCCTGGTGTTGTCGCCGCCAGTTGGACCAGTGCAGCAGCTTTGCCGCTGACACGGCTGGTGGGTTGAAGACAGTGGCGAGTAGGTGTCGGATCTCCGGCACGGTGAGCGTGATCAGGCCGTGGCTGCCGGTGGGGTGGGCCGGTTGAGTGGGTCGCTCGGGGGCTGAGCTGGCGGCGAGGGCGGTCAGGAAGGCCAGGGCGAGCATGGCGAGTGTGATGTGCCGGTGCCATGGGGTCCAGTGCCTGACCTGGTAGTGGTCGAGTCCGACCTGGCTCTTGGCGGCCTGGAAGCACTCCTCGACGCTCCAGCGGACACCGGCGACGCGGACCAGCTCCGCAAGAGTGACCTTGGCGGGTGACCAGCACAGGTAGAAGGCGAGTTCGCCGGTGGTGCGGTTGCGGCGGATGAGCAGGTGGCGGTGTTCACTTGTGCCGATGTGGATCCAGGCCCAGTCGTAGTAGCGCGGGCCCTTCGCACCGGCTCCGGCGCTGTGCCGCTGCCAGGCGGTGGCGGGCAGGCGCTCGGCGACGGTGTCCGCGCGGACGGGGGTGCGGCCGTGGTTGATCCGCACCCGCGTCGAGCAGGCAACAGCCATCACATAGCCGGTGCCGCGGGCTTCCAGGGCGGCGCGAAGCTGCGGGTCCTGCCCGTAGGCTTCGTCGCCGGTCACCCACCGTGCCTTCACCCCGGCATCCAGCGCGGCGGCGATCATCTCCCAGGCCAGGCGGGGCTTGGTCGCGAACTGGATCTCCTCGGGTATCCCGGCAGCGTGGCGGCGCTCGGCGTCAGCGCACCAGGAGTGCTCGGGCAGGTAGAGCCTGCGGTCGATCAGCGTTCGCCCCCGGCGGGTGGCATAGGCGAGGAAGACCCCGACCTGGGAGTTCTCGATGCGTCCCGCGGTGCCGGTGTACTGGCGCTGCACACCCGCCGAGGCGTGACCCTTCTTCACGAAACCGGTCTCGTCCACGATCAGGACACCACCGTCGGTGCCGAGGTGTTCGACGGCATAGGCGCGGATGTCGTCACGGACGGCATCGGCGTCCCAGCGGGCATAACGCAGCAGCCGCTGCATCGGCCCCGGCCGGGCCATGCCGGCCTGTTCGGCCAGCTGCCAGCAGTTCTTCCGCTCCGCCTTCGACAGCAACCCGAGCAGATAGGCGCGGGCGCTCGCTCTCGGTTCAACTCGGCCGAATTGGCCCGCGATCCGGGCCATGGCCTGGTCGAACATCGCCCGCCAGCGGGCAGGGTCTACGCTATGGCCCGCGGCCACCGCACGATCTTCGTTTGTCCACACACCAACCGATGATCACGCGGTGGCCGTACCCGTTCCCAGCCAGGCCCCGCCGAAAGATCGCGAAACCAGACTGGAGTATT
>NZ_JCAJZO010000097.1:0-1528 GCF_059510295.1 Streptomyces sp. PTL18 | reverse complement strand
CAATGCCGTTGCATTAGGGGCCTGCGGTTTGGGGTCTTGCGATGAGGATGGCTTGCGTGCCGGTGCAGGTCGGTTGTGGCCAGTCACGGTGTTCAGCTCGCTTGAGCCGGTAGTTGGACACCTTGCGTTTGACGGCTCGGGGCCGGCTGCGCAGGCGTCTGGCGGGCAGGAGTCGTTCCAGGAGGTCTTGCTCGAGCATCACCAGGGCCCTGACCAGGAGGTCAGGGGGAAAAGCTGCCCGGCGTGACGGTCACGCTGCGCCGGGCAGAGCGCAGAGTTTCGGTGAAGGAGACCCGGTCGGGGTCCAGGCCGCGGGTGGCGGCCGTTCTCAGCATGAGTTCGCGCAGTGCGTGGTGGACCAGCAGGTGCGCCCAGATCTGAGGGCGGTGCCACTGCAGAAAACCCCATCCGGCCTGGTGGGAGCCCTAATGAAGGTGCGCGGGGTCGGGGGCTCGGGTGCTCGGAATGGGGCGTCTCGTACGGCTGGTGACCGCCCCGGCATGATGGTCCATCGTGCTGCTGCGACTGGCCTACCTCACCGTGACGAACGCGTTCGCCCTGCTGCGCCTGCTACCGATGAGCGAGCGGGACAAGGACGCCGAGATCCTCGCCCTGCGTCACCAGATCACGGTCCTGCAGCGCCAACTCGGCAAGGAGAAGATGCGGTTCACCCCGAGCGATCGGGCGTTCCTGGCGGCGTTGCTGAACCGGCTTCCGGCGGAGGTGCTGCGCCGGGTACGGCTGTTGGTGCGGCCGGAGACGGTGCTGCGCTGGCACCGCGATCTGGTCGCACGCCGCCACGCTGCCGCCTCCCGGCCCAAGCGCCCGGGAAGACCGCGGACCGTGCACTCCATCCGCGCCCTGGTCCTCCGCTTCGCCCGGGAGAATCCCAGCTGGGGCTACCGCCGCATCCATGGCGAACTCCTCGTTCTCGGGATCCGGGTCGCGGCCTCCACTGTCTGGGAGATCCTGAAGGAGGCCGGGATCGACCCGGCGCCCGAGCGGGCCTCCAGCACCTGGGCGGGCTTCCTGCACTCCCAGGCCGACGCCCTGCTGGCGTGCGACTTCCTGGAGACGGTCACCCTGTCCGGAGCACGGATGTATGTGCTCACGGTGATCGAGCACGCCAGCCGCCGGATTCGGATACTCGGTGCCACCGCGCACCCGACCGCATCTTGGGTGACCCAGGCCGCGAAGGACCTTGTCATGGACCTCGAGGACGCCGGCTGCCGGGCGCGATTTCTGATCCGGGACCGGGACGGGAAGTTCCCCGCCTTGTTCGACACCATCCTTAACCTCGCCGTTTCGGTTGGGGTGATGAGGCGTCGTTGATGGGTGACCGTCGGGGTGGCCGACGCGATTTCGGTGTTCGGACATGACGGAGACCCGGCGCAGTGGTCGGGTTCTCCAGGTCCTTCGGGGCGTGGGCGGTCAGGGGCTTGCCGGTCAGCCGGCGGGACGGGGCAGTGCGGCGAGGCGGTGGAAGGCCGTGGCCAGTTCGTTTCTCCAGGGCCAGGTCGCCGATATC
>NZ_JCAJZO010000096.1:0-1617 GCF_059510295.1 Streptomyces sp. PTL18 | reverse complement strand
AACGCCTGCGTGCTTCCGCAGCCCAGAGCGGACTCGATCGAGTCATGCAGGTGCACCTGGTGCAATCCAGCAGGCCCTGGGTGACTGCAGTGCCATCCGGATGAGGGAAGAACCTCGGCAATTCGCTGCCTCAGAAGCACCTCATCGGCAGGCGTCAGCCATGTGTCCGTCGTCTTCGTGCGAGATCCCGCGATTGCCATGAGGCCAGAATGCCAGTGCCCTCCGCCTACCCTGCAGTCGCTCCTCGCTCCCCACCTTCCTCACACCGTTCAACGGTCAAGGAAGTGGGGTGAGGAGCATCGCTGGCCGTTTTCAAGAATCGCCATCACCGCCGCCGACATCAAGCCACACGGACACACCAGCGTCCGAGAGGTCCTTCAACGCGCTCGTCATGTTTCCCGCACCTTCCAGGGGTGGTGAGGCGGGCCGTGCAGGCCGCCTGAGCGTTTCCTAGGCCTGGCTGGGAGCCTTGACGGGCTACGATCGTCGGTTTCTGCTTAGCGACTCCGCGGCGGTGATCAGGGAAGCACCCAGCGGCACCGCGTCCTTGATCGGCCGTCGTCGAGAACAGCCGCAGGCCCGAGGCGGACTCAGCCCGAGTATCGGCGGGGGGACGCTTTCTTGGCACTTCTCCCATCATGTCAAGGGGCTGCGCCGCTGGCATCCCAGGGCCGGCCGGCGCGGCTACAGCGCATCACAAGCGCCAGCTTTGCCCGGGGGCGCAGTCGAGCCGACGTGCCTGGGCTGTGGTCTCCAGACACAAAACACGGTGAGGCACCCGACTGCGCCAAAGGGCAGCTTCGTGGCACGGTGGCCGGCTTCGGCTCGTGTCCGCGCGGCAATGGTGTGGTGACCGAATGGAGTAGACGGACGCCCTCCAAGCAAGCGCTCGCCCACTACCTCGCCCGGGTCAAGCAGGAGGCGCTGCGCCTGAGCGTCGACTTGTCGGTGCGCCGGCGGGGGCCTCAGAGACCCGGAAGCGGGCTCCGCCGCTGGTTTCCGAGAGGCGGAGGCTGTGCACTCGCCGCTCCCGCACCATCCCAGGGGGTCGTTGGAGGCCCCGCGGTCGGAGGACCTTGAGGAGCAGAAGCGGTTGTGGTCGTCGGCATCGACCGACCGGGTGTCCCTTGTCTGGAGTCGCTCCCGGTGCTGAGGGTGCTTCCGTCGGCGCTGCAGCCCTCCGTGGCGCCGCGGCCGCTGCGGAAGAGGCTTCCTGCGTTGAGCGCGGCTGGTACCTGTTCGCCTGCGCTGCCTCGGCGTTTGCAGCGGATAGGCGCGACGGCCCTCGGCCCCATCGCCTCGCCCGCACCCGCATCGCGATCACTCAGGCTCACTACCATCCCGATGCCCGCGCCTACCTTCAGCGACGCAAGGAAGCGGGCAACACCAGCACCGAAGCCCATGCGCGCACTGCGACGCCGACTCTCCGACGCCGTCTACCGGGCCCTCATCAACGACGCCCACATCGGCACACACCAGGACTCCCTCCGGCAAGCAGCCTGATTGACATAGGAGCATGAGGACGCAACGCGGCCCCGACAGGACGCCGGGGCGAGAACGGTGGACAAGATGCCCTGCGAGCCTGTGAACGCGACCCTGAAAGGGCGAGTGGCAGTA
>NZ_JCAJZO010000095.1:0-1621 GCF_059510295.1 Streptomyces sp. PTL18 | reverse complement strand
CGCGTTCAGCCGGCCCGTGTAGCGGTGACCGACGGCGGCATAGGCGAGCGCATGGGCGGTCTTGCACCAGACGTTGGCAGGGAAGCGCCTGGTGGCGTCCTGGGCGATGGCCCGGTTGTAGGCGAGGTAGCGGCCGCGGCGCTGGGTGGTGTGGGCGAGCAAGGCCAGGGTGGTGGTCTTGCCGGTGCCCGCGCCGGCCTGCAGAGCCAGGTGCTCGCCGGCATGGAAGGCGTCGGCCGCGGCGGTCTGTTCGTCGGTCGGATTCACTGCGGGGCTCCGGGGATGTGGGTGAGGGCACGTCCGACGGCCGCCAGCAGGTGGGCGGGCGTCGCGTCGGCGAGCAGCTGCTGGATCGCTTGGTCGAGGCGTGCGGCTTCGTCGCGGTCGTGCCGGTCCAGGGCGCGGTGGATGGCGTGCTGGATGAAGAGTTCCGGGGGCTGTGCGGCGCGGTGGGCGGTGTCGCAGATGGCGGCATGCGCAGTGGGCGGGAAGGCGATGTTGAGGGCGATTTGCCCGTCGGTGTCCGGGTAGTGCGTGGTGACCACGTCCACTGGTAGCCGTGGCCCAACACGGTGGCGCAGACGGTGCGCGGCCCGGTCGGGGCTCTTGGCGCGCACGAGGATCATCAGGCGGGTGGCGTCATGGTTGGCCGCGAGCGGCAGCACCTGGGCGGCGTGGTGGAGTTCGGCCGGTGTGAGCGGTCGCGTCAGGGTGACTTCGAGGGCATGGTGCGCCACTGTCAGGCCTCCCGTTGGTGGCTGGGCGCGGCGTGTGGGAGGCGGGTGTGGATGTGCGCCGCGTGCAGGAGGGGGTCGAAGACCTGCCAGTCGGCCAGGGCGAGGTCGGCGGCGCCGGGGGCTGCGGCGTGGGCGGGGCAGCGCTGGGTGCGCCAGCGCAGCTGTTCCGCGTACGGCAGGCGGCTGAGGTCGTAGACGGCCATCAGGGTGGCGGGCAGGGTCAACTGGCCGCGCTGCGGGCCGCCGGGCAGCAGGGTCCAGCGACCTGCGGCCGTGTGAGCAGCGAGCACGGGCTGGGGGCAGCGGCGGCGCTGGCGTGTCTGGGCCACACACCGGATCTCCTCCAGCGGCCGGTCGGCGAGATAGCGGCCCAGCAGGAGTTGCACCACGGGCCGGGCGGGACGGCGGGCGTCGGCGGCCTGCTCCTCGCAGGCCGGGTCGGGCGGGGCCGGCGGGGTGAAGGCGCCGGTGTCGACCAGGCGGCGGGAACGGACGGCGAGCTGGCGGCGCACCGCCTCGATGTGCGGGCTCAGCTGAACGATTGCGGGTGGGGTGCGGCCGGGACACAGCACGGTGTGCGGGATGCGGCACCAGGCGCTGCCGTCTGCGTGGGGGTGGGCGATGCCGCAGCTCAGGTGCCAGCGGCAGGACTCGGGGATCTGAGCGGTGGCCAGTTCGTCGGGGTGCAGGGCGATGGGCCGCTGATCGCTGCAAAGGTAGACGTCGATGCGGTTGCCGCACAGGCGGCAGCAGACGTTCTGCCCGCAGCGCAGCAGGCGGCTGGGGCTGGTGGCAGCCACCCGCAGCGGGCGGCGGGCGCGGGTGGTGCGGGGGCTGCCGTCCCAGTGGCGGCCGGTGGAGGCGGTGTTGGGGCACATGACCGG
>NZ_JCAJZO010000094.1:0-1644 GCF_059510295.1 Streptomyces sp. PTL18 | reverse complement strand
ACCGTCCTGCTGCCGACCGCCGTCGGTCGTCGCGAGCTCGCCGGAGACCTGCCGCAGCACCAGGGAGTCAACGGCGGCCACGACGCCGCCCGCCGAGTCGGCGAGCTCCAGGACGACGGCGTCCGCACCGGCGGGAGCCAGGCGGACGCGCAGCTCACGGGCGCCGGTGGCCCACAGCGACACACCGCTCCACGAGAACGGCAGCCGCAGCGAGGTGTCGCCGCCGAAGGCGCCGTGCAGGACGGCGTGCAGAACGGAGTCCAGCAGCGCGGGGTGCACGCCGAAGCGGTCGGCGAGTTCCTGGTGTGCCTCCGGCAGGGCGACCTCGGCGAACACCTCCTCGCCGCGCCGCCACAATGCGCGCAGCCCGCGGAACACCGGGCCGTACGACAGCCCCAGGCCCGCGAAACGCTCGTAGACATCCTCCACCGGCTCGGCCACCGCGCCGCGCGGAGGCCATACGCCGAAGTCGAACGACTCGGCAGGACGAGGGGCCTCGGTGCCGACGACACCGCTGGCGTTGAGGGTCCACGCCTCGTTCGCGGAGGCCTGGTCGTGGTCGGGCCGGGAGAACACGCTGACACTGCGGCTGCCCGAGTCGTCGGGGCCGTTGACCAGCACCTGGAGCTGTACGGCGCCGTCCTCGGGGAGGACGAGCGGCACGGCGATGGTCAGTTCCTCCACTCGGTCGCAGCCGACCTGTTCGGCGCCGTGGAGGACGAGTTCCAGGAAGCCCGTCCCGGGGAACAGGACGGCGCCGGCGACGACGTGGTCGCGCAGCCACGGGTGCGAGCGCAGCGACAGACGGCCGGTGACGACCACGCCGTCCGAGTCGGCCGGGGTGACGGCCGCGCCGAGCAGCGGGTGGTCGGCGGAGGTGAGGCCGAGTCCGGCGATGTCGCCGGCGTGGCGTTCGGGGGTGGGGGTCGGCCAGTAGGTCCTGCGCTGGAAGGCGTACGTCGGCAGCGGGACCGTGCGGGCGCCGCTGCCCGTGAAGAGGGCGGGCCAGTCGACCTCGCCGCCGCGGGTGAACAGGGCGGCCACCGTGGTGAGCAGCGCCTCGATCTCCGGCCGGTCCTTGCGCAGCGCGGGGGCCAGCACGGCGGTCGCGGTCTCGTCCAGGGTCGCCCGGGCGAGGGCGGTGAGGGTGCCGTCGGGACCCAGTTCGAGGTAGCGCGTCACGTTCTGCCCGGCGAGGGCGCGTACGGCGTCGGCGTAGCGGACGGTCCGGCGGACATGGCCGACCCAGTACTCCGGGGACATCAGCTCCTCAGCACTCACCGCCTCACCGGTCACCGTGGAGACGAGGGGCACCTCCGGCCGCTCGTACGTCAGGCCCTCGGCGACCTTGCGGAAACCCGCCAACATCGGTTCCATCAGCGGCGAGTGGAAGGCGTGGCTCACCCGCAGCGCCGTCACCCTGCGCTCCTGCGCCCGGAAGTGCGCCGCCACCGCCTCGACGGCCTCCGCGCCACCGGCGACCACCACCGCCTGCGGCCCGTTGACCGCAGCGATACCCACCCGCTCACCCAGAAGCGGCAGGACCTCCTCCTCCGAGGCCTGCACCGCCACCATCGCACCACCCTCGGGCAGCTGCTGCATCAGCCGACCGCGCGCCACCACCAGACGGCACGCGTCCGCCAG
>NZ_JCAJZO010000093.1:0-1664 GCF_059510295.1 Streptomyces sp. PTL18 | reverse complement strand
CCTCGCGCTTTCATGAAGCGGGCTGTCCGGCAGGTGGTCAGGAAAGCAGAAAGTGCCGCTGACCAGCAAGAATGAGGATTGTCGAGGTCCTTGTTCCCGCTGAAACCAGAGGCACTTCCCAGGTGAAGCACTCTATCGGGTTGTACCCCCGTGTCCGCGTCCGGGACGACGGCCGCCAGGTCGTCTCCCAGGCCGGCTCAGTCCTGCTCGTCGAAACGGTCCGCAAGACCGGCCTTGACCAGGCCATATCCCGGGCCCTGGCTCCGTGGCGCAAATCGCGGGCCGTCCACGATCCCGGCAAGGCCCTCCTGGACCTCGCTCTGGCCGTCGCACTGGGCGGAGACTGCCTCGCGGACATCGCCATGCTGCGGTGTGAGCCAGCCGTCTTCGGCCCGGTCGCCTCCGACCCGACCGTCTCCCGCCTGATCGACACCCTCGCCGCCTCCGGCGAGAAAGCCCTGCAGGCCGTCCGGTCCGCACGCTCCGAAGTTCGCAACCGGGTCTGGTCGCTGGCAGGCAAGCACGCCCCGGACGCCGACGGACAGGTCACGATCGACCTCGACGGCGTCCTCGTGATCGCACACTCCGACAAGGAGGACGCGGCCGCGACCTGGAAGAAGACCTACGGGCATCACCCCCTGACGGCCTTCGTCGACCACGGCCAGGGCGGAACCGGAGAGCCGGTCGCCGCTCTTCTCAGGCCGGGGAACGCGGGCTCGAACACGGCCGCCGACCACATCACCACCGCCCAACTCGCCCTGGCAAAACTGCCGAAGAAGTACCGGCGAGGGCGCCAGACACTAATCCGCACGGACTCCGCCGGCGGCACCCACGACTTCGTGTCCTGGCTCGCCAAGCGAGGCCGATGGCTGTCCTACTCGGTCGGCATGGTGATCACCGAGCCGATCCACCAGCACGTGCTGAAGATCCCGGGCCCGGCCTGGACCCCGGCCGTCGAGGCCGACGGACAGGTCCGAGACGGAGCCTGGGTCGCCGAACTCACCGGCAACCTGCTCGCGGGCTGGCCGAAGGGGATGCGGCTGATCGTACGCAGGGAACGGCCGCACCCCGGGGCCCAGTTGAGGATCACCGACGCGGACGGCATGCGGATCACGTGCTTCGCGACCAACACCACCGACCGTCCGATCGCCGAGCTCGAGCTCCGTCACCGGCTGCGGGCCCGCGCCGAGGACCGGATCCGGGCTGCCCGGTCCACCGGCCTGCGCAACCTGCCCCTGCACCACACCGCGCAGAACAAGGTCTGGCTGGAGATCGTCCAGATCGCGCTTGACCTGCTGGCCTGGATGCCCATGCTCGCCCTGACCGGCCAGGCCCGGCTCTTCGAGCCCCGCCGGCTGCGATTCCGCCTGTTCTCCGCAGCCGCCCAGCTCGTCACCACCGGCCGGCGCCGCATCCTCCGCCTCGCCCGCCACTGGCCCTGGGCCCATGAGATCACCGGCGCCCTTGAACGGCTTGCGCTCCTGCCCAACCCTGGCTGACCAGCGGATTCGCCTGCCCCTACGAGAAGAGGACCCAGCCTGGAGCAGTGGAACCCGGCGCCCACCCGAGGCGACACTCGGGCCGTCGGAATGCCCGCCATCAGTCACCGGCAGCGAAACGGTCCACCGACTCCGTCGGCGGACCGTCATGCAAGATCGAGGCTA
>NZ_JCAJZO010000092.1:0-1743 GCF_059510295.1 Streptomyces sp. PTL18 | reverse complement strand
GAAACGTGTGCGCCGATTGACTAAGGGTTCCTGGGTCAAGCTGATCTGCCCAGGGTAAGTCGGGACCTAAGGCGAGGCCGACAGGCGTAGTCGATGGATAACCGGTTGATATTCCGGTACCCGCTGTGGAGCGTCAAACATCGAGCATCGTGATGCTAAGGCCGTGAAGCCGTTCCGGACCCTTCGGGGAATGGAAAGTGGTGGAGCCGCCGGACCAAGCGGTCAGTAGGTGAGTGATGGGGTGACGCAGGAAGGTAGTCCATCCCGGGCGGTGGTTGTCCCGGGGTAAGGGTGTAGGACGGTGTGTAGGTAAATCCGCGCGCCATGTGTCTGAGACCTGATGCCGAGCCGATTGTGGTGAAGTGGATGATCCTATGCTGTCGAGAAAAGCCTCTAGCGAGTTTCATGGCGGCCCGTACCCTAAACCGACTCAGGTGGTCAGGTAGAGAATACCGAGGCGTTCGGGTGAACTATGGTTAAGGAATTCGGCAAAATGCCCCCGTAACTTCGGGAGAAGGGGGGCCATGCCTGGTGAGGGGACGTGCTTCCTGAGCTGGGTGTGGCCGCAGAGACCAGCGAGAAGCGACTGTTTACTAAAAACACAGGTCCGTGCGAAGCCGTAAGGCGATGTATACGGACTGACGCCTGCCCGGTGCTGGAACGTTAAGGGGACCGGTTAGCTCACTTTCGGGTGGGCGAAGCTGAGAACTTAAGCGCCAGTAAACGGCGGTGGTAACTATAACCATCCTAAGGTAGCGAAATTCCTTGTCGGGTAAGTTCCGACCTGCACGAATGGCGTAACGACTTCTCGACTGTCTCAACCATAGGCCCGGTGAAATTGCACTACGAGTAAAGATGCTCGTTTCGCGCAGCAGGACGGAAAGACCCCGGGACCTTTACTACAGTTTGATATTGGTGTTCGGTTCGGCTTGTGTAGGATAGCTGGGAGACTGTGAAGCCTGGACGCCAGTTCGGGTGGAGTCGTCGTTGAAATACCAGTCTGGTCGTGCTGGATGTCTAACCCGGGTCCGTGATCCGGATCGGGGACAGTGTCTGATGGGTAGTTTAACTGGGGCGGTTGCCTCCTAAAGGGTAACGGAGGCGCCCAAAGGTTCCCTCAGCCTGGTTGGCAATCAGGTGTTGAGTGTAAGTGCACAAGGGAGCTTGACTGTGAGACCGACGGGTCGAGCAGGGACGAAAGTCGGGACTAGTGATCCGGCGGTGGCTTGTGGAAGCGCCGTCGCTCAACGGATAAAAGGTACCCCGGGGATAACAGGCTGATCTTCCCCAAGAGTCCATATCGACGGGATGGTTTGGCACCTCGATGTCGGCTCGTCGCATCCTGGGGCTGGAGTCGGTCCCAAGGGTTGGGCTGTTCGCCCATTAAAGCGGTACGCGAGCTGGGTTTAGAACGTCGTGAGACAGTTCGGTCCCTATCCGCTGTGCGCGTAGGAGTCTTGAGAAGGGCTGTCCCTAGTACGAGAGGACCGGGACGGACGAACCTCTGGTGTGCCAGTTGTTCTGCCAAGGGCATGGCTGGTTGGCTACGTTCGGGAGGGATAACCGCTGAAAGCATCTAAGCGGGAAGCCTGCTTCGAGATGAGGACTCCCACCCACTTGATGGGGTAAGGCTCCCAGTAGACGACTGGGTTGATAGGCCAGGTCTGGAAGCCCGGTAACGGGTGGAGGTGACTGGTACTAATAGGCCGAGGGCTTGTCCTCAGGTGCTCGCGTCCACTGTGT
>NZ_JCAJZO010000090.1:0-1844 GCF_059510295.1 Streptomyces sp. PTL18 | reverse complement strand
TTGAACCCGCCTGTCCATCCTGGCGGTCGGCTGGCACTTGAACCCCTCGTCCCTTGGACGGGGGGTTTTTCGTGTTGGTCGTCTGCTTCTCCGGCTCGTCACCGACCGGCATGCTCAGCTTGTGGTCACAGAGGCCAGCAACGCGCGCCCGGGTTGCCTGGCCGGTGTCATAGGTCAGAACGGTCACTTCACGACCCGACAGCGGTTGAACGGCAAGCGCCCTGTCGACGATCTCGTCGTCGTTGATCGGCAACCGCGTGTGCCCAGGCGGGTCAAGCAAGAGTTGCACGGTCACTTCACCGCGTCGTACGCCCGTGTGGCGCTGCACCTCAGCGTCTGCCCTGCGGAGCATGGCGTCTTCGGTGCTCTCCTGAAACAGCCCGTCAAGGATGAACAGCGTGTGTCGCGCCCGCCAACGTACGTGCCTGTCCTTGCTCTCCTTGAGCTGGTCGAGCTCATCCACCACGACCATCGGCACCAGGAGGTGAACGGGATGTTCTGTGACGCTCAGCAGCTCGGCGAAGTCGGTCTCTTCCAACTTCTCGGGGTGGTGGACGTAAAAGCTGCTGTCAGCCACGACCGGCACTCCGCGCAGTTGCCACCACTGCAACTCTTGACCGAGCGTATGGACGGCGTCCCCGAACGCTTCCGTCCGCTGCCGTAGTTCGGTGAACACCAGTTGGTTCACGAGCCGCTGGGTCGTGCCGATGGTGAAGTTATCCAGCCCGGCGAGCAACTGGTCGTGCCGTTTGGTTAGAACGAGCCGGTCAAGGTCGGCGCTGCTGATGAGCGTGTCCAGCCGGCCAACGGCGTCGACCGCCCAGTCAAGATAAGCCAAGAGCCTCTCGTAGTGCTCACGCGGGCCGCTGGTGAAGAGGTTCGAGACGTTCTGATGCACCTTGCCAAGCGTCTCGTGCAGGTGCTTCCGGTCGACACCGGGCAGTGGGCTTACGAGCATGTCCATACTGTGACACCTCGACGACGGCCGCCGCACGTAGATTCGGCCGACCACTAGGCAGGGACTGGCTGACGGCTGTAGGTGCACGACTTGTGAGCTGCTGTGGGAGTGGGAGGTGCCTGCTCAAGAACGCATTGAAATAGCAGACCGTAACTATCATGGGACATGGTACGAACGTAAAATAGAAATGAGGCGACGATGACGAACCCCGATAAGCGTTGGGAGTCGTACGAGGAGGTAGCCGTCTACCTTCTCGATCAGATTGCCGAAAAGCTGGGTCTTGAGCGTGTCGAGGACAAGCAGAAGGTCATCGGCGAGCGCTCGGGTACTGAGTGGGAGATCGACGGCAAGGGCGTCAAGGTGGGTGACGAAGGCTTCGTAATCATCGAGTGCCGCCGCTATACCACGAAGAAGCAGACTCAAGGGCAGATGGCGCACTTGGCCTACAGCGTCATCGACACTGGCGCTGCGGGCGGCATCATCGTGAGCCCTCTCGGGCTCCAGGAGGGCGCTACCAAGGTTGCCAACGCCGAGAACATCCGCACCGTCCACATGGACGAGAACAGCACTCGCACCGAGTACATGTTCAGCTTCCTCAACGAGGTGTTCGTGGGTGCGTCCGACACGATGCACATCACGGAGTCGGCGAAGATCACCATCACCCACGCCGATGGCACGCAAGAAACGTTCACGCCCGACGACTGATCGCGACCAGCGTCATCGACCGACCTTGTGCTTCTGGTGGTCGGGCTCCAAACCCGCGCCGGGGGTTGTCGTAAGTCGAGGGCATCAAAGCGCCGCCGCGGTGCGAGGTGGACGAACCGATGTAATCGGTCGCTCCCACGATCAGCTGCGTGCGACCATGCGTCCATGAGCAACGAGGTAG
>NZ_JCAJZO010000089.1:0-1899 GCF_059510295.1 Streptomyces sp. PTL18 | reverse complement strand
AGGTGGCCGCACACAACATGGTCAGCCCCGGGCCGCTGCGGCGCCCGCACCTGGCCATCCCGGTGTTCTGGTCGACCCAGTTCGGACTCAACATCAAGTCGGTCGGCGTGCCCACCTACTCCGACCACGTGGTCATCGCCCAGGGCTCCCTGGAGGCACGCCGTCTGGCGATGGTCTACGGCTACCAGGGCCGGGTCACCGCCGCGGTCACCGTCGACATGGCCAAGGTGCTCGACTACTACCGGTACCTGATCGAGACCGCCGCTCCCTTCCCGCCCCCGCCCGGCGCGCAGGACCGCGCGATCGCGGCCGACGTCCCGATCCCCTCCGCCGTACCCGACCCCTCCGTCCTGTCCCACGGCCCGACCGTCGCGCTCACCGGTCACCTTCCCGACCGCCGGCTGACGGTGGTGTAGCCCACATCCCGCCCCCTACGAGGAGCCACCATGGACTCCGCGACCTTGCTGGCACGGATCACCGACTACGCCAGCCGTCCCAACCCCTATCCGCTGTACGCGGAACTCCGCGAGGCCGGTCCCGTGGTGCCGCAGGCCGACGGCAGCTACCTGATCGGCACCTACCACCACATCGCCGCTCTGCTCCACGACCCACGGATGAGTGCCGATCCCCGCACCCGTGGCGAGGCGACCCACAAGCCGCCGTTCCTGCGGCTCGACGACCCCGAGCACCACAGGCTGCGCACCCTGGCCATGCGGCCCTTCGGGCCCCCGCACAACCCGGGCCGGATCGACGGCATGCGCGGCGAGATCGACCGGATCACCAAGGAACTGCTGGAGCCGTTCGAGGCTGGGCACCAGATCGACGTCGTCGACGACTTCGCCTACCCGCTGCCCGTCACCGTGATCTGCCACCTGCTCGGCGTGCCGCACGAGGACGAGCCGCTCTTCCGGGCCTGGTCCGACGCGATCGTCGCAGCCGCCGACGTCAGGCCCGACGACGACTCCAGCGAGCCGGACAAGGCCGGCGACCAGGCACGGATGGAGATCGGCGGCTACCTGCTGAACCTCGCCGAGCAGCGCCGCGGCAAGCCGGGCGACGACATGCTCTCCGCCTTCGTCAACGAGCCGGACCCGGCCCTGCGGCTCACCCAAGAGGAACTCGCGGAAACCGCCGTACTGCTCCTCATCGCCGGACATGAGACCACGGTCAACCTGATCACGAACGGCGCCCTCACCTTCCTGCGCCAGCCCGAGCAGCTGGACCGGCTGCGCCGGGAACCGGAGTTGCTCCCGCGTGCGGTGGAGGAACTGCTGCGGTACGAGCCCCCCGTCCATATGCGCGAGCGCATCCCGCACGCCGACATGGACGTCGCCGGTACGCCCGTCCCCCAAGGCGCTTCCGTCATCCTGGCCCTGGCCTCAGGCAACCGCGACCCCCGACGGTTCCCCGACCCCGACCGGTTCGACCCCGCCCGCCTGGACAACCAGCACCTCGGCTTCGGCAGTGGCATTCATGCCTGCTACGGCGGACCCTTGGCCCGTGTCGAGGCCTACGCCGCGCTTGGCGCGCTGCTTCCCCGTCTCGGGACGGCAAGCCTGGTTCAGGACCCGCCCGCCTACCGGCAGAACGCGATGCTCCGCGGCCCCCGCCACCTGCCCATCCGCCTGTGAAGCCGAGGGGCACGGCGTCCTCGTCAGGCTGCAGTGGGAAGAGTGCGCCGCGGGCCTCGGGACAGGCCGAACACATGCAGGAGCATCTCGGCCATGCTGTCCGAGGCTTGCCTGTCGTCCGCTGCGGGCCGGGTGAGCCACAGCTCCAGTAGCGGCGACAGAGCCCCATGATCTCCGGGTGTGACCCGGCCATGTGGGCGCAAGTTCGGCTTGCCCGTGAAGGGGTGGAGCACCGACGAAATGCGCTGGTCATGCCTTAGACGGCCTT
>NZ_JCAJZO010000088.1:0-1923 GCF_059510295.1 Streptomyces sp. PTL18 | reverse complement strand
GCTGCGCGGATGGCGGCGCGTGGATGCCCGGCCCCGCCGGACCAAGGTCGACTGGGCGCGCCAGGTCGAGCACCTGCTGACCGTGGACTATCCCGACGCCGCCGCGGTCGTGTTGGTGATGGACAACCTCAACACCCACAGCATCGCCTCGCTCTCCGAGGCGTTCGACCCGGAGAAAGCCTTCGCGCTGGCACAGCGCCTGGAGATCCACCACACCCCGAAACACGGATCCTGGCTCAACATCGCCGAGATCGAGCTCTCCGCGCTCACCCGCCAGTGCCTGGACCGCCGCATCGACGACCTCTCCGTGCTCAACGCCGAACTCGCCGCCTGGCAGCAGCAGACCAACAGCGACCAGCGCCAAGTCGACTGGCACTTCACCACCGACGACGCCCGCGTGAAACTGCGCCACCTCTACCCAACCACACAGCAAAGTTAAGCCGCGACAATCTACTAGGCGCGCACGTGCGTTCCGCCAACAGCTTGTGATCAGCCGTGGTGTGCTGATGGGGGAATGACAGGGTTTCTGCGGCGGCTCCTGCTGCCTGGGACCTCATTGGACACGCTGCCGGCGCGTCGTGAAGCGAAGGGTTCAGGCGCAGGACGGTCCGCTGCGCAGTGGGACCCGCAGTAGCCTTTTTCGGTCTGACTCGGCTCCCAGTGGGAGGTTCGCGGGGCCGTCGCGAGGGATCTTCGAGTGACGGCACGTTCGGTGCGGCGCCGGCGGCGGGCGGTGAATTCGCCATCGTTCGCGGAGTGACTGCCGGTCGTGATCACTGATGTGCAAGGCATGATTTTTTGCTGGGAGGGGGGACGGCTGGTACAGGGGCTGCCATGCTGGTTGTTCGGATTCTGCGGGGAGGGGAGTGGCGCTTTGGCGGGGTTCGACACTGGGGGCGGTGGGGAAAGGCCGCACGTTTCGGTGGGGCGGCCGCGCCTGGATATCGGTGATGGGGTTGCCGATGAGGTGCGGAAATGGCTGGAAGCTTTGCGGGCCTTGGTTGATGGCGCCGGTGACACCGATAGTGCGGTCGCCAGAATGCTGGGCTTCAGCCCGGCGAAAATGTCCAGGGCCTTGAACGGTATCGAGGTGTTCTTCTCCCGGGAAGACCTGGAGAATCTGTTCACGAAATGTCGCCCCGGCGTGACTCCCGAGGTCCGGGCTCATATCACGGGGGTATATATGGCTGCTTTGGCGGTGCAGCCGAACCGGCGTGAGGCATATGAGCGTTACCGCCTGCTGGATGACTACGATGCCGCGAGGGCGGAGGTTTCTCGGCTTCAGCAGCGTGTTGACCAGCTGCAGGAAGAGCAGGCCGCGTACGGAGAGGCGGTGCGACGGCAGCGGGCGCGTACGGCTGCTTTGCAGGAGGCGGCAGGACGGGAGCACCAGGGCCTGCTGCGTTCACTTCAGGCGGCACTGGGCAGCGAGCGTGCCGGTCATGCTCTCACGCGCAGGGAGCTGTTCGATGCGCAGGCACTCCTGCGGGAACTCGAGCAACGGTTGGAGGAGTCTGCCGCCGAGGTAGCTGCGGCGCGCCGTGAACGGGACGGTGCACGCCAGGAGGCGGCCCGCTTGCGCGAGGAGTTGGTGGGCCTGCGCGAGCAGGTTCGCGGACTGCAGGAGCGGGAGGCGCAACGCCACCGGCAGGACGCGGTGGTGGCGGAGGCGGAAGGGGTGGTCGAGCAGGCCCGCGGTGCTCTGGCGGGTCCGGACCTGGCGCTCACGCCGCGGCCCGGCAGTCGGGACAGCGAGACCTCAGCCCGCAGCCCGGGCGTTGTTTCAGGACCGGAAAAAACGCAGGCTGGGGCGGGCGCAGCGCAAGGCACCGCATTCCGCGCAACGCAGGCCGGGCAGGACACGGCAGGCCGCGCGCGGAGCGAAGCTCGCCAGGCTCTGGCCGAACTGCGCCCACAGCAGAC
>NZ_JCAJZO010000087.1:0-1974 GCF_059510295.1 Streptomyces sp. PTL18 | reverse complement strand
CCTGCGTTCCACAGTTGAGCGGGGTTCTCGGGGGTGCGGCAGGGCTTCGATGCAGGTCAGGCGGTTGAGCCTGGTGCGAAAACCCGGAATCGCCTAGTGGCACGACCTTCATACCCCAGTGCTGATGACCTCGTGTGATGCCCGTATCGTCTAGCGGCATGTATGTGAAGACGACGTCCCGGCGGAACAAGGACGGGCAGACGGTCCGGTATCTGCAGCTGGCCCACAACGAGTGGGACCCGGTCGCGGGGCGTTCGCGTACGAAGGTGCTGCACTCCTTCGGCCGCCAGGACGAGCTCGACCGCGAGGCGATCGGCCGACTGGTCGCGGCGCTCTCCAAACTGCTGGACCCGGCGGCAGCGCTGTCCGCGACAGGCTCGGGGGACCTGTCGTTGATCAGCTCCCGGCCGTGGGGCGGGGTGCACGCGCTGGACGGGCTGTGGCACCGGCTCGGCCTGGACACGGTGGTGCACCGTCAACTGGCCGGGCGGCGGCTGGATCCGCGCGTCGAGCGGGTGCTGTTCGCGCTGGTCGCCAACCGGGCGCTGGCCGCCTCCAGCAAACTCGCCGCGACCGAGTGGATCGCCGACGATGTCCACGTAGAGGGCCTGGACTCGATCAGCGACGAAGCCTGCTACCGGGCCATGGACTATCTGCTGACCATCGAGCCGGCCCTGGCCAAGGAGGCGTACTTCCAGGTCACCGACCTGCTCAACCTGGAGGTGGACCTGCTGTTCTTCGACACCACCTCCACATATTTCGAGACCGGGGACGCCGACGAGCCCGTCGCCCGCGACGAACGCGGCAAGCGTCTGGCGGACGACGTGCCGAGCGAAGACGCGTCACGCCACGACGGGTTCCGCACGCACGGCAAGTCCAAGGACTCCCGTGACGATCTGCCACAGGTCGTGATCGGGATGGCCGTCACTCGCGACGGGATCCCGGTGCGGGTGTGGTCCTGGCCGGGCAACACCGGCGATCAGGCCCTGATCCGCCAGGTCCGCGACGACCTGCGCGAGTGGACGCTCTCGAAGGTCGTGTGGGTCGCCGACCGAGGCTTCACCTCCGCCGCCAACCGCCGGGCGCTGATGCGCGGAGGCGGCGGCTACATCATCGGCGAGAAGCTCCGCACCGGATCACCCGAAGTGCGCGCCGCCCTCTCGCGGCAGGGCCGCTATGCCACCGTGCGCGACAACCTCCAGGTCAAGGAGGTCAACATCGGTACCGACGACCGGTTCGTGATCTGTTTCAACCCCGACCAGGCCACCCGCGACGCCGCGATTCGTCAGCGGATGGTCGCCCAGCTCACGGAAGCGATCGAGGGCACTGACAAGCTGCCGCGGCCCGAACGCGACAAGCTGGCCGGGGTGTTGTCCACCAAGCCCGGCCTGAAACGGTTCCTTCGCACCACCCCGGGCGGCCTGCTGCGGGTGGACAAGAAGAAGATCGCCTCCGAGGCCAACCTCGACGGGAAGTACCTCCTGCGCTCCTCGGATCCGAAACTGTCGGCCGAGGACATCGCGCTGGGCTACAAACAGCTCCTGGAAGTCGAGCGCGGCTGGCGCGATATGAAGCAAATCCTGGACCTGCGGCCGGTCTACCACCGCCGCGAGGACCGTATCCGCGCCCACGTCCTGCTGTGCTGGCTCGCCCTGCTGCTGATGCGCGTCGCCGAGACCTCCACCGGCCAGACCTGGAACCGCCTGCGCGCCGAGCTCCAGCGCCTGCACGCCGTCACCTACAGCGGCCCGGCCGGCACCTTCCGCCAGTCCACCGACCTGACCAAGCCCCAGCGCGACATCTTCACCGCCCTGAACGTCACACCGCCCAAGAAGATCATCGATCTGACCGCAGGCCGCTGACCAGGCACTATTCGCCCGCCTAGTGACACGCCATCTCTGCGTGCTCACCGGCATTTCCACAGGTCAAACCGCGTATTCGTGTCCTAGTCGACACCGCTAACTGTGGAACTCA
>NZ_JCAJZO010000086.1:0-2057 GCF_059510295.1 Streptomyces sp. PTL18 | reverse complement strand
AGCGGTGGCCGTCGTACGAGGACCGGCCGCGCCGCGCCGCCGTGTCCGCCTTCGGCGTCAGCGGCACCAACGCCCACGCCGTCCTGGAGGAGGCGCCCCGCGAGGAGGCCCCGGAGGACACCCGGTCCGCCGGGGGACCCGAGGCCACCGAACCCTCCCTTGCCGCCCTGACGCCCGCCGGGGAGCGTGTGCTGCCGTGGGTGCTGTCCGCCCGCACCCCGGACGCCCTGCCCGCCCAGGCCACCCGCCTCCTCGCCCATCTGCGGGAACACTCCGACATCCCCCCGTTCGACCTCGCCCGGTCGCTCGCCGCGCACCGTTGCGCGCTGCCCTACCGCGCCGCCGTCATCGGCACCGGGCACGCCGATCTCGTCGCGGGGCTCACCGCCCTCGCCGACGGGGAACCCGCCGACGGCATCGTCACCGGCACCGCCCAGCCCGACGGGCGCTCGGCCTTCCTCTTCGCGGGACAGGGCTCCCAACGACCCGGCATGGGGCGGCAGTTGTACGATACGTACCCCGTCTTCGCCGCCGCCTTCGACGCGGTGGACGCCGAACTGCCGTTCAGCCTGCGCGAGATCGTGTTCGGCGAGGATGCGGAGGTAATTAACCGCACCGAGTACGCCCAGCCCGCCCTCTTCGCCCTCGAAGTGGCCCTGTTCCGGCTGCTGGAGTCGTGGGGTGCCCGGCCGGACGTGCTCGCCGGTCACTCCATCGGCGAGATCGCCGCCGCACACCTCGCCGGCGTGTGGTCGCTGGCGGACGCCGCCCGTCTCGTCGCCGCGCGCGGCCGGCTGATGCAGGCGCTGCCCGAGGGCGGCGCCATGGTTTCCCTTCAGGCCACCGAGGACGAGGTGCTGCCCCTCCTCGGCTACGGCGAGGACGCCGGCATCGCCGCCGTCAACGGCCCCCAGGCCGTGGTCGTCTCCGGTGCGGTCGAGGCCGTCGAGCGCATCGCCGCGCACTTCCGCGACCAGGGCCGCAAGGTCACCGCGCTGCGCGTGAGCCACGCCTTCCACTCGCCGCTGATGGAGCCGATGCTGGCCGAGTTCCGCGCCGTGGCCGAGAGTCTCGACTACGCGGAACCCGCCCTCCCCATCGTCTCCACCGTCACCGGCACCACCGCCACCGCCGACGAACTGCGCTCCCCCGAGTACTGGGTGCGCCACGTCCGTCAGAGCGTCCGCTTCGGCGACGCCGTACGAGCCCTTGCCGCCCGCGGTGTCACCCGCTACCTGGAACTCGGCCCCGACGGCACCCTCACCGCGCTCGCCCAGAGCACCCCCGAGGCCGCCACCCGGACCGGCGGCGGCGACGCGACCCTGTTCACGGCGACCCTGCGCAAGGACCGCGACGAGCCCGTCTCCGCCGTCACGGCACTGGCCCGCCTCCACGCCCACGGCGCCGCCGTCGACTGGGCGGCCGTCGTGCCCGGCGGCCGGCGGATCGACCTGCCGACGTACGCCTTCCGGCACCGCCGCTACTGGCTCGCGGACCACGACCGCCCCGCCACCGGCACCGCGACGCAGGGCATGCGACAGGCCGCCGACAACGCCGACGCCGAGTTCTGGGACGCCGTGGAGCGGGGCGACCTCGGCACCCTCGCCGTCTCGCTCGGCCTCACCGCGGAGTCCCTGGACGGCCTCGTCCCCGCCCTGTCGTCCTGGCGGCGCCGCCGCCAGGAGCGGGCACGCACCGACGAATGGCTGTACCGGCCGCACTGGCAGCCGCTCGACCCGTCGTCCGACACCGCGCTCTGCGGCCGGTGGCTCCTCCTGGTCCCCGCGGGCACGACCCGCGACGGCCGCACGGACTCCCTGCGGACGGCCCTCACCGCGCGCGGAGCCGAAGCCGCCGTCCTGGAACTCCCGGCCGCCGCCCTCATCGAACGTGCCACGCTCGCCGACGAGTTGGCGAACCGGGCCGCCGACGGTGTGTCCGGAGTCGTCCTCGTCACGCCCACGACCGACGCCGACGCGGCCCAGATCTGCGGAGCCGTCGCCACGCTGTTGCAGGCGTGCGGGGAGGCCGGTGTGGGCGGCCGGGTGTGGGTGCTG
>NZ_JCAJZO010000085.1:0-2156 GCF_059510295.1 Streptomyces sp. PTL18 | reverse complement strand
GACAGCTACGCGCCGGGACCTGCAGGAGCTGAGAGAGCGCGCGGTGGAGCTTCCCTGGCCGGAGGTCGCCGCGCTGTACGAGCGGCTGGTGCGGGAAGGCCGTCGCAGCGAGGCGCAGGTGCTGTTGGAGGCGACAGCCGACCGCCCGCAGGCGGACCGCCGGCATATCGAGGACTGTCTGGGCGGCAGGCGGCAGGGATGACTGCCTGGGCGAGTCGCGGCCCGGGCCGGTGCGCCGGGCCAGGGTCGGGCAGTCGGCACGCCGGGAGGAGCGCGCCCGTGCACCTTCGCCGGGCGCGGTCTTGTGGGAGCGCAGGGCACCGAGGACGCCTGTGCGCTGCGGCACCGGGCGGCGGGCATCCGCTGGGTCGGGCGGGTTTGGACGCCGTTGTCGTCGGCGGCGGTCGGTGCGCCGACCGGGGTTTCGGGGCCGGCTGCGGCTCACCTGTGTTGCGGTGCGGTCAGGAACGGGCGCGTGTGGAGGGCCGTGGCCCGTCGGCAGAGTGCTGGCCGCCCGGGCCCGACGGCTGCCCGGCCCTGTCGGTCGCCAGCGCGAACAGCGTTGAGTACGCCGGTCAGGAGTCCGGCTTCCGCGTTGACGCGCTCAGGGATCGTGGCGGCTGGCCCTGCTGGTTCCGGGCAGCCCTCCGCCGCGTGGAGGCCAGCGGGGCCTGTTGCTTCCGCGCAGGGAGAGCATGGACAGAACCTTGAGGAGGACCTTGGCGCGATCGGCGGAGTCCTGTGGCATGACGGACTGCACCAGCAGCACGAGCAGGCTGAGCAGGGCAAGCAGCACGTCGGGCACCAGCAGCGCCCACCAAGGGATATGTGCCAGGGCGACGCCTGCCACGCCGGCACCGTTGAGGACTATGCCCGCTCCGGCTGCGAGGGTTTTGCCGTGCCCGGCCGACGGGTTCACGGCGCCGCGCCGTACGGATGGCTTCTTCGACGACATAGCGATTCTCCACAGTCTCGGGCAGGAGCGAATAACGGCACGCCTCTGGACGCCGCATTCGGTGAAATCAGGGTTTCGTCGATCCTGCGTCCGGCCCGATTTCTTACGCAAGTGCCAAAAGAATGTTTCCGTGACTGAAAATATTGGCGATGGGGGTTGAGTTGGGGGCTTTCGGAGATGGTCCGCTGGAGCCGGGTAGAAGAAAAGTGGGGAGACCTACTAACAGGGCCGCTGGCATCGACAGCGGAGAGGAAGAGCTGGACCCCGCGGTGCGCGTCTGGGTTCAGGAATTGTGCGTATTCGTGGACGCGCGATTCGAATACAGAAAAAATGCTGCGGAGAGGATTGGGACGTCCCCTTCACGGCTCACGAAGGTCCTGCAGGGCAGGGACGCGCTGCACCGAACGCAACTGGAGGTGCTGCTGACTGGCTCAGATACGCTCACTGACGAGGCGGCGGCGCAGTTCCGTCGGCTGTACATGGCGGCGTTGGAGGTACAGGCGCCGCAGCGGTACCAGCAGTACCTCCTCGAGGACGCTCACGAAGAAGCCGTCACCGAGGCGCGCCGGATCCAGGGACGCTACGACCGGCTGCGGCAGGAGTACCAGGACGCGGCCGAGAACCTGCGCCGGGAGCAGGACCGAGTCGGTGAACTGGAGGCTGCCCTCGGCGACCGTGACCGCACTCATCGACGCACGCTCCGCGATCTGAGATGGAGCCTGCGCAGCGAGCGCGACGCACGCACCACGGCGCAGGAAGAGCTGGAGCGGCAACGCACTCGTCAGGCCGCCCTCGAGCAACAGGTCAGCGAACTCGCCGAAGAAGTCACGCAGGCACGGCGCGAGCGCGACGCTGCTCGCCTCGAAGCGCTCAAACTGCGTGAGCAACTGAACGAAAACCAGGCAAATCTCATACGTCTGGAGCAGGAGCGAGATCGACGCCAGGCCGAGGAAGCGGTCATGGCCGAGGCCGCCGGTGCCGTTGACGCCAGCTTGGACCGGGCCCAAGCACCAGTTGCCGAACCGGCCCCGGCTCCTGAGCCCGCCGCAACCACCCCCGCCTCTGTCGCCGCTTCCACCCCCATCACAGCTGACAAGCCGATGGCCACAACGACCCGCCCCTCCACTCGCCCCACAGCCCGGGCGGCCAGCCCCCTCCCCCACTCGGCAGACGCGCCAAAAGCGAAGTTCGAGCGGACTAA
>NZ_JCAJZO010000084.1:0-2209 GCF_059510295.1 Streptomyces sp. PTL18 | reverse complement strand
AGCGCGGATCGCGCCCGATCAGCCCGCCGGCACCGGTGCCGGCGACACGCCCGGGGCGGGTCTGCGGGCCCGCCTCGCCGGCCTGCCGACCGCCGAACGCGACCGTGGGCTGCTCGAGTTGGTGCGCGGAGGTGCCGCCGCCGTGCTCGGGCACACCGGGGCCGGCGCGGTGGAGGCCACCCGGTCCTTCCGCGACCTCGGCTTCGACTCCTTGACGGCGGTGGAGCTCCGCAACCGGCTCTCCGCCGAGACCGGTCTGAAGCTGCCCAGCACCCTCGTCTTCGACCATCCGACCCCGGCCGCCCTGGCCCGGCTGCTGCGCCGGGAGCTGTTCGCCGACGACCCTGACCCGCAGGACACCGGGCGGGTGCCCGTCCCGGTCGCCTCGACCACGGACGACCCGGTCGTCATCGTCGGCATGGCCTGCCGACTGCCCGGCGATGTGACCGGCCCGGACGACCTGTGGCACCTGGTCGTCGAAGGGACGGACGCGATCTCGGAGTTCCCCACCGACCGCGGCTGGGATCTCGACGCGCTCCACGGCTCCGTCCACGGCGGAAGCGGCGGCGACGGCGGCCGCCGAGGCCGCAGCCACACGCGCGCCGGCGGGTTCCTCACCGACGCCGCGCAGTTCGACCCGGGCTTCTTCGGCATCTCGCCCCGCGAGGCCCTCGCCGTCGACCCGCAGCAGCGACTGCTGCTGGAGGCGTCCTGGGAGGCACTGGAGCACGCCGCGATCCGGCCGGACTCGCTGCACGGCAGCCGTACCGGCGTGTTCGTCGGCGCCGGCAGCTCCGGCTACGGCATCGGACTGCGCGAAGTGCCCGAGGGACTCGACGGACAGCTGCTGACCGGCGTCGCCGGCAGCGTGGCCTCCGGCCGTATCGCCTACACCTTCGGCTTCGAGGGGCCGGCCGTCACTGTCGACACCGCGTGCTCGTCCTCCCTCGTCGCACTGCACCTGGCCGCGCAGTCCCTGCGGTCCGCCGAGTGCGACCTCGCCCTGGTGGGCGGCGTCACCGTGCTCGCCGACCCGGGCGCGTTCGTCGAGTTCAGCGCCCAGGGCGGTCTCGCCGCCGATGGGCGCTGCAAGGCGTTCTCCGACGACGCCGACGGCACCGGCTGGGCCGAGGGTGTCGGCGTCCTCGTCGTCGAGCGGCTGTCCGACGCCCGCCGCAACGGGCACGACGTGCTCGCGGTGATCGCCGGCTCCGCGGTCAACCAGGACGGCGCCTCCAACGGTCTCACCGCGCCCAACGGGCCCGCCCAGCAGCGCGTCATCCGTGCCGCGCTGGCCGACGCCGGGCTCGCCCCGGCCGACGTGGACGCCGTCGAGGCGCACGGCACCGGTACGGCCCTCGGCGACCCGATCGAGGCGCAGGCCCTTCTGGCCACCTACGGCCAGGACCGCGAACAGCCCCTGTACCTCGGCTCGTTGAAGTCGAACATCGGTCACACCCAGGCCGCCGCGGGCGTCGCCGGCATCATCAAGACGGTGCTCGCCCTGCGGCACGGGGTGTTGCCGCGCACCCTGCACGTGGACGAGCCGTCCTCGCACGTCGACTGGTCGGCCGGTGGCGTAGTCCTGCTGACCGAGAACACCGACTGGCCGCGGACCGAGGGCCGTCCCCGCCGCGCCGGGGTGTCCGCGTTCGGCGTGTCCGGCACCAACGCCCACGTCGTCCTGGAGCAACCGGAACCCGCCCCGGCCGACGCGGACGACGAGCCCCCCACCGTCATCCCCGAACCGCCCCTGCTGCCCTGGCTCGTGTCCGGCCGTACCCGTGCCGCGCTGCGCGCCCAGGCCGAGCGGCTCGCCGACTTCGTCGAGGCGCGCCCCGGCGCCGTCGGGGCCGAGGTCGCCGCGTCCCTCGTCCGCACCCGCTCGGTGTTCGAGCACCGCGCCGTGGTGTGGGGCACCGACCGCGACCAACTGCTGCGCGGACTGCGCGCGGTCGCCGCGGACGAGGCGGCGGCCGGCGCCGTCGTCGGCTCGGCGCCCACCGACGGCCGCACCGCTTTCCTGTTCGCCGGTCAGGGCTCGCAACGCCTCGGTGCAGGGCGCGAGTTGTACGACACGTATCCGGTCTTCGCGGACGCCTTCGACACGGCCTGCGCCCACCTGGACGCCGAACTGCCGCGCCCGCTGCGGGAGGTCGTGTTCGGCGAGGACGGGGACGTGCTGAACCGCACCGAGTTCGCGCAGCCA
>NZ_JCAJZO010000083.1:0-2287 GCF_059510295.1 Streptomyces sp. PTL18 | reverse complement strand
TCTCGGCGACGGTCGAACTCTGACCCTTTGACGGCGTGTCAATACTGACCCACTTGTGGATTTTCATCTCATTCTGGCCTTGCTGTTCAAGGTCAGGAGGGAAGGGTGATCCTCGTGGAAGACTGGGCAGAGATCCGTCGCCTGCACCGGGCGGAGCAGATGCCGATCCGTGCGATCGCGCGGCATCTGGGTATCTCGAAGAACACCGTGAAGCGGGCCCTGGCCAGCGACCGGCCGCCGAAGTACGAGCGGCCGGCGAAGGGCTCGGCGGTCGACGCGGTGGAGGTGCAGATTCGGGAACTGCTGCGGGAGACGCCGACGATGCCCGCGACGGTGATCGCCGAGCGGATCGGCTGGGAACGCGGGATGACGGTCCTCAAAGACCGGATCCGTGAGCTTCGCCCCGCCTATCTGCCGGTCGACCCGGTCTCCCGCACGAACTACCGGCCCGGCGAGCTGGCCCAGTGTGACCTGTGGTTTCCCGACGCCCAGATCCCGCTGGGCTATGGGCAGACCGGACGTCCGCCGGTGCTGGTGATGGTGTCGGGCTACTCGCGGGTGATCGCCGCGAGGATGCTGCCCTCCAGGAGGACGGGTGACCTGATCGACGGGCACTGGCGGCTGCTGTCACAGTGGGGTGCCGTCCCCAAGACGCTGGTCTGGGACAACGAGGCCGGCATCGGCCGCGGCCGTCCCACATCCGAGTTCGCCGCGTTCGCGGGCCTGCTCGCCACCAAGATCTACTTGTGCCGTCCCCGGGACCCGGAGGCGAAAGGGCTGGTGGAACGGGCGAACGGCTATCTGGAGACGTCGTTCCTGCCGGGCCGGCACTTCAGCGGTCCGGACGACTTCAACACCCAGCTCGACGCCTGGCTGAAGGTCGCCAACCGGCGCGTTCACCGCACCCTGGGCGCCCGTCCGGCCGACCGGTGGGAGGCGGACCGGGCCGGGATGCTCACTCTGCCCGCGGTCGACCCGCCGACCTGGTGGCGGTTTTCCACCCGGCTCGGGCGCGACCACTACGTCCGCGTCGACACCTGCGACTACTCCGTCGACCCCGCAGCCATCGGCCACCACGTCACCGTGCTGACCGACAACGACCAGGTCATCGTCCTGACCACCGGCGGAGAGATCGTCGCTCAGCACGTCCGCTGCTGGGCCCGCCACCAGACCATCACCGATCCCGAACACGCCGAGGCAGGAGCGATGATGCGCCACCAGGCCCGCCGTCGGCCGACGGGTCAGATCCAGGCCGTCGGCTGCGGCGGCCCGATGGTCGAGGTCGAACAACGCGAGCTGGGCACCTATGACCGTCTGTTCACCGTCATCGACGGCGGCGCCGACAAGGAGGCCATCTAGATGCCCGCCCGCACCGCCGCCGACGACGGCGAGGTCACCCTCGCCGAGCCCGTCGACAAGACCACCGCCCCGGCCCCCGCCGGCCGCCGCACCAGCCAGCAGACCACCTCTGAGCTGGCCTTCCTGGCCCGCGCTCTGAAGGCCCCGGCCCTGCTGGACGCCGCCGACCGGCTCGCCGAACGGGCCCGCAAGGAGTCCTGGACACACGCCGAATACCTCGTCGCCTGCCTCCAAAGGGAGGTCTCCGCCCGTGAATCCCACGGCGGTGAAGCACGAGTACGCGCCGCCCGCTTTCCCGCGATCAAGACGCTCGAGGAACTCGATGTCACCCATCTGCGCGGCCTGACGCGCCAGCAGCTGTCCCACCTGGGCACCTTGGACTTCATCACCGGCAAGGAGAACGTCGTCTTCCTCGGCCCGCCGGGCACGGGCAAGACACACCTGGCCATCGGACTGGGAGTGCGGGCCTGCCAGGCCGGCCACCGCGTCGCCTTCGCCACCGCCGCCGAGTGGGTCGACAGGCTCGCCGCCGCCCACCACGCCGGCAACCTCGCCGCCGAGCTCACCCGCCTGGGCCGCTACCCGCTGATCATCGTGGACGAGGTCGGCTACATCCCGTTCGAATCGGAGGCCGCGAACCTGTTCTTCCAACTGATCTCGAACCGCTACGAACGCGCGTCCGTGATCGTCACCAGCAACAAGCCCTTCGGGCGCTGGGGAGAAGTCTTCGGCGACGAGACCGTGGCCGCCGCCATGATCGACCGCCTCGTCCACCACGCCGAGGTCCACTCCCTCAAAGGCGACTCCTACCGCATGCGCGGACGCGAACTCGGACGCGTCCCCACCGACACCGACAACGACTGAATCCCCACAAAACGGGTCACTTTTCAACCGCCCAAAGTGGGTCACGATTCACCCGACGCCGACA
>NZ_JCAJZO010000082.1:0-2365 GCF_059510295.1 Streptomyces sp. PTL18 | reverse complement strand
TGTCCAGGTACTCGTCTGAGTGCACCACCGAGTACGAAGCTATGTGCTCCACTACTCAGGCCACGTCGGTGTCCCGTTCGATGGCCTGGAGGCGGTTCTTGAGCCGGTAGCTGTTGCCGTTGATCGAGACGACCTCGCAGTGGTGCAGGAGCCGGTCGAGGATCGCGGTGGCCAAGACCTCGTCACCGAAGACCTGGCCCCATTCGCCGAAGGTCTTGTTCGAGGTCAGGATGATCGAGCCCTTCTCGTAGCGCTTGGAGATGACCTGGAAGACCAGGTTCGCCTCGGCCCGTTCCAGCGGCTGGTAGCCCACCTCGTCGACCACGAGAACGGCGGGTCGGAGGTAGCTGGTGAGCTTGCTGATCAGACGGCCCTGGTCCTCGGCGGCCTTGAGGTGGCGGACCATGTCGTCGAGGCTGGTGAAGTAGATCGAATAGCCGGCCCGGCAGGCCGCGACGGCCAGGGCGACGGCGATGTGCGTCTTGCCGACCCCGGGCGGGCCGAGCAGGGCGACGTTGGCTTTGTCCTCGACGAAGGAGAGGGTGGCCAGGTCCTTGACCTTGCGCGGGTCGAGGTCGGGCTGGAAGGAGAAGTCGTAGTCCTCCAGCGTTTTGTGGTGGGGCAGTTTCGACAGCCGCAGGCCGTTGCGGAAGCGGCGGTCGTCGCGGACGGCGAGTTCCTCGGCCAGCACCAGGTCGAGGAAGTCGAGGTAGCCCATCTTGGCCTCGTCGGCCCGCTGGACGTACTGGTTCAAGGCCTCGGCCAGGTGCGGCAGGCCGAGCTTGGCGGCGGTGGTGCGGATGCGGGTGCTGGTCAGCTCGCTCAACGGGCTTCCTTGATCGGGGCGGGTGAGGTGAAGGGCCGGGTGCCGGTCAGCTCGTCATAGACCGACAGCGGACGGCGGCCGACCTCGACGTTTGCGGCGGCGGTTCGGTTCAGCAGAGCCTGCAGCGGTCCGGTCTGGGGCCCGGCCGGCTGGCTGCGGCGGGCAGAAGGCGGAGTGTCGCCGGTGGTGACGCGGCGGCCGGCGCCGGTGGGAAGTCCGTCCCAGTGGGTCTCATCCACGATGCGGGCGCCTCGGCCAACGGCCCGCGGATGGACGGCCAAAAGGGTCTGGCCGCTTGTGTCGGGAACAGTGGAGTGCAGCGTGACCTGGGACTTCGTTGCCCGGATCTCGACCAGCTGGCGGGGGCGGACCTTGCGTGCGGGCACCGAGTAGAGGTTCGCGTCGAAGGCGACCAGGCAATCCTTGCCGACGTGCCGCAGGTGCCGCTGCGTGACCACATACGGGGTCGCCGGCAGCGGACGCAGAGCCATGTGGTCGCGCACGGCCCGGTGTCCGATGACTTCGCCGTGGGTGGCGTGGACCTTCGCCCGCCGCAGCGGCACCCAGGCGGCGAAGGCGGAGTTCAGCTCCTCGATGGAGGAGAAGGCCCGCCCTGCCAGGACGTGGTCGCGGACGATGTTCACCTGTCGCTCGACCCGGCCCTTGCCCTGCGGGCGGTAGGCGGCCAGCACGTCGATATCGAAGTCGTAGTGCCCGGCGAAGGCGACCGCCTCCGGGTGCAGCGGAACCGCCTCACCGGGGGCAACGTGCCGACGCACGACCGTCTTGGTCCGGTCATAGACGATGCTCATCGGCACCCCGCCGAAGTGCGCGAACGCGGCTCGGTGGCAGTCGAAGAAGGTGGCCAGATCCTGGCTGGTGGTGAAGCAGCAGAACGGGTCGCGTGAGTACGACAGCGTCATGTGGAAGGAGTAGACCTTCGGGATACCGACATGGGCAAGGATCTTGCCCTCGTCTCCCCAGTCGACCTGGGCCTGAGCACCCGGGACGACCTCGAACCGCCGGTGCAGGCCCGCCAGCTCACCCGGGCTGATGCCCAGTTCCTCCGCGATCCGGGGCCGGGCTTCCTGCAGATAAAGCTTCACCCGCTGGTAGTTGATCGTGACCCCGTACTCCTGGGCCAGACGCTCGTGGATCACCCTTCCCTTGAGCAGGATCTCGGACCTGAGCATCGCGTCGATCAGCGGCGCGACCTCGTCCACCACCCGCCGAGGCCGCTGATCTGCTGCTTCTCTCTTCGGCGGCGCAACCGGTGCGGAGTCCTTGAGGTACTTGCTGACCGTCCGGCGGTTCAGCCCGGTCTCCTTCGCGATCTCCCGCAGGCTCATCGCACCCGACTCGTACAGCGGACGAAACCGCCTCAACTCCAGCCAGCGATGCGGATCCAAGACCACCGTCAGCCGCCTCCCTGCCACCCGAACCGACAGCAGCAGACTCACGGTCTTCACCTCATCACCGCACCGGAAACGGTGCACTTTCATCCGTACGAGGTGGTGCACGTTCGCTTGTACGCCGACA
>NZ_JCAJZO010000081.1:0-3361 GCF_059510295.1 Streptomyces sp. PTL18 | reverse complement strand
CGTGCCCGAGCCTGCACCGCTCTCCGAAGCCGCGGACACCGGCGGGGACGACATGGAAGCCCGCTTCTGGGAGGCGGTCGAGCGTGAGGACCTGGAGGCCCTGGCCGACACCCTCGACCTCGCTCCCGAGCGGCGTGACACGCTGGGGGCGGCCGAGCCGGCGCTGCCCGTGCTGGCCGAGTGGCGCAGGCGCAGGCGGGAGAGAGCGCTGCTGGACTCCTGGCGCTACACCGTGACCTGGCAGCCGGCCGACGCGGGCACCGTCGAACACGGTGCGCTGCCCTCGCACTGGCTGGTCGTGCTGCCGGGCGGAGGCTTGGACTCCGGCACCGAGGGCGGAAACGACCGTGGTTCGGTGCGCGAGCTGATCGAGCGTCTGCGCGACCGTGATGGTGTCGAAGTCGTCGAGACCGTTCACTTCGACGTGGACCGCGACGACCGGGCCGCCATGGCGGCGCGTCTGCGCGAGACGCTGGAGCGCAGCCCGGCCGTCGGTGCCGTGCTCAACCTGCTGCCCCTAGACCCGGCGGACACGCCGTGGGACGACAAGGCGTTGGAACCCGACGTGCCCCGGCCCGTCACCGCCACCTTGCTGCTCATGCAGGCGCTGACGGACACCTCCCCGGAGCTGCGGCTGTGGACCGTCACCCGGGGAGCGGTGACGGTGACCGGACCGGTCTCCCCGAGCGGGACGTCCGACGGCGGACCCGTGCCGGCACAGGCAGCCGTCTGGGGTCTCGGCCGGGTCTACGGCTTGGAGCACCCGCACCGATGGGGCGGGCTCCTGGACCTCCCAGCGGCCTCCGGCTCCGCCACCGACGATCCCTCCACCGCAGAACTCGACGCGCGCACCTGGAACAGGTTCTTCGCAGTCCTGGCGGGTGACGACGACGAGGACCAGTTCGCTGTCCGCGCCGACGGTCTCTACGTACGCCGGTTGATCCGCAAGCCCGCCGACCCGGAGTCCGGGACCGGCACTGGCACCGCCGAGCGTCGTACCGTCGGGTTCTCCGGTACGACACTCGTCACGGGCGGCACCGGAGCCCTCGGCGCGCACCTCGCGCGGCGACTCGCCGCGACCGGCGCCGAGCATCTGCTGCTGGTCAGCCGTCGGGGCCCCGACGCGCCGGGCGCGGTCGAACTGGAGGCGGAACTCACCGCGCTGGGCGCCCGTGTGACCATCGCCGCCTGCGACATCACCGACCGGGACGCGCTGGCCAAGCTGCTCGCGGACGTACCGGGGAACGCACCCGTCAACGCCGTGGTGCACGCCGCCGGCCTGGAACCGCCGGCCGTCGGCGTGGAGGAGACCGACCTCGACGCGCTGCGCGCGGTGACGGAGGCGAAGATCGCCGGTGCCGTCCATCTGGATGCGCTGCTCGCGGACCGGCCGCTGGAGGCGTTCGTGCTGTTCTCCTCCGGCGCGGGCGTCTGGGGCGACGGCGGCCACGGCGCCTACGCCGCGGCCAACGCCTACCTCGACGCGTTCGCCGAGCGGCGCCGTGCCCGCGGGCAGGCCGCGACGTCCATCGCCTGGGGAGCCTGGGCGGGCGGCGGCATGGTCGACGACGCCGAGAGCGACCGACTGCGCCGCTACGGCGTGCCCACCATGGATCCGGAAGTGGCCGTCGGCGCCGTGCAGCAGGCGCTCGGACTTGACGAGACGTGTCTCGTCGTCGCCGACGTGCTGTGGGACCGGTTCGCGGCGACCTACTCCGCCGCCCGTCGCCGTCGTCTCTTCGACGAGGTCCCCGAAGTGCGCAGCGCCGCCGCCGAGGCCCGCCGCGCCGCCGCGGCCGGTGACGGAGCCGACGGCAAGACGGACGGCGGTCCGACGGGGGCGTTCGCCGACCGGCTGGCCGGAGTGAGCCGCGCCGAACAGGAGCGGACAGCGCTCCAGTTGGTCCGCAGGCAGGTCGCGGCGGTCCTCGGCCACGACGGCACCGCCGCGATCAGCCCCTCGCACGCCTTCCGCGACCTCGGGTTCGACTCCCTGACCGCTGTGGAACTGCGCAACCGGCTCAAGGACGCCACCGGACTTGCGCTGCCCGCCACGCTGGTCTTCGACCACCCGACCCCGGCCGCACTCGCCGGCCGCCTGCTGACCGAACTGGCCCCCGGCACCGGTCAGCCGGGCGGACAGGAGGCGTCGGCGCTGGACGAGCTGGAGGCCGCCGTCGCCGCGCTCGACCCGGCCGACGACGCGGCTCGCGGCAGGATCACCGCCCGGCTGCAGGCGCTGCTGTGGCGACTGTCCGACAGCCGGGCCGAGCCCGCGACGGCGGGCGGCGGGACCGACGGCGACGCACTGCTCGAGGCCGTGTCCGACGACGAGATGTTCGACTTGATCGACAAGGAACTCGGCCTCAACTAGACCGGCCGGACGGGCCGCACCCCCCTCGGCCCGTCCGGCCTCCAGCCGCCCACCACCCGCCCCCGGGCACGACTTCGTCCGCACGATTCCCACCGACCTGCCCGTTGCCAACGCCGTACGGGTGACTCCAAGCCTTCGGGCCTGCTCTAGGGACTGATGACGTTCATGGCTAACGAGGACAAGCTCCGCGACTACCTCAAACTGGTCACCACCGACCTGCGGCAGACCCGCCGGCGCCTCCAGGACGTGGAGGCCCGCCAGCAGGAGCCCATCGCCATCGTCTCGATGAGCTGCCGCTTCCCCGGGAATGCCCACACTCCCGAGGACTTCTGGGACCTGCTCGTCGCCGGCGTCGACACCGTCTCGGAGCTGCCCGCCGACCGCGGCTGGGACCTGGAGAACCTGTACCACCCCGATCCCGAGCACCAGGGCACCAGCTACACCCGCTCCGGGTCCTTCCTGTACGACGGCGCCGACTTCGACCCCGCGTTCTTCGGCATCTCGCCGCGCGAGGCCACCGTCATGGACCCACAGCAGCGGCTGCTTCTGGAAACCTCCTGGGAGGTCCTCGAGCGGGCCGGTATCGACCCCGGGACGCTGCGTGGCGAGAAGGCCGGCGTCTTCGTCGGCAGCAGCGACCAGGGGTACGGCGCCGCCGCCGCGCACGCCCGTGACCGGGTCGAGGGGCACATGCTGACCGGCGGTTCCGGCGCCGTGCTCTCCGGGCGCATCGCCTACACCCTCGGCTTCGAGGGGCCCGCCGTCACCGTCGACACCATGTGCTCCTCGTCGCTCGTCGCCCTGCACCTCGCCGTACAGGCCCTGCGCCAGGACGAGTGCCGCCTCGCCCTCGCTGCCGGCGCCACGGTCATGGCGGGCCCACGCAACTTCGTGGAGTTCAGCCGGCAGCGGGGGCTGGCGCCGGACGGCCGGTGCAAGCCGTTCGCGGCGGGTGCGGACGGTACGGGGTGGGGTGAGGGTGTCGGC
>NZ_JCAJZO010000080.1:0-3685 GCF_059510295.1 Streptomyces sp. PTL18 | reverse complement strand
CGAATGACCTCGTTGTTCTCCTTGCCCCCGGCCAGCACGTCCGCGTCGGGTAGGTTCGGCAGCGGATCAAGGAAGACCTGACGCGCCTGCTCCAGTTCGATGAGCCGCGCCCCGACGGCGGTCAGCTGCTCGCCCACGGCCGATGCTTCACCGTGCAGACTTGCCACGCCCTCGCCAACCCGCTGCCGTTTCGCGATCTCGCCCGAGATCCTCTTGCGCTCCCCACGGAGGCGTTCCATCTCAGCCCGCACCTGTCGGTAGTCGTCGTCCAGTCGAAGAAACTCGTCGAGGTCGACGTGGACCGCCCGCTTGGCTAGCGCCTGCTGGACACGGACTGGGTTCTGGCGAATCAGGGTGACATCGATCATCCTGCCGTGCTCCGTTCGATCAGTCATCATGACGTGATCCCTTGGGAGCGCGGGCGAGAAGGGGCAACTCGCGGTGCCACCGCGCCTTCGCCACCAGCAGATGGTGGCCTCATTCACGACCCGGTCACGGGGGTCAACCGGCGGGGCATTGGACCTTCCCTAAGGCCGTTCCTCCCCGCACTCGGGAGGGGATTCACCTGGGGCGCGAGGCTGCCTTCCCAGCTGCCAGCAGCTCTCTCGGCTCGCGTGATCCCTGGCTACTCGTCTCCGTCAACGCGTTGCCCGGAAGGATACGTACGCGGCGATCAGGTCCGCAATCGAGAAACGCTTCAGCGGCTCCCGCAGCGTCCAGGCTTCCCCTTTGCTCACGGCCACGGATGCCCAAGACCTCCTCGCCGTTGCTGCCATATCCTCCCCAGGTGGCAACGACCAAGGTTGACTGGGCGTACGAACTGGCTGGTGAGCTGCTGAGTCGCAGCCTCCCGCGCCGGTGGGCACACTCGCAGGGCGTTGTCGCTTGCGCCCAGACGCTGGCGCCGCTGGCCGGTAACAGCGCGGAGGTGCTGGAAGCGGCTGCGGTGCTGCATGACATCGGCTACGCGCCCCCGCTCGTCTCTACGGGATTCCATCCGCTGGACGGAGCACGGTATCTCCGGGACGTGCACGGGGCGGAGGGACGGGTTGTCCGCCTGGTCGCGAACCACTCGTATGCGCTGCTCGAAGCCGCGGAGCGTGGCCTCCGGACTGAGCTGGCCGACGAGTTCCCCCTCCTGGATGATCCGCTCCTCGTGAACGCGCTGGTCTACTGCGACATGACCACGACGCCGGACGGCCGACGGACGACGCCCCATGAGCGGCTGCAGGAGATCTTGGGCCGCTACGGCGAGGACAGCGTGGTCGGGCGTTTCATCCGCCAGGCCGCCCCGCACATCCACGCGAGTGTGGATCGGGTGCGGGCGGCAGCGGTCGAGGCCGGCGTGGAGCTGTAAGTCCGAGCGGTCAGCCGAGGTAGGGGTAAGCCCCGGTCAGGTAGTGGCCGATCTGCTCGTGCATGCTCGGGTGGATGTCGAGCTTGTCCAGGTCGTCCGGGTGAACCCAGCGCACGCCGTCGGCCTCCTCATTGACGGTGGGGTTCCCCCCTACGGGGCGGCCGATGTACACGGCCTCGTACTGCTGCCGGATCTCGCCGTCGGTGTACTCGATGATGTGCTCCGGGTTGGAGTAGACGCCGAGGAAGCCGGTGACCGCCGCGACGATGCCGGTCTCCTCCTCGCACTCGCGGACGGCGCACTGCGCCGGGCTCTCGCCGATGTCCTGGGCTCCTCCGGGCAGGGCCCACTGGCCGGTGTCGCGGCGTCGCTGGAGAAGGATGGCGCCTTCGTCGTTGACCACGAGCAGGTTGCTGGCGGGGATAAGGGTGTTGGCCTTGGGGGCCTTGGGGTCGTGGTAGTACTCGGTCCTGCCCACGGCAGTGCTACTCCTGTCTGTCGGGCGCCCAGGGGCGCGCGGATGCCCACACGGCCTCGAAGCTGTCGCCGTACCGCTGGAACCACTCCCCGCCGTCTATGTTGCGGAGCTGGAGTAGCGGGTTGGCGCTGGCCGGCTGGCCCCAGATGTGCGGGTTGACCATGAGGTGGTCGTCGTAAGGGTGAACATGGACGAACGATGGCACTCCGGTCTGACAATCGGGGCGAGATCGTGGAACGCATCGTCTGGGCAGGCAAGATGGCACTGCTGGTGGGGATTACGGGTTCTGTCGCCGCTGTCGTCACATACTGCCGTCACGGTCCGAACCCCTCAGCGCACCGGCAAACACAGCAGCATGAAGCCCGCCCCTCCCGAAATCGGGGAGGCCGGGCTTCATGCGTCGAATGAAGGACGGACACCGGCGTTCAGCCAGCCGGGGCGCGCAGGAGCCGGTCCCGCGTGCTCGCCGGCAGCACCCGGCGCAGGACCGGTGCGGTCGAGCTGAGCGAGGCGGCGAACGCGGCGACCAGGTCGTGCGGGACGCTGGCTGCGAAGGACGCCGCCCACAGGCACTGCGTGCCCAGCGCGGGCTCGGCCCATGCCTGCCATCCGGCCGGTCCCGCAGCGTCGGCCTCGGCGACCAGGGTGCGCGGGTCGGCGTCCTGGATGAGCGGCGGCACCTCGCCAAGGCTGATGTGCGAGGTGAACGTCGGGTCCGTCGCTGCCGCCTGGGGCTGGTCGATGTCGCGGAGCCAGCCGTGTGCGGCGACGGTGTCGAGGACCAGCTCGGGGCCGGCGAGCGGCAGGGCGGGCTGGTCGCGGGCGTCGAGCGCGACGAGGAAGTCGGTCACGGCCTCGCCGGGGACGTCGGGGGTGAAGTAGGCCGACCACTGGGCGAGCGGGTTGTTCGTGTCCGCACGGGCGGAGATCTGCCAGGCGATCGGCAAGTCGCCCAGGTGGAACGGCTCGTCCGCCAGGCTCCACTGCGCCCAGCAGCGCGCGTCGGGGCTGATGTGCAGGACGGTGCTGCGCAGGACCTGGCGGTCCTCGGGTGCTTCGTCCGGCTCGTGCCGTCCACGGACGATCGTCAGGCTCGTCCAGCCCAGGCCGGCGAGCGTGTCGGCGACGGTGTCGTAGAGGCGCCCATCGTCACCGGCCAGGTGCCGGGGGCCGACCCAGAACGCGAGCTGGCCGCCGCGTGGAGTGGACGGGTTGGGCGGGAATTCGGGGTACAGGGGCGCCTCCAAAGGGCTCGGTGCGGGTCTAGTTGCCGCCGGCACGGCGGCGGGGGCGGCGCGGCGGTGCCTGCGTGTCGCCCTGCCAGGTCAGAGCGACGGCGACCTCGGGCGGCAGATGGCCGAGCTGTGAGCCCTCGTCTCGGTCTTCGGCGAGGTAGACGACGGTTTGGCCGGTCTCGTCCACGGACTGCACGACTTGCGCCAAGCGGTGTGCCATCGGAAAGAACGGGTTCATGGCCTGGCGGACGGGAGCACTGCGGTCGCAACCAGACAGCAGGTCGATGAGATCGCCGACGGTCATCTCCGTGGACGTCATGAACGGCCTCCTTGGGTGAGGAAAACGGTGAGCGGTGGAATCAGCCGGCGGCCTGGCAGTCAGCCGGCCACCCTCCCAGCGAGGACTACGCGTGGGGCACTGTCATACGCGACGTGAGGTTTCCAGCACGCGCGCCACGGCGGCAGCGACGATGTCGGCCGGCGTCTCGGTGTCGAACGACAGCTGGTAGCCGGGTACGTTGGCCGTGCCGGTGACGGCGATCTTCCATCCCTCGCCGTCGGTGCCAGGACGACCGAGCGGGAACCAGCCGAGGTAGAACCGGCCGTCCTTGGAGC
>NZ_JCAJZO010000079.1:0-3715 GCF_059510295.1 Streptomyces sp. PTL18 | reverse complement strand
GAAGACGGGGCCCGCCGCCGTGTCCGGCTCGGGCGCGGACAGCGTGGAGGCGCGTTTCTGGGAGGCCGTCGAGCGGGAGGACCTCGAATCTCTCGCCGGCGCTCTGCGGTTGGCGGACAGTGAGCCCCTTGCCGAGGTTCTGCCCGCTCTGTCGAACTGGCGCCGGGGCGAGGCGGTCCGGTCGGCGGTGGAGGGCTGGCGGTACAAGGTGGTGTGGAAGCCGGTGGGGCGGAAGTCCGGGCCGGCCGTGCTGGACGGCGAGTGGCTGCTGGTGGTGCCCGAGGGGGCCGGTGCAGAGTGCGCCGGTGCCGTCGCCGACGCCCTCGCCCGCCACGGCGCCCGGACACGCAGGCTGACCCTCGCCTCCCGCCACGCCGAGGCCGCCGTTCTCGGGTCCGCGCTCGACGAGGCGCTGGCCGGTCTGGACGCGCCGCTCGCCGGGGTGCTGGCGCTGACCGGGCTGGACGAGAGCCCGCTGCCCCAGCACCCCGTGCTGTCCACCGGGGCCGCGCTCACCGTGTCGCTTCTCCAGGCTCTCGGCCGGGCCGGTGCGAGCGCACCGCTGTGGTGTGCCACTCAGGGCGCCGTGGCCGTCGGGGACCAGGAGACGGTCACCCGCCCGGAGCAGGCGGCCGTCTGGGGCCTGGGCCGGGTCGCGGCGCTGGAGTTCCCCGAGCGCTGGGGCGGTTTGGTGGACCTGCCCGAGCGGCTCGACAGCCGGGACGCCGCCGCCCTCTGCGCCGTACTGGCGGCGAGCGGTGACGTCCTGGAGGACCAGGTCGCCCTGCGCGGCGGCACCACGTTCCTCCGGCGTCTGATGCCGGCCCCCCTGTCCGAGCGGCCCCGCTCCGAGCGCTCCGCCATCGCCGGGTCCGCCACCGACGGCTCCGGCGCCCACGCCGCTCCCCGCCGCCGGACCCCCACCGGCACCGCGCTCGTGACCGGCGGGACCGGTGCCCTCGGTGCGCACGTCGCCCGCTGGCTGGCCCGGAGCGGTGTCGAGGACGTGGTGCTGGTCGGACGTCGTGGCGCCACCGACGCCGCGGCCCTGGCGGAGTTGGAGGCCGAAGTCGCCCCGCACGGCACCAGGTTGACCGTCGCCGCCTGCGATGTGGCCGACCGCGCGGCGCTCGAGGAACTGCTGAACTCCCTGCGCGCCCAGGGCCGTACCGTCCGCACGGTGGTGCACGCCGCCGGTGTCGGCGTCCTCGGCGCGCTCGACGACCTCGGTCTCGCGCAGTTCGCCGAGGTCACCGCCGGCAAGGTGGCCGGCGCCCGGAACCTCACCGAGGTCCTGGACCCCGCCGAGACCGACACGCTGATCTGCTTCTCCTCCATCTCCGGCATCTGGGGTGTCGCCGACCACGCGGCATACGCCGCCGCCAACGCCACCCTGGACGCGCTCGCCGAGAACGCACGCCGGACCCGCGGGCTGCCCGCCCTCTCCGTGGCGTGGGGTCCCTGGGACGGCGGCGGCATGATCAGCGAGGAGATGCGCGACCCGCTGCGACGCCGCGGCATCCCCGTCATCGCCCCCGAGCCCGCGATGGTGGCACTCCAGCAGGCACTGGACCACGACGACACCGTGGTGGCCGTCGCGGACGTCGACTGGAACCGGTTCGTCTCCGTCTTCACCGTCGCCCGCTCCGCCCCGCTCATCGCGCACCTCAAGCCCAAGGTCCCCGCGGATACCGCCCGCCCCGGCCGCGGCGGGTCCCACGAGTCGGCCGGCCACGGCGACGGTCACCGCACGGGTGCCTCGACGCTCGCCGAGCGGCTGCGCACCCTGCCCGCCGCCGACCGCGACCGCTTCGTCCAGGACCTCGTGCGCGCCGAGGCCGCCGCCGTGCTCGGCCACTCCTCGGCGGACGCCGTCGACGCGGCGTACGCCTTCAAGGAACTCGGTTTCGACTCGGTGAGCGCCGTCGAACTGCGCAACCGCCTCACCGCCCGCACCGGCCTGAAGATCACCACGACGGTCGTCTTCGACCACCCCACGCCGCTCGCGCTCGCCCGACACTTGCGCCACCTGGCCCTGGCCGGGGGCAAGACCCCGCCCGAAGCCGCCGCCCTCGAACCGGCCCGCTCCGTCCCGCGCGAGGGCGCCACCGACGACGACCCCATCGCCGTCGTCGCGATGGCCTGCCGCTACCCGGGCGGCATCGGATCGCCCGACGACCTCTGGCGTGTCGTCACGGCCGGCGAGGACGTCATCACCGGCTTCCCCGCCGACCGCGGCTGGGACACGAGCCGGCTCTACGACCCCGACCCGGCACGCCCCGGCACCAGCTACGTCCGGCACGGCGGATTCCTGCACGACGCCGGGCACTTCGACGCGGCCTTCTTCGGCATCTCGCCACGCGAGGCCGAGGCGATGGACCCCCAGCAACGCCTGCTCCTGGAGACGTCCTGGGAGGCACTGGAGCGCGCCGGCATCGACCCGAGAAGCCTCCGGGGCAGCCGCACCGGTGTCTTCACCGGCCTCACCGACCAGAACTACGGAACGCTCCTCAGCCGCAGCACCGACGGCACCGAGGGCTACCTCGTCACCGGTGCCTCCACCGCGGTCGCCTCCGGCCGTGTCTCCTACGTCCTCGGACTGGAAGGCCCGGCGGTGACCGTCGACACCGCCTGCTCGTCCTCGCTGGTCGCGCTGCACCTGGCGGTGGGCTCCCTGCGGTCCGGCGAGTGCTCGATGGCCCTCGCGGGAGCCGCGATGGTCATGGCCGATCCGGCGCCGTTCGTCGGGTTCAGCCGGCAGCGGGGCCTCGCGCCCGACGGACGCTGCAAGCCCTTCGCCGAAGCCGCCGACGGGTTCTCCCTCGCCGAAGGCGTCGGCGTGGTCCTGCTGGAACGCCTGTCCGACGCCCACCGCAACGGCCACCCCGTGCTGGCGGTCGTACGCGGTACGGCGATCAACCAGGACGGCGCGAGCAACGGCCTCACCGCTCCCAACGGGCCCTCGCAGCAGCGCGTCATCCGCGCGGCCCTCACCGACGCGCGGATCACCGCCGCCGAGGTGGATGTCGTCGAGGCCCACGGCACCGGCACCCGGCTGGGCGACCCCATCGAGGCGCAGGCCCTGCTCGCCACCTACGGCCAGGACCGGCCGCAGGACCGGCCCCTGCTGATCGGCTCCGTGAAGTCCAACATCGGGCACACGCAGACCGCCTCCGGCATGGCGGGCGTCATGAAGATGGTGCTCGCGATGCGTCACGGACTCGTTCCCGGCACCCTGCACGTGGACGCGCCCTCCTCCCACGTCGACTGGTCGGCGGGTGCCGTGTCGCTGGTGACCGACGCGGTCGGCTGGCCGGACACGAAGGGCCGTCCGCGCCGGGCCGGTGTGTCGTCGTTCGGCATCAGCGGCACCAACGCCCATGTGGTGCTGGAGGAGGCGCCGGGTGTCCCGGAGCCTGAGGAGCGTGACGAGCCGGATCCCGTCTTCGCAGCCGGTGGTGTGGTGCCGTGGGTGCTGTCGGGCCGCGGCCAGGAGGGTCTGGCCGGGCAGGCGGGCCGGCTGGCCGCCTTCGCGAAGTCGGCGGGGCAGACCGTACGACCCGTGGATGCGGCGTGGTCGCTGGCCGCCACCCGGACCGCGTTCGAGAACCGCGCCGTGGTTCTTGGCTCCGACATGAGCGCAGTGGCTGCTCTGATCGGCGAGTCGGCGTCGGATTCCGCGAGCGCCACCGATGTCGTACGGGGTGCGGTGTGC
>NZ_JCAJZO010000078.1:0-3745 GCF_059510295.1 Streptomyces sp. PTL18 | reverse complement strand
TCGCGGGTTCTGGGTTCGGTTGTTCCTCGCTCGGGTGAGGTGCCGTTCTTCTCGACCACCGAGGCGGAGGTGATCGACACGGCTGGGCTGGATGGGGGGTACTGGTATCGGAATCTGCGTCAGCGGGTGCGGTTCGCTGATGCGGTTCAGGGGCTCATCGGTCAGGGTTGTTCGGCGTTCGTGGAGGTCAGCTCGCATCCGGTGCTGGGGATGGCGGTGCAGGAGGCCGTCCCGGACGCTGTGGTGGTCGGCACGTTGCGGCGCAACGAGGGTGGCAGCCGCCGCTTCCTGACCTCCCTTGCCGAGGCCTGGGTGCGGGGGATCCCGGTGGACTGGACGCGGGTGCTGGCCGGTCAGGGAGGCCGTGGGGTCGCCCTCCCGACATACGCCTTCCAGCACCGCCGCTACTGGTTCGAGCCCGCGGCGCCGCAGAGCGTCACGGTGGGCGGTGCGGCCGAGGAGCCGGCGGACGCCGAGTTCTGGGCGGCCGTCGAGGGACAGGACCTGCAGGCGCTGACCGGTGCGCTCGACGTCGCCGAGGAGGACGGGCAGGAGGCGCTGGCGCAGGCGCTGCCCGTGCTGTCCGCCTGGCGTCGCGGTCGTCGCGCCTCGGCGACCATCGACTCCTGGCGCTACCGCATCGCCTGGCGCCCGACCGCGGACCGCCCCGCCGGGACGCTCACCGGTACCTGGCTCGTCGTCGTGCCCGCCGACCACGTCGACTCCGACCTCGTCCGGGTCTGCCTGGACGGGCTCGCCGAGCACGGCGCCCAGACCGCGCCCCTCTTCGTCGACGCCACCGACACGGACCGGGAGCGGCTGGCCGCCCAGATGACCGAGACGGCCCGGCACAGTGGCGCCGACGCGTTCACCGGCGTCGTCTCCTTCCTCGCGCTCGACGAACGCCCGCACCCCGAGCAGCCGGGACTCGCCGCCGGCCTGGTCGCGGGACTCGCGTTGATCCAGGCGTGCTCCGACACCGGGCTGCGTTCCCCGGTGTGGCTCGCCACCAGCGGAGCCGTCACCACCGGTGATGCCGATCTGCTGCGCAATCCCGTGCAGAACGGCACCTGGGGCATGGGCCGCGTCGCCGCGCTGGAACACCCCGAGTTCTGGGGCGGGCTCGTCGACCTCCCCGAGACGCCCGACGACCGTACGGCCGCCCGGCTCTGCTCGATCCTCGCCGCCTCCGCCTCTGCCCCCGCTTCCGACGCCGACGAGGACGCCGGGGCAGAGGACCAGCTCGCCGTGCGCCGGACCGGCGTCCTCATCCGCCGCCTGGTCCGCACGCCCGTCGGCGTCGCGCGCGGCGCCGACCACACCTGGACCTCGCGCGGCACCGCGTTGATCACCGGCGGCCTCGGCGGCCTCGGCGGACACACCGCCCGCTGGCTCGCCCGCAACGGCACCGAACACCTGGTGCTGGTCAGCCGCCGTGGCCCCGACGCGCCCGGCGCCGCCGAACTCGAGGCGGAGCTGCGCGAGTCGGGTGCCCGCGTCACCATCGCCTCCTGCGACATCGCCGACCGGGACGCCCTGGCCGCGCTCGTGGAGCGCGTGGAGGCCGACGGGCCCCCGATCCGCACCGTCGTGCACACCGCCGGCGTCGGCATCCTCATCCCGCTGGCCACCACGACCCTGCAGGAGTTCGCCGACGGCGCGAAGGCCAAGCTCTCCGGCGTCGCCAACCTCGACGCGCTCTTCGACGACGACCGCCTCGACGCGTTCGTCGTGTTCTCCTCCGTCGCCGGCGTCTGGGGCAGCGGCGACCACGGCGCCTACGCCGCGGCCAACGCGTACGCCGACGCGGTGGCCGAGCACCGCCGGGCCCGCGGCCTGGCCGGCACCTCCATCGCCTGGGGCATCTGGAGCGACGAGGGCGGCGGCATGGGCCTCGAGGTCGTCCAGGAGCAACTGCGCTGGCGCGGCATCCCGTTCATGGCCCCCGCGCTCGCCGTCGCCGCCATGCAGCAGGTCCTCGACCGCGACGAGTGCTTCATCGCCGTCGCCGACATCGACTGGGAGCGCTTCGTCCCCGTCTTCACCGCGGCCCGTCGGCGCCCGCTGCTCACCGAGGTGCCCGAGGTCGCCGCGCTGCTGCGGGCCGAGGAGGAACGCCTGCGGCAGGACGTCCCGGACAAGCAGAGCGCCGGACTCCTCGCCCGGCTGCGCGGCCTGTCCGCCGACGACCAGGAACAGGCCGTACTCGACCTGGTCCGCGGCCAGGTCGCGGGCGTGCTCGGGCACAGCAGCCCGAACGGTGTGGAGACCGGACGCGCCTTCCGCGAGCTGGGCTTCGACTCCCTCACCTCGGTCGAACTGCGCAACCGGCTCAACGCCGCCACGGGACTGCGGCTGCCGGTAACCGTCATCTTCGACCGGCCCACCGTCACGGCTCTCGCCCGGCACGTCCGCGAGGAACTCGTCGGCCCCTCCGACACTCTTCCCGTCCCCGCTGCCGCCCCGGCCTCCGTCGGCGTCGCGACACCCGCCGACGACGACCCCATCGCCATCGTCTCGATGAGCTGCCGCTACCCGGGCGGCGCCAACAGCCCCGAGGAACTCTGGCGCATCCTCGCCGAGGGCCGCGACGTCATCGACGTCTTCCCCGACGACCGCGCCTGGGACCTCGAAGCCCTCTACGACCCCGACCCCGACCGCGAGGGCACCTGCTACGCCCGCGAAGGCGGCTTCGTCTATAACGCCGGCGACTTCGACCCCGCGTTCTTCGGCATCTCGCCGCGCGAGGCGATCGCCATGGACCCCCAGCAGCGGCTGCTGCTGGAGACGTCCTGGGAGGCCGTCGAACGCGCCGGACTGCTCCCCGAGAGCCTGCGCGGCACCCCCGTCGGCGTCTACGTCGGCGCCGCCAACCAGGGCTTCGGCGGGCTGGACAACCTGCCCGAGGGTGTCGAGGGCCACATCGTCACCGGCAGCGCCACCAGCGTGCTGTCCGGCCGCATCGCCTACACCCTCGGCCTCGCGGGCAGCGCGGTGACCGTCGACACCGCCTGCTCGTCCTCCCTGGTCGCCCTGCACATGGCCGTCCAGGCGCTGCGCTCCGGCGAGTGCTCCATGGCCCTCGCGGGCGGTGTCGCCGTCATGGTCGAGCCCATCGGGTTCATCGGCTTCGCCCGCACCCGCGGTGTCGCCCGCGACGGCCGTTCCAAGGCCTTCGCCAAGGCGGCCGACGGCATGGGCCTCGCCGAAGGCGCCGGCATGGTCCTCCTGGAGCGGCTGTCCGACGCCCGGCGCAACGGTCACCCCGTGCTGGCCGTCATCCGCTCCACCGCGCTCAACCAGGACGGCGCCAGCAACGGGCTCAGCGCCCCCAGCGGCCCCGCCCAGCAGCAGGTCATCCGCGCCGCCCTCACGAAGGCCGGCCTGTCCACGGCGGACATCGACGCCGTCGAGGCGCACGGCACCGGCACGACGCTGGGCGACCCGATCGAGGCGCAGGCGCTGCTCGCCACCTACGGCAACGGCCGCGACCCCGAACACCCTTTGTGGCTCGGTTCGTTGAAGTCGAACATCGGCCACACCCAGGCCGCCTCCGGTGTGGCGGGCGTGATGAAGATGGTCCTCGCCCTGCAGCACGGGTTGCTGCCGCGGACCCTCCACGTGGACGAGCCCACCCCGCACGTCGACTGGTCGGCGGGCGCGGTGTCGCTGCTCACGGAGCCGGTGGAGTGGCCGCAGATCGAAGGCCGTCCGCGCCGGGCCGGTGTCTCGTCGTTCGGCGTCA
>NZ_JCAJZO010000077.1:0-3818 GCF_059510295.1 Streptomyces sp. PTL18 | reverse complement strand
CGGGGGGGGTTGTGGGACCCCCCCCCCCGGGCCCGGATCCGTCAGGCCGCCGCCCGGTAGGCCTCGGTCAGCTCGGCCACGGCTGCCGCGTACCTGCCTGTCAGCAGCAGGTGGTCGGCGTCGGCGAACGGTTTCGCGATCGCCGCCGTCATCCCCGAGCCCGCCTTGTGCTGGACGAGCAGCCTGGCCTCGGTGACGATCGCGCGTCCCGCCCGGTCGGAGCCCGTCCTGTCGGCCGCGGCGGCAGCGGCGGCGAGCGCCTTCAGGGTCGCCCTGCCTCCCCGCGGGACCTTGGTCAGGGTGGTGAGCCCCCACCCGTACGGGAACTGCGGATCGTACGCGGCGTCGCCGACGTTGATCGGCAGCTGGTTCTCCGACCTCGGCCAGGTGACGGGCAGCTGCCCGGTGAAGGGCCGCCTGCCGTAGAGGACGTCCGCCACGCCGTCGCCCTCGGTGCCCGGCAGCCAGGAGGCCACGAGCGCGTCGATCTCGCCGAGCCGGTCGCCGATGGTCAGCGGGCGCCCGGAGACCATCAGCACCGCGCACTTCATGGCCCCGCACACCTTGTCGACGGCGGCCTGGTCGGCGGCCGAGAGCCGCAGGTCGTGACCGTTGCCGACGTCGCCGACGCCTTCGGCGTACGGGGTCTCGCCGACGACGACCACGCCGACGTCGTAGCCGGCCGTGGGTGCGGAGGCGTCCTTGGAGTAGGTGACGTCTCCCCCGGCGTCCCTCATGCCCTGGAGGATGGTCGTGCCCCGGGTGTGGGTGCCGGAGGCGCCCTGCCAGGTGACGGTCCAGCCGCCGGTCTGGTTGCCGAGGTCGTCGGCGTTGGAGCCGGCGACGTACACCTTCTGGTTCTTCCTCAGCGGCAGCACGCCGTGCGCGTTCTTCAGCAGCACCTGGGACTCGGCTGCCGCCTGCCGGGCCACGGCCCGGTGGGCCGGCGAGCCGATCCGCGCGGCACCGGTGGTGTCGGCGTACGGGTGCTCGAAGAGACCCAGCCTGAACTTCTGCGTGAGGATGCGGGAGACCGCGTCGTCGATGCGCCGCTCGCTGACGCGCCCGGCCTTCACCTCCTCGACGAGTGCGGTACGGAAGTCCCTGTACGTGTTCGGCACCATCATCATGTCCACGCCCGCGTTGACCGATGTGCGGACACGGGCCGCGTAGTCGCCGGGGAGCTGGTCGATGGCGTTCCAGTCGCTGATGACGAAGCCGTCGAAGCCCATTCGGCCCTTGAGCACACCGTTGATCATGTCGCCGCGGGCGTGCATCTTCACGGGGCCCTGCCCGTCGCCGACGATGTCGAGCGAGGAGTACGACGGCATGACGGATCCGATGCCTCGCTGGACGGCCGTCTTGTACGGCGCCAGGTGGACGGCCTCCAGCTGCTGCCGGGTGACCGTGGTGACGCCCTGGTCGATGGTGTAGGAGCCGGTGGTGGACGAGCCGTACGCGGTGCCGCCGTCGCCGACGAAGTGCTTCGCGGTGGCGAGCACCTTGTCGTCGCGGCTCAGGTCGCGCCCGTCCGGCCTTCCCTGCAACCCCTGGATGATCGTCTCCATGGACTGCACGAGCGCCGGGTCCTCGCCGAAGGACTCGTAGGAGCGTCCCCAGCGTTCGTCACGGGTGACGCACAGGCAGGGCGCGAAGTCCCAGGGGATGCCGGTGGCGCGCACCTCACCGGCCGTCACTGCGCCCGCCCGTTCGGCGAGTTGGGGGTCACGTGTGGCACCGATGCCGATGTTGTGCGGCATGATCGTGGCGCCGATGAGGTTGTTGTGGCCGTGGACCGCGTCGACGCCGTAGATCAGCGGAATCTGGAACCGGGTCGCCCGGGCGCGGAGTTGGAAGGAGTCGATCATCTTCGCCCAGGCCTCGGGGGTGTTGGGCGTGGGGGTGGAGCCGCCGCCGGACAGGAGCGAGCCGAGGGCGTAGCCGGAGATGTCGCCCGGATCGGTGAGCGCGGCCCGCTCGGCCTGGGTCATCTGCCCGGCCTTCTCCTCGAGGGACATGCGGGAGAGCAGGTCCGCGACGCGCTTGCGCACGGGCAACCTGCTGTCCAGGTACGGCAGCCCATGGGCGTCGACGACCACCTCGGGGGTCTCGGCGGGAGCCTTGGCGCCGGTGACGGTCAGCCTCAGGGGGATCGTCTCGGCGGGCTCGGCCGCCCTGTCCCGGAGCGTGGGGACCTGGATGGTCCGGGTGCTTCCGGAGGCCGTCCCGGCCGGGAAGGTGAGGGTTCCGCTGACGGGCGTGTAGTCGGTGCCGGGGCCGGCGGTGCCGCCGGCGGTCTCGTAGCCGACGGTGACCGGTTCGCCGAGCGGGGCGGAGCCGGTGGTGGCGACCGCGACCTTCACCCGGGCGGTGCCGCCCTCCCTGACCGGGTGGACAACGGAGTCGGTGGTGACGGAGGCGCGCAGGGACTGGTCGGCCCTGCCGTACAGCTCGACGTCGTCCATGGCGAAGGTGCCCTCGGCGCCGACGGGGAGCGTGACGGCGTACCCCCACATCTGCGTCAGGCCGAGGACGTGGTCGATACCGCCGACGGGCTGGTAGTCCGAACGGTAGGTGAAGTCGGCGAACGGGATCCGGATCTGCTTCCAGCCGGTGAAGTCATCGGTGAAGGAGGTGGTCCACAACTCCGACGCCTCGCCGTTCGCGCCGCCGTCCTTGATCTCGAAGGCGATTTTCTCTCCGTTGTTCCGGCCGTCCCACCAGAAGCTGATGCCCTGGTGGGCGGACCAGTCGTGGGCCGGCTGGTCGGCGGCGAAGTCGTGGGAGAAGCCGCCGTAGCCGCTGATGTCGTAGCTGCCGGTGAGGACCTTGTCTCCCTCGGGGGCGTCCACGCGCTCGGTGAGCCGAAGGCTGGGCGGGTCGTCGCTGTCGCCGCCCCAGGTGAAGATGCCCTCGGCGGGCTGGTTCGCGAAGGGCACCTCGCCCTCGAACCGGTCGACGGGCACGGGCGCGGGGTCGGGGTCGTCGGCCGCGCGCGCCGACGCCAGTGGGATCAGGGCGGTGAGCAGGGCGGCGGAGACGAGCAGGGCGGTTCTTCGCATCGACAGTCCTTCCCTCGGCTCTCGGATTTCACTCATGGCTTAGATCACGCCGTGAGTCAACTAGCGGCCCGATGAGCCGTCAAGACTTCACGTCAGAAGAGGCCGAGACCCAACTCCCGGGCCGGATAAGCCCCGTTGTCGTTCGGATTCTGAACGCGCGACCCCTTGACGCGTAGGGGAAGCCGTCATCCGCTCACGCCTTCGCACGCCCCGGTCCGCCCGTCTGAAGAAGGGCGGCGCTCCATGAGGAGACACAGTGCACGATGCGGCCGTTGCCCGCCGGGCTGCTGACCACCGCCGGGGGGTCGCGGCGGCCACCCCCCGTTGCGGTGGCCTCCCGGGCGCAGCAGGCGTCGATCCCGCTGCGCCCCGGGTCCGGTCAGAGCGCTTCGAGCCGCTGCGTCCGGTTGGCCTGCGGGGCCTGCCGACGCCGGTTCCTCGGAACTTGGACCATCTGGTTGCGCAAGTGGCCCCGCACAGGGCCGCTCGGGAGTTCCTTGAGCTTCGTGGCGATGTCGGCGAGCAGGGACTCCCACGCTGCGGCTACGTCCCGGCCGAGGTCGGGCTGGACGCAGCCGGTCATCGTGAGCAGACGAAGGTTCTCGCTCACCACCCGGCGTTCCCCGTGCAGTCTCACCACGTCGGCCGCATGCCGGATCCACTCCACGGCACAGGCCGCCGGACAGCGACCGGTCTCGTCCGGGCCGATCCGTCCGGGCCGATCCGTCCGGGCCGATCCGTCCGGGCCGATCCGTC
>NZ_JCAJZO010000076.1:0-3895 GCF_059510295.1 Streptomyces sp. PTL18 | reverse complement strand
AAGAACCCTCACACGCTAGGGGCAGTTCTCTGGCATGCCTATTCGTCACTGGCCACCGCGGAGGAGTGCCGACGGTTCGGGTCCCGGCCCGGCGGACGGAGGCTCTGGCCCACAGCATGCAGAAAGCCGGGCACGCGCAGCCTTCACGCGGCTCTGGCCAAGCCGAGGACCTGACGGTGCCCCGGCGGTACGCCGGACAGAGCCCATGGCCCTTTGAGAGAGGAAGCTGATGGAGGACGAGACACCGGCTCAGAAGGCAGCCCGCCTGGGGTGCGCCACGCTCGTCGACGCCATGAACCGGGTCCACGGCCACCGAGCGCACATACCCGCCATGTCGAGCCCCGACCCTCTCCGCTATCTCTTCGGGCCTGCAGCCACCATCTCCTATCTCCCCTATCGCGAGGACCTGGTGGAAGAGGGCCGTGACTTCCGGTACTACTTCTACGGAGCACTCGGGAACCGGCCCGGGGCGGGCCAGGTGCTCGTGCTCTCCAGTGGAGGGCACGCCGACGTGTCCCACTGCGGGGGCACAAAGCTTGCCAGGGCAGACAGCACCGGACTGGCCGGCGTCCTCGCCGACGGCCAGCTACGTGACTTCGGCCAGTTGCGTGGCTACAGCTTCGCTACCTGGTGTAGAGGGGAGGCGGTCCGATGGGGCGGCGACACGGTGATGCCCTACGCCTGCGCTGTGGCTGTTGAGATTTCCGGTGTCTGCGTGAGTCCCGGTGACTACATCTACATGGACAGCGCCGGTGGGGTCGTGATTCCCTCCGCCAGCCTGCGGCGGGTGCTTGCCATCGCCGAGGACATCTCAGCCGTGGAAGCCGAGGCTGCGAAGAGCATCAGAGGTGAACAGGCGCAGCCAGGTGAGTAACGACGCAGACCCGCGCGAAGTGGCGGCTGCTGGAGGCCCCCTTCCCGTCGCGCCCAAGGCATACGCCTGGACCCGGTGCGTCCCGTTGGCGCTGCACGAGGTCCCACGCGGTGCCGACGACGGCGAGGTCACTCGCGAAAGCCCAGACCGCCAGGTGGTCGGGACCTGGCGTCACGGTGCACGCGACGTCCAGTCGGCCGTCGCCGGACGTGACGGCGCCAGGACCCTGCCGTCTGGAAGCACGCGTCCACATCCGTGCCGGCCGGTCGAGGGCGACTTGCAACGCAGCGTCGCCGGACGGGCCGGGCACGAGCGATGGGGCCGATTGGGTAACCCTTCCTCGTCCTCCCGTCCCGGTCGTGAGGGCGATGCAGCCGGGCTCGCGACGGGCGGCCGCTTCTGACCACCACTTCAACGACCCCGTCTTGCGGCTCGGGGCCCAGTAGAGCCCCAGCCGGTATCCGTGTACAGCGGTATGGAAAGCGCTCATGTGCTGCGGCGCCCAAGGGATCATCTTCGCCGCGGTGAGCCAGAAGACGCCCGCCGGATTTCCCGAGCAACGGAACCGTCGGCCAGGGAGAAGGACCGCACAGTGACCAGGAATATCGACAACTTGTACCCGGAAGACGGCGCCATCGTGTCGCCTGAGCAGATCCCCACCGCTGTCACCGCAGGCCGCCTGGCCTATGGCGATGGCACGGCCCAGACTTTCCAACCCGACGGGAGCACCTCCTACTTCGAGGCAGGACGCCAGACGGAGGGCCCCCTGCGGATGGCACGCCGTCGGCGCGGCAAGCTCGGTGGTGCCCGCCACGACCGGAAGGCGGGGCCGCTGAAAGCTGGTGGGCCACCGCTCGGGTTTGTCACCTCAAGCGGAACTTGGGGCTACTGGAAGCGGCCACCTGGTCCGTCGACGAGAATGGGCGCTTCTGCTCCTTCTGACCGCCCTCCTACAAAGCGTCCTACGATCTGCGCTGGGTGATGGAAGGGGGAGCAGCCGTCGGCCTTCGGTTCTCCGACCCGAGGAGCGGTACCTGCTTCGACGAGGCCATGGGTGGCTCAGTCGGCGCCAACGGGGATCGACAGTACTGCGATGCCGCTCATGCCCAGCCAGACCCTCTCCGGTGCGCGCACCAGACGTAGCATGACTTGTCCACACTGCTGGCAGCGGGCTACCAGTCCCGGTGCCTGGCGGTATACGTGCAGGAGCGCGACGGGCCCTGTGTTGCTGCAGTGCGCGCACTGGCTGGTTGCTGCTGTCAGGTCGACCGCGAAGAGTTCGGCGAGAGGGCCGGCCAGCGCGTTGCCGTCGATGTAGCCGCCCTCTGCGTCGCGTGGGTTACCGGGGTCTGCCGGTGTGCCTGCCGTCATCTCAGTCTTCTCCTCCGCCGAAGCGCTCTGTGCGGACTCGCTCGGGGTCGTGCCCGAGGAGCACCAGGTAGGCGGCTGCCTTCTCGACGAATGCCGTGGGTCCGCAGACGTAGCAGGTGGGCGCGAAGTCCGGTGGCCATCCGTGGCGTGCCAGGTCGTCGGGTGTGATGCGGCCCGGGGGGCGCGCGGACTGCTGTGGCGCTTCCCGGGTGTAGATGTGTGTGATGTCAACCCCTGGTGTTCTTTGGCGGATTTCTGGGCCGTACAGCAGATCGGCCGGCGATCGCAGGGAGTACAGCGCCCGGAAGGGAACCCGGCTGCCGGCTGCATGCCGCGAGCGGATCATGCACATCAGTGGCACCAGCCCGGAGCCGCCGGCCACGAGCAGGACCGGTTCTTGCTGTTCCGGCTGCCAGACGAACCAGCCTCCGACCGGTCCCCGCAGTTCCAGCTGGTCGCCGGGCATGAGTTCGTCGACCAGGTAGGGCGAGACCTCGCCCTCAAAGACGCGCTGCACTGTCAGTTCCAGGCGCGTTCCGTCCGGGGCCGAAGCGATGGAGTAACTGCGTTGTGTGCTGTAGCCGTCTTCCGCGGTCAGCCGGATGTCCACATGCTGGCCTGCCAGATGGCCGGGCCATTCCGGCACCTCCAGCACCAGCGTGACGGCCGTCGCGGACTCAGCGCGACGTTCTGTCACCTCGGCGACCCTCCATCGGAGCCGGTCGCCTAGTCTCCTCGATACCGCTGTTCTTGCCACGGGTCTCCGTAATTGTGGTAGCCGGCGCTCTCCCAGAACCCCGGGATGTCGTTCTCCCGCAACTCCAGTCCGTGCACCCACTTCGCGGACTTCCAGAGGTAGAGGTGCGGGACGAGCAGTCGGGCCGGACCGCCATGCTCGGGGGCCAGCGGCTGGCCGTCGTAGCCGTACGCGATCCAGGCCTTGCCGTCCAGAAGATCCTCCAGCGGGAGGTTCGTGGTGTAGCCCCCGTAGGAGGAGACGAGGACGTACTCGGCAGCCGTCTCGACATCGGCGAGCAGGACGTCCAAAGACACCCCCAGCCACCGAGTGCCGAACTTCGACCACTTGGTCACGCAGTGCAGGTCTGCTGTCGGGGTTTCCGACGGCAGCTTCGTGAGGGCGGCCCAGTCCCAGTTGTGCCGCCTCCCGGTCTCCGTGGTGACGGACAGCTCCCACTCGTCTGTGCTTATCCACGGCGTGGGCCCGGCCGAGAGGACCGGAAAGCCCGTGGTCTCGTACTGTCCGGGTGGCAGCTTCCTACCCGCAGGCGGCCGTCGGCCGTGGAAACCGCGCGAGATGATCGCCATGCTGGCCACCTAATCGGCTCGTCGAAAGTGAGGTTAGGCGCCTCTGAAAGTATCAGCGACGGGTCACACATGCCTCTTATCTACCTTCTCTCCCAGAGCCCTCAGCTGCACCTCCGACCTTCGGCGCGCCGTCGATCCAGACATAGCGCAGTCAGTCGAAGTGCCCGGCGGCCGCCAATTCAGCGCGCAACTCCCTGCGCGCGTCGAAGATGGTCTTGCACAGCGGGCGCATTCCCGACCGTCGCCCGGGCGGTGAGCGCCCCGGGCCCGCCCCCAGGGGTGCACTCGGTCGATCAAGCGCTTGTTTGGCAGCCGCGGGCTGTC
>NZ_JCAJZO010000075.1:0-4281 GCF_059510295.1 Streptomyces sp. PTL18 | reverse complement strand
ACGCCTCGGGGGCCACAACCCCGAAACTGAGGGCCCTCCACAATGCCCTGGCCAGCACCGAACGGGTCGGCACCGCGATGCACTGGCTCTCCGGCGGCATCGTCTCCACCGTCCTGTCAGACCTCGGCTCCGGACGCCGGCCCCTGACACACGAGGCCCTGGACGAACTGCCGGAGGGCAAGGTCGTCGAGCACATCTGCAGTGTCCTCGTGGCCGCCGACGCCTTGCCGCAACGGGACGAGCAGATGGTCCGCCTCCAACGCCACGTGAAAGATCTCGTTTCCTCCCACCCGACCGCCGAGGGACGCAAGATCCTTCACCGATACGCGACGTGGCACCTCCTTCGCCGTCTTCGCCGACGCAGCCACGGCAAGGGCATCACACACACCCAACTCGTCGTCGTCCGCCAGCACCTGCGTGCCGCCGTCTATCTCCTCAACTGGATTGAGGACCAGAACCTGACTCTTGATATCTGCCGCCAGAGCGACCTTGAACGCTGGCTGACCAGTGACGACGTCCGCCATCGTCGAGAAGCAGGACACTTCGTGCGGTGGGCCCTCTCCCAGAGGATCGCCCGTGACCTCAGCTTCCCGGCCGTGAAATGGAACGGCCCCTCCCAGATCATGGACGACGAGGCCCGCTGGGCCGCCGCCCGCCGCCTCCTGCACGACAACACCCTCAAGCCCGAAGACCGCCTTGCCGGCCTGCTGTTGCTCCTCTACGCCCAGTGGCCCGCCGCGATCTCGCGGCTCACCGTCGACCACGTCGAGGAGATGGACGGAGCCGTCCGCCTCCGCCTCGGCGCCGTCCCGGTCGAGCTCCCCGCACCCGTCGCTGAACTGGCCCTCCAACAGGTGGCGGTTCGCCGCAGCCATGCCGTCCTCGGCCGGACAGACTCTCCCTGGCTCTTTCCTGGAGGCCAGCCTGGTCGGCCGATCAGCGTCTGGGCCATGGGCGAACGGCTCCGCAAACTCGGCATCCGCCTCGCCGAGATCCGCTCGACCGCGCTGTTCCAGCTCGCCACCGAACTGCCTGCCGCAGTCCTCGCCCGCACCCTCGGCATCGACATCACCGTCGCCGTCAAATGGCAGCGAGCCGCGGCCGGGGACTGGGGCGCCTACGCCGCCGACGTCGCCAGCCGGAAACATCCGTGAGCCATGCCCCATGCCCTTGATTACCCGAGGCCGCCGTTGCTCTGGAGAAGCTGGCCGTTGATCCATCCGCCCTCGGCGGAGCAGAGAAACGAGACCAGGTTCGCGCAGTCCTGCGGCACCCCGAGGCGGCCCAGAGGCGTGAAGCGGATCATGTCCGCCTTCTGGTCGTCAGTCATCCACCCGGTGTCGGTCGGTCCGGGATTGATCGCGTTGCAGGTCACTCCCAGGTGGGCAAGCTCACGGGCGGCGGCCAACGTGATCCGGTCCATCGCTCCCTTGCTTGCCCCATAAGGCAGGTTGCCTGCGGTGTGGTCGCTGGTCAGGCTGACGATCCGCCCGCTGCCATGCTGTCCGCGGAACCGCAACCCGTACTCCCGGATCAGCAGCCAGGTTGCCCGCGCATTGACCGCGAAGTGCAGGTCGAAGCTCTCCACCGTGGTGTCCAACAAGCCAGAGTCGACCGACTCGCAATGGCAGAGCACGAGCGCGGTGACGTTCCCCAGCTCACGCTCGACGTTGTCGAAGAGCTGAGCCGGCGCGGCCGGATCGCTCAGGTCCGCCTCGACCGCAAGCGTTCTCGCCCCAAGGGACGCCACCTTCGTCTGCAACTCTTCAGGCGCACCCGGCTCCGTGCCTCACTGCATCCGCGTGTCATACGGAGTCCAGTACGTGATGGCCACGTCCCACCCGGCCCTGGCCAGAGTCAGTACCACGGACGCCGCGATCCCCGCTGAGCGTCCCGCGCCCGTGACCAAGGCAAGCGGGCGCTCCGCCTCTCCTACGTCCTGTCGGCTCCCCACGCGCGTCTCACCAGTCATGATCTTCATCCTGGCGGGCCGCCCACCACTCGGCACCCGATTTTCCCGAGTGCCGCCACCCTCACGTCACTTGAGACGCGCAGACCCAGCCACCACAAGGGACACAAGACGCAGATCAGACAGGTATTCGGGCAGTTCCAATACCCGACTCCGCCATTAAAGATCACCCCGAACACGCTCGCCCGGGCCTACAACGACGCCGGTTACTTCGCCCGCAACGTCCGCACCGTCGAAGTCCTCGTCGACCGAGACGCCGTCGCGTCCGGCGCCGTCGCGAACGGCGAACCGTGGCAGTACTTCGACCTCGGCCACGGCTGGTGCACCTACACGTTCTTCGAGCAGTGCCAGCACCGCATGGCCTGCGCACGCTGCGACTTCTACACCCCCAAGAACTCCAGCAAGAGCCAGCTGCTGGAGGCGAAGGAGAACCTGCAGAAGATGTTCGCGAGCATCCCGCTCACTGACGACGAACGCGCTGCTGTCGACGACGGCCAGGCCGCCCTCGACCAGCTCCTGGAGCGACTCACCGACGTTCCCACCCCCGCCGGACCCACACCACGGCAGATCGGCGTCCCAGCCACCGCGACACTTCTACCGATCGTCGATCTCGGGGCCAGCGGACGCCCCTGCTCCAGCAGTGAGACATGCTGAGATCATGGAACCCAGCCATGACCACCTCCTCGACGGCGAGGCGCTGCCCTTGCCCGAGCCCTGGATACGGATCCTCGACTCAGAACCCAGGAACACACTGGAGGCTCAGCTGAAGGTCGAGGTCGGCGAAGGGCACCCGCTCTTCGGGAAGTCGGTGACCGCACTGGCTCGCTGCGGCCGCTGCGATGAAGTGTTGTTCGGCACCGAGGGAGCCTCCACAGGGTTCGCGCAGGTGCATCTCACCTGGCGTTCAGCCCCCGATACGCCTCCGTGGCCGTGGACGGAGTTCCTGTCGCCACCGCTGTTCGACAGCCTCGCTGACCACGCTCACTGACCACCGAACTTGACGAATCTGATTCCACAGAACGCCGTGGGAGACGGTCTACGGCTACTTCGCCGCCTGGCAGAAGGAAGCCCATCTTCGACCAGCTCAACGGCCTGCTGCGGCGCCTGCTCCGGGAAGCCGAAGGCCGCAACGCCGAGCCGAGCGCCTGCGTGCTGGACGCTCAGAGCGTCAAGACCTCCGCCAACGTCCCCGCGGCCGGCCAAGGTATTGATGCAGGGAAGAAGATCGCAGGTCGCAAGCGCCACATCGGCGTCGACACCCTCGGCCTGCTGCTGGCCGTCTGGGTGACCGCTGCCAGCGTCTCCGACAACGCCGGCGGCATCCACCTGCTCTCCCAGATCTCCGCCACCAGTCCTCAGTGGACGTTAAGTCCGTTTCTGGTAGCAGCCTCGTCCGGGTTGGGTGAGGAAGCCTTGTCGGACGAGGCGTCCCAGGCGGCTGCGGGTGACGTTGACGGTCGCCTCGTCGGTGGGCATGCCGAGGAGTTCGTGCAGCTCGCGGGCTCGGAGTGCCCGGCCGGGGTGCTGGTTGAAGGCGTTCACGATGGCCTGGTAGGCGGTGTTCGTCTCGGGCGGATCGGGCTCGGTCCCGAGCGGGATGCGTTCGGCGATGATCTTCCGGGTGGTGGCCAGGTCTGCGAGCCGTGCTTCGGTCTCGGCCAGAGCGGCGGTCAAGTGGTCGATCTGGTTGGGTAGTTCGTCAGCCCGGGCCGTGGTTTTGTCGTGCTGGTCCTGGAGGTCTGCCAGGAGTTCGCTGATGTTCACGCGGCCAGCCCGAGGGTGTCGCGCCAGGTGGGGGCGGGTGTGGTGAGGCGGCGGGCCATGTTGGCGATGGAAGCCCAGTAGACGCGCGAGGCGGAGGTGTCGGGCCGGTGATCGTACTCGCGGGCCAGGCGGCGGTGCAGCATCAACGTGCCGTTGACCTGCTCCACGATCCACCTCTTCGGTTGCGGGACGAAGCCTTTGCCCTGGTCTGCGCGGTTGCGGCGGACGACCTCGACGTCGATGTCCAGCAGGGCGCCGTGGATGAGAACCTCGTCCTTGAAGCCCTGGTCCACCAGGGCCTTCTCCAGACGCATCCCGCACCGCTCGGCCGCCTGATCGAGCAGAGCGGTGCCGGCGGCGTTGTCGTGGGCGGAGGCGGCCAGCACCACGACGCCGATGATCAGCCCCAGAACGTCGACGGCCAGTCCCCGCTTGCGCCCCGACACCTTCTTGTTGGCGTCCAGTCCCGTCGTGGTCTTCGGGACACCCGCAGCCGCGCGGACGGACTGGGTGTCGATGATCACTAGTGTCCTGCGCCGGTAGTCCGG
>NZ_JCAJZO010000074.1:0-5527 GCF_059510295.1 Streptomyces sp. PTL18 | reverse complement strand
GACCACCCACACCCGGCCGCCCACACCGACGTCCCCGCACGCCTGAAGCAGCGCGGCGACCACGGCGGGGCCGAGGGGCAGTCCTTCGACGTCGGTGCCGGCGAGGTGGGCGAGGGTGAGCACGCCCCGGACGGGGTGCTGCTCGGTCGCCGTGCGCAGCCGGTCGGCGAGTGCGGCGCGGTGTGTGCGGTCGTCGCCGGTGGCCTCGACGACGGTGACGCGGTCGGGGCCACCGAGGGCCGTGACGACGGCCCCCGGGATCGGGTCGTCACCGGCGGGGCTGCCCGGCAGGAACAGCAGCCAGCGGCTGTCCGCCGGTTCGGTGTCCGCCGTGGGGGGTTCGGTGGCGGCGGGCTTCCACGTCACCCGGTAGTACAGGGCGTCGACGGCGGTCTGCTGCCGCTGCCGCCTGCGCCAGGACGCGAGGGCGGGGACGACCGCGCCGATCTGTTCGGCCTGCACGCCGAGGGTCCGGGTCAGGGCGTCGACGTCCTCGCACTCGACGGCTTCCCAGAACCGGTCGTCGACGGTGTCGGCGGCGGTCCGCGCGGACGGGGCGTCGGCGCTGTCGGGGGCGGTGCCGTGGTCGAGCCAGTAGCGCTCGTGCCGGAAGGCGTACGTCGGCAGGTCGACCGCCGGCGCGGCGGGCACGGCGCCGAACGCCGGGGTCCAGTCGACGTCGACGCCGTGGACGTGGAGCCGGGCGAGGGCGTCGTACAGGCCGGGGACCTCGGGGCGGTCCTTGCGCAGCGCGGGCACGAGCAGCGGAGCGGCGCCGGTGGCGGAACCGGTCGCGGGGTCGTCGGGGAGGCAGGCACGGGCGAGGGCGGTGAGGGTTCCGTCGGGGCCGAGTTCGAGGTAGCGGGTGACGCCCTGTTCGCGCAGGCGGCGGATGTCGTCGGCGAAGCGGACGGGCTGGCGGACGTGGGCGGTCCAGTAGCCCGCGGCGCACAGTTCGCCGGGGTCGGCGAGGGTGCCGGTGAGGTCGGAGACGATCGGGATGTGCGGCCGGTGGTAGGTGAGGCTCTCGGCGACGTGCAGGAAGTCCCGCAGCATCGGCTCCATCAGCGGCGAGTGGAAGGCGTGGCTGACGCGCAGCCGGGTGGTGCGACGGCCGAGCCCGGCGAGGTGTCCGGCGACACGGGAGACGCCGTCCTCGGTGCCCGAGACGACGACGGAGCGGGGCCCGTTGACGGCGGCGATGCCGACCTCGGCCTCCAGTCCGGCGAGCAGGGGCAGCACCTCGTCCTCGGACGCCTCGACGGCGACCATGGTGCCGCCCTCGGGCAGGGCCTGCATCAGTCGGCCGCGCGCCGCGACCAGGCGGCAGGCGTCCTCCAGGGACCACACCCCGGCGACGTGGGCCGCGGCGAGCTGGCCGATGGAGTGCCCGGCGAGGAGGTCCGGGCGTACCCCCCAGGACTCCAGCAGCCGGAACAGGGCCACTTCGAAGGCGAACAGGGCGGGCTGCGTGAACTCGGTGCGGTTCAGGGTCGTTTCGTCGTCCTCGAAGACGATGTCGCGCAGGGACCGTCCCAGTTCGTTGTCGAGGTGGGCGCAGGCGGCGTCGAATGCGTCGGCGAATGTGCCGAAGGCTGCGTGGAGTTCACGGCCCATGCCGATCCGCTGGGAACCCTGTCCGGCGAAGAGGAAGGCGACGCCGCCTTCCGTGCCGGCGGTGCCGACGGCGGCGCCGGGGGACGGTTCGCCGCGGCCGACGGCGTCCAGGGCGGCGAGGAGGGCGGTGCGGTCGTCACCTACGAGGACGGCCCGGTGTTCGAACACGGACCGGGAGGTCGCGAGGGCGTGTCCGACCTGTGCCGGGGTCGTGTCGGGGTGGGCCCGAAGGTGGCCGGCGAGCCGGGCGGCCTGGGCGCGCAGGGCTTCGTCGCTGCGTGCGGAGACCGTCCAGGGCACGACGTCGGCCGGGGGCCGCAGGACCGGCAGGGCGGGAGCGTCGTCGGTCTGCGGTTCTTCCAGGACGATGTGGGCGTTGGTGCCGCTGAGCCCGAAGGCGGACACGGCGGCGCGGCGCGGCCGGTCCTCGTACGACGGCCACCGCTGTTCCTCGGTGAGGAGGGCGACGGCTCCGGCCGACCAGTCGACATGAGAGGACGGCTCGTCCACGTGCAGGGTCCGCGGCAGCACCCCGTGCCGCATCGCCAGCACCATCTTGATCACACCCGCCACACCCGCAGCGGCCTGCGTGTGACCGATGTTCGACTTCACCGACCCCAGCCACAACGGCCGTTCACGATCCTGACCGTACGTCGCGATCAGCGCCTGCGCCTCGATCGGGTCACCCAGCGTCGTGCCCGTGCCGTGCGCCTCCACCGCATCCACATCGGCCGGGGCCAGCCCGGCACCGGCCAGCGCCTGCCGGATCACCCGCTGCTGCGACGGCCCGTTCGGCGCCGTAAGACCGTTCGACGCACCGTCCTGGTTCACCGCGCTGCCCCGGACGACGGCGAGGACCCGGTGACCGTTGCGGCGGGCGTCCGACAGCCGCTCGACCAGGAGCACACCGACACCCTCGGACCAACCGGTCCCGTCCGCACCCTCCGCGAACGCCTTGCACCGCCCGTCCACCGCCAGCCCCCGCTGCCGCGAGAACTCCACGAAGACACCCGGCGTCGACATCACCGTCACACCACCGGCCAACGCCAGATCACACTCACCGTTGCGCAGCGCCTGCACCGCAAGATGCAACGCCACCAACGACGACGAACACGCCGTGTCCACCGTCACCGCCGGACCCTCGAGCCCCAGCACATACGACACCCGGCCCGACACCACCGACGTCGAATTGCCGGTGAGCAGATGGCCCCGCACCTCGTCCGGGACATCGGTCAGGCCGGCGCCGTAGCCCTGGTGGCCGCAGCCGACGAACAGGCCGGTGCTGCTGCCGCGCAGTGAGCGCGGGTCGAGGCCGGCCCGTTCCACGGCCTCCCAGGACACCTCCAGCAGCAGCCGCTGCTGCGGGTCCATGGCGACGGCCTCCCGCGGGGAGATGCCGAAGAAGCCCGCGTCGAACTGCGCGGCGCCGTCGAGGAAGCCGCTCTCGTTGACGTAACTGGTGTTCGGGCGCCGGGAGTCCGGATCGTGGAGCGCGTCGAGGTCCCAGCCGCGGTCCGCGGGAAACGCGGAGATGGCGTCGCCGCCGCGGGTGATGAGGTCCCACAGGTCCTCGGGTGAGCCGACCCGGCCGGGGTAGCGGCAGGCCATCGCGACGATCGCGATGGGCTCGTCCGTGGCGGCGGTCCGGTGCTCCGCGGCGGCGCGGTGGACGGCCGACAGGGAGCCGTCGTCGAGCGCGTGGAGCAGGTGGTCGGCGAGGGCCACCGGGGTGGGGTGGTCGAAGACGAGGGTGGTGGGCAGGGTGAGGCCGGTCGCGCTGGCGAGCAGGTTGCGCAGCTCCACGGCCGTGAGAGAGTCGAAGCCGCAGTCCTGGAACGCCCGGGTGGGCTCGATGCTCTCCGGTGTCGGGTGGCCGAGTGCGGTGGCCGCGCTGCGCCGGACCAGCCTCAGCAGCAGTCGGCGGCGTTCGGCGGCGCCCAGCGGGGCGAGTTCGGCACGGAGCCGGCCTCCGTGTGCGTCGACCGGGCCGGCGGGGGTCGCCGCGGCGTGGGCGGCCTCGGGGATACGGCTGAACAGGGCGCCGCCCGGCAGTCCGCGCCGGCCCTCGGCGATACGGCCCCAGTCGATGTCGGAGACCAGTGCCCAGGTGTCGTCGTGGGCGAGGGTGCGGCCGAGGGCGGTGAGTGCCGGTTCGGCCTCCATCGGGGTCAGGCCGCCGCGCCGCAGCCGGGCCAGGACGGCCGGGTCGTCGGCCATGCCGCCGCCGGCCCACGGGCCCCAGGCGACGGAGGTGGCCGGCAGCCCGGCGGCGCGGCGGGCACGGGCCAGGGCGTCGAGGTGGGCGTTTCCGGCCGCGTATCCGGCCTGGCCGGCGGAGCCGAGGGCGCCGGCGACCGACGAGAACAGCACGAACGCGGTGAGGGGGTGCTCCAGGTCGCGGGTCGCCTCGTCGAGGTTGGCGGCGGCGCGCAGCTTGGCGCGCAGGACGGTGGCGTACCGCCCGGGGTCCATGACGGTGAGCGGCGCGTCGTCGAGGGTGCCCGCCATGTGCAGGACGGCGGTGAGGGGCCGGTCGCTGGGCACGGTGACGAGCAGCGCGTCCAGGGCCGCCCGGTCGGCGGGGTCGCAGGCGGCGACGGTGACCGCCGCGCCCAGCTCCTCCAGCTCGCGGCGCAGTTCGCCGGCACCGGGCGCGTCGGGCCCGCGACGGCTCACGAGCAGCAGGTGCTCGGCGCCCTGCCGGGCGAGGTGGCGTGCGACCCGGGCGCCGATGATGCCGGTGCCGCCGGTGATCAGGGTCGTTCCGGTGAACCGCGGCTCGGGACGGTCGTCGTCCTCACGGACGACCCGGACGAGCCTGCGCGCGAACACGGCGGAGTCGCGCACCGCCAGTTCGCTGTCGTCGCCGGGGCGGATCACGCACGCGACGAGCCGGGTCAGGGTCCGCTCGTCCAGCCGGGACGGCAGGTCGACGAGGCCGGCCCACAGGTCGGAGTGTTCGACGGCGACGGTGCGGCCCAGGCCCCATGTGGTGGCCTGCACCGGCCGGGTGAGCGGGTCGGCGGCGCCGACGGACACCGCCGACCGGGTGGCCGCCCACAGCCGCGCCCCGGTCCCGGTCTCGGCCAGCGCCTGCACGAGCAGGGTGTTCAGATGCAGGCCGAGGGGCACGTCGTCGTGGTCGGGGTGCGGGGTCTCGGTCAGCGCGAGCAGCGAGAGCAACTGCGGGGAGCCGCCCTGGTGCGCCTCGTCGAGAGCGGCGGCGATCCGGGCGCGGTCGGTGTCGGCGGCGACCGGCACGGGGCTCGCCTCCGTTCCGGCGGCGGTGAACGCCTCCACGACGGCGACGGCCGTTTCGGCGGCCTCGGCGTCGTCGGCGCAGAACGGCACCAGCCAGACCCCGGAGGGCGAACCGGCCGGGAGCTCCAGGGGCGTCCAGGTCTCGCGGTACTGCCAGGACGCGGCGGTGGACCGCTGCACACTGCTGTGGTGCCAGGCCGTCAGCGCGGGCAGCACGGGCGCGAGGACATCGGGGTCCAGCGCCAGCCGCTCGGCCAGCTCCTGGACGTCGCCCTTGCGGACGGCCGCCCAGAACGACGAGTCGACCGCATCCCCCCGTCCGTCGTCCCCGTCGGTGGCGACGTCCGCCAGCCAGTACCGCTGCCGCTGGAAGGCGTACGTGGGCAGGGCGAGAGCCTTCGCGCCGGGGAACAGCGCGGACCAGTCGGGGCGGAGCCCGTGCGCGTGCAGCGCGCCGACGGCGCTGAGCAGGGCGACCTGCTCCGATCCCTCCGTGCGCAGCGCGGGCACCGCGACGTGCTGCTCGACGGCCGACCCGGGCTCGTACTCCGCGGGGGGCAGCACGGTCCGCGCGAGGGCGGTGAGGGTGCCGTCGGGGCCCAGCTCCAGGAAGCGCGCGACGGCGTGCTCGTCGGCCAGCGTGCGTACG
>NZ_JCAJZO010000073.1:0-6591 GCF_059510295.1 Streptomyces sp. PTL18 | reverse complement strand
TTCGTGAAGCCGGCCAGCGTCCGGAGTTCGGTTTCACGCCCAGGGACCATGTGGAGCTCGCTCGAACTCTGGGCTTGGTCGACTATGAGCGGGGCACGAAGCTCGGCGGCAGCGGCTTCTGGATCTACCGGGGTGACGGCGCGCTCCTGGAGTGGGCGCTGCTGAACCACTTCCTGGAGGCTCATGTGCGGGACGGCTATGAGTTCGTGTTGCCACCGCACATCCTGACCTTCGCGGCCGGGTACACGGCGGGCCAGTTCCCCAAGTTTGCGGAGGAGGTCTTCGCCTTGGAGCAGGGGGAGCACGGTCCGGAGCGGTTCCTGCTACCGACCGCGGAGACAGCGTTGGTCAATCTGCACCGGGACGAGACGCTGCCCGAGTCGGAGCTGCCTCGGAAGTACGTCGCGTACACGCCGTGCTATCGCAAGGAGGCCGGCGGCTATCGCACGGCTGAGCGGGGGACCCTGCGCGGTCACCAGTTCAACAAGGTCGAGCTGTTCCAGTTCACCCGCCCTGACGCCTCGGACGCCGCACACGAGGAGCTTCTCGGCAGAGCGGAGGACTTGGTAAAGGGACTGGGCCTGCACTACCGGATCACGCAACTCGCGGCCGGCGACACCAGCGCAGCGATGGCCAAGACGTACGACGTCGAGGTGTGGCTGCCGAGCATCGAGGCGTACGTCGAGGTCAGCTCGGTGTCGAATGCCCGCGATTACCAGGCGAGGCGTGGCAACATCCGCTACCGGCCCCAACAGGGGAAGTCGACGTTCGTCCACACGCTGAACGGCTCAGGTCTGGCCACGAGCAGGCTTGTGCCCGCGCTACTGGAGCAGCACCAGCGGGCCGACGGCACGGTGGAAGTACCCGACGTGTTGCACAAGTGGATCCCGAGCGGCGTCCTGACAGCACCGCCCTCGGCCTGAGCTGAGCGGGCTGTCTGTCGAACACTGAACGGGTGGGCCCCAGGTCAGAGTGCCCAACCACGCCGGTTGGCCAGCCATCGCAGTGTGACCTCTCCACACCACGTCTGGTGCTGGCGAAGATGCGGTGACCAGTCTGCTGCGGGCTGTCCGCCGGAGGTGAGGAAGAAACCGGAGAGAGCGGCGAGCGCCGCATCGAGTTGTTCGTCGGCGACTCCGCGGGCGGTGGGGTGCTGGGTGAACAGGGCGGTGGCGTCGTGTCCGTCGGCGTAGGCGGTGGCCAGGAGCAGGACGAGGTCGAACCAGCTTGCACCCAGGCAGGGCCAGTTCCAGTCGCAGATCCACGCGGCGCCGTACGCATCGATCAGCACGTTGTCCTGTCGTAGGTCGTGGTGGAGGACGGCATTGCCTGCGACGGCCTCCCGCCATCCGCTTTCCAGGCTGGCCAGCACGTCCAGTAGGTCGAGTGGTACCCAGGAAGGCAGGGCGTTCGTGGGCGTGGCGCCGCGGGCGAGGTTGCGCCAGTCGGCGAAGTCACCGCCGTCACCCACCGGCTTGAGGCCCACATGCTGGAGTGCTGTGGGTGGGGTGGAGAGTGCCTCTGCTGTGATCCTGTACGCGTCGAGAGTGGCCGTTAGCTCATCAGGCTTCCACGGTGTGGTGGGCATGCGGCCACCGGGGACAGCGTCGATGCCGAGAACGACCCATCCGTCGTGCTCCTCAATCCACTGCAGGCGTGGCGCCGGAATCTCTGCCGGGAGCGCCTGGTTGATCAACGCTTCCCTGCGGTAGGAGTCGGCCACCACGCTGTTGTCCAGGCTCTTGACCGCCTTGACGAACAGAGGTCCGAAGGCCCCGCGGAGTACAGCGGCGAAGCCGCTGGTAAATCCGCTCCCTGCGCTGCGCCCGGCATGTACCGAGCCTCCGAGGCGTCGGGTGATGAGCTGGCGAACGTCTTGTGGGAGGTCCTTCCAGTCTGGGCGTACCGCTGTGGCGTTGTACTGAAGGCGCGAGGTGATGATGTCGGGCATTCCGTCAGGATGGGCAGGGCGGTTGCAAGTTCCGGGATTGCGTAGGTCGTCCGAGTCCAGCGGGTGTTGACGCAGCAACAGCACAGGCACGAGACCGGTGATCATCAGGGTGTCTACGCCAGCTGATCACGTCGAGGTCCCGTGCCTGCCGCTCCATCCTCCCCGATCCCTGCCGCCCTGGCGAAACTGGGCCCCCTCCACCCGCGCGACATCGGCCGTCTGAGCGCCCACCTCCAGCGTGTACCCGACCCGCGTTCGCGTCGCGGGCGGTGGTATCCCCTGGTCGGCTTGCTGCTGATGTGTGCCTGCGCCGTCGTCTCCGGCGCCCGGACCATCACCGAGATCACCGAGTGGGGACAGCGCACCACCACTACGGTGCTGGAACACCTCGGCATCCGCCGCCACCTGCTCGGACGTCGACGCGCCCCGTCCCAAGCCACCCTCACCCGGCTCCTGGCCGCCCTCGACGGCGATGCCCTGGACGCAGTGATCGGCGCCTATCTGGCCGGACACGGCCACACCGACGCCGACATCACCGCCCTGGCACCGCGGCCGGCGATCGCGGTGGACGGCAAGGCGCTGTCCGGCTCCGCGCACCGGCAGCAGCGCCATCGGCACCTGCTGTCCGCCGTCACCCACGCTCCCACCGTCACCCTGGCCCAGCGGGAGGTGGGAGCCAAGACCAACGAGACGGCCGCCTTCCGCCCGCTGCTGGAACCACTCGACCTGGCCGGCACCGTGGTCACCTTCGATGCCCTGCACAGCGTCAAGGACCACGTGCGCTGGCTGGTGCAGGAGAAGAACGCCCACTACATCGCGGTGATCAAGGGAAACCAGCCGACCGCGTCGGCCCAGCTCAAAGCCCTGCCATGGGAGCAGATATCCGTGGCGCACACCGTCTCCGGGACCGGACACGGCCGGCGGGAGTCCCGCTCGGTCAAGACCATGGCCATCGCGGCGAACCTGGGCGGGATCGCCTTCCCGGAAGCGCGGCTGGCCTTGCGCATCCACCGGCGCCGCCAGGAGAGTGGCAAGCGGCAGACCCGGGAGACGGTCTACGCCGTCACCAGCCTCGACACCCACCAGGCCACCCCCGCCGACCTGGGCGGATACGTCCGCGGGCACTGGGGAATCGAAAATTCCAGCCACCACGTCAGAGACGTGGTGTTCGCCGAGGACGCCTCCACCGTCCACACCGGCAACGCGCCGCGGGCGATGGCCGCTTTGCGGAACCTGGCCATCGGCAGGCTGCGGCTGCTGGGAGCGGGCAACATCGCCAAGACCACCCGAGCGATCCGGGACGCACCCGAACACGCCGTCTGGATCTGGGGCATCACCGACAGCCCGCTCCTACCGGGAACTTGAAGCCGCCCTGCAGGATGGGGGAGCTGTGTTTCCCGGCGCCACGAAATTGTCACGCGGATCCGTGTCCGTGCATTCGCTGACTGAGCCTCGTAGGCTGCGCCCCGGGTAGCGTCATCATCAGTGCGACTGCACCTCCTCCTTCCTGGCGCCGTTGATCGTCGGGTGGCCGCACCTGCTTCCGAACCTGCCCACTGGCACGATCATGATCTACGCAGAAATCTCGCTGTCGTCTCGAGGCCCGGCTCGCTATCCTCCGTCGCAACGCGATGACGGAGACGAGTAGCCCGGGATCACGCGAGCCGAGAGAGCTGCTGGCAGCTGGGAAGGCAGCCTCGCGCCCCAGGGCGAAGACCCTCCTGAGTGCGGGGAGGAACGGCCATGTGGTCCTATGCCCCGCCGGCTGGCCCCGTTACCGGCCACGAATGAGGCCGCCACTGTCGAGTGGTGGTGAAGGCGTGGTGGAACCGCGAGTCCCCTTCTCGCCCGCGCCCCCAAGGGATCACCATGACGCCCTGGAGGGCTGCGATGATCCATACGACCGATCGTGTACTGGTATCCGACCTGCCCGAGCACTTGGGTCGAACCGTTTCCGTGTCGGGCTGGGCGCACACTCTGCGCCTGCTGAGTAAGGTCCAGTTCGTCGTCGTACGCGACCACACAGGCATGGTGCAGGTCACCCACCGGCGCGGCGGCGCAGGCGACGACATCGAGGCCGCCCTGCAGCAGCTCACGCCGGAGTCCGCGGTGCGGATCACCGGCCGCGTCGCCGAGAACCCGATCGTGAAGCTCCACAGCCTGGAGATCATCCCGGAGCGGGTCGAGGTCCTGAACCGGGCCGCGACACCGCTGCCCATCGACGAGCAGACGGGCCTGGAGCACCGCCTGGACTGGCGGTTCTTGGACGTACGCCGCCGTCCCGCCGCTCAGCTGATGTTCGCCGTGCAGACCACCCTTGAGCAGGGGATGCGCGAGTACGCCTATGCCCAGGGCGCCACGGAGATGCACACCCCCAAGCTCATGGGCACCGCCTCGGAGTCTGGCGCGGAGGTCTTCGAACTCGGCTACTTCGATCGCAGCGCCTATCTAGCCCAGTCGCCGCAGTTCTACAAGCAGATGGCGATCTCGGCCGGAATCGAGAAGGTCTTCGAGATCGGCCCCGTCTTCCGTGCAGAGCCGTCGTTCACCTCCCGGCACGCCACCGAGTTCACCGGCGTCGACGTCGAGCTGGCCTGGATTGACGGCGTCGAGGACGTTATGGCGTTCGAGGAGCAGATGCTCGCCCACGCCATCGCCAAGGTCGTCGGTGCACACGGCGATGCGGTCCGGGAGCAGTTCGGCGTGGAGATCACCGTCCCCACGACGCCCTTCCCCCGCATCACCATGGCCGAGGCGCACGACATCCTGCGCAAGGGCGGCTGGGACTCGGAAGGAACCAAGGAGGACCTGGACCCGGAAGGCGAGCGGAGCATCAGCGCCCACATCCAACAGGCCACCGGCCACGAATTCGTGTTCATCACCCACTACCCCGTGGGCATCCGGCCCTTCTACCACATGCGGCCGGCCGACGACCCGAGCGTGACCCTGAGCTTCGACCTGCTGTGGAAGGGGCTGGAGATCACCACCGGCGCCCAGCGCGAGCACCGCTATGACGTGCTGCTGAAGCAAGCCGCCGAGAAGGGCGTGAGTCCGGAGCCGATGCAGGACTACCTGAACGCGTTCCGGTACGGGTGCCCACCGCACGGCGGGCTGGGCATGGGCCTTGGACGCGTACTCATGGTCTTGCTCGGACTGGAGTCGATCCGCGAGGCCACCTTCCTCTTCCGCGGACCGAACCGGCTCACCCCATAGCTGGCCTCTGTGTATGGCTGGCCTAGCGTCGGGTTTCCCCTCAGGGGTCGCGTTCACTGAGAGCATGGACAGGTGAGTATTGAGGGAGTGAGGCGCTGGGTGCCGGCTCGTCCCGAAGATATAGCTGTCATGTTCGCTGCGGCCGACTTCCCGTGGTGGATCGCTGGCGGGTACGCGATCGAACTCGCCGTCGGCCGTGAGCTACGCCCGCACGGCGATCTCGATGTCCTCGTCCTCCGACGGGACCAAGCTCGCGTGCGCGGTCTCTTGACCGACTGGGACCTGTACGTGGCGGACCCACCTGGCATGGGGCGGCTGCGCCCGTGGCGTTCTGGGGAGACTCTTCAGCCGCCCCTCCACGACATCTGGTGCCGACGCACGCCTGAGGCACCCTGGTCCGTGCAGCTCATGCTGGACGAGGCGGAGGGCACCCATTGGGTCTCTCGGCGTACCCCACGGATCCGGCTTCCGATCGAGCGGTTGGGACGAAGAAGCGGGACTGGCATCCCCTACCTGGCGCCCGAGGTGCAGCTCTACTACAAGGCGAAGGCGACGCGGGAGAAGGATGAGACAGACTTCGAAGCGGTACTGCCGCTGCTCGGCGAACCTCAACGCATTTGGTTGGCGAACGCTATCGCGGTAACCGTGCCGGACCACCCATGGCGGCAGCGTCTTACGCCACCGGACGCACACAGATGAGACGTCGGCCGCCGAGCGCGGTCCGGGGTGACACGAAGGTGGTACGAGAGTTGTACAACCTGAAGCCCTGGCACTCCATGAGTGAACACTTGGTCGACGAGGCAATGGCGACGCCACGCTAACCAACCGCAGGCAGATCAGGCCGATTTCAGTGTCCACGACCAGTTCTTTAGCTCGTCGGGAGGGCGGTCTGATTACCCGACGCTGCCTCGTCCTCCGTCCGCAGGACGCACCGAGGTGTTACCGGCTCAGTGCGGCGTCGAGATATACCTGCACCGCGTCGAAGAGGCCGTATGGCACGTACGCGGGAATCTGGGCATGCCGGACCCATGCCACCTCAGCCAGTTCATCCTCGTCCGCGACGTAAGGAGCGCCGGACTCTACGACACAGGCCACGTAGGTCATCTTCCGGCCAGTCTTGGGGTGAACCCGTTCTCCGAGGACCTTGAGAGCGGTCACCTCCATGCCGACCTCTTCGCTCGTCTCTCGCACGGCTGCTTGTTCAGGGGTCTCCGTCGCCTCGATCTCGCCCGCAGGGAACTGCCACGACAGTTGACCTTCCGCGACCCGGCGACGAACCATGAGCACGGCGCCGTCCTGGACCACGATCGCGGCTGCGATGCCCGGTCGCTCTTGTGCCGTTTGCTCGGTCATACGTCTTCCTCCAGTGCTGCCAGCATCGGCGGGTAGATCGTGTCGACGGACATGAAGCGGCCCTGTAGGTTCTC
>NZ_JCAJZO010000072.1:0-6892 GCF_059510295.1 Streptomyces sp. PTL18 | reverse complement strand
GGCCTTTCGGCCTTCCGGCTTTGTTGACTCTATCAGATCCCTCAGTTCCCTTTGGGCCCTGATTCCCTGTCAACCGGGCTTGTCCTCGCGACCCTTGGGCCGTTCCGACGTCTCCAACCCTAGCGGATCCCTCCGGCGATTCCCAATCGCGTGGATCGGGGATGCCGTACCCAATCGAATTCGAATTTCGGGCGCGCCGAAATTGACCCGGGTGGGAGATCGTGCTGAGTGGTTTGTTGCCGCTGATGCGGCAGGAGGTGCTGCCGCAGAACCGATACGGCCCCGTGGCAACCCGAAGAACCTTACGGATCGCGGGGCGGGGTGTCAAACCTCCCCGGCCCGGCGTTGCGCCAAGTCTCCGGGCGCCTGTCAGTCCAGGTCGCTGAGGCGGCCGCCGGCGTCCGGCTGGGCGTCCTCCACCCGACGCAGCAGGCGCGTCAGCACGTCACCGAGGACCGCGCGTTCCTCCGGAGAGAGGTCCTGAAGGAGGTCTTCCTCGAACCCGGAGGCGCGGCGCATGGCCTCCAGCCACTTCTCGCGCCCCTCGTCGGTCAGCTCGACGATGACGCGGACGCGGTTGGCCTCGTCGCGCTCACGGGTGACCAGGCCCTCGCCGACCATGCGGTCGATGCGGTGGGTCATCGCGGCCGGCGTCAGGCCGAGCCGCTTGGCGAGATCGCTGGGGCCCATGCGGTAGGGGGCGCCGGAGAGCACGAGGGCCTTGAGGACCTCCCAGTCGGTGTTGCTGATACCGAGCGCGGATGTCTGGCGGCCGTAGGCGACGTTCATACGGCGGTTGAGCCGGGACAGCGCCGAGACGATCTTCTCCACCTGCGGGTCCAGGTCCTGGAACTCGCGCTGGTAGGCGGCGATCTGTTCCTCGAGGGTCGGCTCGCTCGCGCCGGGGGTGTCACCCATGGGCGCAGTATGACACGCGACCGCTTGGCATTGAACTCCTTCAAGGTGTACTGTTCAACTTCGAATTTTAGCTTCGAAGTCTTCAGGGTTAACCGTTTCAGAGGTAAGAGCCGGGGCTCGGCGGCCCCGCTTCTCAAGGAAGGTGTCAGTGACCAGGGCGATGGGCGCAGCGATGCGCCGGATCCATGCGGGCAACGCACTCAGCGCGTTCGGTCTCGGCTTCACCGTCCCCTATCTGTACGTCTATGTGGCGCAGGTGCGGGATCTCGGTGCTGTGACGGCGGGTCTCGTACTCGCCGTCTTCGCCGTGGCCGCGCTGGTCGTGCTGCCGTTCGCCGGGCGGGCCATCGTCCGGCGCGGGCCGCTTCCGGTGCTGCTGGCCGCACTGCTCATGGCCGCGGTGGGCGCGCTGAGTCTGGGGGTCGCGGCCGGTGCGGAGAGCGTGCTGCTGTCGGCCGCGCTGCTCGGGGCCGGGCAGGCGGTGATGCAGCCGGCACTGGCCACGATGATCGTGGACTGCTCGGCGGCAGAGACGCGCTCGCGGGCCTTCGCGGTGCAGTTCTTCCTGCAGAACCTGGGACTCGGTGTCGGTGGGCTGATCGGCGGGCACCTCGTGGATGTCTCGCGGGCGGCGTCCTTCACCCTGCTGTTCGCGCTCGAGGCGGCGATGTTCCTGCTGCTGGTCGTGGTCATGTCGACGGTACGGATGCCACGGGCACCGAGGATCGAGGAGACGCCGCCGCGGGGCGGCGGGGCGAGCCGGCGGCAACTGCTGGGGGACCGGGCCATGGTGCAGCTGTGCGTGCTGGGTTTCGTGCTCTTCTTCGCCTGCTACGGGCAGTTCGAGTCGGGCTTGAGCGCCTACGGCGTGGAGGCGGCCGGGATCTCGACGTCCGCGCTGGGTACGGCGCTGGCGGCGAACACCGCGGTGATCGTGGTGGCGCAGTTCGCGGTGCTGAGGTTCGTGGAGCGGCGCAGGCGGTCCCGGGTGATCGCGGCCGTGGGGCTGATCTGGGCCGTGGCGTGGGCCGTCGCGGGGTACGCGGGGCTGGGTCACGGCAGCCGTGAGATGGCGACGGCGGCGTTCGTGTCCACGTACGCGCTGTTCGGGCTGGGTGAGGTGATGCTGTCGCCGACGGTCGCGCCGCTGGTGGCGGACTTGGCGCCGACGGGAATGGCAGGGCAGTACAACTCGGTGTTCGCCCTGGTGAAGCAGTTGGCGCTGGCGGTGGGGCCGGCGGTGGGCGGCCCCCTTGCGGCGGCCCTGCCGGGACCGTACGTCGTGGCGTTCCTGCTGTGCTCCCTGGGCATCACGGTGCTGGCGGTGCGGCTCGGGCGGCTGCTGACCCCGGCGCAGAACCAGCCGTCGCCGGGGAGGAGCCGGGTCGTGGCGCAGGGAGGTGCGTCGGCGGAGCCGGCGTCGGCGTCGGCGCGCACCTGAGGGTGTTCGCCCTCACCGCCCGTCCCGTCCCGTACCCTTCCGTCCCCCAGAGGCTCCGCTCCCTGGACCCCCGCTCGTTCGAGGGACCCGGGAGGTCAGCCGTCGGTCTTCGGCAGGGCGAATTCGCACCACACCGCCTTGCCGCCCCCTGGTGTCCTCCGTGATCCCCAGTTCGACGCGATCGTCGCCACGATGGCGATGCCCCGGCCCGCCTCGTCCGCCGGTTCCGCGCGGCGGCGCCTCGGGAGGTGGTCGTCGCCGTCGGTGACCTCGATGATCAGTCGGCGGTCGGTGCGGCGCAGGCGCAGCCGCATGGGCGGTGTGCCGTGCTGCAGCGAGTTCGCGACCAGTTCGCTCGCCGCCAGCACCCCGAGATCGTGCAGGTCGGCCGGGAACCGCCAGCTCGTCAGCACCCCGGAGGCGAAGGCACGCGCGCGGGGTGCCGCTTCCACACCGCCCAGCAGCTCCAGTGCGGCGTTGCGGAACAGCTCGCCCTCCCCTCCGGTGCGCGCCGGGTGCTGGAGGACCAGGACCGCCACGTCGTCGTCGTGGCCCGCTGTGACGCCCGCGGAACGCACCAGACGGTCGCAGATCACCTGTGGTGTGCCCGTGGCGCCGGCGAGCGCGCCCGCCAGAGCCGCGATGCCTTCGTCCAGGTCGGCGTCCCGCCGTTCCACCAGGCCGTCGGTGTAGAGGACGGCCGTGGATCCGGGTGCCAGCGGTACCGAGCCGGAGGCGTGCATCCAGCCGCCCGTGCCGAGGGGCGGCCCGGTGGGTTCGTCGGCGCGCAGCACGTTGCCGGACTCGTCGCGGACCAGGATCGGGAGGTGGCCTGCCGAGGCGTACACCAGCCGGCCCTCGTTCGGGTCGTGGACGGCGTAGACGCAGGTCGCGATCTGGTTGGCGTCGATCTCCGCGGCGAGGCCGTCGAGAAGCTGGAGGACCTCGTGCGGGGGCAGGTCCAGACGGGCGTAGGCGCGCACCGCCGTGCGCAGTTGGCCCATCACCGCCGCCGCGCGGACGCCCCTGCCCATGACGTCGCCGATCACCAGCGCGGTGCGGCCGCCGCCGAGCGTGATCACGTCGTACCAGTCACCGCCGACCGCGGCCTCGGTGCCGCCGGGCTGGTAGGTGGCGGCGATGCGCAGGTCGTCGGGTTGTTCGAGTTCCTGGGGCAGCAGGGAGCGCTGGAGGGCCACCGCGGTCCGGCGTTGCTCGCGCTCGCTGGCGCGCAGCCGTTCGGCGGCCTCGGCGTGGTCGGTGACGTCGGCCGCGAAGACGAGCACGCCCCGGGCCCTGCCGCCGGGTACGTCCACCGGTGTACAGGTGAACGTGTACGAACGGCCGCCCGGCGCCTTGCGGGACTTGACCGTGCGCGGCTTGGAGCTGCGCAGCACCTGGTCCAGGAGCGGGAGGAGGCCCAGTTCCTCCAGTTCGGGCAGTGCCTTGCGCGCGGGTTCGCCGACCGGGCGGGCGCCGAAGGCCGCCGCGTAGGCGTCGTTCACGTAGGCGACGCGGTGATCGGGGCCGTGCACCAGGGCCACGAGGGCCGGGACGCGGTCGAGGACCTCCCGCGCCGGCAGCTCGTCGAGGGCGGGCACGCTCGGCGTGTCGTCGGTGAGCCGCTCGGTGCGGGCCACGGGCACGGAGCCGTCACCGCGCCGGTCGGTGGCGACCGCGTGCTCGGTCCGCGCTGCGGCGCGGCGCTGCGTTCCGGGGAGCCGGGCGCTCCAGCGCGTGAAGTTCACCGATTTCTTGCCTCGTCGTTGTCGTCTCCGGCCGGCTCCGGTTCCGGGCGGGGTCCGGGGCCCGGTCCACGGGGGGTACGGCGCTGTGGGGAAAGCCTGGTGGGTGCGTCCGGGCGGGGTCGGCCCGCCCGGATCGTGGACCAGTCTGGCCGACCGGACCGACAACCGTCAGACGTCGGTGCTTCGGGCGGAGTTCCTGGGTCCGCTCAGTTCGACCCCTTCGGGTCTGAAGAATGCTTTCCACCGGCGGCCAGTTCGAACTCCGCACGGGGATGTTCGAGTGAACCGAGCGACACGATCTCCCTCTTGAAGAGGCCTGCCAGAGTCCATTCGGCCATTACTCGCGCCTTGCGGTTGAAGGTGGGCACCCTGCTGAGGTGGTACGTGCGGTGCATGAACCACGCGGGCCAGCCCTTCAGCTTGCGTCCGTAGACGTGTGCGACGCCCTTGTGCAGCCCCAGGGAGGCCACCGAACCGACGTACTTGTGCGCGTACGTCTCCAGGGGCTCGTCGCGCAGCGCGTGCACGATGTTGTCGCCGAGCACCTTGGCCTGGCGCAGCGCGTGCTGGGCGTTGGGGGCGGTCTCCCTGCCGGGCTCCTCGGCGGTGACGTCGGGGACGGCGGCCGCGTCTCCCGCGCCCCACGCGTGCCTGACGCCGTCCACGGTCAGCTGGGGGGTGCACTTCAGGCGCCCGCGTTCGCCGAGCGGCAGGTCCGTCGCGGCGAGGATCGGGTGCGGTTTGACACCGGCGGTCCACACGACCGTACGGGTCGGGAAGCGGGAGCCGTCGGAGAGGACGGCGACCCGGTCGGCACAGGACTCCAGACGGGTTTCGAGGCGTACGTCGATGTTGCGGCGGCGCAGCTCGGTGACGGTGTAGCGGCCCATCTCCTCGCCGACCTCCGGGAGGATGCGGTCGGAGGCCTCCACGAGGATCCACCGCATGTCCTCGGGCTTGACGTTGTGGTAGTAGCGGGCGGCGTAGCGGGCCATGTCCTCCAGTTCGCCGAGCGCCTCCACTCCGGCGAAGCCGCCGCCGACGAAGACGAAGGTGAGGGCCGCGTCGCGGATGGCGGGGTCGCGGGTGGAGGAGGCGATGTCCATCTGTTCGATGACGTGGTTGCGCAGACCGATGGCCTCCTCGACGGTCTTGAAGCCGATGCCGTGCTCGGCGAGACCGGGAACGGGGAGGGTGCGCGAGATGGAGCCCGGGGCGAGGACGAGTTCGTCGTAGGCGATCTGCTCGGTCTGCCCGGTCTCCTCGCTGGAGAGCGTGGAGATGGTGGCGGTCCGCTTGGCGTGGTCGATGGCCGTGGCCTCGCCGATGACGACGTGGCAGTCCGTGAGGACGCGACGCAGCGGGACGACCACGTGGCGCGGTGAGATGGCGCCGGCGGCCGCCTCCGGCAGGAACGGCTGGTAGGTCATGTAGGGATCGGGCGAGACCACCACGATCTCCGCCTCGCCCCGGCGGAGTTCCGCCTTGAGCTTCCGTTGCAGGCGCAGCGCCGTGTACAGGCCGACGTAGCCGCCGCCGACGACGAGGATGCGCACACACTTCGGGTGTTCGGGGGGTGTCGCCCGGTGGAATGCAGCCGTCACCTTCCCATGAGGCACCCGACGCCCGAGTTTGTCCACAGCCCCGGCAAATTGTGTGACCGGACGGACGCCTGGGGCAGGGTTGGCCGAATCACCGGAGCGCAGGGGAATATTGCAGGTCAGCGAGGGTGCGAGGGGGTACGGCGGAGGGGGCAAAGGGGGTGAATCCGGCCCGTACTCCGATCGGGGGGCGACCCGCGCGGAGCGCGCCCCTTCTGAATTGACTCGCGCTCAACTATGTTCGTCTCTTGACGGGGTGTAGGGGGATGCGCTCGGGGCCCGCGAGGGGCGGGCCCGGTCACGTACGACGCCTGTTCCGTACGCTCCGGTTGCCAATGGCGGGGAGAGTCTCCGGGGGGAGACGTCAGGACCGGGGGATCATTCATGCACATTCAGGACTCTTATTGGTCATCCGCGTCCGCCGTCGCGGCGGCGGGCACGGTGAGCGCGGCGCAGGACGGACGCGGGGAGGCCGCGCGGACGACGCCGCTGCGCGTAGACGCACAGCGCAATCTGGAGCACGTACTGCGCGCGGCACGCGAGGTCTTCGGCGAACTGGGGTACGGCGCGCCGATGGAGGACGTGGCGCGGCGCGCGCGGGTCGGCGTCGGCACCGTGTACCGGCGCTTCCCGAGCAAGGACGTCCTGGTGCGGCGGATAGCCGAGGAGGAGACCTCCCGGCTGACCGAGCAGGCCAGGGCGGCGCTCGGTCAGGAGGACGAGCCGTGGTCGGCGCTCTCGCGCTTCCTGCGCACATCGGTGGCGTCGGGCGCCGGACGGCTGCTGCCGCCGCATGTCCTGCGGGTGGGGGTCGCCGAGGAGGGCACGGAGCAGTCCGAGGCGGGGCCGGTGGACGCGGCCCGGGTACCGCAGCAGCGGTCCGAGTCGGCCCCCGACCTGCGGCTCGTGGAGCAGCGGCCTGCCCCGGAGCCGGACGACGCGGGAGCGGCCACCCTGCTGGAGGTCGTCGGGCAGCTCGTGGAGCGGGCACGCGCGGCGGGTGAACTGCGACCGGACGTCACCGTGTCGGACGTGCTGCTGGTGATCGCCACGGCGGCGCCCTCACTGCCGGACGCCGCCCACCAGGCGGCGGCCTCGTCGCGACTGCTGGACATCCTCCTGGAGGGCCTGCGGTCCCGCCCGGTGTGAGTGGCGCGGGGGCCTGGCAACCCCCCCGCCCCCAA
>NZ_JCAJZO010000071.1:0-7530 GCF_059510295.1 Streptomyces sp. PTL18 | reverse complement strand
CCGGCCACCACCCGCTACCGCACCGCCGCCGATCTCCTCACTGCCGCGCAGAGCGAACACGACACACCGACAGGTTGATTCTTGACGGCTTCTGTGAACCCAGCACCTCTGATGCCTGGCTGCGGGGAAGACCTCGGCCAGGGCCCGCCACAGCCCCATCGCGCCGTCACCGACCACCAGCTCCGGGTCGCGCATGCCGCGCCGGCGGCAATCGCGCAGCAGGTCGGCCCACGACTCCGTGGACTCGCGCAGCCCCTCCGCGATCGCGATCAGCTCCTTCGTGCCGTCGACGCGCACCCCGAGCAGGACCAGGGCGCATGAGTGCGCCTGCCCGAGCCGGACCTTGGGATGCACCCCGTCAGCCCACACATAGACGAAGTCCCGGTCGGACAGGTCACGGGCCTGGAAGGCGGCGTGGTCGTCGCCCCACTGCTTCGTCAGCCGGGTCACGGTTGCCGACGACAGTCCGGCGGCCGAGCCGAGGAACTGCTCCAGCGCCGGCACGAAGTCCCCAGAGGACAGTCCGTGCAGGTAGAGCAGCGGCAGCACCTCGCTGATCTTGGGCGACTTGCGGCACCACGGCGCAAGGATCTTCGACGAGAACCGCTTGCGCTCACCGGTGGCCTCGTCCACTCGACGGTCGTTCACCCGAGGCGCGGTGACCTCGACCGGCCCGGCTGCGGTGACCACGGTCCGGGGCCGGTGATGGCCGTTGCGGACCACGAGCCGACGCCCCCGCTCGTCGGTCTCGGTCGTCGGTCTCGGTCGTCAACTCGGCTATGTACTGGTTGACTTCGGCCTCCAAGGCGGCGGCCAGCATCCGGCGGGCGCCCTCGCGGACGATCTCGTCGATCAGGGAGCCGGTCTCGGTCGAGCCATCGGCGTTCACTACGCTGAGCACGGGCGTGCCTTCCCGACCCGCGCTGCGAACGCGGGCCTACTCGGTGACCATCAAAGGATCATTCGGGAAGGTACGCCCTTCGCACGCCCTCCCGGAACCGATCCACAAGTCCTGAGCATTGCTCGTTCACCCGCGCGCTTCGCCGCTATCAGGTCCGTCCGCACTGCGAGCCCTGTCATGCCTCCACCGGCCGCAACGTCGCAGTGATCGCCCATCCGCCGGGTGAGGAGATCCAGTTCGACTGGCTGGAACTCCCCGATCCGCCCGAATCCTGGGGTGTCGGGAGCCATGCCCACCTGCTGGTCGGGGCACTCGCGCACTCGGGCCGATGGCGGGCGGTGCTGGCGGAGTCGGAAGACTTCCCGCACCTGGTCCAGGCCCTGGACGACGTGGTTCGCAGGCTCGGCGGAACCGCCCGCAGGTGGCGCTTCGACCGCATGGCCACGGTCTGCTACCCCTCCAGCGGGCAGGTCACCGCGGCCTTCGCGGCGGTCGCCAAGTACTACGGGGCCGGGGTGGACATCTGCCCGCCGCGGCGCGGCAACCGCAAGGGCGTGGTCGAGAAGGCCAACCACTCGGCCGCCCAACGCTGGTGGCGCACGGTCCCCGACGGGCTGAGTGTCATCCAGGCCCAGTCCGGGGTCGACAAACTCGCCGTCCGGATGGACGAGCGGCGCCGGAAGGTGGACGGCGTCCCTGTCACTGTTGCCGAACTCGCCAGCGCTGAGCCGCTTTTGGATGTTCCGGTGCGGCCGTTCCCGGCCGAGCTGGAGGTCCAGCGGACGGTCAGTCCGCAGAGCCTGGTGTCCTTCGACGGCAACTTCTACTCGGTGCCGCCCGGGCTCCCCGGCGTTCAGGTTCATGTCCGCCACCGGCTCGGCGACGACTACCTGCGCATCGCCACCACGGGCCGGGCGGTGATCGCCCAGCACCGACGGGCACCACGCGGAGCCGGCCAGACCATCCGTGACGACGGGCACGTTCTCGCGCTGGAACGTGCGGTGCTGGCCTCGTTCACCGACCGCAGTCCCTGCAAGACCAAGGTCCGCAGGCCGCCCTCGGCCGCCGCCCTCGCCGAGGCCGAGCACCTGCGCGGCCAGCCGGCCGCGACTGATCCCGCGGAACGGGTCGTGATCGACCTGTCCACCTATGCCGCCGTGGCCAACCGGCTACGGAATGCCCCCTCACCCAAGGAGGAGAATCCGGAGTGAGTACGTCACCGATGCAGATGAGCGAAGCTCGCCGCTTCCAGCAGCTGCGAGGTCACCTGTCCTACCTCAAACTCAACGACGCAGCCGAGGCCCTCAACCGAGTGCTGGACCAGGCCCGCACCGAGCGGATGTCCCTGACGGCCGCGCTGGAGCGACTGCTGGAGATCGAGGTCGAGGCCACCGAGGCCCGCCGCCTCGCGGCCCGGGAACGCTTCGCCTGCCTGCCCGAACCCTGGACGCTGAACGACTTCGACTTCGCGGCCCAGCCGGGTGTCGACGAGAAGCTCATCCGCGACCTGGCCACCCTCAGGTTTCTCGACGACGCCTCCAACGTTCTGTTCGTCGGACCACCCGGGGTCGGCAAGACCATGCTGTCCGTCGCGCTCGGCCGGGCCGCCGTCGACGCCGGGCACCGCGTCTACTTCACCACCACCGCCGAGCTCGCAGCCAAGTGCCACAAGGCCGCACTCGAAGGCCGCTGGAAGACCTGCATGCGGTTCTTCGCAGGCCCCAAGCTCCTGATCATCGACGAGCTCGGCTATCTCCCGCTGCCCGAGGACGGCGCGTCCGCGCTGTTCCAGGTGATCAACCAGAGGTATCTGAAGTCGAGCACGATCCTGACGACCAATGTCGGCATCGCCAAAGCGCACATGTTCCGGCGAACGTGTGCGAGGTGGCGCCGAAAGTCAACGGGTTCCAGATGGAGATTCCGTGCTGCTGACGACTGCAGCGGCTATCAGCGCCACCAGGTTGGCGGTCCAGCAGTCCGATTCCTTGGTGGCGACCTCGGCGCCGCAGTCTGCGCAGACGAGGTTGGGACCGTCCTGGCCGTGAAGTCCGCAGCAGCCGCCGCGACGTCCTGAGTCGGGATGCAGAGCGGTGCCTGGCACGTCGTCAGGATGCAGGATGAACAGAGTGGCGTCGTAGTTGATCGCATAGGTGCCTTGCACCACCCGCGGGTCGGCGATGCGATGGTCGGACAGGTGATCGCTGGCCGGGGCGGCCTGTGATTCCTGGAGATCGCCGGTGAGAGGGTGCTCGCAGTTCGCGCAGGTAAAGAGGGTCACCGGGACATTGTGCCGGTCACGCAGTGCCTGACCCTGGTGCGTTCTCCCTGCGCTGCGCGAGCCGACCGGCGTCGACATGATCGGCGAGGTAGATCATGACGCCTTCGGGGTCCATGCCGAGGGCTGCGGCAACGAGCTTGGGATCGAGGGTGTTCACCAGGTCGGCGAGACGGGTGCATCGCAGCGTCCGGGGCGGGGTGCCGCAGGGGTCCAGGAGGTGGCTGGCATAGGCGGTTGAGGCCGGTGCCCGGCCGGTCTTGGTGATCCGGGTGACGATCACGTAGGGGTTGTCGGTGCCCCAGTCCGCGCGGTGGGCCAGGCAGCGTTGAAGCACCGACCAGCTGACCGGGTCCATGGGCACCGGATGCGGCCGTTTGCCCAGGCGGATGGTGCGGTTGGTGGGATCGAGGTCGTCCAGGCGCAGGAGCCGGACCTCACTGCTGGAGGCCGCGTGGAGGAGGGCCAGGAGTCCGAGCAGTGCCTCGTGAGGGTGCGCGTCGGTGCCTGCGGTCCAACGGCGGAACAGCTGTCGCTGCTGGTCGGCGGCGACGGTGGTGCCGCTGAACCCCGACGGGCCCTTGGCCTTGACTCCCAGAGTGGGGTCGACAAGCACGATCTTGCGGGAGCGGGCGAAACGGAAGTACTGCCGCAGCACGGTCAGTCGACGTTGACGGGCCTTGGGCATGGTCGCCAGGAAGGCTTCGACGTCGTGGACCTCGGTCAGGGCCCAGTCCTGCTTGTTGCGCGTGCCGGTCAGGAAGCGGGCGAGGTCGCGGACGATGGCCAGGGCCGCTTCGATAGTGCTGTCGGTGCGCGGCAGGGTGCCGGCCTTCCTGGCGCGCTCGCGTGCTCGCAGCATGGACTCGGCGAACGCCTGCACCGGCGGTCGCAACGGGTGCGGGATGGCGTCGATGCGGCGTCGTCGGCGTCCGGCGGCGAGCCGTTGCGCCTGGTCGGTGGGAAGTGCGAGGCCGTGCTGAGTAAAGAAGGCTTCGAGTGCGCGAGCGAGGGAGCCCATCGAACGGCCGGGGCGGCGGGCACGGTCCAGGAGGGCTTGGGGGTGGTTGGGGTGTTCGTCGTTCAGCAGCCTGCCCAGCGTGCTGATCATGGTGCAGGCACGGCTCACGCAGTGCCGGTCGGCGAGATGTCCGGCGAAGTCACCCAGCCAGGTCACTGGCTCGGCGAGCCGGGATGCCAGGTTCTCGGCGGCGATGAAGGGGCGGTCGGGGTGCTTCTGCCAGCAGGCTGAGCAGAGTCCGTGTCCGGCGTGGCGCCGCACCTGGCCGCAGCCGGCGCACTCCCGCGGGGGCTGCTTGGTCTGCCGCCGTCGCGAGCAGTGGCCGCAACATCCGGTGCCGGTCTGCAGGAAGCCGGGCCGCTGGCAGCGAGGGCAGAGCCGCTTCGCAGCCTGCCGGGCGGATTCGCGTCGGCAGATCCCGCAGTGGCTGGCGGACGGTGAGCGGACCGGGCGTCCGCAGCTTGCGCAGGTCCGCGAGCAGGTGATGCACCGTCCGGTGTCGGCCTGCAGGACGCGTGACCTCCCGCAGGTGGGGCAGGGGGCGCGGGTGGCTTCGTCCTTCATCCGGGCGGTGCAGCGGCAGCAATGCTGCCGGTCGATGAAGCCGACCGGCGCCCCGCACCCGACACAGTCCCGCTGCCTCTTTCCCATGTCTCGCCCGCACTCCGTCGGTCAGATCGGCGGCATGGACTTGCCTCGGGCCGAGGCGGCCCGAGGCAGGTCGGCTGCCGGTTGCGGATGAGCCGCAGGGCGTTCGACGGGGGTGGTGTCGACCTCGATCAGGTCGTTGGGGGTGCATTCCAGCGCGGTGCACAATGCTGCGAGCGTGGACATCTTCACCTGGGAGGGTTCCTTGGTGAACAGGGCCGACACCGATGCGGAGGACAGTTCCAGGCCGGCCTTCTCGGCCAGGAGCCGCCGCAGCTGGGCGCCGGTCCAAACCTCGCGCTGGGCGGCGGCCATCCGCAGCTTCCACTTGATGTTCACGGCGTGGGTTCCTCTCCGGTGAGCTCGCCGAGCGTGCTGGTCACGGCGCGTCGGTAGGCGTCCTCGATGAAAGTGGCCGAGGGCCGTACATATCTCATGGTCGAACTGACAGTCCAGTGACCAAGGAGCTGCTGGATGGCCACCAGGTCCACCCCGCGCTCGTAGTTATGGGTCGCGCAGGCCCTCCGCAAGGCATGCGGGCTGAACCGGTCGGCGGCCGGACGGCCCTCCAGCTCCATCAGATAGCGCAGGCGGTTGCGGACGGTGCCCTGGTGCAGGTGGCCGCCCGACTCGTCGGCGAACAGCGCGGGCGAGTCGGGGAACTTCCCGCGGACGTCGTCGAGGAACCAGCGCAGAATCAGGTCCAGTTGGTCGAGCATGGGCACCCAGCGCGGACGGGGCCCGGAGGTGTGGGCGCCCTTGCCGAAGCGCACGTGCAGCTTGCCGAACGGGCCGCGGCCGAAGTGGACGTCCGGGCAATCCAGGAGTGAGGCCTCCTCCGAACGCAGGCCAGCGTGATACAGCGTCCGGAAGAGCGCGTAGTCGCGGGCGGCGGGCGCGTACTTGCGGGCGGTGGCGATCCGGGCCTTGAGGAAGTCGAAGAACTCCTCGACCCGCTCGGGAGTCGGCGGCGGCAGCAGGGCCGGCGAGTCGTCGCCGACATGCCGCGAGGCATTGAACTCGTCCACCGGGCAGACCAGCCGGACCCCGAACGCCGCCTCGATCTCGATGGCTTTGCGGGCCTGCAGGAACCGGTGGAATCCCTTGAAGATCTGGACGTATCCGCGGCGGGTGGATGGCGCCCGCCCATCCACGGCCAGGCCGCCGACCACGCGGTCGATGTCCTCGGGCGTGACATCCCACGCCGGACGCCCCAGGGCCTTCAACGTCCGCTCCAGCAGGCCGATGTCGTTGTCGACTGTCACCGGGCTGAACCCCCGGGCCCGCCAGGAGGCCACGAACGCCTCCACACACAGGGCCTGGAACTCCCACGGATCCCAGGCAACGGGCGCCTCGGGCACCGTCCGGCCCTCGATCACCCGCAGACGCGACTCCACCATCCGGCACACCTTCCTCGCACCTGACAAATGAAGGTAGCGCCTACAAAACCGCACTGTCAGCGAGACAATCAAAGAGACACTCAGACCCCTGAAACGGCCAGGTCGCAGGGCACACACCCCATGAGGAACAAGTGCCAGCCCCAGTTGACTGGGCCGGCGCCTTCGGCGACGCCACCGTCGCCGCCGCCATGCTCGACCGGCTCCTGCACCGGGCCGCCGTCGCCGGCATCGACGGACCTTCCTACCGGCTCCGCGGCCACCAGAACCAGGCCGAGACCCTGCGAAAGGGAGTGAACGCCCGTGTCTCGTGACACCGAACAGACACACCTCAAGGGAGCCAGCACCGTCAACTGCCCGGTCTGCGAGGACGAGTTCATTCCCCACCCGCGGCAGATCTATTGCTCCCCTCGCTGCAAGACCCTCGCGCGTCGCTCGGCCCCCGCCGGCCCGCAGCCACATTCCTGCCCGGCCTGCGGCGGCGAGTTCACCGCAAACCCCCGCCTCCGGCAGGTCTACTGTTCACCGGCCTGTCGCCGCGAGGCGGAGAAGCAGCGTGATCGTCAGCGCGACGAGGAACGCGCCCGCCGGCTCGGTGAGGTGCAGGCGCCGCCCGCATTGCCTGACCTTCCACCACCCAGATCGACACCACGATCAGGACCCCGACCGGCCGTCCCGGAGCGTGACCCTCTGGAGCCGACTGCCACCCGGAACTGTCCGCACTGCCAGCAGCCGGTCACCATCGTGGCCCTCCTGGCCACCCCAGAGGCCGCCCGCCCTGCCATGCCCACCGGCCCCGACGTCATCCCGCTGCGAAGGACTCCCTGAACGACTCGGCCTGAACGTTACTGATCATCGGGCCCGGCGGCCTTCGGCCGCCGGGCCCTCGCCATCAGGTCACCAGCCGAAACCGCTGAATGCCAGGTCTCGCCAGCGGCACTTGGCGGCGCACCACCTCGTCACGGGCGGCGGGCCCGATTCTCAGTCCCGAAGTGCGGCGACCGTCGGGCGCCTCGATCACGGCCGGCCGGGTCACAGCGCGCAACGCAGCCCAGATCAGCCGGGTCTGTTCGGTGAGGGTCTGATGCATTTCCGGTCCGACTTCGGGTTCGAACCACCGCACTGCGAGTCGCCCGCTCTCGAAGAATTCGCCCCGCTCGTCCGTTCTGAGCCGTGAACGGAGCAGCTGGACAACTGCCGCTGTCGGTGGCCCGACAGGCGTGCGGACACCCGCAGCCGGAATGATCCCAGGCGGCAGGGAAGCGCCTGCCGGGAGGCTGAGAAACGC
>NZ_JCAJZO010000070.1:0-7532 GCF_059510295.1 Streptomyces sp. PTL18 | reverse complement strand
GCAAGCGGGTCGTACGCAGGGAACGGCCTGACCTCCGAGCTTTCGGCTGGTGTACGAGCAACCATGCGGCCGAGCCTAGGCGCGGGCCTTGCCATGGCCCTACTTCCAGCGGAATGTGGCTCACCGGGTGCACACGCGCGGTTTGCGGCATCCCTCTGCTGCCAACGTGCGCGCTTGTGATCCTCAACTTACCGAGTTGCTTCGTAGCTTGGCGACCCGGCTGCTGCGGCAGGCGTCACCGCAGCAGCCCGAGGAGTCAACCGTGCAGCCGCCGAGCAGTCCGACGGGCCCAGAATAAGCCCGCAATGCCAGCCAGGAGCAGCCACGCCGCGCCCTGCGGCCCGCAGGACCCGTCCGCCGCCGCGGCGACCACTGCGGGGCCTGCGAGCGCCATCAGCGCCAGTAGCCCACGCAAGTACCAGACGGCCGTCTGGATCGGCGCGGTGTTGCCCATCGGCGTGTCGGCACCCACCAGCAGGTGAAAGGGGACCGGACCCCGGTAGGCGCCGACGAGTGCCGCTCCGACGCTCGCCGGCACCGCAGCCGGTACCGCCGCCAGCGCGGGTGTCCACCAACCTCCGATAACGCACACCGCGAGGCCGAGCCCCGTGGCAGCGGCCAGCAGCAGTCCGGGCACGACCGCGTGCCACAGCGCCAGGCTCCCCGCGCGGTAGGGCAGCAGGGCGCTGCGGCGCATGTCGTCGCTCTCCAGCCGGGCCGGCTCGACGAACTGCGCGGCCGCGAGGTAGAGGAACCACAAGGCGGCGCAGGAGGACAGCGTGGCGGTCGTTCCGGTCCGGGTGGACGCGAAGGCGAGGGCGGCGGTGGACAGAGCGGACCATGCGAAGCCCCAGCCGAGCCGGCCGGGCGCTCTCACGAGGCTGAGCGCGTCCCGCCAGGGAAGTACCAGCCACGGCAGGCGCGGCGGCCGGACCCACGACGCGGGACGTGCCCCTCGCCGCTGCCGCACGCGCATCACGGAACGCGCCCGCCGTAGGTCCAAGGAGAACAGCGAGGCGCCCATGCGGTCGGCGACCGTGGCGCGCAGTCGCAGGGCCGCTCCGGGGATGTCCGGGACGACCCGCACCGCCAAGCGCGCCAGCACGGCGATGCTGCATGCCCAGATCAGCATGGCCAGTGGCCAGCCCGGCGCCGTGCCCAGCGCGGCCGCCGTGAGGGGCTGAGCCGCCCAGCCCCAAGGCAACAACCACAAGACGGTAGTGCCCGCCAACGTGGGCAACCCACGGGTCAGGGCGATGACGGACAGCAGGCCCATCAGGGCGACCCCGCACCAGCTGGCCTGGAAGATCTTGCGCTGCTGCCGTTCCCGTCGCCCTTCGTGGCGCACGATCAGCACGCTGAGCCCGGTGCCGACCAGCGCGGTACCCAGCCCGGCCCAAACGCCCGCAGCGGTGACCGAAAGCCATGGGGCCCCCGACACATTGGCGATGAGGAAGCCGAGCACACCACCAGTCATCATACCGAGAAACGCGCTGACGGTGGCCGATGACGCCAACCGCGGCAGCAGGAGCGGTCCGCGCGCAATCGGCTGCGGCAGCAGCCAGGACACCGTCGCGCTGTCCGCGACGACCGGGCCGCGCCACACAGCACTGCGCACGATGAGCAGCGACGCCAGGGCAAGGACGGTAGGCAGCCACAGGGGCAGAGCCTGCAGGAAGGGTTCCGAGCGGTCGAGTCGACTCGACTGTCCCAGCCGCGCCACAGTCAGCAGGGCGGGCACACCCCACACCCCGCCGAACAGCACGAGCAGATACGCCACGAAGGCAGCGCTCTTGCGCCGCTCCGTCCGGTACTCGCTGCGCGCGGCCCGCAGAAATCCCAGGACCTCGGCAGTGCTGTCGGGCGGCTGGACAGACGATCGCACGTCAGAAGACGTTTCCGTGCTCACGCCCGTCTCCCGCCGATTCGGTCTGCTGCTCGTCTGCCAGCCTCATCACACGGTCCGCGACCGCCTCGACGAGCTGGTCGTTGTGGGTGGCCATGAGGATGGCCACCCCCTGTGCCTTATGCCGGGCCAGCCGGTCCGCGAGTTCCCGCCGCGCAGCGGCGTCCAGCCGCTGTTCGGGCTCGTCGACGATGAGCAGGTCGTGCGGGCGAACGAAGGCCGCGGCCAGCAGCATCTGCTGCCTCAGCCCGGAAGACAGCGCGGACGGCAGCAGATCGGCATGGTCCGCCAGGTGGTGACTGGCCAGAACCTCAGCCACAGCGTCGCGCGCCGTCGCACCCAGGCCATGCGCGAGCGCCACGAGCATGAGGTGCTCACGGACCGTCAGATCGGGATAGAAGGCGTCGACATCCATCACGGTGGCGACCGCCGCCCGCACGGCCGGTTCGTCGCCGTTCATCGAAGCGCCGTCGAAGAGGACGGTGCCGGAGGTGGGCCGCTCGCGACCCGCCGCCAGACGGAGAAGTGTCGATTTGCCGGATCCGTTGCTGCCTGTGAGAGCGACGCACTGCCCCGGTGCCACAGTCAGATTCACCCCCTGCAACACCTGGGATCCATCGTAGGAACGCGTCACCTTCTGCAATTCCAGCAGGGCTCTTACGTCCTCGTGCTCAACTGCCGCTTCCACCATGGTTCTTGACATCATCGACAGCATAGACAGAGATGTGACGGTCACTCGTCTCGCCATAGGGCTCTTCACGCCATCCTGCAGTCCGTCCCACGAGGCGCAATCCAGCGATCCGGGCCATGAGATCGATTTCGGAGGGCCAGGCGTAGCGGAGGATCTCCTGTGTCGGCCGGGGCACGGTGCCGTCCAGAACGGTGTGGATGACCAAAACCAACTGCCGAGTCCGCACGACGTGGCTGCTGTCCAGCATGACCGAGCTGGGGGACAGGTAGCGGGTGCTGGTGTGCTCCCCCTGCTGCTGGTGGTACGGCATCGGGTCGAACGCTTCGATGACCACTCGGCCGCCGGGTGCCAGGTGCTCCCGCATCCGGGTCACGCACTCTACTTGCTGCGCCGCCGTATGCAGTGCGAACAGCGTGTTGAGGGCGATGAAGACGACATCGTAGGTCTCTCCGGTGCTCACCTTGGTGAAGTCGGCCGCGATGGCGCGTACGCGTGCGTCCGTGTCCCGCTCGGCGAGTTTGTCGAGCATCCGCTGGGACCCGTCGACACCGTGCACCTCGAAGCCCCGCTGAGCGAGGGGTACCGCGAGCCGTCCGCTGCCTACACCGAACTCCAGAATCTTTCCCCCTTCTGGGCATATCCGGGCAAGGAAGTCGACAGCGTCCTTGATGTCCGGTGAAGACGCCGGGTACATCAGAGCGTAGACATCGGCCAGGCTGTCGTAGGTTTGCGTCGAGTCCATAGGGTTCACTCCCGCAGGGCAAGCAGCGATCGTTTTCATCTGTCTCCCGTCTGAGCCACCTGCGTGCAATGCCTCAGGGGAGCCTCAGTTGACCACGAAGTCACCCAGGGGCCCGACACCCAACTTATGCGTAAGTGCAGACGAGCAGACCTCTCACCTGCACTTACCGATCCTTCATCAAAGTTTGCGCAGAAGACTCAGCACCCGTCCCGCAAGCTGTTCGCCCTCACGCTTTCCACTACCCCTTTGCACTGATTGCTCAGTCACACTGATCGGTGTCGGCGGCGGCTGAAATCTGACCAGCATTCGCCATAGCTTCCGGAGCGAGCGGCACTACCAGTGTGCCCCGGCGCCGGCGAGGCATCGTGAATGCTGCTGTGCCCCTGGCAGTTATCGCCAGGAGCACAGCAGCATTCACCGTTGGTGCTGTACAGGCGTACGTGACTCCCTGCGTCCGCGCAGGAGATCGCCGAGCACACGTACCGGTGACGTGGGACTCATCGCCAGGCGGACGTCGAGCGCCGTCTCCCACTGCTGGGTTAGCCCGCCCATGAGGCGCTTGCGCATGCCGGGGGTGACGTGGGCGTAGCGCGCCGAGACGGAGCCGTCGATGTGGCCCATGCGTTCGTCCATGAGAACCTTCTCGGTGCCCAGGTCCTCCATCACGGTCCGGTGGGTATGGCGAAGGCCGTGGGGTGTGAGTCCCTTGGCGATCGGGAGCCAGCAGGTGTCGGCCCGCTCACTGGCGCCGCGTCCTCGGGCCGGGACACCGAGCCACGGCTCGCCGAGCAAGGGCACCGGCCGGGGCTCCTGCGGCGCCTTCTTCGGGTACCAGCCGGAGACCGCCGGCGTGAACAGCCAGGTCGCGAAACCGTTCCTGCGCCAGTGGGCGGCATGCTCCGGCACGACACCGCCCCGCACGAACCGGAGGTCCGCGATGGCCTGCTCGACCTTCGCTCGCGTGGCCTCGGTGACGCGTTCGGGGTGGTTGAGGACGTTGGACACCGTGCCGGTCGAGACGCCGGCACGACGGGCGACGTCGACGAGCTTCGCGCCCTGGTGGCCCCCGGTTCGCGCCGCGCCCTGCCCTCGGAAGACGTAGGTCTTGCCGTGGCAGGGGCACGGCGCGGGCTTCGTACGGGCGATGTGGTTGGCCACCAGCGCGGTCAGCCAGTCCATCGAGTCGATGGTGCGGTAGCTGTCGTCCTTCGGCGGGCAGCGCACCAGCTCCCCCGTGTCGAGCTCGTACAGCTGCCACTCGACCCGGACGGCTCCAGGGCGGACGAACGCGGTCTCCAGGCCGACGATCTCGCCCCAGCGCATGGCGGTGTACCCCTTGAGGACCACGGCGACGAACTCGTCGTCGCGGCCCGAGAGCAGGGCGGCGCGCTCGGCGGTCAGCAGGATGCCGAGCGCGTCGGTGACCACCTTCTCCGGACCACGGTCTCGGGAGCGGTCGGCGCGTTTGCCCCGCCCGCGTCGCCGGGCGGCTGGGTTGGACGTGATCTGGCCCTCGTCGATCGCGTCCTCGAAGATCAGGTGGAGCGTCGAGCGCCAGGTCTTGACGCTGGAGGCGGCGCAGAGGGCCTTCTCCTTCTTCTCCCACAGGTCGACGTCCGTGCGCAGGATGCCGGCGAGCGCCTTGTCCTCGAACTCGGGGAGGAGGTGCTCCTCGATGTGGCGCTTGTAGTTCTGCATGGTGGAGGCGGCCAGGTCCTGGGCCTCGTACCAGCGGTTCGCATACTCACCGAAGGTCTCCTGGCCGAGGGCCGGGTCCCACCAGTCGCCGCGACGGTACTTGTTCTCAGCCTCGGCCGCCGCCCGTTGGGCCTCGCCCTTGGTGGCGAACCGGATCGCCTTGCCGTTCTCGTCGACGACCGTGTTGTGCTTGCCGGGCGCGACCTTGTACCGGCCGCGCCAGTAGTCTCCGCGCTTCTCCACGACACCCAAGTTCCGCTGTCCCCCTTAGGACGCCCTGCAGGCACAGCCGGTCGGGGACTGGCTTGGGGCCGGGGGACCGCTCGGGCCAGGGCGGCAGCATCGGCTCGATCATCGCTCACAACTCGTCGTCCACGACTAACGGCGTGACGTTCACATTCTCACGAACGGCTCAATCGTCGTACCGGTTACGGCTGACCTGGACCCGCCAGCAAGAGCGTGTTACGAGCTCTTCATCCCTGTTTGAGATCTCTGGTCGGGCAGTCCTGGTTCCCAGCGGGTTCAGCAGTGTTCCCGGTCTCTGCTGTGATGGCCCAGTGCTCGCGGTCTCGCCGGTGCCGCCCTCGTCGGCACCGTCCTCGCGGTAACGGCCGGCGGCCGGGGCACCCGAGGCGCTGCACAGCCGCGCTGCTATATTCCGGTGGCCAGCGGGGTGATCACAAGGGGCACACATGAACGCGGTCCGACGTACGGTGTGTGCCGTTGCGGTGGGCATGGCGCTGGGCGTTACGGCTGCGTGTGGGGGGTCTGGGACGAAGGTCCACTCCGTGGCGTCGCAGGCCGCCGGGCCGCCGAAGGCCAAGGTTACGAGCCTCGACCCCAGGGTGCAGGCCGTGGTCCTGAGCGAGAAGCAGCTCCAGGTGGTCGCCTTGTCCGACACAGACTTCCCGCTGCTGAAACGCGCGCCAAGATACGACCGCACAGGTGTGGCGAGCATCAGGTACAAGGCGGATGCGGGCGGCTCCGAGTGCACGACCTTCCTCAACGCCCAATTCCTGAGCGGCTCCTACTATCACGGGCTGCACGAGGTCGACAGGGGATACACCCTCACCACCACTGATCGTCAGGTCCAGTTGGAGAGCATGGTGGTCAGCTACCCCAGTGCCAGAGAAGCTGAGCGAGTCTTCGACGACACCCGGACCTCAGTCAAACACTGCTCCAACCTTCACTACCGGCTCAAGAACTACTCCTTCTCCTTCAAGGAGATAGTCAGTATGCCGATCCCGCGAACAGGCGACGACTCCACAGCGTTCCAGGGGTCGTGGAGCCTGCAGGGCGGCAAGGCCGAGCCATGGGCTACGGAGCTGATCCGTGTGGGCACCGTCGTGGTCAGCGTAAACGCGACGAGTAGTCCCGACCCGTTCAGACTGCTCCAGCAAACGGGGAAGCAGGCGGCGGCCGAGCTTGGCCACGAAGAGGTTCTCGCCGCAGATGCGAAAGGCACATGATCCGCCGGACAGTGCCTAGTGCTTCGTTACGTTGGGTGATCTCCGTTGATGCTGGGCAGTTTCCTGACATGAGGCGGTGGGAGGTGGAACGGCTCCGGGGTGAGTGATCGGAGTTCGTAGCCGATGTGTGGGGGTCGTTTCCGCGGCGGGATCAGCGGAGGTGGGGCGAGTGTCATCTACGGGGCCTGATGCTGGACGGCCGGCGCACGTCGATCCAGCCGATGGCCGATCGGCTGCCGGACGGGAACATGCAGGCTCTGCAGCAGTTCGTGAACCAGTCGCCGTGGGATCCGCTGCCGGTCAGGCAGCGGATCGCTGAGCGGCTGTCCGGAGTTGTCAGGCCCGAGGTGTGGGTGATCGACGACGTGTCGTTCCCCAAGTGTGGCACCGCGTCGGTCGGGGTGGCCCACCAGTACTGCCAAGCGGTCGGCAAACGGGCGCACTGCCAGGTCGGGGTCAGTATCCATGCCGCCAACGACACTGCCTCGTGCCCGTTGGAGTGGCAGTTGTATCTGCCGCGTGAGTGGACCGAGGAGCCGGACCGATGCCGCAGGGCAGGGGTCCCTGACGACGTGGTGCATCGGGAGAAGCGGCGTCTTGCGCTCGGTCTCCTGGACACACTCGCCCAGTGGCAGTTGAAGGCGCCGGTCGTGGTCGCCGACGCCGGCTACGGCGTCAGCACCCCGTTCCGGCTCGGTCTCCAGGAGCGAGGGCTGTCCTGTGTCCTGGCCCTGAATGGGAAGGAAGTCGCCCACCCGGAGGATGCCGAGCCGCACCGGCCTGCTTATGGCGGGCTGGGACCACCCGTCGTTGGCAGGTAGCACCGCATGGCACGGCAGGTGCGCAGCGGTCAGCCGAGGCCGTAGAATTTGCCACGATGCAGACTGGCCACGACCAAACCTGACATCACACCAGGCCATGCCGTAGCGCCGCTGCTTGGCATGCGATGGGAAAGCTGAGTCGCCCCAACGGAAGACCGCGGGCGAAATCAACCGCACGCTCAACAACGACGTGCCTTCACCCGGT
>NZ_JCAJZO010000069.1:0-7966 GCF_059510295.1 Streptomyces sp. PTL18 | reverse complement strand
TCGCTTTTTTCAGGATCTCGATCGTCTGCTGCTGTTCGCGGTTCTCTCTGCGCAGCCGACGCAGTTCCTCACGCTCCGCGCTGGTCAGCTCGCCCGGGGCGCCCTCGCCCTGGTCGGCCTTGGCCCGGCGGTACCAGCCGCGCAGGGACTCGGAGCTGATGCCGAGTTCCCGGGCGACGGCGGTGACCGTCTTGCCCGAGGAGTCGACGAGCGCGATCGCGTCCCGCTTGAACTCCTCGGTGTACCGCTTCGTGTACTTGCTTCCCACCTGGTGCTACTTCCTCTGGAACCTCACGTCCCAGTCTCCAGGTGTCCACGATCAAGGGGAAGCTTCACACACATCGGTCCGGAGCTCGCCAGTCTGATCACGGAAGCCGCCACCAATGCACTGGCCCGATCCCTGCCAGACTTCCGTAACCGCAACTACGACGAACATGAGGGGATCGAACCGCTCGAAGAAGCGTTGCGCTGTCTGTCCCGCGCTGAGGTGGAGCACTTCTTCTCGGGACGCCGCATCACCGTCTCATCCCGTCACAACCTCGAAGGTGGGATCGAAGTACTGTCGTCCGACCCGCCAGTCACGCTCTCCGGATTCTCCAGGGGCACCAAGAGGCACCAGAAAACCGGCAGCTCACGGAAGACGGGCAACGGGACTCCTCTGCCCTCTCCTCGGACCACTGGGTTCGTGTACGTCCAGCGGAACCCTGCCTTCCCGGACATGCTCAAGATCGGCTACACAGACCTGCTCGCGGAGGACCGAGCCAAGAACCTGTCGGGCACATCGGTCCCCTTCCCCTTCGACGTGCTCTTCAGGGCCCACACATCCCGGCCCAAAGACGTCGAACAGGCTGTCCACCGCCTCCTCACCGCCCAACGCGTTAACGCAAGCAAGGAGTTTTTCCGCGTCTCCCTTGACACGGCCATCGAGGCGATCCGCCGGTGCCAGAGGGAGGTAACCGGTATCAACAGCTGGGAGCCGATCCCTGCGCTTCATCGCCTGCCCGCGAATGACCGAGTCGTCCTGCCACTGAGGGCAGGGCAGTTGTTCGTGCTCACCGCGTACCCCCATCTGCTCAGCTCGTCCGCTGAGGTTCTCGACATCTGGATGGCCCACGCGGACGGCGACCTCCTGGAGATCCACTCCACGCATGACCCCGGGCACGTGGCCGGAATCAGCGACAACGATCCCGGCGCTTACGAGGACCCCGTTCCCTTCCTCGACAGAGACGGAACCGTGCGGAACGGCATGCTCCATGGCAGGGAGCGCCTGGTAGCCGGCGACCGGCTGATCTGGTTCTCGGACGAGGAGGGGCCGACCGACGCCCGCGGCGTCGTCTTTGAAGCGAACGCGTCCTGCCAGGTCACCTACCGGACATCAGCCCCCCGACGGGGCCCGCTGGGTATTCCTCTCCTGCTGAACGATCCTGACCGGGACCTTCCTGATGCTATGGGGGCACTCGTCAAGGATGTCCTCGCACTGCGCCCACCGCGCACCTGGGCTCCCCGGAACCCTCAAGAAGAGGACGGCTGGGCGGTAGCAGCCACGGATCCGCAGCCGCCCGAGCACTGGCTCCCTCAACTCGAACGACGGCGAAACGACGTGCGCCGGGACCGACCCTGAGTACCGTGCGGTATGGGGGCCAGCTCGACGTGTCCATGTCCGGCGCCAGGACTGAATTACCAGCCGGATCGATTGCGCCGCGGCTCCGTAGACGGCTCGATACCCGGCTCCGGGAGCGGTCTGAGCACATGCCAGAGTGAACCGCATGATCCCCGCGCACATCCCCGACGAGCCGCCGCTGACCTACCCCGACAGCTTCGACATACCAGTCCTGTTCCGAAACGGACCCGCGAAGAAGCCTCGGCGGCAGTGGCGGACGGCCAAGCACAAGGCGTGGGCGGGATCGGACGGGTTCCCGGCGGCCGACGGCTGGTACGCCCCGACCACCACGTGGCGGGAGATCATCAAGGCTGCCACCGAAGTCGGCCGCGACGTCACCCCGCACCTGCAGAACCAGCCGCGCTACGCACACGGGGAACTGGTCGCTCGGGTCTCTCCGCTGTACGCCTACCTTGGCGCGCACGTCGTCGAGCCCCGTCACCCTGTGCCTGGGGCCAAGGGCCGGCGCCTGACCTGGAACCCGGTGTACGCGCACGGCACCGAGCGCAGCGCGAAGAACGCCGCCGGCTACCGGCTGGGCATGACGATGACCGAGTGGGCCTGCCGTTCGTTGCTGGGCCTCGGCCAGACCGAGCACCTCGAACTCGGCGGGCCCATCCCCGCTCTGTACGACACGTTCAAGGACCCGAAGAAGAAGCTGCCCGACCTGTGGGGGCGCCACGAGGCAGAGGAGAGGTACTGGCTGATCGAGGCCAAGGGTGGCGACGTCGGCCTGGGCACGCTCCGCAAAGGGTGGGCGCAGCTGGCGGCCGGCAGCAAGATCCTCGGCGCGTATGCGCACCGCACCGTCCTGGTCGGAGCGTCCGTACGTCCCGGTGACGATCTCTTCCTCACCATCGACCACGACCTACACCCTGGCCAGCCGCCCCTCAGCCCTGATGGGTCTGGCATCGACGAGGAGGCGGCGGGCGCGGGCAACCTGGAAGACCGCCTCGGCGACAGCGACGACGCGCTCATCGGCGCGGCCCGCGCCCAGATGCTCACCTACCTCGCCTTGCGCTCCGCTCCCGTCTCGCAACTGCGCACCGTGCCCGTGCCCGCAGAGCGCACTTCTCGCCGTCGGCGCACCGGACTCACCACGCCCCTGGAGCACGACGGGCTCACCCTCGCCATGCGGGCCGATGCCCGCGGAGCAGCGCTCCAAGCCGAGCAGCACACCTTGCGCGCCGGTATCCGCTCCATAGGGCTCGACGACTTCCTCACCTGCCGCATCCCCGGAACCGAAGTGCACCTCGGCATGTCCCGGAAGCTCTTCGCCGCCTGCGAGCGCCTCCATGAGGAAGACCTCGCCATCGCCCGGCGCACTCCAGGACTGCGCGCCGAGGACGAGCCGAGCGGTGACCAAGAGCTCAGCGACGAAGCCCAGGAAGAACAGCGGCTCACCCAGCGGCGGATCTTCCGCGAGCAGCAGGAGGAAGCCCGCCCCCGGCTGCGCCTCCTGCTCCGCGACGCCTACGAGCGGGGTGCGACGAGCGACTGGAGCAGCCTGCTGCGCCGATCCCAGGAGCCGGCACTCGACCTGGAAGGCGACGAGAGCCTCCTCGAAGCGGCGACACCAGAGACCTACCTGGCGGTCAGCCGCTACGACCTGCCCCCGGCACGCGCCTAAATCTCCACATCAGCCGATACCAAGCGTTCGGGGATGCGCCAAGGAGCAGCTCCCCTTGCCGGCATGACAGGCGGCAGCTGGCGCCTGGCGGTTGGAGCACCGAACGCACAGAGACGATTCGCTGATCTTGGGGCGCGGCCGACAGTCGGAGGCGGGAACTGATCACCGGCCGCTGGTCCTCATCGGCACCCCCTGGGCGGTCCGCAGCGTCAAGGGCATCACGGGCCGCTGGTGTGGCGGGAAGTTCCCTACCGATTGTGCGTCCGTGAGCGCCGACTGAGCGTCAGCGTGCCTGGTGCTCAGGTGCTCACGCGCCCGCCCCTCAGTGTCCAGGGTGGATCACGACTGCGTGGCGGAACGGCAGTCTACGGAACCGCCGGCTGCACCCTGTTGGTCCTGGCGGACACACAACTCCAGCAGCGTCGCGAGGCGCAGATGGGGCCTCCTCCGGATGGCGCCGCCTCCCATCCGGGCGAAGGAAGTATCGCGTGCGCCGCCCGTCTCGCTCCCGTGTGAGGTAGCCGACTTGTTCCAGGTCCTCGATGATGCTCTGAACGGTGCGGTTCGGCGTCGATAGACGCCAGCAGGCCCCCGGATTCGCTTCACGGGGGCCTGCGGCGGTGGTTGATGTTCGGCTAGTTGGTCTTGCTGTTGTCGTCGGGCTCGGACTCGGTCGTCGTACGACGGCGGACGGCGACCAGGGTGACGACGCCCGCGATGACGAGGATCCCCGCGCCTGCGGCGATCCAAGGCGTGGCGTCGGCACCGGTGTGGGCGAGGGAGCCTGCCGGGGTCGGCGGCGAGGAGTCGCCGTCCGGGGCCGTGGCTGCGGTGGACGAGGAGTCAGCATCCGCTGTGCCGGTGTCCGGCGCTGAGGGCTTGACCCCGCCGGTCCCGTCGCCCGGCGTGTCCGCAGGAGTCGGGGTGCCGGTGGGCTTGGACGTCGGCTTGTCCGAGGGGTGGGGCTTCGGGCTGGTGGCGGTTTTGGTGTTGGTAACGGTCACCGTCACCGGAGCGCCGGGGCCCGCGGTGAATGTCTTGGACGGCTTGTAGCGGTCGTATCCGGCGGGTGCCTTGACCTGCTTGACCCAGAACTCCATGTTCCGGCTCGACACCGGCAGCTCCCCTGAGGCCGTGCCCTTGTCCCCGGTCGTCAGGGTGAGCAGCGTCGATGTGCCGGTGCCGATGTTCACCGTTGCGCCGGGCAGGAGCTTGCCGGTCTTGTCGTCCTTGGCCTGCAGGAGAACCTTGGCGGCCTTGAATGGGTCGGTGATCGTCAGTCGCGTGGTGGCGCCAGGCGTGATGATGACGTCCTGGTCGGCGACAACCTCGTGGAGCGGGCTGTTGGAGGCGGTCTCCTTGAGTCGGTAGATGCCCGGGGCGAGGTCGGGGAAGGTCAGCTTGCCCTGCGCGTCGGTTGTCCCGTGTCCGGCCTCCTGGCCAGCTGAGTTGAGCAGCAGGAACGCGGCGCCGGGGAGCCCATCGCCGGCCGTGTCCCTGGTGGTGATCTCGACGCTGCCCGCGTCCGGGGCCGGTGTGTCGGCAACGGTGGCCGACGCGGAGGGGGTCGGTTCGGAGGGTTGGGCGTTCGCGGCCGGCGCCCAGGTGAGGGTGCCGGTCACTGCGGCGACGACTGCGGCGGATCGGACGGCGCCACGGACGAAACGAGCGTGCACGAGGAAGGGGGCTCCTTGATCGGTTGGTGGAAGGTCGGTCACCGCACGGGGATTCAGCGGGTGCGGGCTTGGCTGCGGGTGGCTGGCGGGGCGGGCGCCCGGTGCGCTGCGCGGCTCGCCGCGGGGCTTGGCGTGGTCGCGGCCCAGGCGCCGGGGAACCAGACGGTGGTGTACTGCTCGATGGCGTCGCGCAGCCCGGTGGTGACGGCTCCCTCCCAGGGTGGCCGACCGGGGCGGCGGTTGGTGCTGAACGTGCCGTACTGCTTGGTGTTCGGCCGGGTGTTGTGGGCTTCGTCGCGGCGGTGGAAGGTGCCGTGATCGAGGAAGCTGAGGGCGACCACGTCGATTTCACCGCGGTCCGGGTGGATGACCGCCACACGAAGTCCGCCGTAGGTGTCCGCGTGGATGGTGGCGGTGAAGTCGATCCGCAGCCGCAGCGGTGCGCCCGGGACCGGGGCGGCGAAGTAAGTGGCGCCCACGACGGCGTGGTCGTGGAAGGGGAGGCACAGTTCGGCGAAGAACTCGGCGGCGTGCAGGGACAAGGGGGATCTCCGGTCGGGGACGGGCCGGCGCTATCGGCGCGGGCCGGGCAGGGCCGGTCGGCTGTTGGTGCTCCACCGAGGGACACTCGCAGCCGGCAGCGCGGCCGGCCGGCGAAAGGCAGCCCGCTGCACGTCGAGCGGAGTTGGGGCCTGCGGCTGCGGTGGGATGATGGGGGTGAGCTGGGCCATGCCCTCGATGTAGCTGAGGGTGTCCTGGCGCCACCGGGGAAGCGGAGCCGGATCGGCGACGCACTGGGTGACTGCGGTGAGCAGGGCGACGGGGGTGTCGGTGCTGGCCGTCGCGTACCAGACGGGCCGGTCAATGGATCTTCCCGCCCACAGCTGCCAGCGAGCGTCACGGGTGGTCAGCTCGGCCTCCGGATCGAGGTCCCCGGTGGTGAACTCCAGACCGGCGAGGCCGTCCGGGGCCTGGACGGCGAACACGCCCCAGCGGGGACGGTCGATCTCCCAGCCTTGTTGCAGGAGAGGCACGACGGCGAGGAAGGGATCGTGCTCGTCGGTTCCCGAGACCGGTCTGGCGAGGTAGGCGTCCGGCCCCTGTTCGTAGGCGGTGGCGAGGGCGGTGGTGAACGCCTGGACGAACTCGGTGGGGAAGCGGTCGTTGAAACAGACGCCCCATGTCGGCGGGCCAAACTGGTCCTTGTAGGCGTTGATGCGCCAGAGCCCGTCGTCCTCGCCTTCGGGCAGGTAGCCCAGGCGCATGCGCCGGTCGGGAGCGTTGACGTACACGTTGCCGAGGTCGTCGTGCTGGACGTCCCAGCCATGGTCGATGAGCGGGGTGAGGGCGGGGTCGCCGGTGTTGGTGCTGCTGGCGAGATGGCGCGGTGAGACGAAGACGTCTCCGTCAGGCGTGTGAGGGTCGTCGTGGAGGGACACGGGTTCCTGATTGGCGGCGTGGGCGGATGAGTCAGTCAGCGGGCAGCAAAGCTGCTCGTAGGGCGTCGGTCGAGCCGGTGTAGTGCAGCGTGCGAAGGCCCAAGCGGGCGGCGGCCTGGCAGTTGTCGGGGCGGTCGTCCACGAACAGGACACGTCGTGGATCACCGACCCCGGTGGCCGCCAGCGCCTGCTGGTAGATAGCCGGGTCGGGCTTGCACAGCTGCAGGCGGGCCGAGTAGAGCGCCTGGGTCATCATTCGGCGCCAGTCGTGGGTGTCCAGCACCGTACTGAGGTGGGTGGGTGCGTTGGACAACAGCACCATCGGCAGTCCGGTGGCATGGGCGCGGCGCAGGACGGACAGGACGCCCTCGTCGGTCGCGGACCACATGTCGGTGTCTGCGGCGAGGAGTTCGCGCAACAGGCGGGGGCCCGGATGGAAGCCGAGGACGCGGGCCCAGTACGCCAGGTCGCTGAGCTGGCCGGCGTCGTAGAGGTCGCGGGCGTTCCAGAAGACGCGCTGGAATGCTGCGAGATCGTCTTCGGGCCAGGAAGCGGTACGGGCCAGCCGTAGCCACTGGGCGCGGGTGGGCTGCAGGCCGAGGACGCCGTTGTAGTCAAGGATGACGGCGTCGGGGCCGGTGGGGCGGGTCAAGGGGCGGTGTTCTCCAGGGCTCGGCGGGTGAGGGCGGCGAGAGCGGCTGCGAGGAGGGCGGGCAGCAGCAGGGCCGTGGGCAAGGTGGTGGCGCTGGCGAGGGCGCCGATGACGGCGGGGCCGGCGAGGAGGCCGAGGTAGCCGGTGACGGAGACCGTGGCGACGGCCCTCGGGCCGTGTCTGCCGGCGGCGGTGATCAGGGAGGGGACGGTGCTGGACAGGCCGAGCCCGAAGACCGCCCAGCCGGCCAGCGCCGCAAGCACGCTGCCGACCAGGACGCCGGTGGTCAGTCCGCCGGCGGCGAGCGCAGCGCCGGTGCGGACCACGGCAGGAGCGCCGAAGCGGGTCGTGAGCCAGTCGCCGGTGAGCCGGCCGATCGCCATGCCCATGCTGTAGAGGGCAGACGCTGTCGCGCTGAGGGCGGATGTGGCGTGCAGCGTGTGCAGGTGCACTGCGGCCCAGTCGGCCGCCGCCCCCTCCCCCAGCAGGCTCGCAGCCGCCAGCGCACCCAACAGCCACACACCTCCCGCCCGGCCCTGACCGGCCCCCTGGGGCTCCGGCAGCTTGGGCTGGTCGGCGCCGCTCAGCGCGAGGGTGCGCGGCCCGGCGACGAGCACGGTCGCGGTCAGCGCGAGGCCGGTGGCCATAAACAAGGCGCTGTGGGCTGTGCGCGCAGTGGCAGCGGCCATGGCGGCACCGCCCAGGGCACCGATCGAGTACGCGGCGTGCAGGGAGGACATGACCGGCCGGCTGGCGGCGTTCTGGCAGCGAACCGCCGCGGTATTGGCGGCGACGTCCAGGACACCGTGCGCGGCACCGAAGGTGACAGCCGCCGCGAGTAGTGAGGTCAGCGTCCGGCACTGCCCCAGCACGGCGAGAGCCGCTCCCAGTGCGACAGCTCCGCCAATC
>NZ_JCAJZO010000068.1:0-8063 GCF_059510295.1 Streptomyces sp. PTL18 | reverse complement strand
CGGCGACGTGAGCAGATCCCTGATTGGCAACGTCATCCGTGAAATCCGACCCCTGCTCGTGGAAGGCGGGCTCCTCCCACCCCCGGCCACCACCCGCTACCGCACCGCCGCCGATCTCCTCACTGCCGCGCAGAGCGAACACGACACACCGACAGGTTGATTCTTGACGGCTTCACAAGGCCCGCAATGTCACGAACTCTCTGCCGAAGTCCGCGCAGCCGGGCGCGACGAAGGCGATGCAGGAGATCTACAACGCCGAGGACCGCGTCCGCGCCGAGAAGGCGATCGAGGCGTTCGCGAAGACCTACGGCGCGAAGTTCCCAAAGGCCGTCGCGAAGATCACTGACGACGCGGATGAGCTGCTGGCGTTCTATGACTTCCCGGCCGAGCACTGGATCCACTTGCGGACCACGAACCCGATCGAGTCGACGTTTTCCACGGTCAAGCTCCGAACCAAGGTCACCCGCGGCGCCGGCAGTCCGGCGGCCGCGCTCGCCATGGTGTTCAAGCTCGTGGAGTCCGCCCAGGCCCGATGGCGGGCAATCACCGGCGCCCACCTGGTGCCCCTGGTCCGCGCCGGCGCCCGGTTTGAGAACGGTGTCCTGGTCGAGCGCCAGGAGCAGGCTGCGTGACCGAGGAGAAGGACTACAGCGACTGCCAGATCTATCTGCGGGGCGGCAACCGCCCGTCCGTGACTGCCCTCGTCGTGGCGGCTCTCGGAGCCCAGGCCGACGATCACTACACGGTCCGATTAGGCCGGATGGTCTTCGAGATCCGGCACAACCCGGACTTTGGCCTGGCCGACGACTTCATCGGATGGCCGTTCACGATCGAGGCGGAGTCCGACGGCACCAGCCCAGTCCTCGTCGAAGCGGTGGCACGCGTGCTCCAGGCGGCCTGGGACCGCGGGTTCGACGCCGTTGCTGCCTGCGACTTCGAGGACGAGCTCCCGGACCTCGGCGGCCTCCCGCGCTACCGCTGAACTACACCGGATCCACAGGTCTTGACTATTCCTCCCAGCACGACCAAGGAAGCCCGTTGCCTGATCAGTTGAGCAGTACCACTGTGGCTGCGTCTACTGCGGTCACCCCTGGGTGTGACTGCTACGTGCACCGGTTCGGTTCGCTCGCTCCGGGACGGCGGGCAGGCTGCTATCCGAGTGACATGACGGATGCGGAGTGGGCCGAGGTCCGCGCCGCGATGCCGGTGCCGGCCTGGCTGCTGAAGCGGGGCGGGCGTCCGGAGGCGTACTGCCATCGCGAGATGCTCGACGCTGTGCGCTATCTGGTCGACAACGGCGTGAAGTGGGTGGCCATGCCGGTCGACTTCCCGTACTGGCGGGCGGTCTACGACTTCTTTCGCCGCTGGCGGGCCTGCGGCTACGTGCGTGAACTGCACGAACGCCTGCGCCGCACGGCGAGGGAACGCTCAGGCCGCAACACTGAGCCCAGTGCGGGAGTCATCGACAGTCAGTCGGTGGACGCCTCCGAGACCGTCGGCCAGGACAGCCGCGGATACGACGGCGGCAAGTCACGTGACGGGCGCAAGCGTCACATCCTGACCGATACCGAGGGCCTGCTCCTGGAGGTGAGCGTGACCACGGCCGATGTGCACGACTCCAAGGCCGCCCCCGCGCTGCTGGAGACGTTCATGGACCAGCCGGGCCGGATGCTGAAGCTGGTGTGGGTCGACAGCGCCTACCAGGGCCCCGCACTGGCCGAGGCGTTCGCCCGTCACGGGGTGCGCGTCGAGGTCGTGCGCCGCTCCGACGGCAGGCGCGGATTTGTCGTACTGGCCCGCAGGTGGGTGGTGGAGCGCACGCTGTGCGCCACGAGGCGCTCTGTTTGTATCCCCGGTTCAGCCGGGAGGAACTCGGAAGGAGGTTCTTGGGCCCGATGACTTACCTGGATCCGAAAGGTGAAGGGGACAAAAGCATGTCAGAAAACCAGTGACCGGGTTCAGTTGTCAGGGACGGTGTGCTGGGTGGCCCGCGCGATATGGCGAAGACTGGATTGTTTGAAGCCCAATCCCCAGAAGATGCAAGTTCCCATCCGCCGGAAAGACAGCTGAAACCGGCGCCGCGCTCTGCTCTGGCTTCTATCGTGCGGCCGGAGCAGCTTCCGGAGCGTAGGGCGATGTCCAGCGAGGACATTCAAGGGGATGAGTGGGACGCCTAACTCGCGCTAGAACGTACAGACAGAGACGAACGTGGGATCGCCTAAGGGATGCGAGTCCTATGGCGACGGAGGCCCCGTAGTAGTCGCCGGAGTGACGACCGGCCAGGGAGGACGGGAAAGCCGTCCACATAGGGCGAAGGGGGTCAGGTGATTCGGACACCCGAGACTCGGGAGGTATGCGGAATGCAGAGCGCCAAAACGGTGCTGGGTGTCCTGCGTGAACGCGGCAGACGCGGTCTGCCGTGTGACGAACTTTATCGGCAACTGTTCAACCCGCAGTTGTATCTGCTGGCCTACGGCCGCATCTACGCCAACCATGGCGCGATGACGCAAGGGGTCACGTCGGAAACTGTGGACGGCATGTCCCAGCGGAAGATCGACCGAATCATCGGGGCGATGCGCCACGAGCGTTACCGCTTCCGTCCGGTTCGACGCGTTCATATCCCGAAGAAGAATGGGAAGACGCGTCCGCTGGGGCTGCCGACCTGGTCGGACAAGCTCGTCGGTGAAGTGGTCCGCCTGTTATTGGAGGCGTACTATGAGCCGACGTTCTCCGACCGCTCGCATGGGTTCCGTCCCCGTCGAGGTTGCCATACCGCGTTGCGGGAGGTGGACCACACCTGGACCGGGACGTCCTGGTTCATCGAAGGGGACATCGCCGACTGCTTCGGCAGCCTGGACCACGAGGTCCTGCTGTCGATCCTCGGCGAGAAGATCCATGACCAGCGGTTCCTGCGACTGGTGCGCAACATGCTGACAGCCGGATACATGGAGGACTGGAGATGGGGCGCCACGCTCTCCGGAGCGCCGCAAGGCGGGGTGGCTTCCCCGATCCTGTCCAACATCTACCTGCACAAGTTGGATGAGTTCGTCGAGACAGTTCTGATTCCGGAGTACACCCGAGGGAAGCGCCGGGCCCGCAACCCGGCCTACCTGGAGTTGCAGAATCTGCTGGCGAAAGCCCGCCGGCGCGGCGACCGGGTCAAGGCCCGTGCGCTGCGTCAGCGGATGGTCAGTCTGCCGAGCGCGGATCCCAACGATCCGGGATACCGCAGGCTGCGCTACATACGCTACGCGGATGACCACCTCCTCGGTTTCACCGGACCGAAAGCCGAGGCCGAGCAGATCAAACAACGCCTGGCCCAGTTCCTGCGTGACGAACTCAAGTTGGAACTGTCCCAGGAGAAGACGCTGATCACTCATGCCCGTACCCGGGCAGCAAGGTTTCTCGGCTACGAGATCACGACCCAGCACAACGACACGAAGAAGACCGGCCGTTACCGTCGGGTCAACGGCCAGATAGCACTACGTGTCCCACGGGACGTGATCAAGGCCAAGTGCGCCCTCTATCTCGATCGCGGAAAACCCGCGAAGAAGACGGCCCTGATCAACAGCAGCGATCACGCGATCGTGGCGACCTTCGGGACCGTTTACCGGGGCGTCGTCCAGTACTACCTGCTTGCCGGAGATGTCTTCCGGCTGCACAGGCTGCAATGGGTCATGGAGACTTCTATGCTCAAGACCCTTGCGTCCAAGCACCGTTCGACAGTGTCGAAGATGGCCGCCAAACACAAGGCGAGAATCGACACCCCCAACGGGCCCCGAGTCTGCTTCGAGGCCCGAATCGAGCGGAAGAACAGGAAACCACTGGTGGCACGGTTCGGTGGGATTCCTCTCCAACGGCAGCGGGCGGCAGAACTCGCCGATCGTGAGCCCGTCCGGGTGGACTATCCGCAGAAGGAACTCATCGCGAGACTCCTGGCGGATACCTGCGAGATCTGCGGAGGCAAGGGCAACGTGCAAGTGCACCACGTCCGCGCTCTCGCCGACCTCGCACATGCCGGATGGCAGCCTTCCGACTGGGCGCGCGTCATGCTTCACCGGCGCCGCAAAACCGTCGTGGCCTGCGACATCTGCCACGACCGTATCCATTCGGAACGGCCAGCCAGACCAATCACGCAGTAGTCACTGGAGAGCCGGATGACCGGGAAACCGTCATGTCCGGTTCGGCGGGAGGCCGCGCGGAACAGGACTCGCCCTCACGGCGAGCACCTCGCCGCGCGGCCGACCCAACGAGCTGGCTGTCGCGCTCACGCCGCCTCAACCGCGACCACGAACGCCGCCCCGACCACCACGCTCAGATGGTGTGGTGGGCCGCCGTGATCAGGCTGTCCCGGCGCCTGGCCGCGGACGCTCCGCGCTGGCCGGAGAAGCGCCCCGGCCGACTGCTCCGGGCGCGGGCATGAACCGTCCGTCCTTCGCCCGCACCAGCCAGCCCCGCTTCTCCAGCACGTAGGCACGGTGCCGGATCTTCTCCACCTCGTTCTTGATCTCCGCTTCGCGGCCCACCGCCCGCGTCAGCTCCACCCCGTTCACCGGCCCCGAAGCGGTCATCACCGCGGCGAACACCTCCCGATACAGGCCGCTGAGCACCTCCTCGCCCATGCCCGACCGCCACACCGGCGGCCTCTCGCCGTGCCCCGCGCCGGGGCCGCCCGATCCCACGACGGCAGCCATCTCACCACCGCACGGCACGGAAACCGGCGTATTCACCGGGCTCTCCCCGGCCAGCACCGACACGAGCTCCTCACGCCCCACCCGGGCCCGCTCGACTCGCTCCCGCGCGGCATCCACCTCGGCCTGAGCCTGCTCCAGAACCTCCGTCCAGGACTCCAGATCCTTCCTCGCCCGCGCCTCACGCTGTTCCATCAGCCCCAGCACCGACGGCATCGCGACCTCCTCGATCCACAACAAGCCGTCCGCTGCCTGCCCCTACATCTCCGCGATCATGCCCCGCATACGAAGAAGTCCCTGTTCATCGAACAGGGACTCCCTTTGCCACAACGCACTGAGTGAATTCCTGCGCAGCCGGAGAGAGCGCCTGACTCCTGACGAGGTGGGCCTGCCCCAGACCGGCCGCCGTCGGACTCCGGGACTTCGCCGAGAGGAACTGGCACTGCTGGCCGGGATCAGCGCCACCTGGTACACGTACCTGGAGCAGGGGCGAAAGATCCGCGTCTCCGAACAGGTGCTCAACGCCCTCGCCGCGGCGCTGCGGCTCGACAGGCACGAGCGCGATCATCTTCTCCAGCTTGCCGGTCACGCGCCTGCGGCCGAAGCCGAGGAACGCGAGCCGCTGACGGCCGAGGCGGGTGCCGTCCCCCTGTTGCTCCAGCCGAACCCGGCGTACATCATCGGCGGCAACTATGACGTCCTCAGTCACAACCAGGCAGCCCACGAGTTGTTCCCGAGGCTCATCACCGAGGCGGACCGGCCCGCCAACTTCGCCCGTTGGGTGTTCCTCGAACCGGTGGCCCGGGACGTTCTGGTCGACTGGGAACCCGAAGCACGCGGCCTGCTCGGCCGACTTCGGACGCTAGCGGCACGCCGTTCCGGCGACCCGCGGTACACCCGACTGATCGAGGACCTGAACGAGGGCAGCCCGGAGGTGCGGGGCTGGTGGCCGCAGTACGAGGTGGAGGCCCGGCACAGCGGTCGCAAACAGCTGCGACACCCGCAACGGGGAGCGACCGATTATGCGTACACCGCTTTTCACCTGGCCGAACAGCCGGAACAGACGCTGGTCGTCTACGTCGACAGCAGCGAACCGCCCTACGGGAGCGCAGCCGTGACCAGCGAATGATGGAGGATGCCGGCGGCAGTACCAGCGCTTACGGTACGGCTGCGGAGGACCAGCGGCTGCGCGCCGAGCAACTCCTGGACAAAGGGTCGGAGGACCAGCCACTCTTCAATGCCGAGCCGCACACGGTTACTTCTCCGCCGGCTCCGGGGTGGGCGCGACCTCGGTGGGGCACGACGAGCCCGGTTCGTCTCGAACCAGGGCTCAGGCTGACCCCCGTCCCACCGAACCCGGTGGCCCCTTATCTCGCCACCTGAGAACGCATCAGCCCTGGTAGCCGGGCGGGTCCACCGGATTCTTGCCACGGACTGTGTCAGAGCCAACGATGAGCGTGTTCTTGTTCGGGTCGAAGTTCTTGGTCCGTCCGTTGGGGTTGAAGTTGATGTCCGCCTTGTTGAGGCAGGCCTGGACACCTGTTGCCCTGCTCTCGGCATCCAGCGGCTGATAGTAGACCCACGTCTTCCGGGTGGCCTGGCAGTCCCCGCTGCTGCGCGGGTCGTCAAACTTGTCGCTGTAGGCGTAGGTGTCGGTATCCGGGTAGAGCAGTCGTCCGGAGGTCGGCCAGGCGCTGGGTCGTCCGCGTCCTGGATGACTGGACTGCCGCCGATCCTGTCTCGGCCGTTGTCGAGGGGCTGGTATGCGACTGGGTTGGTGATCTGGGAGGGCGCTCTGCCAGCGATGTCGACGGGTGCTGTATCCGACGGCCCCGTGTTCGGGCGCCCCGCGACATGATCCGAAGTAGGGCCATGCAGAGGCGTTGCATCGCGAGCTCAGTGGTCTCGCTCGATCGCCTGGACGCAGCGGGCAAGCAGGGCGCGGAGAATGTCTTGTTCCTCGGCGGTGAACTCCTCAGCAAGGCGGCGTTCGATGCGCACCGCCTCGGTATCGGCGGCAGTAACGGCATGCTGGCCGGCCTCGGTGAGCCGGATCTCGAGGACCCTCTGGTGCCAGGGGTGCGCCGTCCGCTCGATAAGGCCGCGTGCCTGCAGGGTCTTGAGCACCCCGGTCATGGCCTGCGGGGTGACCAAGCAGTCGCGGGCCAGCGCGGCAGCGGAGATCCCGGGGTGCTGGGCGAGGGCCAACAGAGCGGCGTACTGGGCGACGGTCAGGTCGGCCGTGCGCACGGCGCTGCTCTTGGCGGCCATCAGCGCCTGCTCGGCCCGTTTGATGTCCAGGCCGAGCCGGACCTGCGGCGGCATCTCCATGCGCTCAGCTTACCAACCCTTGAGAAGGATCAAGACTGGAATACATACAAAGACGTTGATATATCTGGAGGCATGCATGAACACGCAGCTACTCCGGGCGACCTGCGCGGAAAGACGGTCCTGCTGACCGGAGCCACCCAGGGGATGGGGCTCCGCCTCGCCCTGCTCCTGGCAACCCGCGGCGCCACACTGCTGCTCCACGGACGCGACCAGCAGCGGCTTGCAACGGCCACCGACGAGATACGGGCGCAGGCCCCGGAAGTCTCGGTGCGCACCTATCGGGCCGACCTGGCCGACCTTGAGCAGGTGAGCACGCTGGCCGACGCCGTCCTCGCCACCGAGCCGCGGCTCGACGTACTGGTCAACAACGCCGCCGTGGGCGGTGGCATCGACCCGACCGTTCGGCAGACAAGCCGCCAGGGCCACGAACTGCGGTTCGCCGTCAACCACCTGGCACCGTACGTTCTCACCCGCCGACTCCTCCCGCTTCTGGTCGCCTCGGCGCCCTCGCGGGTGGTCAACGTCGCCTCGGCCGGGCAGACGCCCATCCATTTCGACGACGTGATGCTGGAGCGCGACTACGACGGAGTGCACGCCTACTGCCGCAGCAAACTAGCCCTGATCATGGCCACCTTCGACCTGGCAGCCGAGTCGGCGCCCCACCAGGTCACCGTCAATGCACTGCACCCAGCACACCTGATGGACACCTCCATGGTCCGGCAGAGCGGCTTCACCCCCGCCACAAGCCTCGACGACGGTGCTCAGCCGACGCTACGTCTCATCGCTGACCCAAACCTGGAGAACACCACAGGACAGTACTTCGACCGGTACGACGACCAGCCCGCACGCCCACAGGCATACGAAGCGCAGGCCCGCGCCCGGCTGGCAGCACTCACCACGAACCTGACCGCACCGTTCCTTGCATGAATGAAACTTCCCCTTGATCGTGGACACCTCTCGGGGTGGGGCGGTACTCGTACGCAACCTCCGCAGAATGATCCATGGGCCACCACGACCAAGCCGGCTCCGACTACTCCAGCC
>NZ_JCAJZO010000067.1:0-8651 GCF_059510295.1 Streptomyces sp. PTL18 | reverse complement strand
GAGGCCCCCATGCCGACCGCGAAGGTGAGCAGTTGATAGCGGAGTTTTACGGATCCGGCGGTCTTCCGGCCAGCCTGACGGAGATCCTGGATCGGCAGGTCTGCCAAACCAAGCCGTTGGAGCGCCTGAGCTGTCGGTGCTATGTCCCGATCGGCAACCCTCGCGTTCCAGGCCGACCACCACTCCTGTATCCGGCGGATCCGACGCGCAACCCAGGCGAGCGATCGGTACGTCACCATCACTATGGCAACAAGTAACACGGCCCCGATGACCGACCGCTGGATCGCGGCTATGCGCTCCAAGTCGATGTGCATAGCAGGATCCTGGCGTGGAGCGCTGACACTCGCTGCCGACTCGACCTAGTTCGGTGCTGCTTGGTGGGGGCGTCGTGGTGTGTTCGAGAGAGCTTAGGGGCATGAAGCCAGACATGGCCGATCTGATCACGAAGTGGGCAACGCAGGTAGCGGAATCCGAGCTCGCCGCTGAGCTTCCCCGCAGGTGGGCCCATACGCAGGGAGTGGCCGAGCGTGCCACTGAAGTCCGGGGGCTCCTCAGGGAGGACGGCGCTCTTCTCGTCGCTGCCGCCACGCTCCACGACGTCGGGTACGCACCTCGCTTGGCCGTGACGGGGTTCCACCCGCTGGACGGCGCAAGGTTCCTTCGCGACGAGCATGGGGCCGACGAGCGGCTGGTGCGGCTGGTCGCGAACCACTCTTTTGCCCTGCTGGAGGCCGAGGAGCGCGGGCTGCGGGACGAGTTGGCGTCGGAGTTTCCGTTGCTCGAGGAGCCGTTGCTGGTGGACGCTCTCGTGTATTGCGACATGACGACGACGCCCCACGGCGGCCGGACCAGTGCACAGGAGCGGATCGCAGAGATCATCAGTCGCTATGGCGCGGACAGTGTGGTCGGCCGATTCATCCGCCGTGCCGCGCCAGAGATTCTCTCCTCTGTGCAGCGGATCGAGGCGGCGCTGGCGGCTCAGCCGAGGTAGGGATAGGTGCCGGCCAGGTAGTCCCCGATCTGCTGGCGCATGCTCGGGTGGATGTCGTACTGGTCGAGGTCGGCCGGCTGGACGAAGCGCACCCCGTCGGCCTCGTCGTTGATCGTGGGAGTTCCGCCGATGGGGCGGCCGATGTACGTGTTCTCGTACTGCTGGCGGATCTCTCCGTCGCTGTAGGCGACGATGTGGTTCGGGTTGGTGTAGACGCCGAGGAAGCCGGTGACCTCGGCGACGATGCCAGTCTCTTCCAGGCACTCGCGTACCGCGCACTCTGCCGCGGTCTCGCCGATGTCCTGCGCGCCTCCGGGAAGCGCCCACTGGCCGGTGTCACGGCGGCGCTGGAGAAGGATGGCTCCGGTCTCGTCGACGACGAGCAGGTTGCTGGCCGGGATGAGGGTGTTTGCCTTCGGGGCGGCCGGGTCGTTGTAGTACTCAGTCCTGCCCATGGGCGGTGGTCCTCTCGTGGTCGGGTGTCCACGGCCGCGCGGCGGCCCAGACGGCATCGAAGCTCTGAGCGTAACTGTCGAACCACCCAGTGCCTTCAGTCCTCTTGAGGTGGAGCAGGGGATTGGCGCTGGCCGGCTGCCCCCAGATATGGGGGTTGACCAGAAGGTTGTCGTCGTAGCGGAACATGGACGTGTAGAGCGTGGTGTCGTGGAGGCGTACGGCACACCCTGCCTCGCCCAGCAGGGGGCGGTAGTACGTCAGTGATGCTCGGATCTTGGCAGCAAGAGTGTCGCCGATTCCCTCTTCGCGGCCTCGGATCGCGACCGCCTGACCGTCCGGGTCACCGAAGCACAGGCGCACCAGGACCCCCTCCGCCGCGCGCTCGGAGAGCATCTTGGCTACGTGCGGATTGGACTGCGCGAAGAACGTGCCGGAGAAGACGAGGACACTGATCTCGTGCTGGGCCTCACGCAGCAGCGAGAGCCAGACGTCCCGCGGCACACTGGCCCGGTTCTGATAAGTGCCGACCAGTTCGGTGCCTAACCCGTCACGCGCTCGGCCGGACCGTCGAGGCGGCGCCGGCCAAAGGAAGGTCTCTTCCACGCGCAGGTGCCGGGCGACGCGGAAACGATGCCGTGCGTGTGGAACACGCCCTCCCAGCCACCGGCTCACCGTCTTGGGGTCCACCTCGCAGACTTCCGCGAGCGATTCGGGCGAGACGCCGCGCTGCGCGAGCACAGAGTGCAGTCGGTCGTTCACAGGAGCCATGGAAGCGGCCCGGCGCATGATCGCGCAAGGACGTTTTGGGACGCCGTCACGGAAGCAGAGCACCGAACCGACTGCCTACCCTGGCGCCATGGAGCTCATCGTCCTGTGGGACATCGACCACACCCTCATCGAGAACGCGGGGGTCAGCAAGGAGATCTACGCTGCCGCCTTCTCGTCACTCGCGGGACGCGAACCGTCGGCGCCGGCGCGTACCGAGGGGCGCACGGATCGACTCATCATGCGTGACATGTTCCTTCGCGACGGGCTACCTGTACCCGAGTGGTCCGTCATCGAGGCCGCGCTTGCGCAATCAGGGCATGACCGCCTTGATGATCTGCGCCTACGCGGGACGGCTTTGCCAGGGGTTCACGAGGTGCTGAAGGCCGCTGCCGCGCGAAGCGGTTGGGTCTCCTCTGTCCTGACCGGCAACATCGCCGCCAACGCTCAGGTGAAGCTTTCCGCCTTCGGCCTCGACTCGCTGTTGGATCTGCCTGCCGGCGCCTACGGAGCAGACGCCGAGCTCCGTCCAGAACTTGTCGCGGTCGCGCGTGAACGCATACAGCAGCTCCGTGGCGTTTCGGCCGATGTGCCCGGCGTCCTGGTGGGAGACACCCCTCGCGACGTGGAAGCCGCCCTCGCCACTGGTTCTGCGATCCTTGCGGTCGCCTCCGGTGTCCACAGTGCCGAGGAGCTGGCCGCTGCCGGCGCCCACGAGATCCTGCCGGACCTGTCGGACACCAGGCGGGTTCTCGGCATCCTGGAGTCCTTCGCGGGCACGTAAAACGTCCCAGGACGTCCTCGGACCGTCCCCGAACGCGGTGCCGAGGTCCCCTGGCATACCGCCACCATCGGGGTTCCCACCAGGCAGTCAGCCGAAGGAGCCCAAGTGATCGGGGAAGTCACCGGGATCAGGAAGATCCGGATGCTGTACCTGCAGCTGCTGTACCGCTGCAACTTCACGTGCCTGCACTGCTTCCACGGCAAGCGACTTCAGTACGCCGACGCCTTCACCGCCGAGGAAGCCGTCAGCCTCCTCACCCTGATGCGAGACGAATACGGCACGGAGGCCGTCACCCTCCTCGGCGGGGAACCCTTCGTCCACCGGGAGCTCCCGCAGGTCGTCCAGCACGCCAAGCAGGAACTGGGCCAGCGCGTCGAGATCTGCACCAACGGATACCGGATCGAGCGCCGCCTGACCGAGATCGCTCCACACCTGGACCTGCTCCGGGTCTCCCTGGAGGGCGTTGGCTCGACCAACGACGGCATCCGCAAGCGCGGCAGCTACCAGAGCGCCCTCAGCTCACTCAGCCTGGCACGGGACCTCGGTGTCCCGACGGGCGCGACCATGACCGTGACCTCTCGGAACATCGGCGAGGTTCTCCCTCTCGCCAGCATCCTCGGGCAGCTCGGAGTCCGGCAACTGAAGCTCCACCATCTGCGGCCGGTAGGCAATGCCGCCGATCACCCCAAGCTGCTGGTCACAGACACGACCGCCTACGGCCGGCTCCGCGAACAGCTCGCGCAGACCAGGCTGCCGCTTGAGGTGATCGTCGACGAGGACCTCTCCGAGCACGGTGCTCCGGAGGTCTGCGCTCCGCCCGGCGGGCCTCGGGAGATCGACCGGATCGAGGCCGACCCGCGCGGTGCGCTCACCATGTCTTGCAAGGCGGTGGGCAAGGACTCCCACGCGTTCTGGTACGAGAAGGCCGCGAACCGCATCGTCCACAGGCCCTCCGCCACCGACGAGCTCACGCTCTCCGTACCGGACGTGGTGTACGCCCGTGCCTGATCAGCCGAGATTCGAAAGCCTGGAAGGCTTACGGGGCACTGGGAAGTCGACGATCGCTCCAATGCTCGCCGCGGCCCGTCAAGCCGTCCTTGTCCCCACCGTGCCTGCCTTCTACCAGCCCCTCAGGCGCGAGGTGGACAGGCGAACGAACGTCGAAGCCCGGATGTCCTTCTACCTCTCCGCACTGTTCACAGCAGCCGAGGAGATCCAGCGCCACCTCAGGAGCGGCGTTCCTGTGGTCGTGGAGAGCTACTTCGCCCGGTGCCTCACCAGCCACCGCGCCCTGGGCGCCCGGCTCGGCGTCACTCTGCCGGCCTGGCTGCCGACACCCGTCACCTACTACCTCGTATGCGCTGACGACGAACGCCGGCGCCGCCTCGCAGCACGGAACAAGCCGACGTCGCGATGGGACGCCCTGACGGAGACCGTCATGGACCAAGTGACGGATGCCTACGCCTCGTTCCCGATGCAACGCATCGACACCACGGGGCTCACCCCCGAAGAAGTCCTCCGCGTGATCACCGCCATCGATACGCAAGGAGCGCACTCCCATGCAGACACAGAGCCTGTGGGAGCACACCCTCACCTTCTTCCCGCAGTTCCTCGCGACCCTGCAGGAACGCGTTGCTCCTGACGCCACCGTCGCGGTCGTCGGTGCGAGCGACGGCAAGTTCGTCCTGCCCCTGGCCACCGCCGGGTACCGCGTACTGGCCATCGAACGCGACGCGCTCGCCGTGCACGGAGGTGAGGTCCGCCTCCCGGGCGGCAGCGACGTGCACGCCATGGGATTGATCGACCGGCTCAAGCTGGAGGAACTCCAGGCCCGTGTGCAGGTGATCGAAGAGGACTTCCTTGCGGGGGAACCTCTGGACGTGCCGTGCGAGGCGGTCTGGACGAGCTGCTCGTGGCACTACAGTGCCAACCACCACCGCCCTCTCGCCGAGTTCGTCGACCGCATGCAGCGCCTGGTCCGCCCGGGCGGTGTGTTCGGTGCGGAGTTCATGATGCCCGTGGAAAAGCGCCACCACATGGTGGAGCACTACACCTCTCCCGAACGCCTGCACCGTCACTTCCTCGGCGACTGGGACGTGCTGCTCACCCTGCGCACGAACGAGTTCATTGAGCGGCCCCACATCGGCCAGCCGCACGACCACATCCATCGCATGGGCCTGCTCCTGGCGGCCCGTTCGTCCGCCCACACCGACCGTCTCTGAGAGAAGGATCCATGAAGCACGAGTACGAGGCGAAGTTCCTGGCCGTCGACGTCGCCGACCTGCAGGCCAAGCTGTCTGTCCTCGGTGCCGTCCAGGCGCTCCCCCGCACCCTCCTCACCCGCAAGATCTTCGAGAACGACTCCCTCGACGGCGGGGCGTGGCTCCGTCTGCGAGACGAGGGCACCCGCTCAACGCTCACGCTCAAGCAGGTCACCGATGCCACGACGATCGACGGCACCAAGGAGATCGAGACCGAGGTCGCCGACCTGCACGCCATGGCCGACATCCTCCGCCGAGTCGGCCTCACCGAGGTCCGCTATCAGGAGAACTACCGCGAGGAGTGGCGTCTGGGAGAGGTCGCCTTCGACTTCGACACCTGGCCCGACCTCCCCACGTTCCTGGAGATCGAGGGGCCCGACGAGGCGTCCGTTCGCCAGGCCGCCGATCTTCTGGGGCTCGACTACTCCCAGGCCCGGTTCGGCAGCGTCGACGAGATCTACAAGAGCGAGGCCGGCCGCGACATCCTCGCCGAGCCCACCCTGCTGTTCTCCGACGGCGAGAAGCAGGAGAGTGCTTCCGCGGTGACCCAGGGATCCTGATTGAGGAAGCCGACGAACCATGCTGACGGAAATCGCCTTACAGCACAGGGTGATACCCGGGATCGCGGAATTCGGCCCGGGGCGGGCTACCCGCCCCAGCAGCCACGGACGACGGCAACGAATGGGTCGACGGTTTCTGCTGGCTCTACTGCGGCCGGCGCTGGACACGCGTGCTGTGGATCGGCCCCGCGAGCGTCGCCGGCGCTCAGGCTCCCATGTACGCGTGCGGGCCCTGCATCCGCGAACTCCAAGCGCGCGTCTGGGAGTCGCTGCTCAGCAGGGACGAACCGGCTTCCTCTGATCCCTCTCCCGCAGCCACGGTCGCGGGACCGCCCTCGGCCCGACGTACCGGCAGGCACCGCGGCCAGAGCAGGTTCCTGCGACGCAGTTGAGCCCCCGCCCTGGTCTCGGAAGAGCCTGCCGTTCCCCCGCGGCACGAGCCCCGTGGCCAGGGCGGGATTCCAGTGGTACCCCAGCGTGTAAGCGGCGGCCAGCTCCACCGGGGAGGCTCCTGGGAGCCGACTCGAACTTACGATCCGCGACGCATGGTGCCAAGGAGGCGACGTTCGCCACCAGCGCCGCCATGCCCTACCCCGGAACATTCGTGTTTGTTCCCGCCCCGATTCTCGGACCGACGAGCCAACATAGGCCCATGGCCCTGCTCAGCCCCGCTCAGCGGCTCGCTGCACACGTTCGGTCTGTCCTCGGCGACGGCCCGTTCCACCCGCCAGGTGGGTGGACTCACATGGGCGCTGTCATCTGCGACGCCAGCTTCCACGCGCGCTGTAAATATGAACTGACACTTCGGCCGAGGCTTCTTCGTCTCCAATCGGCGTGGCCTGACGCTTCTACGGTCCGCGGCTTCCGAGAACGACTCGCGACGGAGGATCTTGCCGTGGCGATGAACTTCAAGAGTCCCAGGAAGGTCGCGACGGCCCACGACCTCACTGACCTGCTGGCTTCCAGTGGTGTCGATACTCGTGCCGACCTTTGTGCATGGCTTGACCACCAGGACAATCGGGCCGCTCTGCGCAAGGTGAAGGGAGTGGGGCCGAAGAGCGTCGACTACATCGGCAACCTTGTCGGCCGATCGCAGGTCGCCGTAGACGTACATCTGCGGGCTTTCGCTGCGGACGCCGGTGTCATGGAACTTCGTTACAACGAGCTCCGAGCCGCATACGAGGAAGCAGCAGCCGTTCTCGGGCACGAACCAGGGGGACTGGAGCACGCGGTATGGCGATTCAAGTCTCAGGGCGTGTGACCCGGGTTGCCAGGCAGGCCCGTTCCTCGGGCTGCCTGGCAAGCTCGACGCCTCGGCCTCGCTAGCGGCGCGATCGCACCACCTGTTGGCCGCCCATGGACTGGCTGGGCCCTGTGCCTGCGGGCAGATGTCCGATCTGCTGGCCGGCGACCGAGGCGTCGGCGATGGTGGTGCGGCGGCGGGCTGCCTCGGCGCGGCGGTTGGGTGCCGGGTTTCGTCCGGTGTGCTGGATGCGGGTGATCAACACGCGGGCGGGCTGGCGAGCGGTGGTCAGCTCACGCTGGCTGGCGGCCTCTTTTAGGAGCTGCTCGGGCCGGTGGCCACGGGCTTCGGCGTCGGCGAGGACGGTGGCGAGCGCAGGCCAGGCCGGGTCGGCGAGGATCCGTTCCGCGTGGTCGGGGACAGCAGCTCGCACGTCGTTCGCGACAACGCGACGGGCTTCCTTCCTGGGCGGTCGGACTGTGAGTTCGGCGAGCGTCGGGGCGAGGGCACGGTCTGCGGCTGCCTGAAGGTGTTGGACGGCCTGGCGGGCGGCATCGGCCTGGTGAGCATGGTCCTTCGCCTCGTGCCAGCGCCCAGCGACGACGGCGGCCCAGACGAGGGCTGCGAGCAGGGCAGCCAGCGCGCTGCCGTCAGGGCCGGTGGCCGTGTGGGCGATGTCGCGCGCCGCGCTTCGCACGGCGTGGGCGGCGCGGTCTTCGGCCGTTCTCGTTGAGGTCGCCGGGACGGCCGACGGCGTAACCGAGGAGGTCTCCTGACGGGCCCCGCCGGGCCTTGACCTCGATGCCGTCGGCTGCGAGGTAGGCGATGAATTCCTCGGCGTTGGTCACGTGGGGAATGGCGGCGCGGATGCGGTTCTGGAGCCATTCGGGGCTGGTCTTGTCCCAGCCGAGGCGTTCGGCCTTGTGCATCTCGGTCCGGGTGGGGCGACGGGCGCCGGTGCGGTCGCCCTTCTTCAACTGCCTAAGCCCGTAGTCCTTCTCGATCTCGCGGCAGGCGTCGCCGATGCGCAGGCCGCTGTCGTGGAGTTTGGGGCGGCGGCCGTCTTCGCGGACGGTGGTGGCGAGGATGTGGATGTGGTCGTCGGCGTGACGTACGGCGATCCAGCGGCAGGCCAGGTCGTCGTCGGCGGGGGCGATGCCGGCGGCCTGGACGATGTGCTGGGCTATCTCGGCCCACTCGGCGTCGGAGAGGTAGCGGTCCTCGGGCGCGGCGCGGACGGGGCAGTGCCAGACGTGGTCGGTGACCTTCCTTCCGAACTCGCTGTTGCGCAGGCGTACGGGCGCGTCGAGGTGGCGGGCGAGGTCGGTGAGGGTGGCGTTCTCGTCGCGGCCGGGGTCGGGCATGCCGAGCATGGCGAATCCGGCCACGATGTGCGGGTCGAGGTGTTCGTCGTGGCGGCCGGGGCCGTAGAGGTAGGCGAGTAGGCCGCGGGTGTTGGACCCGGGCGGTTTGATGGCGGCGATCACGCGGGCGCCTCCGTTTCCAGGTCGGCGGGCTCGCGCAGGGCTTCGGCGATCAGCTCCAGCAGGTCCTGGAGTTCTGCAAGGTGCCGACGGATCTCGGGTGGGGT
>NZ_JCAJZO010000066.1:0-8832 GCF_059510295.1 Streptomyces sp. PTL18 | reverse complement strand
GATCACCGCCGCCGCGTGCGCGCTGGAGTGCTTCCCCCACGGCCGGATCCTCGTCACCGTGCCGACCCTGGACCTGCTCGTACAGACCGCCCAGGCATGGCGCCGGGTAGGCCACCGCTCCCCGATGGTCGCGGTGTGCTCGCTGGAGAACGACCCGGTGCTGAACGAGTTGGGGGTGCGTACCACTACCAACCCCATCCAGCTGGCGCTGTGGGCCGGGAAGGGGCCGGTCGTCGTGTTCGCCACGTACGCCTCCCTCGTGGACCGCGAGGACCCGGAGGACCCGATCGGCCAGAGGAAAGTCCGTGGACCGCTGGAGGCCGCTCTGGCGGGCGGAGAGCGGCTCTACGGCCAGCAGATGGCAGGCTTCGACCTCGCGATCGTGGACGAAGCCCACTCAACCGCAGGTGATCTCGGGCGGCCGTGGGCGGCCATCCACGACAACACGCGCATCCCCGCCGACTTCCGGCTCTACCTCACCGCCACCCCGCGCATCCTCGCCTCGCCCCGGCCGCAGAAGGGCGCGGAAGGCCAGGAGCTGGAGCTGGCATCGATGGGCCAGGAGTCCGACACCTACGGACCCTGGCTGGCCGAACTCGGATTGAGCGAGGCGATCGAGCGGGGCATCCTCGCCGGGTTCGAGATCGACGTGCTGGAGATCCACGACCCCTCCCCCGTCTTGGGGGAATCGGAGGAGGCGCAGCGGGGCCGGCGCCTGGCGCTCCTGCAGACCGCACTTTTGGAGCACGCGGCGGCGTACAACCTGCGTACGGTCATGACCTTCCACCAAAGGGTGGAGGAGGCCATGGCGTTCGCGGAGAAACTGCCGGAGACGGCCGCAGAGCTGTACGCCAACGACGCCTCGGACCATGACCTCGCGGCGGCGGACCAGTTGCCGAAGTCGTCGATCGACGCGCAGTTCTACGAGCTCGAGGCCGACCGCCACGTCCCGCCGGACCGGGTGTGGTCGGCGTGGCTATGCGGCGACCACCTCGTCACCGAACGGCGCGAAGTGCTACGCCAGTTCGCCAACGGCATCGACGCCGCCGGCCGCCGGGTCCACCGCGCCTTCCTCGCCAGCTGCCGCGTCCTCGGGGAAGGCGTCGACATCACCGGCGAACGAGGAGTCGAGGCCGTCTGCTTCGCCGACACCCGCACCTCCCAAGTCGAGATCGTCCAGAACATCGGCCGCGCGCTCCGCCCGAACCCGGACGGGACCACGAAAACGGCGCGGATCATTGTGCCGGTCTTCCTCCAGCCCGGCGAGGACCCGCGCGACATGATCGCCTCAGCCTCGTTCGCACCCGTTGTAGCCGTCCTCCAAGGCCTGCGCAGTCATGATGAACGACTCGTGGAACAGCTCGCCTCCCGTGCCCTCACCAGCGGGAAGCGCAAGGCGCACCTGAGGCGTGACGAGGACGGGCGGATCGTCGGGGCCGACGGCGAAGGGGACGGCGAGGACCAGGAGCACGACGACACCCAGGCCGCCGCCGAGTCCGCCCTGCTCCACTTCTCCTCTCCCCGGGACCCGGGCACGATCGCAGCCTTCCTCCGCACCCGGGTCTACCGGCCCGAGTCCCTGGTCTGGCTGCAGGGCTACCAGGCGCTTGTCCGCTGGCGGGCCGAGAACGAAATCACCGGCCTTTACGCCGTGCCCTACGACGTTGAGGTCGAAGTCGGGGCAACGAAATCCTTTCCACTTGGAAGATGGGTCCACCAACAGCGGAAGGCACTCCGAGCCGGGGAGCTCGATCCCCACCGCAAGGAGCTGCTGGACGCACCAGAAGCCGGGATGGTCTGGGAACCGGGCGAAGAAGCCTGGGAGAAGAAACTCGCCGCGCTCCGCTCCTACCGGCGCGCCCGCGGCCACCTCGCCCCCCGCCAAGACGCCGTCTGGGAGGATCCGGCCGACGGGACGCTGGTACCCATCGGGCAGCACATGGCCAACCTCCGCCGCAAAGGCGGCCTCGGGAAAGACCCGAAGCGGGCCGCCACACGCGCGCAACAGCTGGCCGCGATCGATGAGGACTGGAACTGCCCCTGGCCACTGGACTGGCAACGCCACTACGCCGTCCTCCGCGACCTCGCCGCCGACGAACCCCACGGCCACCTGCCCGACATCCAACCCGGCGTGACCTTCGACGGCGATGATCTCGGGCGGTGGATCGGGAGGCAGAAGCAGCCGGCCACTTGGGCGCAGCTGTCGACCGAGCAGCAGGAGCGGCTGTCTAGGCTGGGCATCGAGCCCGCTGAGCGGCCCGCTCCGGCAACGGCGGACGGGCGCGCGGCCAAGAGGCCGAGCAAGGCGCAGCAGGCGTTCCAGCGCGGCCTGACAGCCCTCGCGCAGTGGGTGGAACGGGAAGGCCAGCGGCCAGTGCCAAGGGGCCACAGGGAACAGATCACCGTCCACGGCGAGACGGAGCCGGTGGCCATCAGGCTGGGCGTATGGGTATCGAACACCAAATCGAGGCGCGACAAGCTCAGCGCGGAGCAACTGAACGCGCTGCAAGAGCTCGGCATGGAGTGGGCGTAGCTGGCGGCGGTGAGGGTGGAGTGGGCGGTGGCATAGGGCGCGTGGGAGGGTTGCTGCGAGGGTCCGTGCCGAACGCAGACGGCACGGACCCTCTCCGCACCTCAGCTGTCCTCAGGCGCCGGCCCTTCGGGCGCGGGCAGTCAGCGCGTCACGCAGGATACTGTCGGGCCTCGCGCCAACCTCGCGCAGTGGGATGAACGAGAAGGGCCCGGCTGCTGCCGGACCCTTCGCTCGTAGCGGGGGCGGGATTTGAACCACGCGACCTCTGGGTTATGAGCCCAGCGAGCTACCGAGCTGCTCCACCCCGCGTCGGTGACATCACCGTACGCCACACGCGCGACAACTGCAGGGATTTACCGGGCCGCTCGCACCATCTGACCTCTGCACGCGACAGCGCACAGCGCGTCGGGAGGCGCGATGGCGGCCGCCGCACGTCGGGATGTTCACGAGGGACGACAGGGGCACCCCGCCCTGCCGTGGCCAGTTACTCCTTGGGGGCGGTCCCATGCAACGTGCGACCGGGCATGGGACCGCCAAGCCCTGCCGTCCTGTCCGAGCCGGGCACTGAAAACCGTACGGAGACACGCTGCCCAGCGCACGGCCAGCAGCGCGTAGGAGTGGCCTTCGACACCGCCTGTGCAGGGCAAAGACCTCAAGGAGCGACATCAAGCGGGAGACGTAGGCCGGTGCGAGGGCTCGAATTGCGGGCGGCGAAGGGGGCACGGGACGGCCAACACTCGCCGACTCTGGAATCAGGCGTGTTCCTCTCCTGCCTCGTAGCGGTCCAGATCTTGGGCATCCCTTGCGAAAGCGCCCGCCGGGACGGTGGACACGAGACCGTGGTGGAGTGACCCATCACCCCGGCCTGCTGCGGACCGCTCCCCTGCAGAGGGAGACGACCTCGTCGCTGATCTGCCGCATCGCGAATCGCTACGGGCTGGAAGCGAAGGTTTTTCGGTCGTGCTGGCACTGGCGCAACTACCAGCCGGGGCACGACGGCGGGGGCGCGCGGGCCGACGCCGAGGTGCTGTTGAACGCAGCCGGACGGCAGCTCCTGGCAAGCCTGTGCGGCATCGAGGAAGACGTGCTGGCGCGGGCGTTGCCGTCCTGGGAACAGGAGGACGTCAAGCTGCCCGCCGAAGAGGACGCAGTGCCGGCGGCGGCGTGGCGGATCGGCGGCGCGGTCGCCGGGCCGGTGGCATTCGGCTGCCGCCTGTGCGCGGCCCGGCGTACCGGGACGGCTGTGCGGGTGATGCGGTACGCGCCGCTCTGGTCCCGGGTGTGTGTCCGGCACGGGCGGTGGTTGCAGGACGCGGACGCCGAGCAGCCCTTCGAGCACCTCGACCTGCGGGATCTGCCGGAGGTGGTCCAGGCGCATCGGTGGTGGACCGGGGTGGCGCGGCGGGCGGTGCGGGCCGGGGCCGAGCCGGAGCGGGTGTTCGCGCTGGCGCATGCGGTGGTGGCCCGGTGGTGGGAGCAGGCTTTGCACTGGGAGCGGGAGACGGTGTGGCCGCGGCGGCTGCACCAGGTTGCGGGCGGTGACGCCGGGGGTGATCTGGAGCGGTGGCGGATCGTGGGGCGGGACGCAGTCGTCTTCCCCGAGGTGGTGGCCGTCGCCGACGCGCTGTTGGACCCGGCCATGGCCGAGCTGGCGTGGTTGGACAGCGGTGCCGGACGGCCGCGGGCGCTGCCCGCCGACGGGATGTTCTGCCGCCGGCTCGGTGAGCGGGTCGGTCGGCCGTGGCTGGGGCCGCTGGCCGCGACCGACTACGGCGGCCCGCTGACCTCTTGGATGGGCAGCGTCATCCGCCTGCGCCGCGGCGCAGGCGGGCCGCCCGGATACGACAACGATCCATGGTGGCTGCGTCAGGAGCACCAGAGCGCGACCATGGCCGGGCAACTGAGGGTGCTGGGCAAGGAGAAGAAGGCGCCTGGCTCGGGCAGGATGTGGCGGGCGGCGGTGCCCGCCGAACAGCGCACGCTGATCACCCGGGCGATCGAGAGCGCCGAGGAACAGCTGCTCCAGCTGCGCGGCGTGCAGACCGGGCCGACCGCTGACGTCGCCCGGCAGCTTCTGCGCCGCCTCCGCCACAGCGCCGGCCTGATCGAGAACGCCTGGAAGCGGACCGCCCTGGTCGCGGTGAACGCCGGGATGCCTCTGGAAGAGGTGGCCCAGTGGGCGGAGATGTCTCCCGACGCCTTGATGAACATGCTGACGGCCGGCCAGGAAGACAGGGGCTGAAGCCCCGCTTCGGGAAGCGCGGAGCAGCCGCCAGAAGGGGGCTCGTCAACCGTTAGCGCACGCGGTACCCGTTCGTGGCAGGAATCGCCAAAACCAGGTGGATCCAAGCGGATACGGCTTGGCTGAAGCAGGTGATCAACGCAGATACGGCCGGGCCAGGAAGCCGGGCAGGGCGGGTGGCGGCCGGTCGCCATACCGGGTTCGAGGCGGTCTTTCTCGACCCCCTTGGGCAGGTGGTCCAGCAGCGGTGGGAGGACGCCGCCCTTGCGGTGGCGTTCGAGGACCTGGCGCCGGTGTCCGCGTTCCCGGTGATCCCGGGGCGGCGGTGGGGACCGGGCCTGTGGTGGTCGGCCACGACCGGACGGCACGTTTCTGCGGGATCGAACGCGATGCGCACCCAGCTGATCGTCCTCGACCGCGATCCGCGCGTGACCGCCCTGGCGGGGCGGCCGGTACGGCTGCTGTGGCACACCCCCCGCGGGCAGGTGCGTTCCTGGGTACCGCAGATCTTCGCCCGCTACAGCGACGGCACCGCCCTGCTCGCCGACTGCCCCAGCCATCCCGACGCCGGCGGCGCACGCGCCCTGGGCGCGGCCGAAGCAGTGGCGGAAGCGTGCGCGCACATCGGCTGGACCTACCAGCGGCTTGCGCCGCTGGATGAGGTGGTGGCGGCGAACCTGAAATGGCTGGCCGGCTACCGCCACCCCCGCAACGCCGGCCGCCCCGGCCTGACGGCGGCAGTCCTCGAGGCGTTCGCGCGGCCGCGGCCGCTGCTGGAAGGCGCCGAAGCGGCCGGCGACCCGATCGAGGTCCTGCCCGCCGTCTTCCACGCCCTGTGGCACAGACATCTGACGGCAGACCTGGAAACACCACTGCACGAACGCATCCTCGTCGGCCCGCGGGACTGGAGCGGCCCCGGAACGACGACAGGTGCCGGGTGACCACGCGGCGCAATGCCCGGCCGGCCGTGAAGGTCGGAGCTCACGTCCGGTTCCGCGGCGTGAAGTGGCAGGTGGTCGCCCTGTCCGGGCAGGACATCCACCTCCTCGGCCCGGACGGCGGCGGCCAGGCCGTGCTCGCCGGGCATCTGTTCGCCGATCCCGGCTTCAGCGTCATCGGGGCCGACGTGCCCCAGGCGGCCCCGCAGTGGGGGCTGTTCGAGACCGCCCCCGCCGCGGCGCGCGAGAAGGCACTGGCCTGGCAGCGGCACGTGAGAGAGGTCGAATGCGGACTGCCTGGCGGGCCCGGCAGCGAAGGAGCGTTACGGCCGCAGTACGACCCCGCACGGCACACGCTGGCCGAGCGGGAGCAGGCCAAGGCTGAGGAGCTGACCGCGCTCGGCTTCGGCCGCGTCTCGCGCACCACGGTGCAGCGCATGCGGCTCGCCTACCGCAAACAAGGCCTGTGGGGGCTCCTCGACCACCGCAGCACGCGCGCACCCACCCCCACCGGGCGGGCCGACGAACGGGTCGTCGCCGCGGTCCGCGAGGCGCTGCGCCGGCGGCGCGGCCGTTCCAAGGGCACCATCAACGGCCTGTTCCCGCTGATCAACCAAATTCTGGAGGACCGGCACGGCCCCGGTACGGTGCCCGCGCCGTCCCAGGCCACGCTGTACCGCCTGGTCACCACTCTCGCCCGCCCCGGCGAACTGCCCACCGGCCCCGTCCGGCCCACCCCCGCCAGCTTCCACGGGCGGGCCTTCACCCCCACCACCGCGCTGCGGCCCGGCGAGCAGGTCCAGGTCGACACCACCCGCCTGGACGTCCTCGCCCTCTTCGACGACGGCACCCTCGCCCGCCCCGAACTCACCATCGCCATCGACGTCGCCACCCGCGCCATCCTCGCCGCCGTCCTGTGCCCGAGCGCGACCAAGGCCGTCGACGCGGCCCTGCTGCTGGCGGAGATGGCCGTCCCGCACCCCGCCCGCCCCACCTGGCCGAACATCCTGCGCATGGACCGCGGCCCCGCACTCCCCCACCAGCAGCTGACCAGCCTGGATGAGCGCCTGGCCGGGGCTGCGGCCCGGCCCGTCGTCCTGCCCGAGACGATCGTCGTCGACCGGGGCAAGGTCTTCGTCTCCCGGGCCTTCACCGCCGCCTGCGAAACCCTCGGCATCAGCGTCCAGCCCGCCCCGCCCTTCGCTCCCACCGCCAAAGGCATCGTCGAGCGCGCCTTCGGCACCATCAACCACCTGTTCTGCCAGCACCTGCCCGGCTACACCGGATCCGACGTCACCCGCCGCGGCCCCGACACCGAGAAGGACGCCTGCTACAGCGTCCCCCACCTGCAGGACCTGCTCGACGAATGGCTGGTCCACTACCACCACCGCCCCCACGAAGGCCTGCGCCACCCGATGATGCCCCGCAAGGCCCTCACCCCGAACCAGATGTGGGCCGCGCTCGTCGCCGTCGCCGGATATGTGCCCGTCCCGCTCACCGGCCACGACTACCTCGAACTGCTGCCCGTGCGCTGGCAGGCCATCACCGCCTCCGGCATCCGCATCCACCACCGCACCTACGACGCGGACCTCCTCGCCCCCTACCGCGGCCAGCCCTCGCCCCACACCGGCCGAGGCGGCAAATGGGAGATCCACTACAACCCCCACGACGTCCGCCAGATCTGGATCCGGCTGCCCGACGGTGAACTCACCGAGATCCCGTGGATCCACCGCGACCACGTCCACCAGCCGTTCAACGACCACACCTGGCAGCACATCAGAACACTCGCCCTGCACAGCAACCACGGCGATACAGAGCAGTACGAAGCCGACCTCGCCGACGCCCTCGACCAGCTCATGCGCCGCGTCCACACCGGCCACGCCACCAAAACCGAACAGGCCCTCCTGGCCCGCACCGTCACCATCCCGCTCCCCCCAGCCCGCCATCCGCAAGACGACAGGGGCCCAAGCGCCGACAGGCAGGAGCAGCGCGAGGCCGAAGACGAGGACGAGGACGAGGACGACAGCATCGACGACCTCGACGACCTGCCCGACGACGACACGCCCGCCGCGGTGGCCACCGGATTCGGGCTCTACGACGCATACGAGGAAGCCGACAAATGGTGAGCCCGCGCCCGCAGAGCGCAAGCAGCACAGCCACCGGCGACGAACACGGCGATAACGCCGAGCCCTCCTGGCCGCTGACCACCTGGCAGGGCTGGCACCGCTTCGCCACCACCGACCCGCCCGCCCCGCCCCAGCCCGGCGACCCGCCCCGCAGTACGGAAGAGCGCCTGGCCTACCACTCCAGCTTCGTCACCATCCGCACCCCCGCCATCAGCACCCTCGCCACCCAGGTCCGTACCCTGATGATCCTCGGCCGCCACCAACAGGCCACCGCACGGCCCTCACTGATCGTCACCGGACCCGCAGCAGCAGGGAAAACCACCGCCCTCCTCCACGTCGGCCGCGCCTGCCACCTCGCCCACACCCGCAAAAACCCCGCACCGCCCGGATCAGCACACGGAGCGGCACCCGTCGCGTACGTCCTCGTCCCACCCGGCGCTACCGCGAAAACCCTCATCACCGAATTCGCCCGCTACCTCGGCATCCCCACCACCACCCGCATGACCCAGACCCAGATCACCGACGCCGTCTGCCACACCTACACCCAGGCTGGTGTCCAACTCGTCCTCATCGACGAAATCCACCGCCTCAACCCCCGCACCACCACCGGCGCCCAAACCGCCGACCTGATCAAAGACCTCACCGAACGCCTGCCCGCCACCTTCGTCTACGCCGGCATCAACGTCACCGACACACCCCTCTTCAGCGGGACACGCGGCGCTCAACTCGCCGGACGCGCCACCCTCATCGACTGCGGCCCCCTCCCCGCCCGCCACGGCACCCGCCGCCCCTTCACCGACGTCATCACCGACATCGAAAACAACCTCGACCTCACCGGCCACAAACCCGGCACCCTCCCCCGCCACGCCCCCTACCTCCACCAGCGCACCGCCGGACGCATCGGAAGCCTCACCCGACTCATCCGCCAAGCAGCCATCACCGCCATCCACGACGGCACCGAACGCATCACCAAGCAATCACTCGACACCATCC
>NZ_JCAJZO010000065.1:0-9399 GCF_059510295.1 Streptomyces sp. PTL18 | reverse complement strand
TACGTCAGCCGCACATCGTCCGCGGCTACTTCGGCGGACCCTACGTCCGCTACATCCTCGAATAGAACCCTTTGAGTTTCGGATCAATACTGTCAGCGCCCATGATCTTGAGTTTCTTCTCGTCCCGGGGCTGGGAGTCCTGGAACGTCGAGCATCGGCTACTGATCCCCGAGGGGATGCCTGTGCTCGTCGATGACGACCTGTGCTTCGAGGACGGTCCGGCAGCGCCGCGTCCGGTGGCGGTGGTGAACCGGTGGTTGCGTGAACTCCCGGCCAGCGGGGCGCCAGCACCGAGCTCGTGGGAGAACTACGCGCGGGTGGTCAAGGAGTGGATGGAGTTCCTGGACGAGCACGGGGTGGGTCTGTTCGACTCGCGGGTACGGCTGAAGGCCGCGTTGAGCCGGTACGCCGAGTATCGGGCGGCTGGTCCGTTGAAGGCCCGGTTCGCGGCGACGACGTGGGGCCAGCACATGAGCATCCTGTCGCTGTTCTATCGGTGGGCGATCAACGAGGGGTACGCGACGGCCGAGCCGTTCACCTACCGCGCCGCGCGAGCCCTGTTCGCGGGCACCGGCCGGGAAGTGAAAGTGAATCTGGCGGTCCGCCGCACCCCGAAGCCACACGTGACGATCAAGTATCTGGAGCCGGACTTCACCGAGTTGTTCCGCAAGGGACTGCGCGGGCTCGCCCCGGACGGCTCGCAGGACACCGGCTTCCACGGGCGGGAGCTGACCCGCAACGCGGCAGTCGGGGATCACGCGCTGGCCACCGGGATGCGGCTGCAGGAGTTCACCTACCTGCTGCCCTGGGAGATCCCCGCCCTGCCGTCGGAGCCGACCGCGGTTCCCATCCCGTTCCCAGTGCCGGCCGCGATCACCAAGGGCAAGAAGTTCCGCACCACGTGGACCTCTTACCAGGCCTGGACTGCACGACTACCTCGACCTGGACCGCGCCGCCACGACGGAAGGCTCACCCTGGCGGCCGCCACGGCGGTGGGGCGAACCGCTGATGGTCACCGAGCCGGACGCCCGGGGAGGGCTGATCAACGGGATCCGGCGGCCCTGGGCGTCTCTGACTCCGGCCGAGCGGCGCCGCCTGGTCGCCCCGCAGGGCGGTTCGTGCCTGCTGGCGGTGAAGAACGGCGGCGGCCCGTTCACCGCCTGGGCGACGGTCTTCGAGCGCACATCCGACCGGATCCGGGCCCGCTTCGAGCCCCGATTCCCGCACGTCTGGCCCCACCGATGCCGCCACACCTTCTCGATGAGGACCTTGGAATACCTGGTCACCGGGCACTACCGGCAAGCCGCGAAGCTCGTGCGGGACACCGATGCCGACGCCGCCCTGGTCTTCTACCTCAGCAAGGCCGACCCGCTGCTGGTACTTCGTGATCTTCTAGGACATTCCACCGTCCTCACCACGGAAAAATACCTCCGGCGCTTGGACACAACGCGTATCTTCCGGGAGGCATACGAGGGCGCCGGTGCCGCAGCCGGACTGACCGACGACGCGAGCGCCGATCGGGAAGCCGCCGCCGAGTTCGACGACGACATCGAGAACGGGGCTGCTTGATGCCGACCATGCTGATCGACCAGCCCCTGGGAATCACCTGCGTGTTCAGCGACGGAAGCCGTGCGGCGTTCTCGCTGGACGGCCTGCCGAACCCGTTGCTAACCCGGCAGTTGGCCACTGGCCTGGTGGACCTGATCCACCCGCACGGCACTGCGGATACCGCGGGCACGGTCAACCATTACGCCCAGGCGATCCGGGGCATGGTGCGGACACTGGCCGCGCAGGGCTTCACCGGCGGCCTCGACCAGCTCAGACGGGGCAGGCTGGCCGAGTATTTGATGGGATGCTCGGGGAGCCGGGAGGCATGCACCCGCGCGATGATCGAGGCGTTCGGTCAGGCCGGCGGCTCGCTGACGGACGGTGTGCTGGAGCTCGCGGCTGGGCGGAACTTCAACGTTCAGCCGAACCACCACACCCTGCCTCCCTACTCCGAGACCGAGTGGCAGCGGCTGGGAGACCTCTGCCGACGACTCGTCGAGGAGTCGTACGCGGCCCACCGGCAGGCCCTGACCGCTGTCGCTCACGGCCAACTCCCCGCCGAGGGCGGATGGACTCCCCGAAATCTTCGCTGGCTGCTGGCCACCATCGGGCCGGCGAACATCTCCACGTTCGGCCGCAACGTCGGCATCTCGGCCGCTCTCGTTCACCGCCGCGGCGGCTTCCACGACGCGGCGCAGGCCCTGTTCCCGCACCTGGAAGTGCTCATCGCCTACCGGCTGCTGTTCGGCATCTACTCCGGCATCGTCCCCGACGGCATCGAGGACCTGGTCACGCAGGACGTCGACTGGGCCGGGGACTCCACGATCCTGCTCTCCTACGTCAAGGGCCGCACCGCGGCCGAGAGCCTGAATCTGCCGCGCAGGGCCGTGCGCCTGCTGGAGCAGTGGCTGGCCCACTCCACGCTGCTGCGGAGGTTCGTTCCGCCGGACGAGGGCCGCAAACTGTGGTTGGGGCTGAGTCGGGCCGGCGGTGACCGCCGGGTGCGGCAGTTCGACCGCGTCGCCATCCAGCGGTGGGTCCAGCGGCACCAGCTGGTCGGAGACGACGGGCAGCCCTTGAAGATCCACCGGTCCCGGATCCGCACCACGCACGAGGCGATGCGGGACAAGAGCGCGTGGACCGGCAGCGGCCGGGCCACCATCGACCCGAACCACACCCCAGCCGTCGAAGGCGACCACTATCTGACGGCCGCGACCCCCGCCCAGCAACGGGCGGTCGAGGCTGTGATCGAAGACGCCCAGCATGACCTGCTGCGCAGGTCGCATCCGCCGACGGTGATCACCGAGGAAGAGGCCGCCGCCCTGGCTGAGGGCTATCCGCAGCTCGTGGCGGACCTTGCCCTCGACGACGAGGTGATCGCCGAACTCGTGGGCGGACAGCGGGATGTGTTCACCGCCGCATGCGGCGATCAGCTGTCCGGACTTCACGGCCCGAAGGGCAAGCCCTGTCCGGCCCGCCCCTGGGTCTGCCTGTTGTGTCCCCTGGCGGTGTTCGCACCACGGCATGCAGTCAGCCTGCTGCGGCTGAAGGCGTTCTTCTCCCGGCAGTGGCAGCAGATGCCCGCCGCCCACTTCATGGCGGTCTTCGGCCCCTACGCCGCCCGCATCCAGCAGGTCCTGGACCGCTTCGATCCGGCCGTGGTCACCGCGGCCGCCGCCCACGTCACCGACCGGGACGACGAACTTCCCCTGCGACCCGAGGAGATGACCGCATGAACACCGCTCTCGCACCCGCCTTTGACGGACACTCTGCCGTCTTTGCGGGCGCCGATGTCTGCGACGAAGCCGGCCTGGCCCTTCCGGACAACGCCGCTCGCCCCGCGTTCGAGGACGACGTCTGGGACTTCACCCACGTCATCGGCTTGCCGACCCAGTTGAGCCCCTCGCTGAGGCGCTTCGACTTCACCCTGATCAAGGACTCGCGTTGACGACTGGTGGCCAAGGAACTGGTCCTGGCGATGCTCGCACCACGCCATCAGAAGGTCGTCCCGTTGCCCCGAGCCTTCCGCAACCCGCTCCACGTCACCAGTTGCCGCAGCCGTCTCGACGAACTCGTCCGCTTCTTCAACTGGTTGGGCGAACGGGCGACCGGCGGCCTGCAACAGATCACCACCCGGGACTGCGAGGCATACCTGGCCCACCGCCGCTACGTGCTCGATGAGGACGGAGCCGTGATCGGCGAGAACAGCCACGCGACCAGGAGATCCGCCGCTCAGGTCGTTGTCGACCTGGTGAACTACCGCGACCTGTTCACCGCCGACCGCGTTTCCGCCGAGCTGCGGCCCTGGGGCGGCGCCACCGCCTCCGCCGTCGCCGAGATGCCCAGCGGCCGAGATGAGAACAAGACCCAACCGGTCGCGGACGACATCATGCAGCCGATGCTCGCGGCCGCACTCTATCTGATGTCCACACTGGGCCCGCACGCCGTCGACCTGGCACACAAGATCCGCGAATCCGACCTTCACTCGGCACGGCGAGCCCAAGGACTCCGACGCGTCGGCCCCAAGAACCGCGTCCCGGTCCGGGAGCTCAGCGAAATCCTCGCCGAGTACACGCGAACGTGCACAGCCCTGCCCATGTTGGAGGACCATTACATCGCGAAACGCCTGGAAAAGGGCTGGGCCGAGGACGATCCTCTTCTCCCAGTGGCCATGGGCACCATCGCCCGCCGGGCCGGGCTGAGCCAGTTCTGCCACCCGTGGTTGCCCACCATGAGGCCGGCGCTGGAAGCCGCCCTTGCACGGGTCGGCGTCGAGAGACCGTTCGGCCGCGACGCGGACCCGGCCCCCGCAGTCGACGGAACATCGTCAGTGCCCTGGACCCTGCCACTGTCCCGGCTCCAGGCCGTCGCCCTGGTCGGCATCGTCCGCACTGCCGCGATCATTACCGCTGCCGCCGTCTCAGGCATGCGGGCGAGTGAGCTGATGGAATTGTGCATCGGCTGCCGACGACCGTCCGAAGAGTCCGTCCCGGGCCTACCCCGCTACCGGATCGCCAGCAAGATCGTCAAAGGGCAGCCGCTGGGCGGCACCGCCGACGAGTGGGTCGTCATCGAGCCGGTCTATCGCGCGATCGAGCTCCTGGAGCAACTGCACGACGCCCCGGCAAAAGGAGCCCTGCTGATCGGCAGGTTCTCCTTCAACGTCCGCTTCAAGTGGTTCAAGAACTGGGCCAACTCCGAAGCCGGCCGACGACTTGGCCTGGCGACAATCCCCGAGGGACCAGTCAACTTGCGGATGCTGCGGCGCACTTTGTCCCTGGAAATGGCCTACCGGCCCGGCGGCGTCCTGGCCACCAAGATCCACATGAAACATATCGCCGTGGCCACAACGGAGGGCTATACCTCGCGCCCTGGCGGGGCCCAGGCCGAGCTGTTGGCTGAGGTCAACAAGCACGAGAGCGAGCGCAATCTCCAGCTGGTACTGGAGGAGTTCCGAAACTACCAGGACGGCGTTCTGCCCGCCGGTCCCGGCGCCCGCAGCCTCACCGAGTTATTCGCCGGCATCGACGCCCAGCTCGATGCCGCCTCGGCCACGGCCCCGAAAACCCAGCGCAACGACCGAGACGTCCTCAACCTCCTGACCAAACGCGCCAACGTCCTGCACCTCGGCCCGGCGAACTACTGCTGGTTCACCGACCCGTCCCGGGCACTCTGCCTCAAGCTGGCCGGCACCCCGACGGCCGACCGTCCGCTGGTCGGGATGTGTGACTCCGCCCGCTGTCCGCAGGCCACCCATCACCCCTGCCACCGGCCCGTCTGGGCCGAGCACGCCGAACGCACCGAGATCTTCCTCGGCCAGCTCGGCACCACACGCAAGACCGAACGCACCCGGCTCCAGGCCGACTACGACCGGGCCCTCCGCATCGTCGCCGAGATCGACGCCGCCAACACCAAGGACGAGGAGTCCGCATGAGAATCTCCGCAGCTCAGCGGACCGAGAACGAGAATCGCATCCGGGCCGCCATGGACCGCCTCCTTCGCGGCGAAATCCCGCCCGGCGGAAAGTGCGACATCAAGACCCTCGCCGCCGAAGCCGCGGTCGACCGCACCGCGTTCTACGGCACCCGCCCCTACGCTCACCTCCGCATCGAGTTCGAGCGACGTCTGCAGGCGCTGCAGCAGGTCGGCGAGATCCCTGACCCCCGCGAAGCCCAGATCGCCCGGCTCAAGGCGGAGAACGCCAAGCTCAAGGAGCGGCTGGCCGCGTCGGAGCAGACGGTCGACGAGCTCACGGACTTCCGCACCCAGGTCCTGGCCCGGCTCGCCGCCCAGTACGAGGAGATCGCCCGGCTCCGCGAAGCCGCCGCCGGAACCAGTCGCATCAGCCGCCTCCCGGCACCTCGGACCACAACGATCGGATCCTGCAGTTAGACAACCGTCTCGCACCCGGCGCTGTCAGCACCGGGTGCGATGATCTGCCCATGGGCGTTCTCTACGGCTACTTCGCCGCTGCTGATGACGACGACGCTGTCCGAGTTGTCGTCCGCGATGACGACCAGCCCAGCGGGACCGGCTATGACCAGCTGGTGGTCAAGGGCATCGACCCAGTGGTCGAGCTGACGCCCGCCGAGACACTCATGACAGGCCGGTCCGCCGCAGAGGTCCAGTCCGACCCTCGACACGGCAGTCTCATCGGAATAGTCGGGGACGGCGAAGTGGTGGTGTCATTGACGGACGCCCTTCGGGACGCGCTCGCGACTTGCGACACCAGGTTCCTGCACGACGTCGCCACTGGCTGGTCGCGCACCGAGGGTGTGTTCTACTACCCGGCCGATCCAGAAGACCTCACCAGCTTCCTGAAGCAGTTGTCCGATCTCGCCGGCCGAGCGGTCACCCAAGGAGCCCGCCTCTACTGCTGGATCTGCCCCTGACCCCGCGACCGCTTCCGGCCGGGGCGCGTGGCTCCAGGCCTCACCACGATCACGCGAGAGAACGGACTCATGACCAGTCTCATCGAGATGAGCGAACGCGAGTACTTCGCCAACGTCGGTAAGCGGCCTGGGATGTTCGTCGGCCGAACCTCCTACCACGCGCTGACCGCGTTTCTTATCGGCTACGACCAGAGCTCGGCTCGGCACGGGACAGCAGGACTTGCCGGGTGGCGCGAGTGGCTTGTCGCCCGCCGAGGACAAGACTGCATCCACGCATGGCCCGGCCAAATCCTGCACATCGCCCTGCCCGACGGCTGGGACAACCCCTGGAACCTGCCCCCCGAGAACGAAGCCCGCGCCATCGAGGTGCTCTTCCAACTCCTCGACGAGTTCCTCGCGAACCGCGAGAGCAAGGCCGAGGACTGACCCGCTCGGGACGCGCTCCAGACGAGACCGGCCGCCCTCTTCCCTACAACAATGATCGGAGACCCCGATGGGCCTCACCTGGGTGACCTCGGCCGGCGGGCCGTTGATCCTGGTCGCCGAGTCAGACTGCCCAAAGTGGGGTGGGGCACCGCGCAACTACCCCGACGACGAGGGCGATTACGGACGAGCCTGCGAGGTCGAGGGCTACATTGGGCTGATCGATGTCGGCGATTCGCAGGCTCTGGCCCTCGGGGACATGCCCGCACGGACTACATTCCTCCCCCAGCTCAACGTTCTGGTCCGTGAGATCGCGGGCGACGACGAAGCAGAGCTGCCGGACCTGGTCGCCGAACTCCTGCCAAACGTGGACTGGGAACCCGGTCCGATTTGGAACGTCGCGGAGCCAGTCATCCTGTTCGACTCGGTTTACGACTCCACCGAGATCGAGAACGAGGAGCACCTACGCATCGACCTCGCGACGGGCGAGTACGTCATCGATGCCGGTTACGTCGAGACACCTGGCGAATACCTCATCCTCGTGCGACTCACGCGAGTCTGAGCCCCTGCCTCGGATGCCACGGCCGACACCCGACGTCACCCGGGAGTGTGGTCTGCGTCACGTCTGCGCTGTCGCAATGCAACACGCACCGATACCAGCGTGGCAAACGGAGCCTCCGAACCCCGCCAGCTCAATGACAACACGCACTCATCCGCACACGGCCTCTGCGGACACAAGGCACACGTACGTCACGCATCTGACGGAGGACGGGGTGGACCGGCGCTTCATCCAGCAGCAGGTCGGCCACGAGTGCGACAGCTCCCTGGCCATCTACACCCACGTCAGCGACGACTTCATGAACACTTCCCTGCACAAGGCACTGGCCCCGGCATTCGCCGGAGCCTGACGGGAGGGATCCGGCGATGACCGCCAAGCTCGACTACCACTGGCACCTGCGCAAGGTCATGGCGGACCGCGGGATGTTCTCCACCACCGACCTCATCCCGCCGCTCGCCGAACGCGGCATCCCCCTGTCCTCCAGCCAGGTCTACCGGCTCGTCGTCGAGCGGCCTGAGAGGCTCAGCCTGAAGATCCTCATGGCCCTGCTCGACATCCTGGACTGCACCATGGACGACCTCATCGAGCCCATCGCGGTGGCCGCGGCCGTGAAGAAGCCGAAGAAGGCCGCCGCCGGCGGCGGCACGGCGCCCGACTCAGAGGGACTCAGCGGACTGCGTCCCAAGCGGGCCCGTATCAGGGGTGTTGACCGGCCGTGACCACCGCTGACCATCCCGACCGCGCCGTCGCGGACCCGATCGGCCTGGTCACCGACCTGATCGCCGACATCGAGAGGGAACTCGCCCCCGACACCATCCGGGCCGTGGTCGCCACGGTCGCGGGCGGCCGAGCGAAGTCGCGTCGCCTCGCTCAGGCCCTGGCGGGGCGGCCCGCCGTCCTGACCGACGGCCGGTCCCCGGCGCCCCGGGCCATAGGTGACCTGCTCGTTGAGCTCCGCAAGGCCGGCGCCTCGGCGATCTCGCCGCCGGTCTGCGCGGAGTGCGGCAAGCTCCTGCGCACTTTCCAGCGTCGCGGACAGGACTGGTACTGCTCGGTCTGTGGCCAGGAGACCACTGAGTGCGCCGCCTGCGGAAACACCCGGCGTATCTCCTCGCGGGACCGCACGGGCCAGCCACGCTGTTCGATGTGTCCCGACACCGACGACCGTGATCCGGTCACGATCATCCACGAGGTGATCACCACCATCGACAGGGACGCCGACCGCGACGTCATCGCCGACGCGATACGCCGGTCGGCATCCCGGCCCTCCTACCAGCAGAGACTGGCCTGGGCCCTGGAGGAGAACCCAAGACTGCTGACCGGGGAGGGCCACCTCGCGCCCCTCCGCGCCATCCCGCGGTTCATCGACCTGCTGCACGCAGCCGATGTCGCCGGGATCGTCCGGCCCGCCTGTCCCCGCTGCCACCGCGTGGTCCGCATCGACAAGCCGCTCGACGGACAGCGGGTCTGCCGCAACTGCATCGCCAAGTCCCGTATCGAAGAATGCGTACGCTGCGGCGCCCGGCGCGAGCCCGGCACCCGCGACGCCCAAGGACGCCCGCTGTGTCCGAACTGCCTGATCACGGACCCGGCCAACCGGGAGACCTGCACCGCCTGCGGCCAACTGCGCATGGTGAGTATCCGTACTCCCGCCGGTCCGGTCTGCCCCAACTGCCGTCCCGTGCCGATGCTGGTGTGCTCGATCTGTGGCCGCTCAGCGCCCTGCATGCTCTCGAAGCTGACGGGACTGCCTCGCTGCGGCGGTTGCGATAAGCGCCAAGCTCAGTGCGCCGTCTGTGGACGGCTGAGGGGTATCCATTCCGGCACCGCCGACGCCCCGGTCTGCGGCCCGTGCACCGCACCGGACGCCGAGCTCTGGCGCCCGTGTCCCACCTGCGGCGAAGCGGAACGGCTGCAAGCGCCTGGCCCGTGCCCTCGGTGCACACTCAAACAGCGGCTCGATGAGCTCCTCACTAA
>NZ_JCAJZO010000064.1:0-10025 GCF_059510295.1 Streptomyces sp. PTL18 | reverse complement strand
GATCCTGGTGGTCGCCGCCACCGACGGCCCGATGCCGCAGACCAAGGAGCAGGTAATCCTGGCCCGCCAGGTCGGCGTGCCGTACATCGTCGTCGCCCTGAACAAGGCCGACATGGTGGACGACGAGGAGATCCTGGAGCTCGTCGAGCTCGAGGTCCGTGAGCTCCTCACCGAGTACGGGTTCCCGGGAGACGACGTCCCGGTCGTTCGCGTCTCCGCTCTGAAGGCGTTGGAAGGCGACCCGCAGTGGGGCGCGAAGCTCCTCGAACTGATGAACGCCGTCGAGGAGTCGATCCCTACCCCGCAGCGCGACGGCGACAAGCCCTTCCTGATGCCGATCGAGGACGTCTTCACCATCACCGGTCGCGGCACGATCGTCACCGGCCGGATCGAGCGCGGTGTCATCCGGGTCAACGAGACCGTCGACATCATCGGCATCCAGCCTGACACGGCAACGGCTGAGGTCGTCGGCGTCGAGATGTTCCGCAAGCTGCTCGACGAGGGCCGGGCCGGTGAGAACGTCGGTCTGCTGCTCCGCGGCATCAAGCGCGAGGACGTCGAGCGCGGCAGAGTACTCGTCAGCCCCGGCTCGGCCACGCCGCACACCGAGTTCGAGGCGCAGGCCTACATCCTGTCCAAGGACGAGGGTGGCCGCCACACGCCGTTCTTCAACAACTACCGCCCGCAGTTCTACTTCCGTACGACGGACGTGACCGGCGTCGTGACCCTCCCCGAGGGCACCAAGATGGTCATGCCGGGTGACAACACCAAGATGAAAGTAGAGCTGCTCCAGCCCATCGCCATGGAGGAGGGCCTCAAGTTCGCCATCCGCGAGGGCGGCCGCACCGTCGGCGCCGGCCAGGTGACCCGAGTCCTCAAGAAGACCCCCACGGTGGGTGCCTCACCGAGACCGCAGCCCGCGTCGCCACGAAGAGAAGCCGCTACGGCAGCGAGCACCCCATCACCGGTCGGCGATGGACGTGTCACCGGCAGGGTGAAGTGGTTCAACGTGGAGAAGGGGTTGGGATTCATCAGACCCGACTTCGGCGGACCAGACACCTTCGTCTCCTACCGCGACATCGAAGGCACCGGATTCCGGACCCTCCAGGAGAATCAACCTGTCAGCTTCAACGTGCGGCAAGGTCCGCGCGGACCCGAGGCGACGAACGTGAGGCCCTTGTGACGTACGGCCTACGCCGAGCAGCACCTGCCCGCGTGCAGCATCGGCACAGACGCGGCCCGCCGGGATCCGTGCCACACTCCTCGACAGCCGGCCTCACCACATCGGCCTGGACACCAGCCTGCTCGGGCGGAGCAGGCTCCAGAGCGACCCCACACCGTCTCCCCGGCCTCGGTATAGCCTGTTGGACGTAGGGCTACTGCAGCCCCGACCCGACCAACAGCAGGGGCCGGACGGGAACATCCTGTCCGGCCCCGCGGCTCGTCGCCGTACGCGCCTATGCCCAGCGCATCCCGATGGCGGAGAGCTGCTCCACCCGCTCCGGCGTCAGTGTCGCGGCCCTGCTCCGCTGGTTCCCGATCCATGCCCCGAGCCGGAGCTGTCGCTCCTCCTGGTCCTCGCCGACGATCGTCTCGACGTGCTTCCTCGGCACCCGAAGGTGTCCCTCGCGCTCGTAGAACTGCTTGGCGGCCGCGTAGTTCATTGCCCACTTGTCCGCCTGGCTGCGGCGTGGCTTGGGCTTCTCGTCCTCGGCCGCGGGCTCGATCCCGAGGATGTGTTCGCACATCCACTGCTGGACGCCTGTGAGCTTGTCCCAAGCCGAGCCGGATCGAGCGCACCCACCGGCCAAGGTCTTCGCCCTGGTGCACGACGACGCCCGGCTCCATTGGCAGCTCGCCGTCGGCCTCCAGGTGCTGCCGGACCAGGTGGAAGGCGCGCTGCCACTCCACCGGCCAGGTGGGGCACCACGACGGGTCGATCTCCTCCAACTGCTCGCGCCGCTCGTCCGACAGAGCGCCGGCCACCGACTGCACCAGCAGCCCCTCGGCACGTCGCTGTTCGTTCTCGGCGGCCTTCCGGGCGGCGGCCCCCTGGTTCTTGAGCCAGATTCCTACCCGGTAGCCCTGGTAGGTGGCGTCCAGGGGCGCCAGGAGGTGCCCGTTCTCTTTGGCCCATCCGCGGGCGGCGGCGAGTCCTTCTTCCCATGCGACGTCGTAGTGGGACCAGATCATGCCGAGCTTTTCCAGCTGCCGCCCGCGTCATCGCCCAGACGTCGAACACGCTCGGCGACGTCTGGACCTCGACCCGCGTGCTGTCTGCGCCGAGGATCTACAAGTCCCGGCGACCCGCTGCAGGCCCCGGCGGGCGGTCGATAGTCGTCGTAGTCGGCACAGTCGTTGTCGCAGTCCCACATGAACTCGCGGCGGACCAGGTCCGCCGGGTCGTCGTCCACATCGGCGTACCGGTCGAGCGCGAAGACTCCCTCCGTGGCGCCGGGGAACGCCCTGTCGAGGACGGACCGCAGGTGCACGATGTCCGGGAACCCCGTCACGCCCTGGTCGTCGGGGGTGTCCGCGCGCAGTGCGCCCGTGAGGGCGTCGGGGCCGCCGAGGGCCAGGTCAGGGGTGAGCCAGCGGCCGCGGCCGCCGTCGGCGCGGGCGATGACCCGCACCCATGTGCCGTGCGAGTGCAGTCCGCCGCCCCAGTGGGGGCCGTCGAAGTCCTGATCGTTGACGCGGTACACGGTGGGCTCGGGGCAGCGTCCGGAGCGGTGCAGGACGAAGGCGTTGCGGCACTGCGGGCACCAGGCGTGCGCCTTGGGGTTGTCCGGTTCGGGGTTGAGCAGCTGCCGAGTCTCCGGGTCGGCGGCCGCGCGCAACAGCGCGGTGTACTTCCCGCCGGCGGACGGCCGGACAGCTCAAGCCCGCTGGGCAGCGGTGGGCTGGTTCTTGGGCATCAGGTGCTCCGATGGGCGGCCTCACGCTCCGCCGGATCGAGGCACGACGGGACTGCACGGGCCCGAAGGACCTTGGCCACGGCCGACCGTGGCGGCGTGGGCGCCGGTCGGCGGCGGACGGCAGTGCGTGTCCAGCCGCGCCCACCATAACCCGCTCCGCCTCCGCGCCCCCGCATCTGCGGGCGACACGCCTCACCGCGCCGCAGACCGACGTACGGCAGGGTCTCGGCGTCCAGGCGGGAGAAGACCAGATCGGTCATCTCCGTGACGGGCCCGCGCCAGCGCACCGGCGGAACGGGCCGCCGCAGGGCGGCCGGATAGCTGCCCGCGCCATAGTCGTTGGCCATCCGGTAGGCGTGAAACCCGTGCGCGTTGAGCGGGCCGAGGACGTCGTCGACGGTGTGGCCCTGTTTGGCCAAGGTCTCGGCGTGACCTCGATGACCAGTACCTGCGGCAGAGGCGCGACACACGGGGTTGCTCATTGCCTCGCTACCTCGAAGTGATCGGCTCCGGTTATCTAATGCGGTTTGTCATGATTCTTCGTCAGGTGTCCCGTGTCGCTCGTGCTTTGTGGCGTGGGGGGTGCGGGGCGCTTTGCTGTGAGGAGAGGTGAACTCGCGGATGAGCGCTCGTGCGCGTAGGCAGGGCGATCTGTCTCGGGTCGGCCGTCGGTGGCCCGTGGCCGTGTTTCGGGCCCTGGGCGCTGGGATGCTCCCGGTTCGTGCCGTCGGTGCGTCCGGTCCGGTCGGCTCGGGTGGACGGCGTGGGGAGCGCGGTGTGGGGGTGGTGTCGGTGGGGAGCGTTTTGCTGTCCGGTATGGCGCTGCTGGCGGCCACGGCTCCACCCGTAGCCGCCGCACCGACGGGAGCCAAGCCGGCCACCGCCCCGGTACGGGCACGAGGTACTGACCCATCGTTCACCTTCGGCTTCACCGGGGCCCCGCAGAGCCTCACCGTCCCCGCGAACGCGGTGGTCACGATCACCGCGGATGGCGCCGGGGGCGCCGACTACACCGGCAAACCTTGTCTTTTCCTGACGTCGGGCGGGACGGGGGCGCGGGTGGTGACCACTCTGCCGCCATCCGCCTCCCCGACGACCTACACTGTCAACGTCGGGGGCACCGGCGCCGCCGGCTGCAACCAAAGCGGCGCCGGCGGCTTCAACGGCGGCGCCCCAGGAGGCAGTGCGAGCGGCCCCAATGGCGCTCGCCAGGGCGGTTCCGGCGGAGGCGGGGCGTCCAGCGTCAGCACCGGCACCAGCCTCCTCGTCGTCGCTGGTGGTGGCGGCGGTGCCGGCGGAGCCAACGCCGGCGCCGGAATTGAAGGGGGAAACGGGGGCAACGGTGGCACACCGGACGCCACCGCCGGCACCACCGGAGCATCCCTTTTTGGCGGTTCGCCGGGAGGCGGCGGGCAAGGCGGCAGCACCACCACCATGACCGGCGGCACCGGCGGTCCGCCCGGCAGTCCCCATGCCCCTTGCACGGCCACCGCGGGTGGCCCGGGGAGCGGTTTCACCGGCGCCACGCCCGGCACCGGGGGCACCGGCGGCAACAGCACCGCGTGCTTTTTTGCTGGGGCCGGGGGAGGCGGCGGCGGAGGATACTTCGCCGGCGGCGGTGGCGGCGGAGCCACCGAGCTCCTAACCGGCGCTAGCTACGCTAATGGTGGTGGCGGTGGTGGGGGCAGCAGCTTCGCCACCCCGTCGGGCACCGGAACCAGCTTCAGCGCCTCGACGATCGGGACGGCAAACCACAACGGCCAGGTGACCATCTCCTACGTCGTCCCGTCCTTGACCATCGCCAAGACCCACACCGGGCACTTCACCCAGGGGCGGGACGGCACCTACACCATCACCGTGGGCAACGCCGCCGGGGCCGCCCCGACCAACGGCAGCCCGGTCACCGTGCAGGACACCCTCCCTGTCGGGCTCAGCGCCGACAGCATCCGCGGCACGGGATGGAACTGCACCCTGAACACCCTCACCTGCACCCGTAGCGACGTCCTCCCCGCCGGAAGCAGCTACCCCTCCATCACCCTGAAGGTGGACGTCTCCTGCACCGCCCCCCGCCGGGTCACCAACACCGCGACGGTCACCGGGGGCGGCGACACCGCCACCCACACCGCCACCGACCCCACCGAGATCAAGAACCACGAGCACCACGAGCACCACGAGCACGACGAGTGCTGCGAGCACCACGACCACTCATAACCCAACCGACCCGTGTCAACGGCGGGACCTGGGCTGCCTGTCGATCCGACAGGAACTCGACCGACACCAGGTCCCCCCGAAGATCGACAACATCGACCCGCGAAGGCTGCGCCGTACGATCAGCCCAGGTCAAAGCGCCAATCGAGGCCGCGAGGGCTTAGCGCACGATCTGGGTCTGTGTGGCGAACGGTCCACGCCTGTCTCATCAACGGCGCTCTGCGAGGCGGTGTGCAAGGTGGAGCACGGGTACCCCGGACCGGCAACGGACCGGGTGCGCAACGCCTGCTCCAGCCCCTGCTCGATCTGCCCCACGTCCGCCTCCCCCAGCGGCCAGCCGACAGGGCCAGCTCCTGCAAGCCCGTGGCGTCGGTTCTCCCACACCCTCCGCCCCTGACCACCGGTTCCGGCGTTCCCGTGACAGCACCAGCTGTCATCGGCTACGCACGCCTGTCTATACCGGCCTCTTTTGGCCCCACCTCTCCGGGTTCGAGCGGCCCCAGGCGAGTTCCGGGTTCCGGTGGCCCCACCTGGGTTGGTAGTACCGGCACGACTTCGGTTGGCGTAATCGCTCGGTTGGTCCGGTTGGCGGCGTCAGGCTGGGTCTGTTCTTGATCGCGGCCGTGTCGGGAGGCCGGGTTGTTGTCGCGCGTGGAGTTGTTCGAGTGCATCCGTCGTGACCGGAGGTTGGAGCAGACCCCGGTCCGGGAGCTGGCGCGCAAGTACGGGGTGCACCGCAGGGTGGTGGTGCGCCGGGCTTTGGAGAGCGCGATGCCGCCTGAGCGGAAGGCGCCCTCGAAGCGCCGGTCAGTGCTGGACCCGGCCAAGGGCTGGATCGACGAGATGCTGCGGGCGGACCTGTCCGCCCCGCCGAAGCAGCGTCACACCAACCGGCGGATCCTGAACCGGCTGAGGGACGAGTACGGGTTCACCGAAGCCGCGTACACGACGCTGTCGGAGTACCTGCAAAAGCGCAGGCCGGAGATCAGGGCGGAGGCCGTCGAGGCCCGGCTCGTGCACGAGGGCTTCGTGCCGCAGGTCCACCTGCCGGGCGAGGAGGCGGAGGTCGACTTCGCCGAGGTCTGGGTGCGGGTGGACGGCAAGCCGATCGCCTGCCACCTGTTCACCTTTCGCCTGTCGTACTCGGGCAAGGCGGTCCACCGGGTCTTCTCCTCGCAGAGCCAGGAAGCATTCATGCAGGGGCACCTGGATGCGTTCCGGCTGCTGGGAGGGGTGCCGACCCGTCACATCCGGTACGACAACCTGAAGCCGGCGGTCAAGACGGTCTGCTTCGGCCGCTCCCGGGTGGAGAGCCAGCGGTGGGTGGCGTTCCGCTCGCACTTCGGTTTCGACGCGTTCTACTGCATGCCCGGCCAGGACGGCGCGCACGAGAAGGGCGGCGTCGAGCACGAGGGAGGCCGCTTCCGCCGAACCCACCTGGTCCCCGTTCCCGAGGTGGACACGCTCGCGGACCTGAACGAGCACATCGAGCGGATCGAGGCACAAGAGGACGCCCGGCACATCGACAACCGCCCGACCTCGGTCGGCTTCGACTTCCGCGAGGAACAGTCGCTACTGCGACCGGTCCCTCTGGACGAGTTCGATGTCGGCCTGACCTCAACGCCGAAGGTCAACCGCTCCTCACGCGTGACGATCCGGCAGAACCACTACTCGGTGCCGGCCCGGTTCATCGGCCGCAACGTCCGAGTGTCGCTGCGGGCGGACGAGGTGCTGGTCTTCGACCGCCACGAGATCGTCGCCCGCCACCCCAGACTGCCCGGCCGCTACGGCTACCGGGATCTGCTGGACCACTACCTGGAGATCCTGCGGGCCAAGCCTGGCGCCCTGGAGGGTTCCACCGGTCTCACGGCGGCCCGCGCGGACGGCTCGTTCACCCCGGTCCACGATGCGTTCTGGGCCGCCGCCCGTGAGGCCCACGGCCGGGCAGAGGGCACCCGCGCGCTGATCGAGGTCCTGCTGCTGCACCGCCGCCTGCCCGCCGAGGCGGTCATCGCCGGAATGAGCGCGGTCCTGGAGGCGGGCTCGGTCTCCCCGGAACTGGTCGCGATCGAGGCCCGCAAGGCCCACGCCCTGGCCGGCGGACCCCCACCCGTCGTGATCGCGCCACCGGCCGTCGCCGAGGAGACCGAGGACATCGTGTCCGCGCGGGTGATCTCCCTGTCCAACAGACGTCCCGAACTACCGCCGGACACCCGCCCGGCGCCGTCACTGGCCGCCTACGGCCAGCTCCTTTCCATCACCTCGAAAGGCTCAGCATGACGCAGAGCACTGCTCAGGCCCCGAACGAGCAGGGGTCCTGGGCTTCCTCAGGGCTGCCCGGACAGCGGACCGCCGACCCGGCGATCGCCATCGATACGGCCTGCCGCTCGCTGGGCCTGACCACGATCCGCGGCCGTTGGGAGGAGACGGTCCAGCAGGCTCTGCGCGAGCACGCCTCCTACGCGGACTTCCTGGCCGAGCTGCTGGAGAGCGAGTGCGAGGACCGCGACGAACGGCGCAGGCTCCGCCGAGTCAAGGACGCGAACTTCCCACGCCAAAAGCGCATCGAGGACTTCGACTTCTCGAAGAACCCGAACGTCTCGCCGGAGGTCGTGAACACCCTCGCCACCATGGGCTGGGTGCGAGCAGGCCAGCCGCTCTGCCTGATCGGCGACTCCGGGACCGGAAAGTCCCACCTGCTGATCGGGATCGGCACCGCCGTCGCCGAAGCCGGCGGCCGGGTCCGCTACACGACCGCCGCGAACCTGGTCAACGAGCTCGCCGAGGCCGCCGACGACAAGCAACTCGGCCGCACGATCAAGAAGTACGGGCGGGTCGATCTTCTCTGTCTGGACGAGCTGGGCTACGTCAAGCTCGACCGGCACGGCGCCGAGCTGCTGTTCCAGATCTTCACGGAACGCGAGGAACGGCACGCGATCGCGATCGCCTCCAACCAGCCGTTCGTCGAATGGGACCAGACCTTCACCAACAAGCGGCTCTGCCAGGCCATCGTCGACCGCCTCACCTTCGAGGCCCACATCATCGAAACCGGCACCGAGTCCTTCCGACTGGCCAGCACCACCGCCAAGCGCAAGGCCGCCGCCGCATGACCCAGCCGGCCCCCGGCGAAGGGGCCGAACTCGCCCAATTCCTCCGCAGCCTGGCCGACTTCTTCACCACCGCCGACGAGCACATCGACCGGGCCCTGGACAGCCACTACGGCTTCGACACAGCCGTCGACTGGGCGATCTGCTCGCTAGAACTGCACGCAGACCGGTTGACCTGACGCACCGACATACCTTTCGGGCGGGTGCCATTCGGGCACCCGCCGCGATGGTCAGAGCCTGTGTTCAGTCGGAGACGGCGGCTTTCCAGACCCACGAGGTGAGGCGAGGGCGGTCGGCGAGCTCACCCCGGCCCGTGGACCAGAGAAGAACCTCGACGGGGTCACCGGGCGGAGCGTCGCGGAACAGCCGGCTGAGCACCGCGGCGCAGAGGTCCTCCGGAGGGCGCCACGCAATCCCCAGCCCCTGGGCGATGTCGTGCGTGTGGAGGAGGGTCTCGGCGACTCCCATCGCGGCGAATCCCTCCGGATCACACGGTCCCCAGTGCCAAGCGCGATCACCGGGTGCGGCTGCGGCGACGACGGTGCTCAACAGTCTTCCGCAAGCGGTCACCACCCTGAGCACCTCGCTCGCCGGCGCATCGGCGTTGACGGTGAGGTCAAAGGGTAGGTACGCGTCCGTCGGACGAGCCGCCAGCTGTCCGGCATAAGCGAGCAGGTCGTGCGCGACGTGCGCGGCAGTCTGCCAGCAGCTCCAGTCCAGCGCTCCCGCTCGGGTCTGCCAGTCCTCGGAGTCGTGCGGGCTGAGCGCCCGAACCATCTCGTCAACAGCCCGGTCGACGTCTCGACTATCGATGCGATGCATCCCGTGATCGTCGCAACGCTGACAAGTATCAACAAGCGGACCCCGACCACAGACGAAAACCGCCCGGACGCATCCTGTCGGGGGAGCAGTCCGGGCGGGCTCACGACTGGGCTTGCCTGCCGCAGATCTCACGCTACCGGTCACGCCCCGGCCATCGACACCACCGACCACCCCAACGCGCGCCAGGCCACGAAAAGGTCACCCGATCGAGGGGGTGGGGCCACGCGAACCCGGAACTCTCCAGCACCGCCTCGCGCCCTCACCTGTTCAGCGCAGAAGTGGGGCCAACGGAACCCGGAAGGGTGGGACCGATGGAACCCGTTAAAGACACACGCCCCCACCGCCGTCAATTACGCCCAGCGCATCCCGATCGCGGACAGCTGCTCCACCCGCTTAGGCGACAGCGTGGCGGCCCTGCTCCGCTGGTTCCCGATCCATGCCCCGAGCCGGAGCTGCCGTTCCTTCTGGTCCTCGCCCCTACCGCCGTCTCCATCGCCACCGCTGAGGACGATCGTCTCGACGTGCTTCCTCGGCACCCGAAGGTGTCCCTCGCTGACGATCTTGCCGCCCGATCCCGACCTCACCGCGCTGCGCGTCGAACTCGCGCGCCTGCGGGGCGAGCGCGGCTGGACCTTCGACGAACTCGCCGACCGCAGCGGCCTGGCCCGCCGCACCCTGATCGACCTGGAGCACGGTCGCACCACCGGCTGCGTCACCACCTGGCACGCTCTCGCCCACGCCTTCGACGTCCCCATCGAGCACCTGCTGGGCACCCTCTGCGACGACCACACCCCGCCCGGGGCGAAGGGCTCCTGACCCCGCCGAGCCCCGCCCATGAATCACCCGAACCGGCGAGCAGGCGCCGAACAGTCAAGCGGCAACTCGCATGCAGGTTCGCCCCGGATGGGCTGCCCGGGGGACGCGCCTCCGCCGTCCCCGCCGCTTCGGCGCGCCGCCTGGCACGGTCCGG
>NZ_JCAJZO010000063.1:0-10860 GCF_059510295.1 Streptomyces sp. PTL18 | reverse complement strand
GCAAAGTGTCCAAGGGCCACGCCGGAACGACTCGCTCCGGTGTGGCCCTTGGGTTTCTACAGGTGCTTTTCCTATCGGTCCGACGACTCCGAATGAACCGCGATATGGCGCCTGCAAAGATCCGCACTCGTAAGGTGCGGAACATCTACCGTCGCCGAATACAGCCGCATTTCGCGAGCTGCAGAATCGAGCAGCAACCAGAACCTGATATCCAGCTCCAGGTCATCCCCGATCGCAACTAGCTCATCGAATGCGAGCTCCAACTCGTTGCGAGCGAGAAAGACTCGAAATTCAACCAGAGCCTCGCTCGATTCGCCCGACGCAAGAAGAGCGGCTGCGGCTTCGAGAGCGTTTCTCGCCCGATCCCACGATGCCTCGCGATTGACGGCATCAAATGCTTCGCTCATCTTGCCCAAGCTCCTTCCGCCGCACGGCCCCTAGCCGGAGCCAGGGGCCGTACAGTCAATGATTACCGCGCTTACCTTGCCATGCCTTAGGGCCAGGGATGCGCCGTGATGATTGTGTCAGTTGCAGGCTCATAGATTACACGCAACTGCACGCCGTCTGCGGTGCCGACAATTGCGACCCTAGAGGGTAGGCCCTTCTTAGTAAAAGTAGAACCCGTAGCGCCCCTCTGCCACGTCCACGTTGACTTCGGATCGGTGGCCACCTCGGAGATGTTGTTCAGGATCTGTTCGTCACTCCACCCTTGAGGGAACGGAGTCTTCCCAGGCGCCCCAGGGTATCGATGGCCGCCTCCGGTGGCGTCGCCATCAAGAATATGCGTGGCTCTCGATGGGCCGACGAGATCGCAGTTGCTGTTGTGCACCAATACCGGCGTATTTCCTGCCAGTACATAGTACGTGTGGAGGTCTTCGACGGTGAGGTTGTAGGTGCGTACTCGTTGGTCGAAGGCACGGTTGGCCTGGACACGGACGGTGCTTCCGTCGCTGCTCAGCAGGATGGATCCGGCTCGGAGGTCATGGGCTTTGACCCAGCGCCGTTCCGTCGGGTTCCAGAACGGGTGCTCGTAGGTGGCGGTGAGCTTGCGGGGTCCGTCGGGTGTGTTGAGGGTGAGTTCGTCGAAGTGTTTGTCGCCGTCGGTGATGATCAGTCGTGCGACCTTGCGTGGCGCGGTCTTCCGGGTGAGCGGGTCGGTAGCGACTACGGTGTCGCCGGCCTTGACGCTTTCGATGTTCTTTGCAAGGCCGCCGGCCATGAGTACTTTGGTGCCAGCGACGAAGCACTGGGTGCATGTCTCTTTCGCAGGGCGTTCTTCTCGGGCTTCGCGGAGGGCTTGGTCGAGGTCGTCGCTGAAGCGGTGGACGCCGTCGTTGGCCAGGCCGAGGCCACCTCCGGTCATGGCTATACCGCCGCTGACCGCCGCGACTGCTTCGAGGCAGCCGGCACCCAGTGTCTCGGGGCATAGGAAGAGTCCGCCGCCTCCGCCTACGATGCCCTCCGTGATTCCCATGTCCGCCAGGAAGGCGCCGCCAACGCTCTCGATGAGGTCAGCCGCGAGTTGCGGGCTGTTGTCCCAGAGCGCCTTCGCATAGGGGCTGACTGTGTTGACGGTGTCCTTGAGCCACCCCGGTATCCAGCTGCCGTCGTCCTGATCCTGCTGGCTGTTCTTCTTCCGCTGTTCCTCGACCAACTGTCGAAACCGCGCCTCTTCCTGCTGCTGTTTGACGACTGCGGTGTGGTAGGCCTCCGTCGCCGCCCGCGCGGCGGCCGTGGCGTCCTTACCGGCTGCCGTGGCGGAGGCGCGGGCTTGCTGGGCATCTGTCCAGGCCGAGTCGGCGGAGCTGCGTGCGGAGTCGGCCGAGTAACGGGCGTAGGTCGCGGAGGTGAGGGCGTCGGCTGCGGCGTTTTCGGCGTCCTGCTGTGCGCCGCGGGCGGTCTTGGCCGAGACGGCGGCGTCCTTGGCGGACTGTTCGGCCTGGTTGGCGTAGCCGTTGGCCTGGGTGGCGTACTTCTTGGCGTCGTTGGCGGCTGCTTGGGCCTGTCTGCGGTAGCCCTCGGCTTCGGCCGCTGCCTTGGCGGCGTTGGCTGCTGCCCTGCCCGCTTCGGCGGCGTTCTTCTGGGCGGTGGCGGCGATGCCCGCGGCCTGTGCGATCAGCTGCTGGATCTGCCCCTCGTGGGTGGCACCCAGTTGGTCCTGCCGCTGGGCCTTGTACTGACCGACCGTGATGAAGGCGTGCAGCAGGTCGGAAGGGCCTTCCAGAGCGATACGCGCGGCGGCCCTGACCTGCGGGCCGTTGCTCTTGTTGTTGGTGTCGGCGAGTTGGGCGGCGCGGACGCGTTCGTCCTGGGTGCGCGCCTGGGAGTCGCCGGTGGTGATGAACTGGCGCAGGGCGTCGGTCGTGTCGGTGTTCAGTGCGATGCGTCCGGCCTGCTGCTCGATCGGTCCCGCGTTGGCGATGGTCCGGGCGACGACGAGGCGCATGTCCTGCTTCATCACCTCGTACTGGCCGCTGGCCAGGAACGCGCTCACCGCCGAGTCGTCGCCCTCCAGCGCCTTAGCGGCGGCGGCGCGCACGTCGGCCGAGCCGGCGACTAGCGCAAGGTGCCCGACGTCCTGGCGATCGTCCTGGGCGCTGGCGTCCTGGCGGCCTGTGCGGATGTAGGCGGTGATGTCCTGCTCGGTGCCGGCCAGGGCGACCAGGGCGGCGGACTGGCTCCAGGACCGGCCGGTCTTGGCGGTGGCCAGGGCCACCTTGCGGGCTTCAGGAGCGATCTGCGCGGGGTCGGCGCCGGGCTGGGCGGCTTGGTCTGCCAGCTTGGCCGCTTCGGCCTGCAGGTCCTTGGCCTGCTGTACGGCTGCCTGCTGTGCCGCCGTGCGCTGGTCCTCCTGGGCCTTGAGGTCCCGCGCGCGGGCGATGGCCTCGTTGGTACGGGCGGTCAGCTGCTCGGCGTCGATACGGACCGCCAGGTCGTGGACCTTCTGGGCCTTGGCGACCGCCGCACTGGCCACGTCGGCGTCCTTCTTGGCCTCCTTGGCATGCGCGGCGGACTGCTTGGCAGCGGTGGCCGCCTCACCCGCGTGCTTGGCCGCGTCATCGGCGGCCTTGGCCGCGTTCTCGGCATGCGTGGCCGCGTCGTTCGCGGCGTCACGGGCCTCCCCGGCCGCGGAGGCGGCTTCCTGCGCCAGTGCCTGGGCGGCGTCGGCGGCGCGGCCGGCCTCGCGGGCGTGGCGGTGCGCGGCGGCTGCGGCGTTCTGCGCTTCGGCGGAGTGGGCTCCGGCCTGGTCGGCGTAGGAGTTGGCCTGGTCGGCCGCGTCTGCGGCGTCGTTGGCGTTGCTGCCGGCGCCGCTGGCCGCCTTGGCCGCATCCGCAGCCGACGCAGCGGCGGTACGAGCCGAATCGGCGGCCTGGGCGGCGGCGTGGGCGCCCGCGGCGGCGTCTCGTGCGTTTTGGGCGGCCTTGCGTGCGGCGCCTGCCTGGCCGGCGTCGAGGGCCGCGTTCGCGGCGGCGTCACGGGCCTGGGAGGCTGCCTCGGCGGCCCCGTCCGCGGCCGCGGCGGCGGCCGAGGCGGCGTTGGCCGCGACGCGGGCGGCATCGGTGGCAGCTGCAGCGGCGTCGATCGCGGTCTGTGCGGCGGTGGCGGCCTGCTGGGCGGCGCTCGCCGCACGGGCGGCGGATGCCGCCGCGTGCTGGGTGTCCTTCTGCGCCGCCTGCGTTTCCGCGGCGGCCCTCTGAGCGGCTTCCTTGGCCAGTTTCGCAGCGGTCACCGCACGGGCGGAGGCGTCCTTGGCGGCCTGGGTCTGCTGCCCGGCCAGCTTGCCCGCCTTCGCCGCCTGATCGGCCAGCTGCGCGATCGTGGCGTGTTCCTGGTCGTGCGCGCGGGCCACGTACTGCCCGACCTGCAGGAACTCGTGGATGTCGTCAGCGCTGCCGTTGATCGCGAGAATACCGGCCGCCCGCACGTTCGGCCCCCCGGCATCGATGATCTGCGCCGTCTGGACGCGCTCGTCCTGCTCCCGCTCGGTGTACTGGTCGTTCTCGAGGAACCTCTTGATGTCCTCAGGCGTGCCGTTCAGCGCGGCCTCGCCGACCTTTCTCACCAACGGGCCGCTGACATCGATGATCTGCGCGACCCGGATACGCTGGTCCTGAAACAGCGGCGCCTTCCAGCCGTCCTTCAAGAACGCCTGCACCTGGGCGGGCGAGTCGCTGTCCAGAGCGGTGCGGGCAGCCTGCTGCAGGTAGGTCCCGCCGACACTGGCGACCTGAGCGGTAGCCACCCGTTCGTCCTGGAACTGGATGTCGGAGGCCTGAGCCAGGAAGTTCCGGACGTCGTCATCACCGCCGACGAGGGCGGCTTCAGCGGCGGCGCGCACGCCGGGCCCGCCGGTCTCCCACAGCCGCACCACCTTGGCACGGTCGGTGTCCGGAAGCGGACTACCGGTTGCGGTTGTCGGAGGGGTCCCATCGGCTGTGGCCGGGGAGGGTGCGGGTCCCAGCAGGCCCAGTACCAGCGCGCTGGGCAGCAGGCCCAGACACAGCGCGCGCACCGCGTGCTGTGTCCCTGCCGCCACGCGCCGCGGGCGTCGAGGATGTCTCACTGCGGACTCGATTCGTCTCATGTTTCATGGGGGGTTGTATGCACCGGCTCGCACAGGGACCTGCACCGATCACAGGCCGTGCGCGGCCGGGCCCGAGGGACGGCCCGTCGGTGTTCCGCGGACCGGTCCCTCGAACGGTGTGTGGAAAGTCAGTTGGCTGGTGCGAGTCGGACTTCGTCGTGCAGGCCCTTGGCGTCCACGCCGGTGAAGAGGCTGACGTGTCCGTCGTTCCAGCGGACGAGGATGTCGTTGGCGGTGGTGTTGGCGGTGAAGGCGCCCGCGGCGATTGCGGCGGCGTCCTTCCAGTCCGAGTTCCTCGGCCGGATCTCGTCCTCGCCTGGCAGGGCCTTGCCGGCCAGGCCCGGGTAGATCGTGGTCTCGCCGTCGACCCAGCGCACCAGCAGGTCGTCGGTGGCATTGCCGGTGAAGAACCCGGTGGTCAGCTGGCCGGCGTAGGGCCAGGTGGTGGTGTTCTTGGCGACGATCTGGGTCTGCTTGTTCAGCCCGTTGGCCGCCAGATCAGCGAAGACGGAGACGTGGCCGTCCTTCCAGACGGCCAGCAGGTCGTCGCGGTGGCCGTTCGGGGTGAAGCGGCCGCCGGTCAGCAGACGTGCGTCGTTCTTCCAGGCGGGAGTGTTCCGCGGGGCGAGCTGCTTCTCGCCGTGGAAGCCCTTAGCGTCCACCGTTGTGTACTGGGTCATCTCGCCGTCGTCCCAGCGCACGACGAGCCCGTCCGTGCCGCTGCCGGTGGCGTTGACACCGGTGAGTGAGACGGCGTGTGTCCAGATGCTCTTGCGGGGCGCCAGCTGGTACTCGGCGGCAAAGGGGTGGCCGGGATCGTTGCTGTCGCCGCCCTGGTAGAGGGTGACCTCCCCGTCGTTCCACAGCACGATCAGATCCATGCGCCTGGCGCTGCCCGCGGAGCCGCCGGTGTAGTAGCCCGCAGTCATGGCCACGGCGTCCTTCCACGGCGCGCTGGCGAAGGTCGTGCTGTACACGACCTGCTGGACCCAGCCCGCCAGATCATCGACACGGGCCGCCACCGCCCCGGTACGGGTCTTGGACGCATCAGTGCCCAGACAACCGCCCTGCCATGACCGGCTGCTGACCCCGACGACAGCCGCATGACCGGCGGCAGTGCTCAGCACCGGACCACCGGTATCCCCCTTGCAGACGGCGGCGCCGTCCGACTTTCCGGCCAGATCGACCGTAGTGGCACCGACGTTCTGGACAGTGAAAGCGGCGGCATGCACCTGATCGGGCACCCACTCCTCGTGCGTGCGGCCATAGCCCGCAGCCTGCACCTCATCGCCCACACCGGGTGCCGTGGCCGCCACCGGGACCGGGGTGACACCGCTGACCGGCTTGGCCAGTTGCGCCATCACCACATCCCGGTCCGCACGAGGCGCGAGGTTCACCACCTGCTGAGCGGTGCCGCCGATGGTGGCCATCGTCTTCAGCTTCGGCGCGCCGGGGGCAAGGGGGCCGCCCGGGGTGTCGGTGAAACAGCTCGCGGCCGTCAGCAGCCACTGCGGGGCCACCAGGGTGGCCGAGCAGCCGTGCTGCCCGCCGATGTCAAGCCGTGCGGTGGCGGTGGACACCGCGTCAGAAGCCTGCGGGCCCGACACCGCGGACGCGGGCGTGCCTGACAAGGCGGCGGCAGCCAGCGACGTAGCGGCGATCAGACCGGAAGTCCGCGCCGTGCGCGGACGAAAGCCAGACATGAACGTTCCCCGTTTCATGTGAGATCGATGAGAAGGCAAGGCAGGTCGGACGGTCAGCCCGTGACGCGCAGTTCCACCAGAACAGTGGACGCACCCCCGGCGGTCCCCTCACCGACGCTCTGATAGCCGTTCTTCGCCACGCTCACTGTCTTGACCGGCGCCGACGGGTCCCCCTGCGGTTTCAGATCCGCGCTGATCGGATGATCAGCGGTCTCCAGCGCGATGACGTGCGGGAGCTCCAACGTGAGGTAACCGGTCTTGGCTGTCGCCTTGAAGCAGTAGGCCCCCTGCGGGTTCCCGCCCTGACCCTGCACCGTGAGGACCCGGATCCGCTGGGCTGATTCATCACACGCGGCAAGGGTGATGTGCCCGTCGCCCTTGATGAGTTTGATGCCTTTGTCATGCTCGATCTGGTCCGCGTTCGGGTAGGCGAAGTCCTCCACCGCGGACGGCGGCGTGTCAGAGCCTGACGGCGGCTGCGGGTCCGCAGAAGCGAGCATCGGTGTGCCCGCCAGGGCCAGGACGGCAGCAACCCCCGCGAGCGGGAGCATCCTGCGTATGCGAGGAGTCACCCGGATTCCTTTCCAGGCACGGGTGACGGCATGACGGAATAACATCTGCAGCCCCCCGGTGCACACAGACGTAAAGCAAAAATAAGTGGTCGACCGTGATCCTAAAACGACGTCAGAAGTAAACCAACGTAATAAGACTCACACATAACCTGCGGAACCTGCACCGCAAATCCACAGTCAAGGCATGGGTGTAGCGGCACCGACATGACGAATCACCCGCCAGAGGTCCCAGCCAGGCTGATACCCAGACTGGCGTTATAGTTGCCCACTAAATTTCTTTTGAAGTCGCCACCGCGGCCAGTCAGCTGCCGCTTGGCGTGTACCGGCGGCCGCCCCCGGACTTTTGCCCTACCTACTGGGAACAACGGCACCAGTTTCCGCGACCGCCGCCAAACGTCTACTGCAGGAAGGGCCAGCCGGGCGCGGCCGGACGCCAGTTGACGGTGCTCGCCATCGCCGACGCCGCCACCTGCGACGTGCAGCGCGGACTGGCGGGCTTCGGGCGCGCGGCTGAGCTGTTGAGGAGAACGAGCAGCCAGCAAGCAGACCGCGGCCGGCGTGCGGAGGGCCGCATACCCGGACCTGCCCGATCCGGCCGTCGTCACCGCCACCGAGCAGACGCTGAACGCTCTCGCCGACCTGGAGAACACCACGCCCCTCGCGGCTTGGAGGCGTTCGGTCTCGGGCCGTCACCGCGACTGCTGCACCACAGCTGTCCTGATGGACACGTCACCATGCCGGCGCACGAACTGACAGCAGTGGCCCTTCCGTAGGATGCGAACGACTCGTCCCCGGCAGCTGCAATGTCGGGGACCAGTCGTTGTCTCGACTACAGCTCGATCTCTAACTGCTCGATGTCGGTGAACTCCACGCCCAGGCCGTGCCCGCGGGTGTTGTCGCCGCGGAAGTACATCTGCACGAGGCCCTCGGCCGCGATCTGCTGGAGCTGCCGTTCGGTGGCGCCCTGCTCCCCGCGCGGTGAACAGGCGGTGCGCGAACTCGGGCGGCAGGGCCTGGGTGATGTCGCGGATCCGGACGTCGTCGGTGGTGCCCGGAGCGGCGGTGAACCCGAAGCGGACCCTGGTGGAGACGACCAGGCCGGCGGTGGTCGCGGCCTTCTCTTGATGTTTAACCTCGCTGGTCACCCGACCTGCTGATCTGCGGTTCTTCCGGGGACAGCGGGGGCGGCCGTTCTCCACGCTTCGAGATGTCGAGTAACGAAGCACGAGAGAACGGCCGCTGCTCATGAGTGTCCCCGTCGACGCGCCCCCAGGTGACGCGTTGGGCATCTTGTCCCGCTTTCGGGTTGAGTTCTACGACTGCCTCTACGCCCGCGCGGACGCTCTCTTCGACCTGACGGACGCCTTGCTGTGCGCGGATGGTCCGGTCACCTCGCTGCCCGAACTCACGTTGCTCGCCGAGCATCCGCGCGGGCACGGCGCGATGTACGGCGCGTTGAACAACGGCTGGCTGGAGCCGACCCGGCTACGTCGGCTGCTGGCCTCCACCCCGCTGCCCAGGGCCGCCGACGGACGGATCGTCCTGGCCGTCGACGTGAGCAACTGGCTGCGCCCGGACGCCCCCACCAGCGCGGACCTGCTGTTCTGCCACGTCTACGGTCGTGGCCGCAGTGCGGACCAGATGATCCCCGGATGGCCATACTCGATCGTCGCCGCCCTGGAGAGCGGGCGGACGTCCTGGACGGCGGTGCTGGACGCGATCCGGCTGGGCCCGGCCGACGACGCCATCGCGGTGACCGCTGCCCAGCTCCGGGAAGTCGTCGCGCGCCTCAAGCAGGCCGGACACTGGCAGCCCTGGATGCCCGACATCTTGATCGTGACGGACGCCGGCTACGACGTGACCCGTCTCGCCTACCTCCTGGCCGACCTACCCGTCGAACTCGTCGGCCGGCTCCGCTCGGACCGGGTCATGCTCCGCGACGCAGGCCCCCGCCGCTCCGGGCCGCGCGGCGGGCAGCCCCGCAAGCACGGCGGCGTCCTCACGAACGCCGCCGCCGGATCACGTCCACGGGGTGTCCACCCGCAGCGTGGACGACCTGGTCAAGGCCCTGGGAGCGGACAGCGGGATCTCCAAGAGCGAGGTTTCCCGGCTCTGCGCCGCCCTGGACGCCGAACTCGCCGCCTTCCGCACCCGGCCGCTGGACCATACCCGCTTCCCCTACGTGTATTTGGACGCGACCTACTGCAAGGCCCGGGTGAACCACCAGATCGTGTCCCAGGCCGTGGTCATCGCCACCGGCATCACTGAGGATGGCGGACGCGAGGTGCTGGGCCTGATGGTCGGTGACAGCGAGACCGAGGCGTTTTGGACCGAGTTCCTGCGCTCGTTGCGCGAGCGGGGTCTGTCCGGAGTCCGCCTGGTCATCGCTGACCACCACAGCGGCCTGGTCAAGGCCGCGCGCAAGGTCATGCTCGGCGCCGACTACCAAAGGTGCCGGGTTCACTTCCTGCGCAATGTCTTTGCGGTGATCCCGAAGGACTGTGCCGAGATGGTGGCGGCGACCATCCGCACGATCTTCGCCCAGCCCACCGCAGCAGCCGTCCGGGCCCAGCTCGACACCGTCGCCGACATGCTCGGCCGACAGTTCCCCAAGGTCAGGGCCATGCTGCTACCACATCGGGCGGGGCGGGTAGTGTCCGCCGTGTGCTGGCGCTCTTCGATCTCTCTCAACGTGACCAGGCTCGCCCGGCTCTTCGACGGAGTCGCCATCTCCAAAGGTGTCGGAGTACGGAAGCCAGAGCACGCCCTCTTTGATGCCGCAGCCGCGGCCTGTGGCGTCCCGCTCAGTGCCCGAGGGTGGCTGGTGGGCGACAACCCTGCGACGGACGTAGCGGGGGCACAAGCGGCCGGACTGCGGACCGCTTGGGTGGCTGGCGGCCGTCAATGGGTCGATGGCCTCCGCGAGTCCGACCTCATCGTGTCGAGTGCCGCAGAGGCCATCGTGATGCTACGGAGGTTGACCCGCTAAGCAGCTTGGGTGAAGTTCGCTGCTGATCCTTGGAAACGGGTCTTCTGGCGGGTCAGTGCACCGTCAGGATCTCCGGCATCACCACAACACCCGCCAAAGCTCCCATCCCCGCAGAGAGTTGACTTCATCAAGACTGCTTCAGTTCGCGGGCGGCTGCATGACGACGATGCGCCAGATCACCGAATCGGCCGCTGCGAACTTCCAAGCCAGTTCGTGCATGTTGGCGTGCGGTATCTCTGCGGTGAACACCCCACTCCCGTCACCGCATTGGGACCCGGCGAGGGTCCTTCCGGCGGCGGTGATGTTGAACTTGGAGGGGCCGGCGCATGTCCACATCACCTTGATGGACGAGGCTTTCCCCGCTGACGCGGGAAGCGTGACACCGCCCGCGCCGTGCCCCGACCCGGTGTACAGGGTCTTCGAACCGACAGGGATCGAGGACTGGACCGGATTGGGAAGGTGGTCCGGGGACGTCGGGATCTGTCCCGGAGTCGTCGCCGCGCCAGCCCCTGTCGTCGCACCGTGGGTGGCGGTCGCTTGAGGGTGAGCGCCACCGGAACAGGCCGTAAGGAGTGCCAGGGCCGACAGACCGACAGCCGGCAGGGAAGGCTTCATCAGATCGTCCTCAACTCACGAGTGGGCGATGTAGGGCGAGGTCGCCGGCAGCTTGGCGGTCCCATGGCTTGAGACGATCCACTTGCAGCCACCATTGTAGGAACCGTGCTCCCAGTTGAAGGAGTAGCCCTTCGAACCGAGGGCGAGCCATCCATCCTTCTGATTCTTCGGCACTTGCCACGACCCGCCAAGGGTGACGGTGGTGGTCTTAGCGTAGGAGATCGAGCCGCTGATGGACTCCTCAGCAGAGGCGATGAGGTATGACTCGCTCAGCTTGGCCGAATATGTGATCGTGCCGGTCCAGGTGTGACCCTTGGCCACCGAGACCGAGAGTGTGACGCCGGACTGTCCGTAGACGGTCTTGCTCTTGTCGCCGACAAACGTGCCCTTGACGTT
>NZ_JCAJZO010000062.1:0-10996 GCF_059510295.1 Streptomyces sp. PTL18 | reverse complement strand
GCTCCAGGCGCTCGCCGAGCGCAAGGTGAACCGGTTCCTCGAGGTCGGCCCCGACGGCACCCTCACCGCCCTCGCCCGGTCGGTCCTCGACGGCGGCACCCGGGTCGTGGTGCCCGCGCTGCGCACGGAGGGATCGGAGCAGGTCGCCCTGCTCAGCGCCGTCGGCGCGCTGCACGCGCACGGGCTCGGCCCCGACTGGTCCGCGCTGTTCCCCGGCGCGAGGAAGGTCACGCTGCCCACCTATCCCTTCCAGCGGCGCCGGTACTGGCTCGACCCGCTGCCCGGCAGCGGGCGACGCGCCGGCGGGCATCCGCTGCTGGGGTCCGTGGTGACCCTGGCCGACTCGTCCGCCGTCGTGTCCACCACCGTGCTGTCCACCCGCAGCCACCCGTGGCTGGCCGACCACACCGTCGCCGGCCGGGCCGTGCTGCCGACGGCCGCGTACCTCGACTTCGCCCTGCACCTCGGCGCCCGCGTCGGGTGCGACCACGTCGCCACGCTCGACCAGGACCAGGCCCTCGTCCTGGACGACCGTACGTCCGTCGAGTTGCAGGCCGTCCTGGACGCCCCCGGCGACGACGGCACCAGGCCGTTCGCCTGCTACTCCCGCCCCGTCACCGCGGACGGCGACGAGGACACGGACCGGCCCTGGACCCGCCACGCGCACGGCGTCCTGGCGCCCGCCGAGGCACCGGCGTCCGCGTCCCCCGAGCCGGTCGACGACGCCGGTACCCGGCCCCCCGCCGACGCCGAGGAGCTGGAGCCCGCCGAGGTCGACGCCCTGTACGAGGCGTCGCGGGACGGCGGACTCGACCACGGTCCCGCCTTCCGCGCGCTCACCGCCGTACGGCGGGCCGGCGACGAGGTGTACGCCGAGGCCGTCGTACCGCAGGAGCTGCAGGCGGACGCGCTGCGGGTCGCGCTGCACCCGGTGCTGCTGGACGCGGCCCTGCACACGGCACCCGCGCTCGGCCGGGCCGGTTCGGTCGCCGTGGCGTGGCGGGACTGCACCCTGCACGCAGCCTCCGCGGAGGCGCTGCGGATCCGGGTGCGCCCGCTGGCCGGCGGCGGACTGCGGCTGGACGTGGCCGACGACACCGGCGCTCCTGTCGCCACCATCGGTGAGGTCACGGTCGCGTCGGCCGCCGAGTTGCCGCTTCCCCCCGCTGAAGTCGCGTCCGCCGGCGACCTGTTCGCTGTCGAGTGGGCGGAACTGTCCGTCAGGGTCCGGACACCGCCCGGTACTCAGTCGGCCGTCCTCGGTGACGGGCCCGCCCCGGAGGGCGCCGTGCGGTACGCGGATGCCGACGCGTTGTCCGCCGCCCTCGACGAAACCGGCGCCGCCGTCCCCGAGCTGGTGTTCCTGCACGTGAACGGTGAGAGCGCCGAACTTCCCCTCGGCGTGCACCAGGTGACCGCTCGGACACTGGACGCGCTGCGGCGCTGGACGGCCGACGAGCGGACCGCGGGCGCCCGTCTGGTCGTGGTCACCCGTCACGCCGCCTCCGTCCGGGACGGTGAGCCCGTCACCGACCTCGTGGCCTCCGCGGTGCGAGGGCTGGTGCGTTCCGCCCAGTCGGAGAACCCGGGATGCTTCCTGCTCGTCGACATCGACGGCGAGGCCGCGGACGGCGTTCTCCCGGCCGCCGCCGTGGACGCCTTCGACGACGGTGAGACCGAGATCGCCCTGCGTGCCGGACGGGTGTACGCCGCCCGCCTCACCCGCCACCACGCCGCCGCCCCCACCGCCCCGCTCACGGCCGTCCTCGACCCCCACCGCACCGTCCTCGTCACCGGCGCGGGCGGCACCGTGGCCGCGGCCGTCGCCCGGCACCTGGTGGCCGCCCACGGCGTGCGGCATCTGCTGCTCGCCGGCCGGCGCGGTCCGGACGCGCCCGGCGCCGCCGCACTGCGCGCCGTGCTCGAAGAGGCCGGCGCGGAAGTGACGATCGCGGCGTGCGACGTCGCCGACCCCGCCGCGCTGGCCGAACTGCTGGCGGGCGTGCCCGAGGCGCACCCGCTCGGGGCCGTCTTCCACGCCGCCGGTGTCATCGACGACGGCGTGATCGGCACGCTCACCGCCGAGCAACTGTCGGCCGTGCTGCGCCCGAAGGCGGACGCCGCGGTGCACCTGGAGCGGCTCACCCGGGACCTGGACCTCTCGGCGTTCGTGCTGTTCTCCTCCGCCGCCGCCACCTTCGGCGGGCCCGGCCAGGGCAACTACGCCGCCGCCAACGCCTTCGTGGAGGCACTGGCCACCACCCTGCGCGCGCAGGGCCGGCCGGCCTACGCCCTCGGCTGGGGACTGTGGGCCGAGGACAGCGGCATGACCGCCGGGCTCGGCGACGCCGACCGCGGGCGCATGGCCCGCGCCGGTGTCGCCGCCCTGCCCACCGACGACGCCCTCGCCCTGCTCGACCGCGCCCTGGCGCAGGAGCGGGCCGTGCTGCTGCCGGTCAGGCTGGACCTCGCCACCGCCCGCGCCGCCACGACGCCCACCCCGGCGCTGCTGCGCGACCCGGCGACCCCCGCGCGCCGTACCGCGACCGCCAAACGGGCGGGCGGGCGGCCGGCCCGGACGCTCGCCGCGCTCCCGGAGGCCGAACGGCCCACCGCCGTGCTGCGGCTGCTGCAGACGGAGATCGCCGCCGTCCTCGGCCACGCGCCCGGCACCCCGGCCGCCGACCCGGAACGCGCCTTCCGCGACCTCGGCTTCGACTCGCTCACCGCGGTCGAGCTGCGCAACGCGCTCGAACGGCGCACCGGTCTGAAGCTCGCCCCCACCGTCGCCTTCGACCACCCCACCCCGGCCGCGCTCGCCGCCCACCTGCTGCGCGCCCTGTCGGCCGACGACCGGCGCGGCCCACAGGGCACCGGCACCCGGACCCGCACCGCACGTACCGGCGCCGACGAGCCCATCGCCGTCGTCGGCATGGCCTGCCGACTCCCCGGTGGTGCCGACACACCCGAACGGCTGTGGGAGCTGCTCGCCTCCGGCGCCCACGGCATGACCGACTTCCCCGCCGACCGGGGCTGGGACCTCGGCACCCTCTACCACCCCGACCCGGACCACGAGGGCACCAGCTACACCCGCACCGGCGGGTTCCTCCACGGAGTCGACCGGTTCGACCCCGCGTTCTTCGGCATCTCGCCCCGCGAGGCGCTGGCGATGGACCCGCAGCAACGGCTGCTGCTGGAGGTGTGCTGGGAGACGGTGGAGCGCGCCGGTGTCGACCCGCGCACCCTGCGCGGCTCCCGCACCGGCGTTTTCGCCGGCACCAACGGCCAGGACTACACCGCGCTGCTGCGCGCCTCCGCGGAGGACGTCGACGGCCATCTCGGCACCGGCAACGCCGCCAGCGTCGTCTCCGGCCGCATCTCCTACACCCTCGGTCTGGAGGGCCCCGCCGTCACCGTCGACACCGCCTGCTCGTCGTCCCTGGTCGCCCTGCACTGGGCGGCGCGGGCGCTGCGCGCGGGGGAGTGCGACCTCGCGCTCGCCGGCGGTGTCACCGTGATGTCGACCCCGGCGGCCTTCCTGGAGTTCAGCCGTCAGCGCGGCCTCGCACCCGACGGCCGCTGCAAGGCCTACTCCGACGACGCCGACGGCACCGGCTGGGGCGAGGGCGCCGGCATGCTGCTCCTCGAACGGCTGTCCGACGCGCGCCGCAACGGCCACCGGGTGCTGGCCGTCGTCCGCGGCAGCGCCGTCAACTCCGACGGCGCGTCCAACGGGCTCACCGCCCCCAACGGCCCCTCCCAGGAGCGGGTCGTCCGCGCCGCGCTCGCCGACGCCGGGCTCACTCCCGCCGACGTCGACGCCGTCGAGGGGCACGGCACCGGCACCTCGCTGGGCGACCCCATCGAGGCGCAGGCGCTCCTCGCCGCCTACGGCCAGGACCGCGAACGGCCGTTGTGGCTCGGCTCGGTGAAGTCCAACATCGGCCACACCCAGGCCGCCGCCGGTGTCGCCGGGGTCATCAAGACCGTCCTGGCGCTGCGCCACGCCGAACTGCCCCGCACCCTGCACGCCGACCGGCCCTCCACGCACGTCGACTGGGACTCCGGCGCGGTACGGCTGCTCACCGAGGCCCGGCCGTGGCCGCACGACGCCACCCGGCCCCGGCGCGCCGGGGTGTCGTCCTTCGGGTTCAGCGGGACCAACGCCCATGTCATCCTCGAGGAGGCCCCGCCCACGCCCGGTCGTGACCGCGAGTCCACGACACCCGCCCGGACTGCCGCGGAAGGCTGTACGACTTCGGCCCTGCCGGTCACCGAGGACCGTACGACGTCGACCGGAGCGGCCGCGGAAGCCCGTACGGCACGGACCCGGCCGGCCGCCGACCGCCCGGTGGCCCACGGTCTGCTCGCCTGGCCGCTGGCCGCCCGCTCCCCGCAGGCGCTGCGCGCCCAGGCCGCGCGGCTCGCCGACCACGTCACCCGGCACCCGGAGCTGTCCGCCGCCGACATCGGCCACTCGCTGGCCACCACCCGTACGCCGTTCGAACACCGGGCGGTCCTGCTCGGCCGCGACCGCGACGACCTGCTCGCCGACCTCACCCTGCTCGCCACCGCCGAACCGGGCACCGAGGAGAGCGGCTCCGCGCCACGCTCCGCCCGCACCGCGTTCCTGTTCACCGGGCAGGGCTCCCAGCGCCCCGGCATGGGCGCCGAACTGCACACCGCGTTCCCCGTGTTCGCCGACGCCTTCGAGGAGGTGTGCGCCCACTTCGGGCCCGACGTCCACCACACGTCGCTGCGCGACGCCGTCCTCGGCGACACCGGACACCTGCTGGACCGCACCGGCTACGCACAGCCCGCCCTGTTCGCATTCGAGGTGGCCCTGTACCGCCTCGTGCGCTCCCTCGGTGTGACGCCCGACCACCTGCTGGGCCACTCCATCGGCTCGCTGGCCGCCGCGCACGCCGCCGGGGTGCTCTCCCTGCCCGACGCCTGCACCCTGGTCGCCGCTCGCGCCCGGCTGATGGACGCCCTGCCCGAGGGCGGCGCCATGATCGCCCTGCAGGCCGCCGAGGAGGAGGTGCTGCCGCTGCTGGAGGGCCGCGAGCACCGTGTCGGTATCGCCGCGGTCAACGGCCCCCGCTCGGTGGTGGTCTCCGGCGAGGAGACCGCCGTTGTCGAGGTCGCGGCCCGTATCGAGGGCCTGGGCCGGCGCACCAAGCGGCTGCGTGTCAGCCACGCGTTCCACTCGCCGCTCATGGAGCCCATGCTGGACGACTTCCGTGAGGTCGCCGCCGGCCTGGACTACCACGAGCCGGTCATCCCGGTGGTCTCCGACGTCACCGGCTGCCCGGCCACCGCGGCGGAACTCGCCTCGCCCGACCACTGGGTGCGCCACGTCCGCCAGGCCGTCCGCTTCCACGACGGCGTGCGCGCCCTGGAGGAGGCCGGCGTCGGCCGCTACCTGGAGATCGGCCCCGACGGCACGCTCGCCGCGCTCGCCGCCGACGCCGTCACCGCCCCCGACCGCTGCGCCGCCGTCGCCCTGCTGCGCCCCGGCCGCGACGAGACCGGCAGCCTGCTGTCCGGGCTCGCCCGGGCCCATGTGCACGGTGCGGACGTCGACTGGACCGCCGCCGCACCCGGTTCCGGCCGCGTCGTCGACCTGCCCACCTATCCCTTCCAACGGCAGCGCTACTGGCCCGACACGCGCGGGCGCGGCGCGGGCGACCTCGCCGCGGCCGGTCTCGCCGACGCCGGGCATCCGCTGCTCGGCGCCCGCGTCGACCTCGCCGACTGCGACGAGTACGTCTTCACCAGTCGGCTCTCCCTGCCGGACCAGCCGTGGCTCACCGACCACGCCGTGGGCGGCACCGCCCTTCTGCCCGGCACCGCCTACCTCGACCTCGCCCTGCTCGCCGGAGCCCGCGCCGGCTGCGACCGCGTCACCGAACTGACCCTGCTGGAGCCGCTGGCGCTGACCTCCGGTCAGGCCTTCGCCCTGCAGGTGCGGCTGGGCGCACCCGACGCCGACGGCAACCGCCGGATCGGCGTGCACTCCCGCCCCGTCGACGCCCGCCCCGACCGGCCCTGGACCCTCCACGCCGACGGCGTCCTCGGCGTCGACGCCGTCCCCGAGCCCGACGCGCCGCTCGCCGACTGGCCGCCCGCGGGCGCCGAGGAACTCGCCGTCGAGGACACCTACGACCGCCTCGCCGACGCCGGCTTCGGCTACGGCCCCGTCTTCCAGGGCCTGCGCGCCGCCTGGCGGTCCGGCGCGGAGGTGTACGCCGAGGTCGCCCTGCCGGAGCAGGCGCACACCGATGCCTCCCGCTACGGTGTGTACCCCGCCCTGCTCGACGCCGCCCTGCACGCCACCGCGTTCCTGCCGCTGGACAGCCCCGCTCAGGGACGGTTGCCGTTCTCCTGGCGGGACGTCACCCTGCACGCCACCGGGGCCACCACCGTCCGCGTGCGGCTCTCCCCGCGCGACGGCGACGCCGTCGCCCTGGACGTCGCCGACGCCACCGGGCGGGCCGTCGCCTCCATCGGCTCCCTCACCCTGCGCGCCGTCGACCCCCACGCGCTGCGCGCCCGCCCCGACCGGGGCGCCGGCGACCTGTACCGGCTCCACTGGCAGCCGCAGTCGGCCGACCAGGGCGCCGAGGCATCCTTCACGGTGCTGGGCGACGACGCGGGACGCGCGTTCGCGGCGGACCTCGCAGCCGCGGGCGTCACCGCCGACGTCACCGACACCGCCGACCTCACCGCCCTCGGCGCCCGCGCCGACGTCCCCGGCACGCTCCTCGCCGTCCTGCCCGCCGACGACGCACCCCTGGACCACGCCGGACACGCGGCGGCCCGGCGGGCCCTCGCCCTCGTCCGGCACCTCCTCGACGAGCCCCGCCTCCAGTCCACCCGGCTCGTCCTGGTGACCCTCGAGGCCGTCCTGCCCGACGGGCCCGCCGGACCCGGCGTCCGCCACCCCGCCGCCGCCACCGCCTGGGGCCTGGTGCGCTCCGCCCAGTCCGAACACCCCGGCAGGTTCGTCCTGCTGGACACCGACGCCGCCTCCCTCACCGCGCTGCCCGCCGCACTGGCCCACCCGGACGGCCAACTCGCCCTGCGCGAAGGCACCGTGCACACGCCGCGCCTCGCCCGCACCGACGAGTCCGCCGAACTGCGCCCGCCGCACGGCACGACCGCGCCCGCCTGGCGGCTGGACACGGTCCGCAAGGGCACCCTCGACGGACTGGAGCTCGTCCCGGCCCCCGACGCCGAACGCCCCCTGAACGAGGGCGAGATACGCATCGCCGTGCGCGCCGCGGGCGTCAACTTCCGCGACGTGCTCAACGCCCTCGGCATGTACCCCGGCCCGGCCCGCGACTTCGGCCTGGAAGGCGCCGGCGTGGTCACCGAGACCGGCCCCGGCGTGAGGGGGCTGCGGGTCGGCGACCGCGTGCTCGGCATGTTCCCCTCCGCCTACGGGCCCGTCGCCGTCGCCGACGCCCGCACCGTGGCCCGTATACCCGACGGCTGGTCGTTCGCCCAGGCGGCGACCGTGCCGATCGTGTTCCTCACCGCCTACTACGCCCTCGTCGACCTCGGCCGTCTCGAGGCGGGCCAGTCCGTCCTCGTGCACGCCGCGGCAGGCGGCGTCGGCATGGCCGCGACCCAGCTCGCCCGCCACCTGGGCGCCGAGGTGTACGCCACCGCCGGACCCGGCAAGTGGGACACCCTGCGAGCCGGCGGACTCGACGACGCGCACATCGCCTCCTCGCGCGACCTCGCCTTCGAGGACGCCTTCCGTGAGGCGACCGGCGGCCGCGGCGTCGACCTCGTCCTGGACTCCCTCGCGGGCGAGTTCGTCGACGCCTCCCTGCGACTGCTGCCGCGCGGCGGGCACTTCCTGGAGATGGGCAAGACCGACGTCCGTGACCCCGCCGACGTCGCCGCCCGCCACCCCGGCGTGCGGTACCGCGCCTTCGACCTCGTCGAGGCCGGCCCCGAGCGCATCGGGGAGATGCTCACCACGCTCGTCGACCTGTTCCAGGCCGGTGTCCTCACCCCGCTGCCGGTCACCCCGTGGGACGTCCGCCACGCCCCTGCGGCGTTCCGCCACATGTCGCAGGCCCGCCACATCGGCAAGGTCGTCCTCACGATGCCCGCGCCGCTCGACCCGGACGGCACCGTTCTGATCACCGGCGGCACCGGTGGCCTCGGCGCGCTCCTCGCCCGCCACCTCGTCACCGAACACGGCGTACGCCACCTGCTGCTCGCCTCCCGCAGCGGCCCCGACGCCCCCGGCGCCGGGCAGCTCGCCGACGAGCTCCGCGCGCTCGGAGCCGACGTGCGCATCGAGGCGGCCGACGTCGCCGACCGGGACCGGGCCGCCGCCCTGCTGGACGCCGTACCCGAGGTCCACCCGCTGACCGCGGTCGTGCACGCCGCCGGTGTCCTCGACGACGCGGTCGTGGACCAGCTCACCCCCGAGCGGCTGGAGGGCGTCCTGCGGCCCAAGCTGGACGCCGCCGTACACCTGCACGACCTGACCCGCCACCACGACCTGTCCGCGTTCGTGCTGTTCTCCTCCGTCGCCGGCACCCTCGGCGCCCCCGGCCAGGGCAACTACGCCGCCGCCAACGCGTTCCTCGACGCGCTCGCCGAGCAGCGCCGCGCCCTGGGCCTGCCCGCCCTGTCCCTGCCCTGGGGCCCCTGGTCGCAGGTCGCCGGCATGACCGGCGGCCTCACCGACGCCGGGATCCGCCGCATGGAACGCGCCGGACTGCCGCCGCTCAGCCCGAAGGAGGGCCTGGCCCTCTTCACCGAGGCACTGGACCGGCCGGCCGCGGTGCAGGCACCGCTGGCCGTGGACCCCGCCCGCCTCGGCGCCGACGGCCCGGTGCACCCGCTGCTGGCGGCACTGGCCCGCGTCCGGCGGACCGTCCGCGACCTCACGGCGACCACCGACTCCGGCGACAGCGCCGGCCTCGGCGCGGAACTCGGCCGCCTCAGCGCCGCCGAACGGCACCGCAGGCTCGTCGAGGAGGTCTGCCGCCAGGTCGCCGCCGTCCTCGGACACGCCTCCGCGGCCCGCATCGACCCCGACCAGTCCTTCAAGGAACTCGGCTTCGACTCGCTCACCGCGGTCGAGCTGCGCAACCGGATGAACTCCGCCACCGGCGTGCTGCTGCCCGCCACGCTCGTCTTCGACCACCCGACGCCCGCCGTGCTCGCCGACCATCTGTGCCGCGAGCACTTCGCGGACGGCGACGACGGCGGCACCGACCCGGTGAGGGGCGACGGGGCCGCCGGCGAGCCCGACGAGGCGGCCATCCGCGAGCTGCTCATGTCCATCCCGATCACCACCTTCCGCGAGTCGGGCCTGCTGGACGCCCTGATGGCCCTCGCCCCCGCGACGCCCGCCGTCCCCGGCCCCCGCACCGGGAGCCGGCCCGGCACCGCGACCGGTCCCGCCGCCTCCGACGAGGCGGAGGTGGACGTCGACGACCTCGATGTCGACGACCTGGTCCGGATGGCTCTGGGCGCCGACGACTGAGCCACCGAGTAACCGAGTGACTTGGCGCCCGAGCGACTGAGCGTCGCCGCCCTCCCCCCGACCTTCCGACCGTCCCCTGGCCCCGTGACCGCATCGAAGTGCGAAGTGTGGAGCTGAGCATGTCCTCCGAAAAAGTCGTCGAAGCCCTCCGTGCCTCGCTGCGGGAGAACGAACGGCTGCGCAAGCACAACCAGCACCTGGAGCAGGCGATGACCGAGCCGGTCGCCATCGTCGCGATGGCGTGCCGCTGGCCGGGCGGGGCGGACACCCCGGAGGACTTCTGGCGTCTCCTCGCCGACGGCACGGACGCCATGACCGGCTTCCCCGCCGACCGCGGCTGGGACCTCGAGGGCCTGTTCCAGCACGACAGCGGCCGGGGCAGCGCCGCCACCCAGGGCGGCTTCGTCCGCGACGCCGACCGCTTCGACGCCGCCTTCTTCGGCATCTCCCCCCGTGAGGCCCTCGCCATGGACCCGCAGCAGCGGCTCCTGCTGGAGGTCGCCTGGGAGACCGTCGAGCGCGCCGGCATCGCCCCCGCCGCCCTGCGCGGCAGCAGCACCGGCGTGTTCGTCGGCGCCAGCAACCAGGAGTACGGCTCCGGGCTCCGCGAGATACCCGAAGAGGTCGAGGGACACATCCTCACCGGCAACACCGGCAGCGTCGTCTCCGGCCGCGTCGCCTACACCCTCGGCCTGGAGGGCCCGGCCGTCACCGTCGACACCGCCTGCTCGTCCTCGCTCGTCGCCCTCCACCTCGCGGTGCACGCCCTGCGCGCGGGGGAGTGCTCGCTGGCCCTGGCGGGCGGTGTCGCCGTCATGTCCACCCCCGGCGCCTTCGTCGAGTTCAGCCGCCAGGGCGGCATGGCCACCGACGGCCGCTGCAAGCCGTTCGCCGAGGCCGCCGACGGCACCGGCTGGGGCGAGGGCGCGGGCCTGCTGCTCCTGGAGCGCCTGTCCGACGCCCGCCGCAACGGTCACCGGGTCCTGGCCGTGATCCGGGGCAGCGCCGTCAACCAGGACGGCGCCTCCAACGGCCTGACCGCCCCCAACGGGCCCTCCCAGCAGCGGGTCATCCGGGCCGCCCTGGCGTCGGCGGGCCTGGCCCCGGCCGATGTGGACGCGGTGGAGGCCCATGGCACGGGTACGACGCTGGGCGACCCGATCGAGGCGCAGGCGCTGCTGGCCACCTACGGCCAGGACCGCGAACGCCCGCTGTGGCTGGGCTCGGTGAAGTCCAACATCGGTCACACCCAGGCCGCCGCCGGTGTCGCGGGCGTCATGAAGATGGTGCTCGCCATGCAGCACGGAGTGCTGCCCCGCACCCTGCATGTCGACGAGCCTTCCTCGCACGTCGACTGGTCCGCGGGCGCAGTCGAACTCCTCACCGAACCCCGGGACTGGCCCCGCACCGCCGACCGCCCGCGCCGCGCGGGAGTGTCCTCCTTCGGCATCTCCGGCACGAATGCGCATGTGGTGC
>NZ_JCAJZO010000061.1:0-11664 GCF_059510295.1 Streptomyces sp. PTL18 | reverse complement strand
CACTCTTCGCGTTTCTGATCACCCACCGGACGCCCCGTCGCGCGAAAGCGTGAGGTTAGGGAAGGACCACCGCGGTCAGGTCGTGCCGCGGCACGGTGACGTGCCCGTCAGGACAGCTGCGGTGCGGCGGTCGCCTGGACGGCCCGACACCGAACGTCTCCGGGGCCGCTAGGGGAGCGGTGTTCTCCACGTCTGACACGTTCCGCATCTGCTCGGCAGTGACGACGGCCGGATCGGACCAGCGCATGAGCGGGCGGCTGCAGGACCGGGTGAGCGGCCCTCCGCACGTCGGCCGCAGTCTGCTTGCTGGCTGCTCGTTCTCCTCAGCAGCTCAGCCGCGTGCCCGAAGGCCACGAGTCCGCGCTGCGCGGTCGCAGGCTTCACCGTCGGCGAAGGCGAGCACCGTCAACAGGAGCGTCCGACCGCGCCCGGCCGATCCTTCCACGGCAGACGGTTGGCGGCGGCCGCGGAATCTGATGCGTTGCTCCCCGTAGGGCAGAGGTCTGGGTGGCCGCCGGCACGCGCCAAGCGGCAGCTGATTGGCCGCGATGGCGGCTTCAAAAGAAATTTAGTGGGCAACTATGACGCCAGTCTGGGCATCAGCCCGACCCGCGATCTTTGGTGGGTGATGTGTCATGTCGGTGACGCATGCGCATGCCCTGACTGTGAAGCTGCGGTGTAGGTTCCGTGAGCTGTGCGTGAGGCTTATTACGTTGGTTTACGTCTGACGCTGCTTTAGGATCACAGTCGACCACTTATTTTTGCTTTACGTCTGTGTGCACCGGGGGGCTGCAGATGTTATTCCGTCATGCCGTCACCCGTGCCTGGAAAGGAATCCGGGTGACTCCTCGCATCCGCAGGATGCTCCCGCTCACGGGGATTGCTGCCGTCCTGGCGATTGTGGGCACGCCGATGCTCGCTTCTGCGGACCCGCAGCCGCCGTCGGGAAATGACACACCGCCGTCGGCGGTGGAGGACTTCGCCTACCCGAACGCGGATCAGATTCAGCACGACAAGGGCATCAGGCTGATCAAGGGGGACGGGCACATCACCCTTGCCGCGTGTGATGAATCGGCTCAGCAGATCAGGGTCCTCACCGTGCAGGGCTCCGGCGGGAACCCGCAGGGGGCCTACTGCTTCAAGGCGACGGCCAAGACCGGTTACCTCACGTTGGAGCTCCCGCACGTCATCGCGCTGGAGACCGCTGATCATCCGATCAGCGCGGATCTGAAGCCGCAGGGTGACCCGGCCGCGCCGGTCAAGACGGTGAGCGTGGCGAAGAACGGCTATCAGAGCGTCGGTGAGGGGACCGCCGGGGGTGCGTCCACTGTTCTGGTGGAACTGCGCGTCACGGGCTGACCGACCGCCCCGTCCTTCTTCTCACCGATCTCACATGAAACGGGGAACATTCATGTCTCGCTTTCGTCCGCGCACCGCGCGGACTTCCGGTCTGATCACGGCTGCGTCGCTGGCTGTCGCCGCCTTGTCGGGCACGCCCGCGGCCGCCGTATCGGGTCCGCAGGCTTCTGACGCGGTGTCCACCACCACCGCACGGCTCGACATCGGCGGACAGCGCGGCTGTTCGGCCACCCTGGTGGCCCCGCAGTGGCTGCTGACGGCCGCGAGCTGTTTCACCGACACCCCGGGCGCCACCCTCGCCCCCGGCGCGCCGAAGCTGAAGACGACCGCCACCATCGGCGGCACCGCTCAGCAGGTGGTGAACCTCGTGCCGCGCTCGGACCGGGACGTGGTGATGGCTCAACTGGCCAAGCCCGTAGTCGGTGTCACCCCGATCCCGGTGGCGGCCACGGCACCCGGTGCGGGCGACGAGGTACAGGCCGCGGGCTACGGCCGCACACACGAGGAGTGGGTGCCCGACCAGGTGCACGCCGCCGCCTTCACCACCCAGACCGTCGGCGCCACCACGGTCGATCTGGCCGGGAAGTCGGACGGCGCGGCGATCTGCAAGGGCGACACCGGCGGACCGGTGCTGAGCACCTCCGCCGGTCATGCGGCTGTCGTCGGTGTCAGCAGCCGGTCCTGGCAGGGCGGTTGTCTGGGCACCGACCCGTCCGAGACCCGTACCGGGGCGGTGGCGGCCCGGGTCGACGATCTGGCGGGCTGGGTCCAGCAGGTCGCCTACAGCACGACCTTCGCGAACGCGCCGTGGAAGCATGCCGTGCAGATGACCGCGGGCTACTACACCGGCGGCTCCGCGGGCGGCAGCCGCCACATGGACCTGATCGTGCTGTGGGACGACGGCGAGGTGACCCTCTACCAGGGCGGCGACAGCAACGATGCCGCGCGCCCCTTCGCCGCCGAGTACCAGCTGGCGCCCCGGAAGAGCATCTGGACTCATGCCGTCTCGGTCACCGGTGTCAATGCCACCGGCGGTGGCACGGACGGGCTCGTCGTGCGCTGGACCGACGGCGAGATGACCCAGTACACGACCGTGGATGCCAAGGGTTTCCACGGTGAGAAGCAACTCGCCCCGCGGAACACTCCCGCCTGGCGCAACGACGCGCGTCTGCTGGTGGCCGGCCGCTTCACGCCCGGCGGTCACCGCGACGACCTGCTGGTGGAATGGAAGGACGGCCACGTCTCCGTCTTCGCTGATCTGGCGGCCAACGGACTGAGCAAGCAGACGCAGATCGTCGCCAAGAACACCACCACCTGGCCCTACGCCGAGGAACTGACCACGGGGTCCTTCACCGGCAAGAGCAGTGATGATCTGCTGGTGCGCTGGGTGGACGGGGAAACCACCCTCTACCCGGGCTTGACCGGCAAGGCCCTGCCCGGCGAGATCAAGATCCGGCCGAGGAACTCGGAGTGGAAGGACGCCGCCGTGGTCGCCGCGGGCGCCTTCACCGCCAACACGGCCGCGAACGACATCCTCGTCCGCTGGAACGACGGCCACGTCAGCCTCTTCACCGGCGTCGACGCCAACGGCCTGCACGACGAAGTCCAACTCGCACCCGCCAACTGACCTTCCACACACCGTTCGACGGGCGGTTCCGCGGAACACCGGCGGGCCGCCCCCTCGGGCCCGGTCGCGCACGGCCTGTGATCGGTGCAGGTCCCTGTGCGAGCCGGTGCACACAACCCCCCATAACCCATGAGACGAATAGAGTCCGCAGTGAGACATCCACGACGCCCGCGGCGCGTGGCGGCAGGAGCACAGCACGCGGCGCGTGTGCTGTGTCTGGGCCTGCTGCCCAGCGCGCTGGTACTGGGCCTGCTGGGACCCGCACCCTCCCCGGCCACGGCCGACGGAACCGCTCCGACAGACATCGGAATCGGTGGTGCGCTTCCGGACACCGACCGCGCCAAGGTGGTGCGGCTGTGGGAGACCGGCGGTTCCGGCGTGCGCGCCGCCGCCGAAGCCGCCCTGGTCGGCGGTGACGACGACGTCCGGAACTTCCTGGCTCAGGCCTCCGACATCCAGTTCCAGGACGAGCGCGTCGCCACCGCTCAGGTCGCCAGTGTCGGCGGGACCTACCTCCAGCAGGCCGCCCGCGCCGCCCTGGACAGCAACTCCCCCGACCAGCTGAAAGCCTTCTTGAAGGACGGCTGGAAGGCGCCGCTGGAGCAGGACCAGCGCATCCGGGTCGCGCAGATCATCGACGTCAGCGGCCCGCTGGTGAGGAAGGCCGGCCAGGCCGCGCTGAACGGCACGCCTGAGGACATCAAGAAGTTCCTCGCCAACGACCAGTACACCGAGCAGGAACAGGACGAGCGCGTCCAGACCGCGCAGATCATCGATGCCGGGGGGCCGAACGTCCAGGCGGCCGGCCGTATCGCGATCAACGGCAGCCCGGACGACATCCACGAGTTCCTCCAGGTCGGGCAGTACGTGGCCCGCGCCCACGACCAGGAACACGCCACCATCGCGCAGCTGGCCGATCAGGCGGCGAAGGCGGGCAAGCTGGCCGGGCAGCAGACCCAGGCCGCCAAGGACGCCTCCGCCCGTGCGGTGACCGCGGCGAAACTGGCCAAGGCCGCCGCCCAGAAGGCCGCCGCGGAAACGCAGGCGGCGCAGAAGGACACCCAGCACGCGGCAGCATCCGCCGCCCGCGCGGCGTCCGCCGCCCAGCAGGCCGCCACCGCCGCACAGACCGCGATCAGCGCCGCGAACGCTGCCACCGATGCCGCCCGCGTCGCGGCCAACGCGGCTTCGGCTGCCGCCGCGGCCGCGGACGGTGCCGCCGAGGCAGCCTCCCAGGCCCGTGACGCCGCCGCGAACGCGGCCCTCGACGCCGGCCAGGCAGGAGCCGCACGCAAGGCCGCCCAGAACGCACGGGACGCCGCTGCGGGCGCGCACGCCGCCGCCCAAGCCGCCGATTCGGCGCGCACCGCCGCTTCGTCGGCTGCGGATGCGGCCAAGGCGGCCAGCGGCGCCGGCAGCAACGCCAACGACGCCGCGGACGCGGCCGACCAGGCCAACTCCTACGCGGACCAGGCCGGTGTCCACTCCGCCGAAGCGCAGAACGCCGCGGCCGCCGCGCACCGGCACGCCCGCGAGGCGGCCCGTGCCGCCGACGCCGCCCAGGCACTGGCACAGGAGGCCGCCTCCGCCGCCGGGGAAGCCCGTGACGCCGCGAACGACGCGGCCACCCACGCGGAGAACGCGGCCAAGGCCGCCGACGACGCGGCCAAGCACGCGGGTGAGGCGGCGACCGCCGCCAAGCAGTCCGCCGCGCACGCCAAGGAGGCCAAGAAGGACGCCGACGTGGCCAGCGCGGCGGTCGCCAAGGCCCAGAAGGTCCACGACCTTGCGGTCCGTATTGACACGGAGCAGCTGACCGCCCGGACCAACGAGGCCATCGCCCGCGCCCGGGACCTCAAGGCCCAGGAGGACCAGCGCACCGCAGCGCAGGAAGCAGCCGTGCAGCAGGCCAAGGACCTCGCCGACCAAGCTCAGCACCTCAGCGACCAAGCCGCAGCCGGTACTGGTGCCGCGGATCTGGTGCCGCAGGTGCGCAGGGTGGCCCTGGGGTTCCTGAAGACCGGAAGGCCCTGGAGCGCCGTCGCCGCCGAGGTCGCCCTGGCCGGCTCCGACGCCGACATCCTGGCCTACATCCGCACCGGCTGGAAACAGGCCGCGCAGCGAGACGACCGCGACCAGGTGTACCAGTTGTCGCTGGTTGCCGGTTCAGGGGATGTGCGCAAGGCAGCAGGCCAGGCGCTCGGCGGAGATGCCACTGCGGTGACCGCGTTCCTGGCCACCGGCCAGTACGAGGCCATGAAGCAGGACATGCGCCTGTACATCGCCCGCATCATCGCCAACGCCGGCCCGATCGAACAGCAGGCCGGCCGCACCGCACTGAACACCGACACAACCGACGCCCTGCGCCAGTTCATCACCACCGGCGACTCGCAGGCGCGCACCCAGGACGAACGCGTCCGCGCCGCCCAGCTCGCCGACACCACCAACAAGAACAACGGCCCGCAGGTCAGGGCCGCAGCCCGCATCGCGCTGGAAGGCCCCTCCGACCTGCTGCACGCCTTCATCACGGTCGGGCAGTACAAGGCCCAGCGGCAGGACCAGCTCGGCGCCACCCACGAGGGGCAGATCCAGCAGCTGATCGCGCAGGCCGCGGGCATCGCCGCCACCGCGCAGAAGAACGCCGCCGAAGCCGGCAGGGCAGCAGCCAGGGCCGCCCGAGCCGACTCAGAAGCCGAGGGCTACCGCAGGCAGGCCGAAGCAGCCGCCAACGACGCCCAGAAGTACGCCACTCAGGCCAACGGCTACGCCACCCAGGCCGAACAGTCCGCCAAGGACGCCGCCGCCTCGGCCAAGACCGCCCGCAACGCCCAGCAGACCGCCGAAAACGCCGCAGCCGATGCCCTCAGCTCCGCCACAGCTGCGCGCCGGTCGGCGAACTGGGCAGTATCGTCTGCTGCTGCAGCCTGGACCAGCGCCTGGAAGGCTCGTGACGCGGCCACCACTGCCGGCAAGGACGCCGCAGCGGCAGCCGCAGCGGAAATCGACGCCTATCAGGCCGTCATCGTCAAACAGCAGCAAGAGATGACTAATCGCTGGAAGGTGTATGAGGAATACCTGGACAAGAACAACAAGGATAATGATGACAACAGTTGGATGCCCGACTGGCTGAAAAGCACGGTGAATACCGTCAGTCCCTACGCCAAGGCGTTCTGGGACAACAGCCCACAGATCCTGTCCGGCCTTGCTGAAAGCCTTAGTGGCGCCTTCATGGCCGATCTAGGGATCACCGAGGGAGTCCTCGGTGGAGGCGGAGGACTCGTCCTGTGCCCCGAGACCCTGGGCGGCGGCTGTCTGGAAGCCGTAGTAGCAGTCGGCGGCGGCATCGCTGTGACCGGAGAAGGCCTCCAGTACGCCAGCGACGGCGTTCATAGGTTCAGCGACGGCCTGCAAAATGCTCTCCGGGAAGCCCAGGACGAAGAATCGGTCACGATTTACAAGGCTCCGGGCAAGGGGATGACGGACAAGCTCCTCGAGGATGGCTTCACGGAGCGTGATTTTCCTGGCTCAGGGAATGGCTACCCGGATGGACGGGCGTACTTCGGCCTCGAGGAAGACGGCAAAACCATCGCGCTTGATTACGCCAGTCGCGGTGGCTACGATAACAAAGTTCTTCAGGTTCGAATCCCGAAGGCTGACTTCGACCGATACTTCGCCAAGTACGTGGGAGCCCACAATGGAGTTCCTGGGACCGAAGTGGCCATTCCGAACACAGACTTTGACATACTCAACCAATACCCCCGAAGCGTCGTAGGTGAGTAATGAACGACCAGCTCAGTGCCCAGGAGTCGAGCTTGCTCGGCCAGTTGATCAATGGCCGGGTCGAGGCTGTGTTCCGCTGGGGGGTGATCGTGGATGCGGGACTCTCACGCGTGGGCCTCATCGATGCTCTCTACATCGACGACGAGGACCGGTATGAAGTCGGCCAGAGCGTCACGTGCTACCTGGACTGCTTCGACGAACAGAAGGACAAGTTCATCTTGAGGCCGCCCCAGCAGGTGCCTCTGTCCGAGCGACTCCGTCAGGCCCGGGAGCAGTGACTGCGGCTCGTGGTCGCCCGAGTGCTCGCACACGTAAGGTTGCGGTACGGGCTCCACGACCCAGCGGAATCTGAAGGACGCGAGTGTGACCGCCGCTTCCCAGGAGGTGGCGGTCTTCTCCTGTCCGGTGGGGATGCCGCCGAAGTCAATGAATCGTTGAACCAGCGCTTGATCATGGGCGTCGGCGGTGGATCTCCCGGTCGAATCCTCGGTGGCCTGCCGCCGTGACGGCCGCGGTCGAGCCGGGGCCCTCGCTCGTCGGCCTTCTCGGGGGTGACGTGGTCGACGTCCAAGCTCTCCTTGCACAGGAGCACCCCGACACGTCCGGTGCCGTCTCCGAAATGGAGAACCTTTCTGAATACCCGATGTCGAGATGGTCCACCTGCGGGATCCCAAAGCGGGCGTTCTGCCGGCAGGTGTCAACTATGCATCGGGTCGTGCCTGATGCCGTCGATGCGGGTGATCGCCACAACAGCGGTCCCGGATCACCTGCGCGGTGCCTTGAGCCGATGGACCAGTGAGGTCGTTCCCGGGATCTTCGTGGACGCCGTCTCAGCCCGCGTACGCGACCGAGTTCGGCAGGCCGTCACCCCCTCCGACCTGCTCCACGTCTTCATCGCGGTCGGCCAGTACAAGGCCCAACGGCAGGACCAGCTCGCCGCCGCCCACGAGGGGCAGGATCCAGCAGCTGATCGCATAGGCCGCGGGCATCGCCGCCAGCCGCCCACAAGAACGCCGCCGAAGCCGGCAGGGCAGAAGCCAACGCCGCCTATGCCGTCTCCGGGGAACGTGCTGGCCGCGGGCCTGCAGCCGTCAGAACGCCGTTCCGTACGAGCTCGTGCATGGTTGGCGGTGAGGCGCCGAGTCCGTGATCGTTGATCATGGTTGCATGGTGGCGAGCGCTACTCGTGCAGTGGTCATCAGCAACCGGCGCATCACGGGCCTGACGGCCGACGTGATTGCTGAACTCGTCGCCGAGGTTGGCTCGTTTTGGCACGAGCGCCATCAGGTCAGGCTTGCCTCCCGGCCGCGCAAGCGGGCCGTGGGCGCCGGCGCAAAGCACCGGCTCGTATTCATCGACAGGCTCCTGGCTACCCTCTGTCCATCTCCGTCACGGGACCACCCACGACGTGCTGGCCTGCTGGTTCCACGTGGACCGCTCGACCATCACCCGGGCCATCAACGAGGTGCGCCCCTGCTCGCCGAGCAAGGTTGCACCATCGCCCCCGATGTGCGGCTGCGGACCTTGGCCGAAGTCGTCGACCATCTCGGTGCGACGGGGAAAACCGGCATCATCGACGGCACCGAGATCCGGGTCCGGCGGCCGGCCCAAGGGCGCAAGGACCGGGACAAGTTCATTCCGGCAAGAACAAGCAGAACGCCGTCAAATTCATGGTGGTCACCGATGGCGAGGGACGCGTGCTGTGGTGCAGTCCGACCCGGCCCGCAAGCTGCGCGGACATCACCCACGCACGCCAGTTAGGGCTGGTCAAACACCTGGTAGGCGGGCCCGTGGTCGAGATCCTCGCGGACGCCGGCTACCAGGGGCTGGGCGCGCAGACCGGTGGGCGCGTCGTGACGCCACCGCACCGCAAGTTCAAGAAGAACGCCTCGGACTGGTACGAGGAGATGCACGAGCGCCAGCGCAAGGCACATTCCTCACGCCGTATCCGCGTCGAACACGGCATCGCACATCTCAAGAACTGGCGGTCCTTGGCCCGCCATCTCGGCCGTCGTGAGCACATGAGCGACACGGTCCGGGCAGTCGCCGCCCTGCTCTCCCACCAGCAGACCGCGGACCTGAGCTTGGCACGGCGGGTGTGAGTACCGGACCTGCCGAACTTCTCGATCTCGACGACGGCCGAATTCAGCGCTGATGGCGCTCTTTGAATTTCCCCACTTCGCGATCAGTGGGTCGCCAAACCTGCTCAGTTGATCTCCCCACCTTTCGCGTGATCTTTCCCGGCGTGTCGAACTGGTGTTGGCGTGTCGTGGACAGCCTGCGTGCGCAAGTTCGGCCTGTTCGGGGGCCTGGATGCTCACGCGGGAGGAAGACGTGGATGCGCATGCACTGCGTCGTCAGGGATGGACGATCTCAGCGATCGCCCGGCATCTGGGCCGGGACCGCAAGACGATCCGGGACTATCTGAACAACGAGCGGGCCCCTGGACAGCGCCGTCAGCCACCGGATGCGTTCGTGCCCTTTCTTCCGTACTGCCGACAGCGCCTGGCAGACGATCCGCATCTATGGGCGTCCACGCTGTTCGACGAGGTGACCGCACTCGTCTATGAGGGTGCCTACTCCACGTTCACCCGGAGCAATTGTCAATAGTTGTGGATCAGTTCGCTTCTTGACCATTCGTAGGGCTGGTGGCCTCCAGCTGTTGGCGCAGACGCCTGATTTCAGCGACGAGGCGGGGGACGGTGCCGCGGGCTGCCGCGATGAAGTGCGCGTTCTCGTCCCATCGCTCATCGACGGCATCGACGTAGCGGGGTTGTTGGATGAGGGTCGCCGCCACGATTTCGCGGTGGTCGAAGCCCGGCCACCGCTCGCCGAGGCCGGTGTCGGGCACTGTGCTCACGGCGACAAGGCTCATGGCGTCGGCATCGTCGAGGCTGCGGACGAACCACGGGCCCGGAGTCGCGGCCCCTGCCAGCTCGTCGAGTTCGTCCAGTTCCTCGTCGGTGAGGGGATCCAGGGCGGTCATCAGGCCGCGACCTCGTTTCGCGCCACGAGCTGGCCATTCTCGAACCTCGCGCCCGCGCGGACCAGCGGGACCAGGTGTGCGCCGGTGATCGCCCGCCAGCGGGCCTGGGCGGATTCCACGAGCTTGAACACCATGGCGAGGGCCGCGGCTGGGCTGCCGGCGCCGCGAGTGACCTTGGTGCGGAGCTTGACCGTGGAGAACGTGGACTCGATCGGATTTGTGGTCCGCAGATGGATCCAGTGCTCGGCCGGGAAGTCGTAGAACGCCAGCAGTTCCTCCCGGTCGTCGACGATCTTCGCGACGGCCTTGGGCCACTTCTGCCCGTAGGTCTTCGCGAACGCGTCGATTGCCTTCTCGGCGTGCGCGCGGTCCTCGGCGTTGTAGATCTCCTGCATCGCCTTCGTCGCGCCCGGCTGCGCGGACTTCGGCAGGGTGTTCGTGACATTTCGGGCCTTGTGAAGCCGCCAAGAATCAACCTGTTGCTTTGTGATCAGCGGCTCGTTGGCCTGGTATGGCGATCCCGGTGGAGATGCTGTCTCAACTCGACTGCCGTTTCGCGGCATTGCTGCCGCATCTGAACGAGCGGCAGCGGCGTCTGGCGATAGCGGCCGAGGCAAGGCTGCTCGGTCACGGCGGCGTACGGGCTGCCGCCCGGGCAGCCGCTGTCAGCGAGACCACCGTGCGCCGGGGAATCGCGGAACTGGAAGCTGGCGCCGAGCCGCTGCCCGGCGGACGGATCCGCGTCGAAGGCGGAGGCCGTAAACCGGCCGAGAAGATCGACTCCGGCCTGGTGGAGGCGCTGATGGCCCTGGTCGAGCCGGACGAGCGAGGTGATCCGGAATCCCCGCTGCGCTGGACGACGAAGTCGCTGCGCCACCTGGCCGAAGAACTGACCCGGCAGGGGCACCCGGTCTCGGCACCGACGGTGGGACGGCTGCTGAAGCAGGCCGGCTTCAGTCTGCAGGCCAACGCCAAGACTCTCGAAGGTGCCCAACATCCCGACCGTGATGCCCAGTTCCACTATCTCAACGAGCAGGTCAAGCAGCACCAGGCGGCGGGCGAGCCGGTGATCAGCGTAGACACCAAGAAACGCGAGCAGATCGGCCGCCTGCCCATGGCCGGACGCGAGTGGCGCCCGAAGGGCGAGCCGGTGCGGGTCGAGGACCACCACTTCTTCTTCAGCGGCCCGGACGTCGAGCAGGCCATCCCATACGGCATCTATGACATCGCCCGCAACACCGGCTGGGTCAACGTCGGCGTCGACCACGACACCTCCACCTTCGCCGTCGAGTCGATCCGCCGCTGGTGGAAGGCCCGCGGGCACGACGACTATCCGCAGGCCACCCGGCTGCTGATCACCGCGGACGCCGGCGGCTCCAACGGCTACCGCTACCGGGTCTGGAAGAGCGAACTGGCCGCGCTGGCCGCCGAGACCGGCCTGGCGATCACCGTCTGCCACTTCCCTTCCGGCACCTCGAAGTGGAACAAGATCGAGCACAGGCTGTTCTCCCACACCACCCATAACTGGCGTGGACGCCCCCTGACCAGCCATGACGTCGTCATCGAGACGATCGCCGCCACCCGGACCCGGGCCGGACTGCTTGTCGAGGCCCGCCTGGACTGCGGCGACTACCCCACGGGCATCGCCATCAGCAAGGACCGCTTCGCCGCCCTGCCCCTGGTCAAGCACGATGTCCACGGCCAGTGGAACTACACCCTGCTGCCCGAACCCGCCACGGCGCAGACCCCGCCCGCCACCGGGGAGGCACACGGTGTCGCCGAACGGCGTCGCGCGCTCCTGGCCCGTTTGGCCGACCCGCGCCTGACCGGACTGACTAGCACACAACTCATGGATCTGTGCTCCGTGTTGGCCCCGCTCCAGGCCGCCCGGTCCCAGGAACGCTACAGCGAG
>NZ_JCAJZO010000060.1:0-11886 GCF_059510295.1 Streptomyces sp. PTL18 | reverse complement strand
GGGCAGCTCGTGGCCGATGGCAGCGAGTGTGCCGTCGGTGCACAGCATGAAGCGGATCGGATCCTTGGCGCCGAGCTTCCAGTCGATGCGGGCCAGGTCCTGGGCCAGGCGCCAGCGGGCGAGTTCGCCAGGCCACCAGCTCAGGGTGCGTCGTCCGGCCACCGGGCGTGGGAGGTCAGGGTAGGGCAGCGGCAGTGCTTGGGCGATCAGCTCGGCCAACTGCAGGGCGAGCTGCCTGCCGCGCCCGTCAGGGAAGATCGCCTCGCCCCAGTACAGGAAGACGTCACGGCGGTCCTCGGCTGTCATCTCTGCGCCGGTGATCAGCTGCGCATGCCTGTCGCTGACGTCCCAGCGCGCCCAGTCACCGAGAACAGCCCGCAGGATGGTCTCCAGCGAGCGGTACGGAGGCTGCACGTCCTTCTTTTTGTCGCCGAAGCGTTCCTTGTAGGCGCTGCACAGGTCGCACCAGAGACCAAAGGCCGTGTAGTCGGGACGGTAGGCATATACGGCGCCCAGGACATCGGCGTCGGTGCGGTATTGCAGGAGGCCGGCGCGCTTGCGGGTCTCGCCGCCGGGGGGACATGGGTTCATGCGGCAACTCCGAAGTGGTCGGGGTATCCGCTCCGCAGGCCGGCGCGCAGATGGGTGGCCTGGGCGTAGTCGAGGAACTCCTCGGCGGTGTACCCGTAGGTGCGGCCGGTGCCGGCCAGTTCCGTGGCGGTGTAGCTCGTGTACAGGTCGCGCACCAGGGTGGGCAGGTCGCTGCCCCAGGTGGTGTCGTGGAAGGCACCGTCGATGAAGTGCAGTTCGACGTGGGTCTGGCCCCGTCTGCCCCGCCCGGCCAGTTGGATGCACTGCCCGAGCAGGGTGGCGATCAGCTCACTGCGGAGATCGTCGGGCAGGGCGGTGAACCGCTTGGGGGCCGCGAGGATGGCCCACAGACGCTGCCGGGCCGTCTTGCGGACCGTGGCGAGGCGGGCTGCAGGAGAGCCTGTACGGGGTGTGGAACGCCAAGCGCAGGACGCGATGCTGGCGGCCAGGACGGGTGGTTCGTCCACGGGCATGACCGGGCGAATGGCGAGTCCGATCAGGGTGATCGCCGACTCCCGCTTGCCCGACGGCGCCGTGGTCAGGATGTTCAGGCCCCGCTCGGTGCGCGGCAGCGGTGAGATGAGGACCTCCCCGCCGCGGTCGGCGAGCTGCGAGAACTGGTCGCGGGTGACCAGGCTGACCGCGTCGGGCACCGGCGGCAAGTCGGGGTTCTCCTTGTCGGGGGTGGCGACGCAGATCTTCAGCTTGCGGCCCAAGGCCAGCGCGGCTTCATACAAGGCGGCGGCGAACAATCGCGCCTGTGCATAGGAGTTGACGGCGATCAGAGCCCGGGCGCGATGTGTGGTGGCCGGGTCGGCGGCCAAGCGTGCCAGGTCTGCGATGAGGGCAGGCGCGTATCCGCTGGCCAGAGCGGCGACGCGTTGGGCGCGTTCGCGGTAGGGAGTGCTGCCCACCGCCAGGGTGCGCTGGTCGACGAGGGGGGTGCTGCGGAAGATGGCGAGGCCGCCCTGCTGCGCGTCGGGCATCGTCCACAGCGGCTCGGCCAGCAGGTGTGTCCGGGCTGCCCGGGGCAGATATCCGGTTGCTGACATGCCCAGGATGACCCTGCGGTGGCCGGCGAGGGCCAGCGACACGATGTCGCCAAGATAGGCGGTCTCGGTGTGCGGGTCGCCGCGCAACACCTCCATGAGCAGGCGGGGCTTTGCAGTGGGGTCGTCCAGGCCCTCGAACCGGAAGCCGCTGATCTGCTGTCCCAGCGGTCCGAAGGGAACGATGTTGCCGGTGTCGCGGTGCCCGACCGCATCGGCCAGGGTGGAGGCGGCGTCGATGCCGTGACCAGCCAGTTCACCGGCCCGGTCGGCGAGATCGAACACAGTGTGGTTCAACGCGCTCAGCCATGCCTTCATCATCACCGCGTGGAAGACCCCAGCGGCGAGGACCGGGGCGGGCAGCTCCTGGCGCTTTTCGCTGCGGCTCTTCTGGTCGGGAGGCGGTGATGCTTCGTGGGTCTGCTGACCCGTGTCCCTCTTCTTGCCTTCGCGGCGCTTGGCGAGCTTGGTGACGGCCTTCTCCACGACCTCGCGCAGCAACTCCTTGGTTTCGTCGAGCTCCCACTGACCGCCTTCGTCGATACTGAGCATCCGCTCCAGCACGTTGGGGATCTGCCGCAGATGGTCCGGCAGTACAGCAGCGGAAACGCGGTCTTCCGGACGGGCAGCGACAGGTGGCAGCAGGGCCTGCAGCTGGTCCATCTGCGTGATGGAGGCGCTGTCATCGACCTCCACGCCGATGAGATCTTCGAGCAGTTCGCGGTCCCAATGATGCGGCTGATACCAGCGCCGGCGGTCGCGGAGCACCTGCCGCATCCGTCGCGGGTCTTGCCCGGAGGCCAACGCGTGCGCCTGATATGTCTCCGTGCACACCTCACCACTGCTGGCGAGGTCCAAGAGCTGCTCGGAGAGGAAGACGGCCCGGGTCAGCTGTCCCCGTGCCTCCAGTCGCAGCCGTTCAGGGGCACGGTGCAGGTTGTCACGGATCTTTCGCATCATGGTGTTCGGTTCGCTGACCGACGCCAGCACCAAGCTCTGCGATGATTCGAAGCCACGGGACTGGTAGGCGTCGACCTCGTCAATGATCACTAGGTGGGAGAGACGCAGTAGCGTCTCGCGCACGCTCACCTGACGACGCAGTTCGCCGTCCACGATGACGGGGATCTTCACCATGCCGCGCTGGAAACAGGCATGCGTCGTGACGATGATCTGGGCCGAGCAGGCGGCCCGGATATGGGAGAACTTGTCACACCGGTTCACGAACGGGCACAGGGCGGCGCCTCGGGACCGTCGGGGTCCGTATGACGCAGGCTGCTGCACGGCTCCCGCCCGTCACCGAAGGCGTCGCGCCCCTCCAACTGCGCCCTGACCGCACAGCCATAGCCCGACTCAGCCAGGCGTTCCATAAGGTCGGCTGGCATCTGGGAGAAGGCAGTGCGCTCGTCGACTGCCTTGTACGCGGTCTGGAGCGTGAATTCGTGGCGACTTCCCGGCGCGATCAAGGGCGTCACCGCCACATCGAGCCTCAAGGCGGCCAGCTCCTGCCGCAGCGTGGCCACCTCGCCGAAGACGTCAGCGTTGTCGCTGACCAGCAGCGTGACTGTGTAACCGTCCCGGGCCAGCTGCTTGGCCTGGGCGCGAGCGAACACATTCTTTCCCACACCTGTCGGTGCGCTCAGATGACGCATCAGCCCGGGGTCCATCAGCACGGCGGACTGCGGAAGCTTCCCTCCCCCCATCGTGCCGCTCAACAGGAGCCCCACCTGACGCTCCCGGAACGGATCGCCTCCCATTTCGGCATCGGTCTTGCGCGTGAGCCAGCTCAGTACGTTCGGGTTGATGGGGATCGGGCCGGTCGCGTCGACCGTGGTGATGATGGGTGGGCTGTAGGGCACGGCACTGGTCTCGAAGGCCAGCTGCACCGGACCGCGGGAGCTGGTGGCGACCCAGCCGCCCCCACTGGCCACGCGGATCCGGACCTCCCGGTCCGTGGGCACGAGCAGCCGGTCCGCCGACTCCAGTGGGTCCTGGCCGTGGCGCGGGTAGACCTCCACCATGCGCCAGCCATCTCGGGCCCCTGGGGCGTAGCGGTGGAAGACGGGATCTTCCCACTGTTGGTCGAAGCACTTGCGCACACGGCGTTGTACCGACGTCAGATCGGCCTCGCCGCGAGACCTCTGAGCGACTAGCCGCCCGATGCGCTGCTGCTCGGGGTACGTCAGTGAGCCCCACTCGGGCCACACATGCGCCAACTGCCCTGACATCAGGACGTGGGCATCCTCCAGCCGGACGACTGCACGGCCTTCGTCATCCTTTGCCGGAAAGTAGTGCTCGGCCAGCGCGAGAGCCGCCGCGAGAGTCCGGCTCATGCCGCGCGAACCTCCGCGATGAGATCCAGATCCGTGATCACCCTCGCGCCGAACGGGCCCAGCACCCGGTTCAGCACAGCGGTGTATCCGCGCAGGTGCTCGGGGATGACGACGATCAGACTCGAGCAGCCCTCCGGATCCGCGCGCATCTGCTCCGCGATGCCCTGTGGGTCAGCCCAGGTCTTGACATCGACGCGCCAGGTGAGGCCGCTCTTCGTGATGTGGAGGTCGTAGCTGTCGCCGAACGGCCAAAGGCGAACATCTGCGCCTGCCCCGTCAGCGAGCGCCTCCAGGTCGATCTCTAGCAACCCGGGAATCGTGATCCACTGCCACAGCCCGTACGACAGAGCGACCCACCCTTCGACAGGGCGGAGTTCAGGGATCTCCCGGATCTCACCCAGTGGCTTGAGCCGCCACTGGCCGTCGTGCGACTCCATCTTGAAGCGCGCCCCCCGTTGGCGATGACGCTCGTCCTCACAGGCCAACTCCGCGCCGTGGCGGCCTTGTGGCGTTGCCCGCATGGTCCACTTGCACAGCGGACAGGGCGCCCACTGGCCGGCGAACTGCCGGACGGGGGAAATGCCCGTATACACGCCCAGGTCCGCGAGAAGGGCATAGCGAGACAGGGCACGCCGTCCAAGGACGGGCTCGTTCACCAAGGTCCCGCGGCCTTCGGTGTAAGCGGCGAACCCGGCCTGTTGCAAAGTACGAAATACGGCGTGCTGCACCGCCTCGGCCGCGATGCGAGTCAGCCGCGCTCCTGGCGGAAGCTTCCCCAGGGCTCGCAGCACACTGTGAAGGTGCCGCAGATCAGCCGAGAGATTAGGCACCTCGTGGGCCTGATCGGAGGCTTCCATGATCAGACGTGTCAGAGCAGTCGTGGCGGTGCCGTCATCCTCCAGCAGACGCACGTCCCAGATCTCTGACCACGACCCAGGCCCCGGAAGCAGCGCGCCAACAGGAGCTGAGCGCAACTGGTTCAGGAAGGTAGGGAACGAAGCCGCTTTACCGAATACGCCCCACGACCGCGTGTAGCGGCCGTGACACTCCATCAGGAGACGTGCACGATCCCGCGCATCCCCCTCGGGGGTGCACAATGCCATTGCTGCGATGACGCACGCATCAAGAGCGTCGCGCTGACATTGATCCAGCTCGTCGATCTCGGCTGGCGTTGCTTCGAGGGCAAGCATCTGTGAACGGTCCTCGATATCGTGCGCGACGGCTGTGTCATGGATCCCTGCCTAGAGGGCTGGGCGCCCTTTACTGCGCTTCTATCAGGTTTGTTCCTTTGTGCGTGGGAAGCGGGGCCTTGGCGGTGAAAATCTCCCCAAGGCTCGAGGGAGTAAAGAGATCGCCGTTCCGTCGCCCGGATGGCCCAGCTGACGGGCGCCTCACCTGTGAAGCCCTGGGAGCCTCGGGCACGATCATGAAGCGAGCAGGACGAGACAAGGGAGGACGCCAGGTGTTTCATCGAATACGCCGCCGGACCAAGCAGCCCAGCGAGGCACAGCGCCGGTTCGCCGAGCTGTACCCACACATGCAGGACCAGGTCCCGCCCGGATTCGGGGTGCCGTCAGCCGGGCAGGAGCGTACCGAGCCGGCCGCAGTGGTGGACGACTTCCTTCCGCCGGAGCTGCGGGTGCCCAGCCACGACCAGCTCGACGGCAGGATGATGCCGTGGAAGCAACCCCTCGTCCTGGACGGCAAGATGGTCCTCTGCGCCGAGTGCGGAACGTACCGGGAGTGGCTGATCCTCTCCACTCACGACCAGGTCTGGCTGCGTTGCCGGGCCGGTCACCAGCAGCAGGAGACCCGCCTCGACACCGCCTGGTACAACCGGAACTCCGGACCGGCGGACGCGACGCACGCCACGTTCGAGGACTGCCTGCGCCACCTCGGGCACTGACCACCACCTCTATGACCCCACCGGGCCCGTCGGCCCGCACTGACCACCCGTCGCCCAGCACCAAGAGGTCAGTTCCGTCATGCGCGTTCGCATCGCCACCACCGCCCTCGGCATCACCGCCGCCCTCCTCGCCGTGCCCGCCTGCTCCACCAACACCACCAGCACCAAGCCCGACGCCACCACCCGCGACGGGAAGCCGACCAATCCGGACCGGACAGGCGCCCTACTGTCCTCGGCTGCTCTGGAGACCGCGCCTGCTCGACCCGCGCGACCTCGGCAGCGGCTACCTGCGCAAGCTGGAGCGCTCCGCCCGGCACGACGACGTCGCCGTCATCGGCAACCCGGCACGGAGCCAGCTGGGCGGCGACGCGGCAATCGGCGGCCCGCTCACCTTCCTCTACAAGGGGAAGGCGGCCTTCGCTTACGGCGACGGCAGCTCCGAGGTGTCCGGGGAGCTGTAGAGCGACAGCGCGGACAAGTTGTCTGAGGGCATCGGGCAGATCTTCGACGCCATGACCGACTGCCCGACCTACGAGGTGGTCACGCGCGGCACCCCGGTCGACGTGACCTCGCAGAGGCTGCCCGCGCCTCGCGACCTCGGTGACGAGCGGTGGAGCCAGCTCCTGACGTTCTCCACCGCACGACAGAGCACCATGTCAAGCAGACCGCGGTCCGCGACGGCAGCCTGTTGCTGATCGTCTCCGGCGCACCGGCCCTCGTCTCCCGCCACCTCGACAAGGCCCTTGCCAAAGCCACGGCGGAACGCTGACCGACGCCCGACAGCACTGCTGCCCCCGACCAGCTCGGTCGGGGGCAGCAGTGCTGTCGGGCTCATCCCGCTGCGCGGTTCGTGCAGGTTGTCAGCGGGATGCGAGCCAGTCGGCAAGTCCGTTCCCTATAATCGTGACGACGACAGTTTAGTGATCTCTGATGCGATGTGGGACCGGATCGAGCCGCTGATGCCGACCGATCCGGCGCTCGTACGTGGATCAGCGGTAATCCATGCACGTGCTTGAGCGATCGTCCATGCTGGGCGGGTGAAGGACATCGACAGCCGCCTGCAAGACACGGGGCAAGCATTCCTGACTGCGGCATGGGCTCGGCTTCAGGAGGAGCGGGTGGTGCCACCGCCGGCCTTCCACCCCTACTTGGAGGTCGGACGCGACTACTTCGGGGACTCCGTCATGTCGCTGGCTGAGTACCGAGCGCTTGAGGATGCGATTGCCGCTTCTCATCCTCGGTTCGACGCAGGCCGACCACTGCTTGAGCGCGAGTTCCCTGGTGGGTTGATCTTCAGCTTCCTAGAGACGTTCATCGCCCGGCTGACTCGTGCGCAGAAGGAGTTCTCTCCTGACGGACCAGAAGCCGAGCAATCGCTGCGTGACCTGATCCAGGCGGTTCGCGCAGATACGTGCGAGGTGGCGTGCTGCCGAGTGGTTTCCCATATGACCACCGCAGACGGCCGACCAGTGGAGTTCACCGACGTCCGCGTGGAGCCGGTGATCTCGGAAGCAGCGGATCATGATCGCGAGTTGCAGCGGATCTTCTCGACAGTGATCCCTGGGGCGGCGAGCGCCTACGGTCGGGACCGGCCGCACGGTTTCGCCCCGCCTGAGAGCGTCATCATCGCGCGGGACAGCGGCGCAAAGCCGTTCGACCTAGCCAAGCCACTGTCACAGCGGATCGAGCGGTTCATGTTGCTCGTCCGACTGTTGAAGCCTGGCACCAGCGAGTCGATGGCGGAGCTCCAAGGGGCAACTCACACGGTCCGAGACTTCAAGCCCACCGTGCTTCGCTTCCGCGGTGCGGGACCGGGGTTCGGATCCCCGACGCAACTTGCCGCCCGCGAGATCATCCTCGCCACGGATGATGTCGGCCGTGTCGACGGACTCGGGCGGCTTCTCTCGGCTGCGGAAAAGCCGCGAGCGGGCATGGCATTCACCTCGTTTGGGATGGCCCTCCAGAAATTTCTTCTGTCCTTCCACGCGTACGGCTGGTCAGAGCAGATCGTCGACCTGGCGACCGCTTTCGAAGCAGCGCTGTCCGGAAAGGAGAAAGACGACGTCACGCTGCGGTTGAAGATCCGCGCGTCGACACTGCTGTCCACCGACCTTGACCCAGTAGATCAGATCTTCAAAGACGTGGGCGTGATCTACGGGCTCCGATCCGCACTCGTCCATGGCGGCGCCATGACGGAGAAGAAGCTCCTCCAGGAGGTCCGGAAGATCTCGACTGTTCCCGATGGCCTGCCTGATGGGAAAGCGGTCGCGTACGCCGTAGAACGGTTGCGCGACCTCGTCCGCCGAAGCCTGCTCGCCCGAATCTGCCTCGCAGCCGGCGACTCCCCGTTGTGGCCCTTGGACTCAGATACGGGCGTCGACGTGGCTATGGCCGATGATCTCAGCCGGAAGTCATGGCGCGAAGCATGGCGGGAGACTCTGACCGGGATCGACGCCATCGCCAGCGCTGACCCGCCTCTTGCTTAGCCTCGCCGTTTCACTTGGGTACGGCTGGCATTGGGGCAGAAACGCGAAAGTGCCTTCCTGACCTGGGACGATGAACCTTGCTGAGGGGTTCTGTCGGTCCAGGCGGAGGGCACTTTCTACGTGCAGGCTATCGGGTTGCGTCCCAAGGTTCATGTCACTGCCGATGGTTCGGGGGTGGTCGGGCATGCCGGGGCACGGTTGCTGACGGATCTCGCTGATGCCACCGGGCTGACCGCCGCGTACTCCGCCGCGCTCAGGTCGCTTCGGCCGCGCGGGACCGGGCATGATCCGGGCCGGGTCGCCACCGATCTGGCGGTGACGCTCGCCGACGGTGGTGAGGCGATCGCGGATCTGGCCGTGCTGCGGGACCAGGCAGGGGTATTCGGTCCGGTCGCCTCCACGCCTACGGCTTGGCGGTTGCTCGCCGACACCGACGAGGCTGCACTCGCTTCGCTGCGAGCGGCCCGCGGTTCAGCCCGGGAAGTCGCCTGGATGCAGGCTGCCGAGACTGGCCAGGGCATACCTGCTGCTCGGGCCGGCGGACGAGAACTTCCCGGCCTGGTTCTGGACCTCGATGCCACGCTGGTCACCTGCCACTCCGAGAAGGAGCAGGCTGCACCGACCTATAAGGGCGGCTTCGGCTTCCACCCACTGCTGTGTTTCCTCGCGAACACCGGTGAGGCCGTGTCGGGGCGGCTGCGGCCCGGGAACTCCGGAGCCAACACTGCCGCCGATCACATTGCGGTGCTCGACCAGGCGCTCGCGCAGATCCCCGACGCCCACCGGCACGGCACCGACATCCTGGTCCGCGCCGACAGTGCAGGATCCGCGAAAGCCTTCCTCGCCCACGTCCGCGACCTGCGGAAACGAGGAATTGCTACCTTCTTCTCGGTCGGATACGCCATCACCGAGCCGGTCCGCCGCGCTGTCCGGTCCATGCCCGACCGCCTCTGGCATCCCGCCCTGGACCAGGACGGGACGCTGCGTGACGGCGCCGAGGTGGCCGAGCTGACCGGCATGGTCGACCTGGGCGGCTGTCCGGCCGGCACCCGCATCATCGTGCGCCGGGAGCGGCCGCACCCCGGAGCCCAACTGTCCCTGTTCGACCAGGACGAGGGCCTGCGGCATCAGGTGTTCCTCACCGACACCCCGTACTCCGGGGGCGGATCCGCCCAGTTTCTGGAGGTCCGACACCGCGGGCATGCCACTGTCGAGGACCATATCCGGTGCGGGAAGACCACCGGCTTCGGCCGCTTCCCCTCCCGCAACTTCGCCGTCAACGCCGTCTGGCTCGAACTCAGCCTCACAGCGATCGATCTGCTGGCCTGGACGCGCGTCCTGCTGCTGGACGGGGAACTGGCCACTGCCGAGCCGAAGAAGCTCCGCTACCGGCTGCTGCACGTCGCCGCCCGCCTCACCCGTGGCGGCCGACGCCTGCGCTTGCGGATATCGGCGACCTGGCCCTGGAGAAACGAACTGGCCACGGCCTTCCATCGCCTCGCCGCGCTGCCCCGTCCCGCCGGCTGACCGGCAAACCCCTGACCGCCCACGACCTGAAGGACCCTGGAGAACCCGACCACCGCGTCGGGTCTCCACCATGTCCGAACACCGAAAACGCGTCGGCCACCCGACAACTACTCCTCAACGACACCTCATCGCCCCAACCGAAATGGCGAGGTTAGAGCTCGTAACACGATCATGATCGGGCCTTCTTCAGCCGTCTCCAGCAGACAAGGGCACAGGCCAACGAGACGAAGGCGTCGTGGAGTTCGGTTCGGCGTTCCCGGCGGCCGACGAGGCGTTTGAACTGGTGGAGCAAGGCGAAGGTCTGCTCGATCACGTAGCGGAGTTTGCTCAGGCCCTTGATGTTGAGGGTGCCCTTGCGGGAGATGACCGGCAGGATCCGGCGCTTGAGCAGCTCTTCGCGGTGGGTGTTGCAGTCGTAGCCCTTGTCGCCCAAGAGCGATTCGGGGCGGCGGCGCGGCCGGCCGGGGCGACCTGCGACGGGCGGGATGCCGTCGACAAGAGCGAGGGTCTGGGTGACGTCGTTGACGTTGGCCGCGGTGGTGATGGCCTTGAGCGGGGTGCCGTGTCCGGCGCAGATCAGGTGGTGCTTGCTGCCCGTCTTCCCGCGGTCGGCCGGCGACGGACCGGTGTCGGCTCCCCCCTTTTTTTTTCGCGCGAATGTGGGAGCCATCCACACACGCGCTGGACCAGTCGAGTTCGCTGGCCGTTTCAGCTCCGCGAGCAGAATGCGGTGCAGCTGGTCGAAGACCTGGCCTGCTGCCATCGTTCCAGGCGCCGCCAGCACGTCTGTCCCGAGCCGAACCCCAGCTCGAAAGGCAGCAGTTGCCAGGCCATGTCGTTGTGGAGGATGTACAGGACGCCCTGCAGGCACAGTTGGTCCGCCACGGGCCGCGGCCCTGGCGACTTCTGTGGCCAGGGCGGCAGCAGCGGTTCGATCAGCGCCCACAGGTCAGCGTCCACGATCCACGGCCGAGTGCTCACAGCATCCCGAACGGCCACATCATCACTTCGGTCACGCCCGACCAGAGCACTTCAACAAGGTCGTGTTACGAGCTTCTAGGGTTTCCTAGTGTGGATTGGCGCAGCAGGCGCTACCGCTCCAACTCGACGTCGAAGAACTTCAGCACCGACGTGACGAGCATGAGCCCGTAGACCGCATTGATCCGCGAGTATTGCGAGCGCGACACACCATGCGCACTCGGGTGCCTGCCGAACACGCGCGGAATGGGGTCGCCGTTCTTCGGCCAGTACTCGGCGTGCGCGTACCAGACCGGGGCGAACGTCAGGGCAACGCGCATGTCGTAGTCGTCCAGGTCGAACTTCGCCCGGCCCTTCTTGTTGAACGTGAGCTTCTTCCTGTCCGGCTCGTCGAAGTGGGCGCGCATCAGGCTGTCGAGCAAGTTGGCAGCGAGCGCCTGGGCCGGGTTGTTGTGTCCGTCGCGTAGTGCAGCCACACAGTCAAAGGCGAAGTTTCGCGACTCCTGTAGGTCGGGATGGTCAACATCCGCGATCACGGCTTCGCAGTCGTTGACGATGCCCTTCCACCGCCGCCCGATGATCTGGCGGCGAACAACGGCATCGGGCGCGTCCAGGAGAGCGCGAACGACCTTCGGGCCAGGAACCCACATCAGAGGTATGCCCTCTTCAAGAAGCAGCAGCTCGAACTCATCGACTGTCGGCGTAGCGTCGTGCAGGTTTGGCGGGTAGATGCGCTCCTTCAAGGAGCCGAGCCCCTCGAAGACGCCCGCCCAGTACTCTCGGAAGTGCTCGTGCAGGGGTGCGAAGGTTTCGCCGAGCATGGCGTTCACGCCCGCCGCTTCGGCCAGTCGCTTGCCGATGGCCTCGCCGATGCCGCTCGTCGCAATGACCATCTCGGTCAACGGCCTCAACGCCTCAGCCATCGTGGTGCGGTAGTAGTCCGTCAGCGGCTGGAACGCGCGAGCCAAGCCGAAGGGATCAGACGCAGACAGCTGGGAACCGTCCCCAGGCTGATCTAC
>NZ_JCAJZO010000059.1:0-12093 GCF_059510295.1 Streptomyces sp. PTL18 | reverse complement strand
TCAGTTTGGGCTCGCAGGCGTTCGGCCTGCTGTTTCTTGTCGGCGATGTGCCGCAGGCTCTCTTGCAGGCCGCGGAGGAGCTGTTCCTCGTGCTGGAGCACGCGCAGACGTGGGCCGACAATCTGAAGCAGCCGAAGGACAGCCTGGTCAACGTGGTGGGCGAGGCCGCAGTGCCGCGCGTGAAGTTGTGGCAGTACCTGCGCGAGCAGGCCGATGCCGGACAGCTGAAGGCGATCGAGGACGGCCGGGCCGCCGGCGTGCCCCGCCCCCACCGATGACATCCGCGCCGCGTCACCCGAACGACACCACGATCGCGTCACCTACGACAGTCCGCGGTTCGGCGTGGCCGACCGCATGCGTGGCGCCCCGCAGGCGGCGCGGAGGGAACGCCACGAACACCGTCGCCAAGCTACCCCAGCAGCCGGACCAGGAACCCCAGAACAGGCATACGGGGCACGGCGGTCAGCCGGCGCATCTGCTCATGGGCGCAGGGTGGAGGTGTACTGGCTCCTGCTGTCGCCGAGGTAGTTGTTGTCGTAGGCGCCCTTGGAGGTGAGCAGCCAGTAGGAGTTCACCATCGGCTCGAAGTGCCACGTGCCCGTGTAGGCGCTCTTGCTGAAGGTGACGTGCAGGTAGACGTGGCCAACCTTACCGGAGGCGACCTTCACCGTGGGCGAGTAGCCGGGCAGGTTGAGACCGATCAGGCCGTTGGAGTTGTAGTAGCTGGCCTTCTCCCAGCGGTGGTGTACCGGATTCCACCACGTGGCGGAGATGCCGCGCATCTGCTTGAAGCCTGGGGCGGCGAAGTTCCACAAGGACAGCGCAAAGCCGGCCGGGGCCAGGACGTCCCGGGACTTCTGCGTGTAGGACATGGTGACGTCGATCGTGGTGCCCCGGTGGAAGGACTTCGGGATGCCGCTGGCCCACTCCTTCAACGTCCCGATCCGGTGAGGCCCGGACGCCTGCGTGCCGGCCGGAGCCGCGGACGCTGTGCCTTCGCTGACCGGCACCAACAGCCCCAGTGCCGCAACCGCTGCAACCGCCGCGGCACGTATACGTGTTCTCATACTGTCCCCTCCCAATGATCCATCAGCCGCGCATCCTACGCACCAGCCCGCCCTCCCTGGGTAAGGCCACAACAAGACCGCCCCCGGCACACCCACCACCCCGTACAGCACGCGGGAGCTGCGGGGGCGGCTGCACGCCTGGGGCCAGTTCCCGAAGGCGGGGTGGTTGGCCTGGGTGGGTTGCCCATGTGGGCCGACGATCCCGCCACCGAGACCGTCGAGCCGCGCGAGTACCGGGTCTGGCTCACCCCTGGCCAGGCGCAGCCGATCGACGGCGTCCGGTACGACACCGTCCCCCGCTACCCGCTGCGCCGCCCCGGCGCCGTGGCCTGCACCGAGTGCGGCGCGGACGTCGCCCTCAGCCCGCTGACGTAACCCGTGGGCACCGTCCCTCTGCGGTGTCGCCGTGTCACGGAGCGGGCTGGTCATCGGATGCCGCGTCACGCCAGGGCCACCCCAGTACGCTGCTCGCCTCTTCGACGCCCAGCAGGCCGGCGCCACCGAGCAGCAGCTGCGCGACATTGCCGCCGAAGACCTCGGCGAGGTCTACTTCCGCGACCGCGGCCGCCGCGCCCACGGCCTGCTGGTGGAGTTCACCGACGTGGAACACCTCCAGTTCGACCTGTAGCCCCGAAAAGGCGAAGTGGTCGGCCAGGCGTGCAGAGACGGGCGCGCTCCTCCCGTACCCGAGGACAGGTCCGTCCACCTCGCACTCACGGTACAGCTGGCAGGACGTCGGCCCCGGTGCTGGTGGGCTCTCCTGATCAACCGTCGCCGGTTCTCGGGCTCTGGCTCAGTTTTGTGGTCGGTTGCTGTCAGCGACAATCGGATGTCGGCCCGTCAGAGAATGAGAGCGCCCGATGATGCCGCCGTTCTGCGCGTTCTCGGCGGCGTCCCCCGGACGGCCCACCATCACTGCCGACCGACCTGGACGTGGATCTGGGGGTCTTCAGCCTGGAGGAGGCCCGGGCGGCTCGCCCGAGCAACGAGAAGTGCGGGCTCCTCCATCCGGGCCGAACAGCCCGCACGGCGGGGGAACAAGCAGCTCAAGAGTGCCTTCTTCGCGTCCGTCTCGGCTGCACCGGCCGACCCCCGCCTCCTGCACCTGCTACGACGAGGAGATCACCCGGGGAACGCACCGCACCCAAGCTCTCCTCTGTCTCGCCAGGCTGCCGGGCCGACGTGCTCTTCGCCATGCTGCGCGACGGCACCTTCTACCAACCACCGACCTCGATCACCCGTTGACCAAAGTCATAGGGGCACTCCCGTCCCAGCATCCGTCGAACATCACCCGTCGAAGTTGGACCAGAAGATTCCGACGCCCACACCTCTCTCGTCCCGGCCGACCAGGATGCTGTTCGACGTGAAGTCACAGGTGGGGAACACCAGGGCGTTCGCACCGCTCGCCGGGTCGACAACGACATCGAGCACCGGGGTCCGGGAGCCTGCCTCCTGCTGCGCCTCGAACTCAGCCACGGCCTGCGCCACGGGGTCCTCGGCATCCGCGAAACCGGGGCTTCGGTGAAGGGCCCCGCCGATGACGAGGTTGTCCGGGGTGCTGGAGTAGATCGCCGAGGCGACCTCGCTCAGCTGGTTGACGTCGTCCGACGCCTCTTCCCAGCTCGCGCCCACCAGCGCCTCCGGGGTGGCACCGCTCGCGACCAGCGCGACGGCGGAGACCGTGGCGCCCCGCTCGTCGTCCCAGTCGTACGCCAGATAGACCTCGTGCAGCCCGTCGGCGACATCGTCGAATGTGAAGAAGTCCCCGCCGTCGAGCCCGCACACCGCTATCTCGCCACGGCTCAACAGTCGTCCTGCAAGTGTGAGTTCGCCCAGGTACCCGGGCTCCCTCTCCCAAGCGTTCGCCTTCAGAACCGCTTCGATCGCTTCGATCATCTTCATGCCGGCGAGTGTCTCACCCCCCTCCGACAATCCCGACCCGCCAGCCCCCGGATACCGTCAGCTGCCGCGCAGTTGCGGGACCTCGGGCCGCACCCAGCAACACCTGCGAGCCGGCATCGGCCGACGGTTGCGAGATGAGCGAGGAAGAGCACCGCCAGGTGGCCGCGCGAGATTCAGCCGGTTTGGTCCACGATCGGCTTCGAGCCTTTCCGGGATGGTGTCCGCTTCCACCTGCAGCGCCCCCAGGGGAGTGTCCAATAGACGGCTCTGTCTCACATTCGGTGGTGACGGTGTGTCACTGTCGAGAGTGTCGTGGCCTCGGAGTGCCCATCGTCGCCGTCGTAGCTGGTCGGCGGGCCCATCGCCGCCCGCCATACGGAAGGCGCACTTGGCCCTGGAAACTGCCCGAGGTCGACCGAGACCGGCTACCCGGAGTGTTCCTGCAGATCCCTGGCCTGCTGGTATCACGGGCCGTCATTGTCAACACGAAGCGTCACCACCGAATGTGAGACAGAGCCGTCTATTGGACACTCCCTCGTCGTGCGCCGCGGTCATGGCTACGGTGCTTTCTGCGCCGTGGAGCTGGGGGCGGGTGTCGTGGGCGGGGCGCTGGTGCGCGTCAGCGCCTGCTGGTCGGCGAGGGCGATGGCGAGTTCACCGGCCGCGTTGGGGTGCAGGGGCGCGTTCGTGTCGGGTCCCTGGACGAACGGCTGGTCGCTGCAGAGCCGGTGGCCGTCGAAGTGCTGGGGTACGGCGGTGAAGCCGAAGGTCTGCGCGCCCTGGCGCAGTACGGAGTTGAGTTGGTCGAGGCGGGACTTGAGGACCTTGGCCTTGGTGGCGGTGACGTGCTGGTCCTTGAGACAGTCGATGTTCTCGCCGAAGGGGTTGTAGTACTCGTTGATCAGGACCCGGGGGTGCTGGGGCAGTGCGGCCAGGTTGCCGAGCAGGTCGTAGTAGTCGGCGGTGAAGGCGGCGGTCTGCTGCTGGAAGTACGCGGTGGATGCCTTGTCGTCGCAGGCGTTCGCGGCGGCGCAAAGGGCGGTCAGGGTGGACCAGTGGATGTCGTTGGCGCCGATGCTGACAATGATCACGGAGGCTTTGGTGGCCTTCGTAGCGGCCGACAGCTGTGGGGGTACCTCAGTGGTGCCGCGCTGCTGGGGGCCGAGGAGACCGTTGCGGATGGTGGCGCCGCTGCAGGCCAGGTTGAGGGTGTTCCAGTTGTTCGCCGCGGCGAGGTACACGGCGTAGGCGTCCTTGCTGCGTCCGCACGCCTTGTCCGCGGCGCTGGGGTGGTCCAGGGGAGCATTGCCGATGGCGGCGGCGGTGGAGTCTCCGATGACCACGGCCTGGACTTCCGGTCGGGCGGGTGCGCCGACGGCCTGCACGGGTGTGGGCGTGCTCTGCCCGACCAGGTCTTCGATGCCTCGGACCTGTTGCAGAGCGGCGGGTGTGGCGGAGGCCAGCAGATACACGCCGAGGGCGTTGAGCGCGCACACACCCGTGACGGCGACGGCGAGTGTCCACAGCGTGGCCGCACGGCTGGAGCGGCGCAGGCCCGCGACCGCGCCGGCGATCAGCGCCGCGAATCCGGCGGCGATCAGTGTCTCCCACAGGAGGTAGCGCGTCCAGGCGGAGGTGAGCTGTGCGCTCAGTTCCTTTCCGGCGGCCTGGGCGCCTCCCGGCTCCGTGAGAGCAGTGGCCTGGGCGTTCAGGGAGATGTTCGTGAGCTTCAGCCGCGGGCGGATGGGTCCCTCGAACCGGGGCCGGGTGGGGATCACCTGGCCGAAGAGGTCGAGTTCGCCTGGCCCGGACATGCTCAGATCCGGTGTGGCCGCGCCCACCTGCACGGTCTGGCCGACCGGGGAGATCGTCTGCAGGGGCGTGACGCGAACCGACAGCCACACGGACAGCGCGGCTACCGCCAGGACGGCGGCCGCGCATCCGAGGAAAGAGGGTATCCGGCGAAGCCACAGGCGCATAAGGCTCCTTCGCTCGGCCGGCGTCCTGACCGGTCGTCGGCGGCTCGTCCTGTCCACGGGGCGGGCTGCGGACAGCCTGTGCCGGGCTGTCACGGCAGGACTGCGACCTTACTTTGTCGCACAGTCAAGCGGACGGATTCGGCCGGCGTCGGTCACCGGCTGGCAGCATGGCCCCAGGGCAGGGGGCCGGAGGGGCCAGGAGCCGGGTAGGGCAGGATGGCAGGTCATGCCGGGACCGCTGAAGGTGGCCCGACATTACCGCGATACCGGAAATGGGCAGGTGGCAGAGTGTTGAGACGGTACGCGCCGACGCCGGCAGCCGAGTCGGGAGTGGGGGCGGCGGGGCCGCCTGCGGACTGGGACCGCGAGGTCGCGGCGGCGTGCTGTGCCGGCGGTGGTGGCCGATGACCCGGGCTCTGACCCTGCACGATGCGATAGTGGCGGGCGCCGCCGTGGCCGCGGGCGCGGCGGCGGGCCTGGTGGCACGGATGGTGCTGGGATGGCTGGGGGAACGGGCCCGCCGGACACGGTGGAGTGGCGACGAGATCGCCGTCGACGCGCTGCGGACGCTGGTGCCCTGGGCGGCCCTGGCGGCCGGAGTGTCGGCGGCCGGCGCGTCTCTGCCGCTGACCGCGACCACTCGCCACAGCCTCCACCTGGCGCTGGTCGCGACCCTCATCCTGGCCACCACCCTCACCACGGCCCGCACCGCAGTGACCCTGATCCGGTCTCTGGCGCTGTCACGGTCCGGGGTGGCCGGCTCGGCCACCATCTTCGTCAACATCACCCGCATCGCGGTCCTCGCGATCGGCATCCTGGTCCTGCTGCAGACACTCGGCGTCTCGGTCGCCCCCCTGCTCACCGCGCTGGGGGTCGGCGGTCTCGCGGTCGCGCTCGCACTGCAGGACACACTGGCCAACCTGTTCGCGGGCGTGCACATCCTGGCCTCGAGGAAGGTCCAGCCGGGCGACTACATCCGGCTCGGCAACGGCGAAGAGGGCTACGTCGTCGACATCAACTGGCGCAACACCGTGGTGCGCCAACTGCCGAACAACCTGCTGATCATCCCCAACGCCCAGCTCGCCGGGTCGATCATGACCAACTACCACCAGCCCGAGCAGCAGATGTCGGTCCTGGTACAGGTCGGCGTCGGCTACGACAGCGACCTGGAGCACGTCGAGCGGGTGACGGTCGCGGTGGCCGCGGAGGTGATGGCGGAGGTTCCCGGCGGAGTGCCTGATCATGAACCGGCCGTCCGGTTCCACACGTTCGGGGAGTCCAGCATCGACTTCTCGGTGATCCTGCGAGCCCGCGAATTCTCCGACCAGTACCTCGTCAAACACGAGCTGATCAAACGCCTGCACCGGCGTTACCAGGCCGAGGGCATCGAGATCCCCTTCCCGATGCGGACCGTGGTCGTACAGCAGCAGGACCAGATACCCGTACGCGGGCCCGGAAAGACGGACACCGGTCCCGCCCGGACGCCAGTCCCCGCAGCGCGCACCCCGGATTCCCGGTAGCACCGGGCAGAGACAGACACCCGCCCCCGTCGCCTCGCTCCGCGCCTTCCGCGGACCGCCGCCGTCCGGCCACGCCCCGACAGTCAGGCTGAACAGCCCAACACCGCCAGGACCGGGGGCTGGTCAAGGTCGGCGGAGGGCCGCGAATTCCGCGTTGAACTGCGCTCCGGCGAGGAGGGCGAGGTTGGACATCCACAGCCAGACGAGGAAGACGACCAGGCCCGCGAGCGATCCGTACAGGCGGTCGTAGGTACCGGCGTAGGTGGAGTAGAGAGTGAGTACTCGGCCACGTTCTCACTGGTCATCGATGCATCTTCCGATCGTCATCAGCGGCTAATGCCAGGGTCAGGGCGTTCCGTGCGGATGGCTACCCGATCCAGATGACGTCCAGGACGGACAGGCGCCGGGTGAGCCGGTTGATCACGTAGACGACGGACAGCTGACCGACGGACGCGGCGCGGACGTCCTCGCCTTCCGGGTCGCCGGCGTTCCACTGGGGCCAGCCCCATGGGGAGCGCACCGCGATGTCCAGGACGTCGCGGATCATCTCCTTCGGGTGTTCCGGGAGCTCGGTGAGCGTCTTCGCGGCCTGCGGGGACAGGCGCACCGCCCACGGCTGATCTGTCACCGGCGCCCGCCGAGGACGTCGGCCAGGTCCACGAAGCCGGTCTCATCTCGGCCGGAGTCCATGTAGGCGTCGACGGCCGGGGCCGCAGCGAGGCGGACCTGCCAGGTACGGACGACATCGTGCAGGGGGGTGAGGCTGTAGGTGTGGCGGGAGTCCTCCAGGGCCTTGGCCCAGTCCCGCTCGAAGGCCGACACCCAGGTGGCGGCGCGGCGGTCGTCGCGCAGCTGGGCGAGCAGCTGGGCGGCGGCGGGGCGGGGACTTCCTCTGGTTGCGCGCTCATCGGCACCTCCTGGCGGGTCGTATCGCCACCGTACGCGCGGTGCGGGGCGGTGGGGACGGACATGCGGTGATCCTTAAGAATGTTGGCGGTCCGGGAGGACCGGGTGTGGCTGATGCGGGTCTGCCGTTGATGGCTCGAAGGGAATGGCCGCCCGGTCCTCCAGGACGCTCCGACCACTGGTTGAGAACTGCGGACATCGCTGGTTAAGGACCTGCCGGCGGGGTGTTCCTCGGGCCATAGAAGTGCTGGTCACGAGGGATACGGAGCGACGGGCTTGAGCACGCGGCAGGCGCGGATATGGGTCGGTGTCGATGCCGGCAAGGGGCACCACTGGGCGGTCGGGGTCGACTCCGACGGCGAGACGCTGTTCTCGACGAAGGTGATCAACGACGAGGCCCAGATCCTCACGCTCATCGAGACCGCCCGAGAGCGGGCCGACGAGGTGCGGTGGGCGGTCGACATTTCCGGCCGGGCCTCGACGCTGCTGTTGGCCCTGCTGATCGCGAACGGCCAGCAGGTCGTCTACGTGCCCGGACGCACCGTCAACCGCATGTCCGGCGCCTACCGGGGCGAGGGCAAGACCGACGCCAAGGACGCCCGCGTCATCGCCGACCAGGCCCGCATGCGCCCGAAGGACTTCACCCCACTGAACACACCCCGGAGCTGGTCACCACGCTCCAGGTGCTGACCAATCACCGAGCTGACCTGATCGCCGACCGGGTCCGGCTGCTCAACCGGCTCCGCGACCTGCTGGTCGGGATCTGCCCCGCCTTGGAGCGGGTCTTCGACTACTCCGTGGCCAAGGGCCCGGTCGTGATGCTGACCGAGTACCAGACCCCGGCCGCTCTGGGCCGGATCGGCGTCAAACGGCTGACGACCTGGCTGGAACGCCGCAAAGTCCGAGGTGCCGCAGAGGTCGCAGCCAAGGCTGTGGAGGCGGCCCAGTCCCAGCAGATCGCGCTGCCGGGCGAGAAGCGGGCCGCCAAGCTCGTCTGCGACCTCGCCCACCGGCTCCTGGCCCTCGACGAGCGGATCAAGGACAACGACCGGGAGATCCGCGAGCCCTTCCGCGCAGACGACCGCGCTGAAATCATCGAGTCCATGCCCGGCATGGGGCCCGTTCTGGGCGCCGAGTTCATCGCGATCGTCGGTGACCTGTCCGGCTACCGCGACGCCGGCCGCCTCGCCTCTCACGCCGGGCTGGCTCCCGTCGCCCGTGACTCCGGCCGCCGCACCGGCAACTACCACCGGCCCACGCGCTACAACCGCCGCTTGCGGCATATCTTCTACATGTCGGCACAGACCGCGATGATGCGGCCCGGACCGTCGCGGGAGTACTACCTCAAGAAGCGGGCCGAGGGCCTGCTGCACACCCAGGCCTTGCTCGCGCTCGCCCGCCGCCGGGTCGACGTGCTCTGGGTAATGCTGCGCGACAAGAGGCTCTTCACCTCCGTCCCACCGGTCACGCAGGCTGCTTGACACGATCATTGAGATTCCCTTCCCGCGCTGGTGGGCGTCAGTCGACGCCGTAGTCGAAGACGTCCTCGTCGGTGTAGTCGTCGAGGATCTCGCCGACGGCCTCGCGCAGCCGTCCGGCGATCTCGTCAGCGGCCTCGGGGCTGCACACGATCTGGCAGCTGATATTGCGGAAGCCAGGCTCGTCGTCGGCCGACACCTCTTCGGCAGTGTCCGTCAGCGCCACTGAAGCTCCCTCTCCCAATCGAGGAAGTCGACGCCTTCCTCTTCCTGGCGCTGGTAGTCGTCAGCGGCCTGCCGGTTCGCGGCACGTTCGGCCTCATTCTTAGGGTCCGGGATGTGCCGAAGCACGATAGTTGTCACCATCGGGGCCCCATTGATGACCACCAGCCTCTCCACGACGGCTGGCTTCCTGAACGTCGGCTCAGCGGGGCTCGCCGAACCAGCGATCGAGCGCCGGTTCCAGGTCATCAGCGCCTGCCCAGCACACGTAGCCGTCCGGCCGGATGAGCATCGGCTCGGTGTCGGCGCCCTGGCGCACCCGGTCCACCCGGTCCGACCAGGCGTCGGCGACCTTGGCAAACGTGTCGGCCGGGTCCAGCAGGATGCCGTGCCCGGACCGCAGTAGTTCGTGCACCCGGGCCGTGCCGAGGTCCAGGTCCGGTGCGGGCCGGCCGACGAGCGGATGGGTTTCGGTGCCCGGCATTGGGTAACGAATAGCCATCCCGGACATCAGGTCGGCGAGATAGTCTTGGACGTCCGGCAGTTGGGCCATGGCCGTGAAGATCTCCCGGGCAGCCAGCACGTCCGGATCGCGGGTGCCGGCCCAGTCCATCAGTAGGCTCTGTGCCCGAACGTTGCGCAATACGGCGGCCCCGGCCGGATGCCGTTCCGTGTGATACGTGTCGAGCAAATTCTTTGGTGCCCAGCCGTGCACGGCGGCGCCGAGCTTCCAACCGAGGTTGAGCGCGTCCTGCATCCCGGTGTTCATGCCCTGCGCGCCGAGTGGAAGGTGGACATGGGCGGCATCGCCCGCAAGGAACACCCGCTCGTGCCGGTACTGCTCGACCTGCCGTGACGCGTTCGTGATGCGGCGGGCGTAGCACAGTTCGAGTAGGTGCACTCGCGTTCCGAACACGGTGCTCAGGCCGTGACGGATTTCGTCCTCGGTGACCGGGACATCCCTCGGCAGTGACTGACCCGGCCCGCCGAGGACGAGTCGGCGCAGCTGCCTGCCCTGCGGATCGGTGCCGAGCGGGAACAGCGCCGCCCAGTGCCCGTCCTCGTTCCAGGTGTGCGACGTGGACGGATCGACGCCGCTCAGCCGCACGTCGGCGGCGGTGATCGTCAACGTACCGGGCTGACCGGGGAACCCGGCCCGCAGTAGCGACCGTACGGTGCTGTGGGCTCCGTCGGCGGCCACGAGGTAACGGGAGCGGAGGGTGGCGCCGTTGGCGAAGGTCGCGGTCACCCCGCTGTCGTCCTGGGCAAGGCCGACCAGTTCGTGGTCCCTGCGGGCGTGGAAGCCGTGCGCGGCGAGGTGCTGTTCGAAGAATCTCTCGATCACCACCTGCGGCACAGACCGCCATGGCAAACGGTGTCGGGCGGGATGGAGCGGGAGTGGGATACCAGCGAAGTGGCCAGTGGTAACTGGATGATCTCCGGTGGCCAGCAAGGGCTCCAGCAGCCCTCGTTGGTCGAGCGCCTCCAGTGTGCGGGACTGCACGCCGCCTGCCTTGGACAGGTCGCTGCGCTGCGACAGCTTGTCGACCAGCACGGCCGACACCCCCGCCAGCAGCAGTTCGTTGGCCAGCGTCATTCCGGTCGGGCCGGCGCCGACGATGAGCACATCGGTGTCCATGGACTCTCCTGTAGCTGTGTCGATCAGGATCAGAACCAACGCTCCGTCGGCTGAGCTGCCGGCGCCAGAATGCGGCTCGATTGCGTTGGTATCTGACACCGTCTAGCGTCAGCTCGGTGGAATTCGACTTCGATGAACTGGATCGTCGGCTCGTGCACGCCCTGCAGATCGACGGACGTGCCCCGTTCAGCACTATCGCTGAGGTTCTCGGGGTGTCGGATCGCACCATCGCGCGCCGGTACGCCCGGTTGCGGTCGGCCGGGGCGGTACGGGTGCTGGGCGGCGTCGACCCCACCGCGCTGGGCGCCATCCTGTGGTTCCTGCGGGTGCGATGTGCGCCCGCCGCGTCGCTCCCGGTCGCCGAGGCGCTGGCCCGACGCCCCGACACGTCCTGGGTGAGCCTCAGCTCCGGCGGCACCGAGATCACCTGCGTGGTCCGTACCGAGAGCGAGGCGGACAGTGAGGCACTGCTGCTGGCCAAACTCCCCCGCACCCCGCGCGTGGAGGGCATGACCGCACACTCCGTGCTGCACTCCTTCTACGGCGGCCCGGACAACCTGGTCGGAAAACTCGGGTCGCTGGAGACGGAAGCGATCGAGCGACTGCGCCCGCCACCGATCCCGCATCGACCGGACCCGGTGCGGCTCGACGACGGTGACCGCAAGCTCCTCACCCTGCTCGCCACCGACGGCCGAGCCGGGTACGAGCAGCTGGCTACGGCGACCGGCTGGTCGCCGACGACGGTCCGACGCCGGATGACGGAGCTGCGCGAACACGGCCTGCTCTATCTCGACATCGACGTCGACTGGCACATGTTCGGCGTGAACACCCGAACCCTGCTCTGGCTCTCGGTCGCCCCCGCGCACCTGGAGGAGGCCGGTCAGGCTCTGGCCGAGCATCCGGAGATCGCGTTCGCCGCCGCCACGACCGGCCCGACCAACCTGTACGCCAGCGTGGTGTGCACGAACCAGCGGGAGCTGTACCGGTACCTGACCACCCGGGTCGCCGCACTTCCCGCCATCACACACCTCGAAACGGCACCAGTGATCAGGACCGTCAAGCAGGCAGCGAACCAGATGTAGCAACCGACCAGCCCCTGCTGTTTCGACCGCGCAAAGCACACTGCTTGTCACCCGGTCGGCGCGCTACCTGTCACCAGCAGCACGCGAAGCACGGTGGGTGTCACCGGCTCCGGCGCTGTACCGACCGCCTGGCTGCACAGCGGCCGCGACAATCAGCCCGGCGTGCGTCGTCCTACGGTCCTTGTGACAACACGCCGCCTTGGTGACAACTATCGTGCTTCGGCTCACGAATACGGTTTATCGCAGGCCCTGAATTCAGCCGTGTCAGAACTGGAAATCTATGGACTGGACGTGCGTG
>NZ_JCAJZO010000058.1:0-12458 GCF_059510295.1 Streptomyces sp. PTL18 | reverse complement strand
GCGCTTGTGTAGGGCTTGGGATTCCCAGCCACCACCCCCGTAACTGAAGTGACGGGCCGTCGGCCTGACGAGGTGCCGGCCTCACCACAGTGACGGGCTCCGCTGCGCTTCACCCAAACCCCTTCCCCATCCTCGAAGCCGCCCCGGCGTGTTCACCAATGCCTCACCAGAATAGCGTACAAGCCATCGATCAGAGGCGCGTTCTGTCGGCGCATCACCCGTCAGTGCGAACGTGAGTTGGGAGTGATGCATCATGGATACGTACTGTGTAACGTTTGGGGCTATGGCACGCCACCCCTGCCCGGCCTACAAAACCACCGGTCGGATTCGATAATTGCGCCGCCCGAAATTGCTCAGCCATAGAACGGAAGCCCCGATACGGGAGCGCAGAAATTCGGCGTTCGGAGGTGCCGGAGCCGAACGGCCCCTGGGGCCGGGCGGCGGAACCATTCCCCGGCGTCAACCACCCCTGCAGCGGTTGCTTGTCCGTCACGGCCAGCACCACCCGAGACTCAGAGCCGCTGGTGCCGCCTACGGTCCACAGCTGGCTCACGGAGCCGCACGCGAAGCCGCTTCAGCCACGACGGTGCCCGGTGCGCGCCTTACCGCGAAACATCAGATAGGGGCAGAGCTAGCGTTTCCGCAGGTCACAGCGTTTCTAGTGGGGTGCTTGTGACACCTGAGCAGGGACGTAGAGCGGCTCGAATGTCACTTCTGGGTAGACACAACGCCCCTGAAAGGTCGGGGATTCTGACTATGCGCCGCGCGGGAGGTCAGGAATGCCGACTTCTTGCCCGATGGAAGGTCAGTCTTGCTGACTTTCCGCGTCGAGGGTCCGGTGCGCACCCCACCCCGTTACATGCCCGGCGCGCAGGAGTTCGTGCAGGAGATGTGTCACCCCTGGGGGGACACAAGACGCGCCGGAGGTCAGGAATGCCGACCTAGAGGTCAGAAGTACTGACCTTCTGCTACGTTGCTGCACGCCCGGGATCTTGGAACTTTGGAGAGCTGCTCGTGTCCGAGTCACAGCGCCGCCGGCGCACCGCCAGTCCCGCGCAGAACCCCGGACTGGCTCCGGATGATCCGCTGCGGGCGTTCGGCGAGCGGCTGCGGAAGATCGAGGGCCTGGACGACCTGGCGCGGTCCTACCCGGGCCGGGAGATCACCGTCGGTCGTCAGCGGCAGCAGCTGGAGTTCTTCTCCGATCCCGATCGCCCCAACGCCTTCGCGATGGTGGCGCTGGAGTTCTTCCTCGTGATCGCCCAGTACTACCGCGAGGCACTGCCGCTGCGGTTGATCCTGCTGCTGATCGCCGGGCAACGGGCCGGCGGGCGGATCCCGCTTACCCAGGACGACATGGCGCAGATCCTGGACGTCCCGCGCCAGAAGGTCAACGAGTCGCTGCGGGAGATCATGGGTCACGGCATTGTGATCAAACGCGGGCGCGGCGTGTACCAGTTCAACCCGCCGTACTCCTACGTCGCGGCCGAACTGGTGCGGCTGTCCGATGGCAGCACCGAGTATGTTCAGGTGGACCAGGCCGATGCTCTGGCGGAACTGCGGGCCGCGGCACTGCCAGACCTCGTTCGGTTCCCCTCGCTGCAGCACATGCGCGAGGCGATCGAAGAGTTCCGTAAGGAGCGCGCTCAGAAGCGCCGGGAACGGCGGGAGCGGTTCGAGGCGATGACGACGCAGAAGGAGGGCGAGCGGTGAGCAGGGGCATGTTGTTCACGCCGGTCAACGCGGAGGGCGTCGTCGCGGCCCTGGACCTGCCCGGGCCGGCCTATCGCGTCCTGTTCGCCCTGCGCTCCCGCAGCGAGCCCGGAGGCCGTGCCGAGATGGGCCAGAACCAGATCGCCGCCCTGCTCGGACTCAGCCGCCCCAGCGTCACCTCCGGCCTGCGCGAACTGATACTGGCCCGACTGGTGACGAAGCAGCGCAACGGTGTCTACCGCATCAACGCGATGCTTGCCGCGTACGAGACACCGGCCGACGCCCGGGCCGCCATCGATGCCATGGACCCGGCCGATCGGCTGGACGACCCTCACTTCGTCGCCCGCTACCACCAGGCCGTCGAGGACTACCGCGAGCAGCTCGCCCGCGAACGCCGCAAGAAGCTGCGCGTCGCCTGACCCCACGCGGACAGACGGCGCCGCACCGTGGTGCGGCGCCGTTCCTGTGTCGCTGACGGCACGGTTGTCCAAGCAGGCTGGGCCAACTTGTCCAAGCAGACTTGGACGACCTGGTGCACACCATTCCCCTCCAGGGGAAAGCCGCAGGTCAGGCGTGCCTGGCGTGAGTGGGCGGTAGCACTGGGTAAACCGGTTTGTTCTGAGGGAGCAGAACAAACGCGAGGCGCTTCGCCCCCGTGTCGAACCGCCGAACAGCGGGTGGGCGGTAGCACCAGGTGAACCGGCTTGTTCTGGAGCAGCAGAACAACCGGCGGCCGCTCGGATCGCGGGCGCTGTATGCAGGAGCCGTGCATAGATCTCCCGCGGAACATTGCAGATCTGCGATGTTATGCAGTCGCCGCGATGAGCCCACGGCCCTGCTGTGCCCCGGAACAGCAGGCGCCGGCCGCCGGACAGCGGGCAGCATCTGTCCGTTGCGGAACCGGTCGTGGCCGGCCTCCAACTCGCGTGCAGCACCCTTGTGCTACGCGGGCCATGCAAATACTGCGCTGCATTCACGGCACCACCCAGCTGCCATCCGACGACCACCACCAGGAGCAGCACCAGGTCCCCGCCGAAGCCTTCGCCTCACACCTGACAGCCTCACAGCGCACCCCGTCCACCAGGGGAAACGGGGTGTGTGGCTCACACCAGGAGCCGGGTGTGAGCGAGTGACGGCGGTCAGAGGATGGTGCCGCGGAGGGCGCGGCGGTCGCCGGACATCGCGTAGCGGCGGGCGGCGAGGCCGCGCTCGAGGGGCTCGCCGATCTCCTCGCACAGCAGCGCCATGACGCCGGTCGCCGCCTCGGTGTCGGACAGGTAGGCCGGCGCGACTTCGAGCATCAGCTCGCCGATCGCGTACGCGCTGGCGAAGAGGTCGTCGGTGAGCCGACGCCCTTCGGCGACTAGGGGATCCGCTGACGGAACGGCGGGCGGCGGAGGCGGGGCGGTGCGGACGTCGCGGACGGACTGGCGGGCGGCGGAGGCGGGGCGGTGCGGACGTCGCGGACGGACTGGCGGACCACCGCGCGCATCGTCGGCTCATCGAGGGTCGTCAGGCCGCTGTGAGCGAGCGTGGCGAGGCGGCGGGTGATCAGCTCCGCGACGACGTCCGTACGGCCGGAGACGGCGATCAGGGCGCGCTGGGACAGGCCGTAGTCGAGCGCGGCCGCGGCGGCCGGGCCGGTGTCTCGCGTGCGAGACGTCTCGATGCCGGCGGCGACGGCACCGTGGATTGCGGACAGGGCGCGGGCGACGTCCAGGAGCCGGTATGCCTGCGCGCGGCTGATGCCGAACTCTGCACCGCAGTACGCCTCCCACGAGGTGAAGCCCATAGGGAGCCACACCTTGGCCGCGTGCGCGTCCCGGACTCGGGCGGCGAGGACCGTCACGGAGCGCCGGACGTCGTCCATCGCCTCGCGCAGCCCGGCCGTCACCTCCCGGGCCTGCTCCGCGCTCAGCGGCGACCCCGCCGGTTCGGCGACGTCGTCCTGGTCCCGGTCGTGCTCGCCCATGTCTCCATCGTGCTCCGCTTCAGCGAGCTTGGACCAGGCGTGCGGAAGCGCGGCCGGGAGCACCAGATAACCGCGTTGTTCTGGAGGACCAGAACAACGCGGAAGGTGCGCCGCACTCGGATGCAGCGCACGCTGCTGCATGCAGCGCGGCGAGTGCGGCGGAATTGCAGCAGTGCAGCGGCGTGACGCTGGATCGGCCCCGCCGTGCAGCAGCTCTGGGTAGCAGACGCTGCAACCGGGGCGCTGCACCGGTGAGGCCGGCCTGCGACCCGTGCAGCACCCGTGTGCCGCCTGGGCTAGGCAAATGCTGCGCTCCCTTCACGGCACCACCGCAACCACCATCAGGACCCCGAGCAGCAACCCCGCTGCACCCCGTTGCGCAACACCGCCGTGCAGCACGACCAGGACCAGCGCCGTGCAGTAGCCGCAGGCCTTCGCCGACGGCTGCCCCCGCAGCTCACAGCCCCCTCGTCTACCTGGGGACTCGGGCTGTGAGGCTCACAATCTCCGCGTCGCCGGGGAGGTCCAGGCGCTCCTTGCGCGGGGCAGGAAGCATCGGCACCGGGCCACCGGGCAGCAGCCCACGACGCTGCAAAACCTGGGCGCGGCCGCGGCACCAGGCTGAGCAGAACTCCCGGGGCCGGCGCCCGGACACCGGGCAGCGCTGGGTGCAGACCTTGCAGTGGCCCGGGTCAGCGACGGGCGCCAGGCGCTGCAGCAGCCTGCGAACCCGGTCTTCTTCCTCCGCTCCCTGCGGTACGTCGTCGGACGTGCAGCCCTCGATGAGCTCGGTGAACGCGGCACGGAAGACGGTGAGATCACGGCGGCAGGCCCCGAGCAGCTCCAGGTACTCCTCTACCGGCCAGCTGGCGAAGGCGCCGGAGCGCGTCAGGTACAGGCCGACGGTGTCGATCCGGTAGCGGTCCTCGGCATCGAGCAGCAGATAGCCGACCAGCTGCCACGCTTCGGCCTGCCGGAGCGTGCGGGTGGAGCGGGTGCTCTTGAAGTCGAGCAGCAGCCCGTCGACGGCGAGGTCGGCATCGGCTGCGAGGTGGTGGGTGGAGAACGTGGGGCCAGGCGTGCAGTCCTCGGGCCGGGAACGGGCGCGCAGGGCCTGAAGCGGGCCGTCGGCGGCCTTGTGGAACTGGGCGACGACGTCGGCCACCATGTCGCGGTGCGGCAGCTGGAGCAGCCGTTCGAGGGTGAAGGCGCCGGGGTCCTCGCGGGCGGTGATGGCCAGCGGGGTGTAGGCGAACCCGATCGGGGTGCGGTAGTTGACCTGGTACCAGGCCGCGGCGATCAGCAGGCGGGCCAGGTCCTCCTCTTCGTCCTGGTCCCTGTCCATGGGCAGGGCGCGGTCATCGAGCTGTAGGCCCAGCACTGTCTCCTTGAGCCGGTCGGCGAGTTCCTTGCCCACGGTGCGCATCGTCTGGCCGGCGTCGTCCGTGCCGAGGTGCAGCATGCCCAGGATCGCGACCGGGTCGACGGGCTTGACGGTGGTGAAGGCCAGGCGCAGCCGGTAGTCGATCGCGGTGCCGACGGTGCCGGCCTCCGTGCCGACGCCCGGGCCCGGCAGCAGGAGCTGGTCACTGTGATGCCTGGCGCGGTAGTTCTTGCGCAACAGGTGGGCGCCGGCCGACAGTTCCCGGTCAAGGAAGCGGCGCAGCGGGGTGCGCGGACAGTGGATACCTGAAGTCAGGCTCATGAACACCGCCTTGGGCAGCGAGCGCCATCGAGGCGCTTCGGGGTTGTCACGGTTTGGACGGTAGGGAGCGGCACTGACATCCCGTCACCCGCAAGAGGGAATCGAGGGGAGCCGCGGGCGGGGGATTCACCCGCACGAGGGGCGGCGCGGCGTTCTTGGCGACGTGGACTGCAGGGGGAACAGCGGGGGGACTGGCTGTTCCACGCAGTCCCTCACAGGCTCACAGACCTCATAGATCGCCCCGTTTACCTGGGGAAATGGGGTGTGAGGCTCACAGACCTCACAGGCTGTGGCTCGGCTGGCTGCCCGCTGGCGAGGTGCGGACCCGTTCGGGCGAGTGCCCGATTCCCGGCGGTGTTCGTTGAGCCTGGTGCACCACCAGATCGGACGGGAAGCGCTGATGGGCAAGAGGACTGGCCGGAAGACCGGCAGGAAGCGCGTGGCCGGTGGAGCTCCGCTTCAGCGGGATGCGGCTCGGACCTTGCTGGAGGGCCGCGGCCTCCATGACGTCCTCTCCGTGATGCTCCCTCAGCCCAAGGCCGGAGACTGGCGGCCGGACGTCATCGGCGTGGACAAGCTCACCCTGCAGGCCGGCCCCGACGGCTGGCCGCTCATCAACGGGCACCGGGTCACCGAAGAGATGTGCGCCGCGCTCCAGGCCGACCGCCCGGATCAGGCTGCCGACTTCGTCTTCGAGGACCTGGTCGCGATGGCCAGGGAGATGGGCCCGCCGGACCTCAGCAGCCTCGCCGGGGCCCTCACCGCCATGGGCGGGGGCTGCTCGGGCCTCCAGCTGGATCACCAGGACGGCAGCATGTCGTGCTCGCTCGGTGGGGACTGCCCTGGTGTCGCCCTCCCGCACGCCGGGTGGACTGACTGCCGTACGCAGGGCCCTTGCGCCCACTGCGACGGCCCTCCGGTCCGGTGGGAGTGCGACCGGCAGGCAAGCTGAACACGGATACGCGTTGCCGCCCGGGCGGAGACCGGCGGATACAGCGGTGGCTACGACACCGAACAGCCCGACCCCGGCAGCTCGAATGCCGGTGACGGTGCGCTCCACGGTAGGCCCGGTGTGGGCCCAGTACTGACTTTCGTGTGACTCCCAAGGGTGTTCTCACGACTCCTACGGGTGCCGGATTGGCTTTCCCGCCAGAGGTGGGTGCAGGATGCGCAGCGAAGCGTCCGCGTCAACCAACTGCCAGCGCAGTTCGGCATCGTGGACCTCTTCACGGGGGGTGGCGGCTTCAGCCAGGGCACGTACTCTCCGCCGACCATCGTGGTCCCAGCACGCAAAAGGGGAGCCCCGAAGGCCGCACCCGAGCTTTGGACGGCGCAGGGTACGACCGAGGACTCCCCGGTGTTGCGTTGGGATCACATCCGCCGAGCGAAATCACGAGAGATGAATCCTGTAGCTACATCGCGGAACAGTACCGCAGCCAGACCGGTATCCCGTCTTGCCCAGGTCAGCCAGGTGACCCCTGCCGTCGTCGCGCTCTTGGCGATGATCGCCATCTGCCTGCTGGCCGCCAGCGGACATACGGACCCGATCGCTGCTGTGGCGTGGTTCGGCGGCACGGTCTTCGCTGGTGGAACGATCGTCAGCGTGACCATCCACATCCGCCGCTGACCACGATGGTCAGGCGCGGATAGCATGCGCATCGGCCCGTCCCCGGCAGTTCGAATGCCGGGGACGGGCCGATGTTGGTTCGGGCGCGGATGAGTCAGCCGAGCCAGACGATGTCCAGGACGGACAGATGCCGCAGGGCGCGGTTGGCAAAGTAGATGACGGACAGCTGGCCGACGGACGCGATGCGCACATCCTCGCCCTCCGGGTCGCCGGCGTCCCACTGCGGGAAGCCCCACGGGCTCCCGGCCGCGGCGTCCAGGACGTCCCACACCAGCTGCTCCGCGTGCTCGGGCAGGGCGGCGAGCACCTTCGCGGCCTGCGCGGAGAGGCGGACCGCGTACGGCTGGCCGGTCACCGGCGCCTGCTCCGGATCTCCTCCAGGTCCACGAACCCGGTCTCGTCACGGCCGGAGTCGAGGAACGCGTCGACCGCCGGGGCGGAAGCAACGCGGGCCTGCCAGACCTGGACGACCTCGTACAGGTGGGCGAGGGAGAACGTCCGGCGGGATTCCTCCAGCGCCGCCGCCCACTCCTGCTCGAAGGCCGGCACCCACCGCTCCGCGCGGGTGCTGGCGCGCAGCTGGGCCAGCAGTTCGGCCGGAGCTCCCGGCGCGGGGGCGTACGGCGTGACGGGTGCGTGGTCGGGCTGCGCGCTCATCGGCTGTTCCTCCCGGCGGGTCGTCACCTCACGGTACGCGCGTGATAGTCGAGCGGAAGCGGGCATGGGCGGTTTCCTTCTTCGTCAGAACGCAGAGCGCACCTGGCTTCTGGCGTCGCCAGTGACGAGGTGGCTGTCGTACAGACCCGCGCGGGCGGTGCGGCGCCAGGGACGGGCGTGCCGGAGGGCGATGTCGATGTCGGTGTCTTGGGTGTCCAGGTCGATGTCGGCGACGGCCAGGCCGGGACGGTTGTCGGCATGGCATCTGGCGAGGCAACGACCTCCAGGCGCGGTGATCGTGGCCGGGGCTGTCGCAGCGAATTGGGCGGGCACCGAGTAGCAGACCCAGAAGTTGTAGAGGGTTGCGTATGCCTGTGCGAGGGCGGCCCGGGCGGCGTCGTCGACCATCACGGAGATCAGCATGCAGTCGACGTTCATCTGCTCGTACTGCTCGAACAGCTCAGGGAAGTTGGCCTCGATGCACAAAGCGGTACCGACGCGGATGCCGTCGACCTCGAAGACGAGCGGGGCATTGCCCGGGGTGTACAGGTAGGAGAGTTCCGTGTGGGAGAGGTAGCGCTTGTCGTAGCGATCGACCAGCGTGCCTTTGTCGGAGACGACGTACAGGCTGTTGTGCGGGCGGTGGGGCGGTGTGAGGGGGTGGATCGAGCCGAAGACCACCCACAGGCCCAGTTCGCCGGCAAGGTCGGCGATGGATTGCGCCTGAGCGCGCATTGCGTTCCAGTCGACGCGATTCCAGTCCGCAGCCGCCAGGGTGCCAGGAGAGCCTGAGGACATCACGTGCTTGCTGGGGTAGGTGATCGCTCCTTCCGGGAACTGCACCAGTCGGGCGCCAGCAGCGCTGGCCTCACGCATCAGCTGCCGGATCTCGGTGCCGCTTTCCAGCAGGTTCGCGGTTTCGGTCGGGTCCTGCGGCACAGTGCTCTGCGCGACTGCCACCCGCAGGACCCTACGCACTGCACCGCACATCGGCTGAGCCGAAGCTCGGGAGTTGTCACCATCGGGACCGTCTGAGCTGCCGAATCCGGACGGCCGAAGCAGCCCGGTTGTCACCAATGAGGCATCCGACTTGTCACAGATGCTCATTCAGCAGTCTTTCTGTCACCAGAAACGAAGATCGGGAGCCTGAGGTTCTTCGCGGCGCTTCCATGTGCTCATGGCCGCTACACGTGCTGGGTCGGGAAGGGTAGTCGACGCCGCTGACGCCGGGTCCGTCTGGTCGCATCAGTGCAGATGGGAGGACCTTTTCGTGCCGACGGACGTCGACGCGGGCAGGTTCGGCCTGGATCTGGGCGACGGCTGGACGAGACGGTGGACGGTCTCGTGGCGGGCAGGCGGGGACGATGCGTCCTGCTCGGTGCACGATCTTGTACAGGAGCCGGTGCTCACGAGCGACCCGATGCGGCACTTCACCTGGCGCCGGGACCAGCGGCACCGTCCTGGCCTGCAGTTCATGACCAGCACCGGCCGTCACCACGGCGCGGAGAGCCTGGAGGAGAGCCGGGTGCTGCTGGCCCTGGACTTCGCCGGCGACGTGGTCGACGTCGTCTCGCAGCCACTGAAGATCTCCTTCGCGACCTGTGGGAAGCACCGGGCCCACACCCCCGACTACCTCGCGGTGACCCGCCGCGGCGTCTGGCTGATCGACGTACGCCCCGAGCCCTTGATCAAGGAGACGGACCGGGAGTCGTTCGCCGCGGCCGCCGAGGTCGCCGTCGCCTGCGGCTGGCGCTACGCGGTGGCCGCCCGGTGGCGCGAGCACGCCTTCGCGGGCCTGGACGCGATGGCGTCGCGGCGCCGGCTGAGCTCCGATCCGCTGAGGCTCCGTCCGGTGCTGCTCGCCGAGGCCGAAGGCGGGCGGAGCTTTGGCGAGCTCGCGGCGGCGACGGGCTGCGAGCCGGTCGCCCGGGCCCAGCTGCTGCACCTGCTGTGGTCGAGGCAGCTGGGCGTCGACCTGGCCGGTCCGCTGCAGGACCGCTCGCTCGTGTTGCCCGCCGGGGAGGCGGGCCGGTGACCGCGGCGGCGGTGCTGGACCTTTCTCCCGGCGCCGGGCTGGTGCTGGACGGGACAGAGTGGACGGTCGAGCGCCGCGAACCACACCTGGGCCGGGTGCAGTTGGTGAAGGACGACGGCACCCGCGAGCGGATGACGTTCCGGTTCCTGGCCAACCATCCGCAGTGCCGATCATTGTCGCGGACGACGGCGGCGGGGGCCGACCGGGGCCGCCAGCGCAAGGCGTCCGAGGACCTGAACGCGAGCCGGCTGGAGCTGACCGAGCTGCGGATGGCCCACCTGCTGGAAGTGGCGACCGGGTTCCGCTCCGGTGACCCGTTCCACCCGGGCCCGGGCGAGCCGAAGCCTGAGTACGACCCGGCGACGACGACGCTCACCGAGCGCCGGCACACGAAGGTCGCGGAACTCGCGGCCCTGGACCCGCAGCACGCGAAGCTGCTCGGTTTGGGCTCGGTCAGCTACCGCACGCTGATCCGGTGGGAGAACGCCCGCCGCCGGTTCGGGCTGGTCGGCTGCGCGGACGACCGCTGGCTGCGCCGAAGCGGCGGAACCCGCACGGTCTCCGAGGAAGTGCGGGAGGCGGTCCTGGCGGTCCGCGAGGAGACACAGCGGATGGCGAAGGTGTCGATGCGGACCAAGGACCGCATGATCCGCCAGTACGTCCGCGAGGAGTTCGGGCCCGAGGCGAAGGTGCCCAGCTACGACACCCTGCGCCGGCTCTGGAAGGAGTGGTTCGGCCCCGGTGGCGCCCGGCAGCGCTACGCGCGATCGGCCGATCTGCCGGAGTCGCAGGGGCACGTCCTGGTGCACCGGCCGGGCCAGGTCGTCGCGCTGGACACCACGGTGCTGCCGGTCATGGTCCGCGAGCACGTCTTCGGCGATCCGGTGAAGATGCACCTCACCCTGGCCCTGGACGTCTGCACGCACTCGCTGGTCGCCTTCCGGCTGACGCTGGTCTCCGACACCTCGGTGGATGTCGCGATGGTGCTGCGGGACGTGACGATGCCGCTGCCGATGCGGGCGGACTGGGGCGAGGACCTGGAATGGCCCTATCCCGGCCTGCCGGCCACGGTGGTGGCCGAGTTCGCCGGGCACGCGGTGGCCGGCCTGCCGTTCTTCACCCCGGAGACGGTGACCACCGACCACGGATCGGTCTATCGCAACCACCACCTGGTCGAGGTCGAGCGGGTCCTCGGCTGCCAGGTCCTGCCCGCGCGGGTGCTGCGGCCGACCGACAAGGCCGCCGTCGAGCGGGCCTTCGGCGTGATCCGCCAGCTCTTGTTCGAGCACCTGGTCGGCTACACCGGCGTCGATGTCGCCGACCGCGGGGCCGACCCGGCCGCGGACGCGGTCCTGACGGCCGACCAGCTCGAGCACCTGATCGCGACCTGGATCGTCGGCGTCTGGCAGAAGCGCAAGCTGGGCGAGTACGCCCCGGCCTGGGATCCGGACGGCTCTCACAGCCCGAACTCGCTGTTCGCGGCGTCGTTCGCGCAGACCGGCTTCGCGATGGACATCCCCTCCCCGGAGCTGTTCTACGAGCTGCTGCCCGCCCACTACGTCCGCATCGACAAGCGCCGCGGGGTGAAGATCCGCGGACTTTGGTACGACGACGCCGATGTCCTGCGGGACTACCGCGGCGAGCTGTCGACGCGGGGCGGCAAGCACAAGGGCAAGTGGCTCATCCGCCGCGACCCGCGGGATCGGCGCCAGGTGTTCTTCCAGGACCCGCTCAGCCATGCCTGGCACCCGCTGCCCTGGACGGGCATGCCCCGGGCCGGGCAGATGCCGGCCTTCGGGGACGCGCGGGCCAGCGCCCTGCTCGCGAAGGCCGCGGCGGCCGGGCTGAAGCCGAAGTCGGACACCGAGCTGCTGCCGGTGCTGCTGGAGTTGATCGGCTCGCACATCCCGGTCAGCAAGTGGCCGACCCAGCTGAAGAAGTCCCAGCGCACCGAGCACGCCCGCGAGGCCCACCAGGCCAGGGCTGCACAGGCCGACCGGCCGCCGAGCCCGCCCGCACCGGCCCCACAGCCTGCCTCCGCTCCTGCCTCTGCCGAGGAGGGGACGGCGACGGTGCTGAGCTGGCCGGGCCGGGCCCGCGAGACGCAGGACGCGGTCGCCGGGGAACGGCGCCGGCGGCGGGAAGTTGTCCGGCCCGCGCCCGTCCCGCCGCCCGAGCTGGGCCACAGCTTCCGGGCCCGCAGCGTGTTCGTCCTGCCCGAGGACGACCCGGAGGAGGACCGTGGTGGACCAGACGACGCCGGATGAGCACGCGGTCGTCCCCTTCCTGCGGGCCGGCCCGCCGCCGGACCGCACCCGCTGGGAGGGCTGGCAGCAGTGGCGGAAGATCCGCGGCACCTTCGTGCCCGCACCCCGGCTCACGCCGGCCGAGCATCAGAGCCTGAGCCCCCGGCGCCGGGCCCTGCATGATCTGCACCGCACCGCGACGCACGTCAACATGCGGCTGCAGGAGACGCCGATGAGCGCGCGGGTCGCGAACCTGATGCGCGGCCGGCTGCAGAACAACGCGGTGAAGTTCATGCCCGGCACCCGCGACGGCCTGATGATCAACGGCGGCGGGTTCCAGGGCAAGACCGAGACCGCCTGCGACGCGGCCGCGTCCTTCGAGGACGTCTGGCGCGAGGTCCACCACCAGCTGCTGCCCGGCCCGACCCCCGGCACCCGGGACGTGTTCGTGCCCGTCGCCTACTGCCGACTGCCGGTCCGCGCGACACCCAAGGGCCTCTGCA
>NZ_JCAJZO010000057.1:0-12992 GCF_059510295.1 Streptomyces sp. PTL18 | reverse complement strand
TCCTCGTGTGCCGGGTCGTCAGGGTTGTGGCAGGCCAGCCCGAGCTCGAGCACAGACTGCCCGGTCGGTAGAACCCGGGACGGGTTGACGATCGCGAGACCGAGACCGATCCAGTCGACATGGTCGAACGACAGCATCGAGCGCACGAGTCGGGTGGTTGCCGCGTTGATCCGCATCATTGTGCCGTCGTGCAGCGGACTCTTCCCGGCATGCCAGTTCTCGACGGGTGTGTTGCGCCACACGGCGAGCGTGATGCGGGTGGCAGCGAGCCACAGCAGGGCGTCGTCGTCGAGGTGCCCGAACCGCTTGGCGCACTCCTGGGCGCCGTAGGTGATCAACTCTTCCGGTTTCGGCCACCTGTGGCTGTCGGGCCCTTCAGGCCCTTCAGGCGCGTACTCGTAGTCATCGGCGTACTCGTCGAGGATCGCGCTCAACTCGGCTGCGCTGTAAGCCTCGCTGTACTCGGAGCTGTCCGGCTCCTCGACGGTGTACATGTCGTGGTCCCAGGAGACGTACACATCGCCCCAGAGCACGACGTCATCGCACTCGCTGGCGTTGTCCGTCACAACCGGCCTGATGGTGATCGGGGCAGTACGCCCGTCGGTTCGCTCGCCGTCCTTCTCGGCAGCCCATGCAGTGATGACCCCGAGCGGCTTCGGAAGGAGAGGACCGACCTCGGTGATGCTGAACGGCTCGTCGTCGTCATCGGTGTCGAACCGGCTGTTGACGAACGCGACCGCCTCGGAGGGCGAGCTGACGATGGACTGGGTACCACTCTCGTTGTCAACCACTCGCCACAACGCGCTGTTCTTCACGATGCTCTCCGATCGCGGTGAGTGCACCCGGGGCGGGTGCGATGCGCCGGGTCGCTCGGCACTGACTCCAATTATGGGCTGATCAACCCGTCCGTAGTCCCGCAGGCGCTTGTCAGCGACGACGCTCGGGACGTTCGTGTGCAACGAAGGTGTGTGAGTGGGTGGAACGGATGGTTGCCGATGCAGGTTCGTGACGCCCCGGGCCGCGTTGCAGCCTGCTGGACAGCCTGAGGAAATGACACCGATCTGAGACAGCCGCCTGCCGACACAACGTGAGACTCAAGGGAAATATCCAGGTCACAGGGTCGGCGCCTGACACTGAAATCGAGAACCTACAGGCCCGCCGCATTCTTCGCCACCCAAGCCGCTCTTCAACCGCATCATTGTTCGTTGCGTCCCCTGCCAGGTACACGCAGTGGACACCCGTCGCCGGATGGATCCGCTCAACCAGACCGCGCCGTACAGCACAGCACACGCCCGTCTAATCCAGCGTCTCGCGGGCAGCCGCGGTCCCTCCTGCCGCAGATCATCCCGCCGCAGCTGTTCCTCGCTCCGTAGAGGGGGGAAGTTGCCGCAACCGACCTCGTCCTTGGCGAATGCCAGGCGCTCCGCCTCTTCCCGCTCGATCAACTGCCGCACAGGATGCCGCACATCACCCACTACATTAATCAACTTACGGATGCTTTCACCTGACGGCAGGTCGCCAGGACCCCACAGCGAGAGCCCAAGGAGTCCAGATGACGCTCTCTTCGCCTGGTGCACGGGCCGTGGACTTGCGCGTTGAGTCGGTTGATGACGTTCTCGAACACGTGGAGCGGTCCCTTCAGATGCAATTGCTCCGTGACACCGTGCTGTGCAAGCGGCGCTCGGTTGGGGCGCAGACGGACCGCGGAACCTGGGTGAGGGTTGAGCGGCGCAGCTTCGACCGGATCGGAGCACAGGGCTGGAACGGCACCGAGGCCGCAGCGGTCTTGCATGGAGTGTCTATGCCGAAGTGGTACGCGGGGCTGGCGTGGCGCGAGCGGGACGAACCGGTGATGTGGCGGGCAGACGAAATGGCGCTGGTCACCGCCCCGCCCGTAGGGCAAGCCGCCCTGGTGATCGAGGATCCTCAACTGTCGGACGGCTGGTGGGCGGCGCTCAATGCTTCGCTGGACGCACTCGCCGCGCAGCGCACGCACCGCATCGCCACTCCGGACACCGAGACGGCCACCCAGGAACTGGTGACTGGGACGATCCGAGCAGTCTTCCCCGAAGTAGACGCCACCGTGGATGAGTGGACGCCGGCACATGCGGATCTGACGTGGGCGAACGTGACCGGGCCCGAGTTCTGCATCCTCGATTGGGAGGATTGGGGGATGGCGCCGCGCGGACTGGACGCGGCCACCCTCTGGGGGAACTCCCTTGCCGTCCCCGCCCTGGCCCAACGAGTGTGGGCGGAGCGTCGGCCAGACCTGGAGAGCAGGTCTGGCCGGCTGATGGCCCTGTTCTTCTGTGCGAAGGTCGTAGGGCCGCACGCCCATCCCCAGGATCCCCGCTTGGAGCCCGCCCGGAAGGAGGCGGCGCGGCTCATCGCCGAGCTTCACTCCTGACGGCGGTTGCGCACGAGGCTGCGGTAGTGGCGGACGGCCTCCTCGTCCACCGCGAAGCTCTGGGCGTTGGTCAGCTCTCGCAGGTGGTCGGGGTTGTCCGTGCCGACCGCTACCGCGTTCACGGGCGGGAGGTGGTAGGCGGCCCTGAAGGCAGCCTGCACCGGGGTGGCCTGCTGCCGGGAGCAGGTAGGACGGGGTCCCTCAGTCAGCCCCCGCACCCTGCCGCTCCTCTTCCTCCCCTTCGGCTGCGCCCCTCCGGCCGCACGGGTTTATGCGAGGACACGCATAGTCGTGTTCGTGCATAGACGCTGCGCCCCGCCCCCTCTAACGTCATGGGCGGGCGGCCCAATCGGGGCCAGAGCAAGGGGGTTTGGCATGTCCGAGCGTTCGGCACTCACCCGGCTCACGGGCAATGGCAACGGCGAGTGCGGAGAGAAGGACTGCCCGAACGTGTACCGCACGGCCGCGGGGTCGTTCGTGGTGCAGGGTGACGTGTCCGACGCCTTCACCCCGCCCGCCGGGGAAGGGCTTGTGGAAATCCCGGAGGCGGTTCTCAGGGAGGCGTTCCGTGCACTTGGATGGTGACGCCTGGAACGACTGCTTCGATTCCATGGAGCGTGAGGCGTGGAGGCTGGAGACGCTGCCCGTCTACACCATGCCCCAGGAAGCGGAGAAGTTGAAGCGATTCCTCGCCGGGGAGAAGTCGCCGGACGATTACACATCGGCCTGGATGGATGAGGTCCGGCAGTGGGCCTCGGAAGGAAAGAGAGTCGGCAGGGTGCACGTCGTGACCCGCCCGCTCTCGGACTACCTTCGGTTCGAATTCGAGTACTACTACCGGCACCACGTGAAGGCGGGCGAGGATATCCGTATCCTCGACCTCACCGACCGGGAGAACCCGGGACTTCCAGATCAGGACTTCTGGATGTTCGACGAGTCCAAGGTGGTCCTGATGAACTACCGGGCGGACGGGACACAGATAAACCGGGAGCTGTACGAGGGCGACCCGGAGCCCTACCGGCAGTGGAAGCGGATTGCCATTGCCAAATCCGTGCCGTTCCTGGAGTACGTGAGCAGCGGGTGACGTTCGATCCTGAGCAGCTCGGGCAGCCGAAACAGGAACTGGCGGCCCTGCTGAAAGAACTACGCAAGCGAGCTGGCCTCACTGGGGACCGGCTCGCTCGGCGTTGCAACATGTCCCAATCGAAGATCAGTCGGATCGAGAATGGGAAAGTTCAGCCGAGTCTGCTGGATCTGGAAAGGATCCTCCGGGCCGTGGTGGCTCCGCCCGAGGTCATCGAGGAGGTCGTTGCCCTCGCGAGGCTGGCCAACACCGAATGGCAAGACCTGCGCTCGCTCCGGCGTAGGGGCCTGGAGAAGAAGCAGACTGAACTTGCCGCCCTTGAATCCTCGTCCACGGAGTTCCGCTTCTTCCTGCTCTCGATGATTACAGGACTGCTGTCCACCCCTGAGTACATCCGCGCCAGCCTTGCCCATTCTCCGGCCGATGTCACTAAGACGATCGCGAGGAAGTTGGAGCGGCAGGAGGTTCTTTACGACACGAAGAAGAGGTTCACTTTCATTCTCACCGAGCAGGCTGTGAGGTGGCCACTCCTGCCCCCGGCTGCGATGGCGATGCAGATTGACCGGCTGGCCTCACTGACCCACCTTGCGAACGTGAAGCTCGGCGTCATCCCCATCGCGGGATACAAGCCCATGGCTCCGATGGACACCTTCACTATCTATGACGACACCCTGGCCACCGTGGAGAACACCACCGGTGTCGTGATCCTGAGAGATCCACGCGACATCGAAATGCACTTGGAACTGTTCTCCACGCTTGAGGGTTATGCGCTGTTCGGGGACGAAGCGCGAGCCTTGTTGGCGGAGTGGTCCGCCGCCTGCCGTTCATGATCTTTAGTCCATGACGGGAAAGAACTACACAGCCGTCGCTTTGTAGGCCAATGATTTCCCCCATGGCAGCGACCGGGCGAAACGAAAAGTGGGTCCGCTACGGCGTGGGGTGGCGGCTGGGGTATCGGCGGAGGTTCGGCCCTGACGCTGGTGTGCGCTCATGACGACCGGGTGCATGACTCTCCGGGTGTCATACGACGGGGGCCGGATGTAGGACTCGGTGCGCATGGTGCAGGTGAACCACCGCAACGCAGTGATCTCGGGTCCGCCGACCAAGTCCCCGCCGTCCGGGTGCCCGCGGTGCACGGGGCGCCCGTCGTCGCCAAGGTCGGCGTCCGCCGCGCTCGTCGCTGTCCCTTTGCTTCCTGCCGGAATCCCGGTGGGAGTCCCCGAGAAGAGAGAGGTAAGTCCGATGGTGGAAGAGAACACCACGTCGGCCGCCCCCGAGGGGGGTGGACTGCTCGTCGCGAAGCGGAAGATCGTGGCCGCGCGCACGCGTGCCGAGCAGGAGTCGGACGTCAGCAGTGGCCGTTCCGACGGCAACGACTGACGGGAGCGCCCACGTTGCTTGATGCAGCCTCGTGGGCGGGGCGTCTGGGCGGGGACAGGTTCCTCGCCCAGACGTACCACCGCTCGTACGCGCACTTCCCCGGGGTCGCCGACGTGGCGGGTCTGTTCTCCTGGGACGACCTGAACCGGATCATTGCCACGCAGCGGCTGGAGCCGCCCCGGCTGCGCCTGTCGGCTGACGGCGAGATGGTGCCGCTGCACCGCTACGCGATCCCGACAACGAACCGCCGCGCGGTCACCTGGTCCCGTATCCAGCCGTCCGACTTCCACGCCCAGCTCAGGGACGGGGCGTCGCTGGTCCTCGACGCGGTGGAGAAGATCCACCCCGCCGTGGGGGCGGCTGCGGAGGGGCTGGAACGCTTCCTCGGGACTTCCGTGCAGGCCAACGTGTACGCCTCGTGGACCGAGCGGGAGGGCTTCGGCCGGCATTGGGACGACCACGATGTCGTCGTGGTGCAACTGCATGGCTCGAAGCGGTGGCGCCTGTGGGGGATGACCCGTGAGGCGCCCACCTTCAGGGACGTGGAGTCGCCGGAGGAGCCGGAGGGCGACCCGGTGGCGGACCTCGTTCTGTCCCCGGGTGACGTGCTCTACCTGCCGCGCGGGTGGTGGCACTCGGTCACCGCCGATCAGGGGACGGAATCCCTTCACCTCACGTTCGGCATGGTCCCGCACACCGGCGCTGACCTGATGCTGTGGGTCGTCGATCAGCTCCGGGCGTCCCTCGCGCTGCGCCGGGACATCCCGCGCTTCGGCTCGCTGGCGGAACAGTCGGACTTCATCGACGCCGTACGACGTGAGGTGGCCGACATGATGGCGGACCCCCGCCTCGTGGAGCGGTGGGCGGAGTCGATCGACACGACAGACCTGGGCCACGCGATTCCGTCCCTGCCCTACGTGGACGGACTCCCCGCACGGAGAGAGATCACGGTCAAGCTCACCGCTCCGAGAGGTCGCCTGACGGCCAACCGCGAACAGGGCACGGTCACCTTCTCCGCGGCGGGTACCGCGTGGGACTTCGCTGAGTCCGCGGCGCCCGCGCTGGGCACGCTGCTGACCAACCAGCCGACCACGCTCGGGGAGGTGGCCGACTCCGCCGGGCTTGAGGTCAAGGAGGTGGCCGAACTGGTCTCCGTCCTCATCGACGGCCACGCCGTCGCAGTCGTGGGGACGGCACTGTGACCGCCGCGCTCTGCCTGGGGACATACCGCGTGCGTGCCGTCAGTCAGGCGGCACGCGCCGCCCTGGCCGCAGGTAGCCCCTGGGTGGACACGGCACCCAACTATGGTCGTGGTCAGGCGCATGAGGAGCTGCGCCCGGTGCTCGGGGAATACCCGACCGTGCGGGTAGCCACGAAGACGGGGTTCTTCACGGAGGAACAAGGCCGCAGCGCCCTGGCTGAGGGCGTGCTCACCCGGGAAGAGGCGGCCGGTAGGCACAGCCTTGAGCGAGGCTTCGTCCGCTGGCAGACGGAGCGATCCTTGGCCGAGCTCGGGCGCGTGGACCTGGTGTTCGTGCACAACCCCGAGCACCACGGGCACGGCCCTGACCGCGCCGCTCTGCACGGGCGCGTGCGGGAAGCCTTCACGGCGCTGGAGGAATTCGCCCATGCGGGCAGGATCGGCGGGTACGGCGTCGCCACTTGGTCGGGCCTGACCTCCGGAGCGTTCAGTGTCGCCGAGTTGCTCGCGCTCGCACGCCAGGCGGCTGGTTCCGCCGAGCATCACTTCACGGGCATGCAGATGCCCGTCAGCCTGATCATGGATGCCCCGATCAGACAGGCCCTGAACGGCGGCGGACCACTGGTACAGGCGAAGGACGCCGGGCTGATCACGTTCGGCTCCGCTCCCCTGCACGGGGGCGAACTCATCGACGCCATGACACCCGAACTGGTGAACCTCATCCGCCCCGGCCTGTCGGCCGCAGCCGCTGCCATGCTGGCCGCTGGCTCGTGCCCCGGCCTCGATGTCGTCCTCACCTCCGCGAGCACCCGCGAGCACTGGGACGATATGGCCAAGGCTCTGGCTGCGCCGCTGACGGCCCATGAACTCAGGAGGGTGACGGATGAACTCGCCGGTGAATGAGGAGGTACGAGCCCTGATGGAGGCAGCCCACGACCGGGCGGCCAAGGCACTGGGCCTCACCTGCACGGGTCCGCTGGCGTGGGGCTTCCTCGGTGTCACCCTCGGACGCCGAGCGGAGGACCGGTGGCTACGGGTGAGCCGGACGGCGAAAAGGAACGCGGGCAGGAAGCAGGGGGAGGGCATCGTCGGGGCTTCCCAGCTCCTACCCGAAGGCGTCCCGCGCCCCCGCCTGCATGGGGTGCACGACTGGACTGACGGCGAGTGGGCCTTCGAGGCCGAAGTCCTGGACTACCTGACGCAACCCGTGGTGTCCCCGGACAGAGCCGACATCGACCACGATCCGGCGCTGCCTGACGAATGGTGGGCGGACCTTCGCCAAGCCCTTGCCCTGCTCGCTGAAGCGGAGGGTGTGAAGACGACCGTCCGGGACGGATGGATCGAACGAGCCTTCCCCCAGTTCCTCGGCATCCCGGCCCCCGCCAACGTGGAGCGGGTGACCGGTCACGGTGACCTGCACTGGGGCAACCTCACCGCCGAGCCCCTGTGCCTGCTGGACTGGGAGCGGTGGGGCCTGGTGCCCTTCGGCTATGACGCGGGGCTTCTCCACGCCAACAGCCTGCTTGTACCCGACGTAGCCGCCCGCATCCGCAAAGAGTTCGCCGCCATCCTCGACACCCCCGCCGGTCGAATCGGGGAACTCGCGGCCCTGGCCGAGATGCTGCAAGCCGTGGCCCGTGGCTGGTACCCCGACCTTGCGCCCCACCTTCTCGCCCGAGCGGAGGCACTCACGGGAGTGCGCCCGCCCGTTCCGGTGCACTCCGAGGTGAGCGCCTGACTGCGCCCCTGCGCGCCTCTCTCAGGCCCTCTCTGCCAGGTGGTCGTAGAGGGTGGCGCGGTGGACTCCCAGCGCCTTGGCAATGCTGGTGACGCTCTCGCCCTTGTCGCGTCGCGCACGGGCTATGTCCAGCTTGCCGTCCCCACCCGGCCGCGGGGCATCACCGGAGGACCCAGCGTTGTCGGACCGGAGACTGTCGTACCGGCTGTGGACGGCCGTGAGCTCCTCAACGGCGACCATCAGGCTGCTCTTGGTGGAGGGAAACCTTGTCGGTCGATCGCACGTCGCTGTGGACGTACACCTGCGGGCCTTCACTGCGGATGCCGGCGTCACGGGCCTGCAGTACGAGGAGCTGCGAGCTGTGTACGAGGAGGCCGCCGCCGCCCTCGGACACGAACCGGGCGGGATGGAGCACGCGGTATGGCGGTTCAAGTCGAGGGCCGTCTGACCCGCCACCCTAGGCCGGCCGCTGCTCGGCGACGCCCAGCACGCTCACCCGGATGCTCTGAATCCTCGGATCGACACGGCGCCCTCGACCGTGATGGTCGAGAGCGCCGTTGCGGGCGCGTCAGCGGGTTGCTGTCGCCTTGGCGAGGGCCTTGTCGAGATGCTGGCCGACCAGGGCTGGCGCGCCGGAGACGATGAGGAGCAGGCTTCCCTCACGTATCGCGGTCTGCTTGACGACGCTGTCCTGCCCACCGGAGGTGAAGGTCATCAGCTGGCTCCACTGCTGGTCGCCGAGCCGGGGCGCGGTCGTCTTCTGTGACGTGACGTTGATGGCGGTGCTGCCGGAAACGACTTGGTAGGTCGGGCAGCCGGTCATGGCGTCGAAGATCCGATCGATGCCGTCGGACAGCTTCGCGGAGGTGTCGCTGTACAGCTCCTCGGAGACCTCCGAACTGGCGCTGCCGCCGGTGTAGGTGAAGGACACCTTCGCCTTGTTGGGGAAGTCGAGGGAGCCGCTGGCCGCCGCGTCGCCGCCCAGCTTCTCCAGGGCGGGGCAGCCGGTGACGGTGACGTCGTCGTGGCTGGAGGTGTCCTCCGGCTTGCGGGTGTAGTCGGACCCGAGGTCGCTCTCGTCGAGCAGGCGGGGCTGAAGCGCGGCCGACGACAGCGGGGCGTCGCTCTGCTTGGTGGTGGCCGGGTGGTCTGCGGGGGCGGAGGACGGGGAGGTGGACTTCGCCTGGCTGGTGCCGGCGGAGCAGGCGGGCAGGGTGAGGGCGGCGGCGGTGAGGCCGAGGGCGGTGATGGTGAGACGAACGCGCATGGGTGAACTGACCCCTGTGGTGCTCGGTGACGGTTGGACAGTGCGGGCCCGTGGGCCCGAGAAGGGGCCGAAGGAGTGGAGGTCAGCGGTGGCCGAGGTGCCGCAGGCAGTCCTCGAACGTGGCGTGGATGGCATCTCCCGGGCCGGAGTGTCGGTTGAACCACGCGGTGTCGAGACGGGTTTCGTGCTGCTGGTGGCCGGCCTGGCAGCGCAGCCAGACCTGGTCGTGGGTGGAGAGGATGAGCCACTCGCGGTAGGCGCCGCACTCGGCGCAGGCGACGACCTCGCCGTCCAGGACGAGAGGCCACGGCCAGGGCATCACCCGGCCGTCGAGCTGGTCGTGGCTGGGGACGCGCAGCTCCGGCGGGAGGAAGTCGTCCACAATCGGCGCCGGCTCCGCGAGCTGATGCTCCTGCTGCATCTGCAGGACCGGTGGCACCTGGTCGGCCATCTGCAGCCACGCCTCGTACGCCCGGCGCTGCACCTCGCTGAACTCTTCCTCTTCCGCGCGGCGGCGTCGTCGTATCCGGTGAAACACCCGGTGTCCTCCCTCGTCTCGTCCTGCACGCGTCATGATCGTGCGCGAAGTCCGCTGACCTGTTCAATTCACAAAGTCCACAGTCACGACCGGCCACGCCCAGGCCGGGCCTGTCCGGGGATGTGCTGCCCGGCGCGCTGTGCCGAGCGCTGTGCGGCGTGAGCGTCGGGCACCATGCCGGTGGTATCCGCAGGCAGGTCCGCTGCCCGGCGCAGCCGCCACACCAGGACGTCGCTGACGGACTCCGCCGTGTCCAGCTCCCGCCGACCCGCGGCGTCGGCGAGCAGGGCGGCCGGGTCGTGGCCGGCGGCTTCGGCGTCGGCGAGGGTGGCGGCGAGCGCGTACCAGCCGGGCTCGGCGAGGATCTGCTCGGCCAACTCCGGCAGCGCTGTGCGCAGCACCGTCGTCTGCCGCTGCCGCAGCGCCCGGCCCAGGCGCCGGCCTCGCTGGTAGAGGGCACCGAGGGGTTGAGCGGCGGCGGCCTGGTAGGCGGCGCGCAGATGTTCGGCGGCCTGGCGGGCGGCGGCGGCCTGCTGGGCGTGGTTCTTCTTCGCGTGCCAGTGGGCGGCGGCGGTGATGAGGAAGAACAGCATGTCGATCGCCATCGCGGTGGTCGCGCCGTCCTCGCCGCGGCCCAACGCCGGACCGCTATAGACGAGGTCACGGGCGGCCTGCCGCAGCGCTCGGTCGTGGCCACGCTCGGCGCGGACGTGGGAGCGGGAGGCCCGCTCGAACGCGAAGGCGGCGTCACGCAGTTCGCGCCTGGTGCGGGCCGCGGAGGTCTTCGCGAGCGCGTCCAGGACCTCGCCGGCAGCGGCAATGTACGCGGCGGCGATGGCGTCGTCGCCGTGCTCGATGACGAGCACCGCGTTCCACGCGGCCGAGGCCGTGCGTCGGCGGGCGGCGGCCGGGTCGCTCGGCGCCGCAGGGGTGGGCACGTCTGCCGGTGTGGCGTCCTGGTCGCGAGTGTCGGCGGACCAGCGCTCCCGGATACGGGGCAGGGACAGATCGGGGGCCAGGCGGGCGCCGGGGTAGAAGACCGGTTCGCCGTCCTTGTTGCGGTCGTCGGGCAGGGCGACCTTGTAGCCGAGCAGGTCGCCGGAGGGGGCGACGCGCTTACGGATGATCAGGCCGGCGGCGGCCAGCCGGTCGAAGAACTCGGTCTCGCTGCTGGCGCCGGCCACCGCGCGGCGCACGGTTTCGCGCAGTTCCTCCCGCGCGGTGCGCTCGCGGCCCTGACGTTCGGCTTTGTGGCGCTCGGCGCTGGTGGGGCGTTGGGCCGCGGTGCCGTCGCCCTTGTTGAGCCGGCGCAAGCCCAGCTCCGCTTCCAAGGCGCGGGCCTGGGCCTGGGCGCGAGCGGCGTCGTGGTCGAGGTCGGGCTTGTAGCCGTCCTCACGGACGAGCGTGGCGACGATGTGAATGTGGTCGTCGGCATGCCGGACGGCCACCCACCGGCAGCCCGCGCCCTGTTCGGGGTAGTCGATACCGGTGGCGGCGACCATCCGGCGGGCCACCTCACCCCACTCCTCGTCGGTCAGGATCCGGTCCTCGGCACTGTTGCGGACGGACAGATGCCACACGTGCTTCTTCGGCCGGTCAGCCTGGTCGATGTTCTCGACGGGTTGGTCCAGGAGCTGCTGGAGCTGCTTGAGGGTGGCAGACGGGTCGCGGCCGGGGTCGGGAGCGTTGTGGTCCCACGAGGCGACCAGGTGCGGGTCGATGTGCTCCTCGTGCTTCCCGGGCCCGTAGAGGTAGTAGAGGAGACCGATGGTGCGCTGCCCGCGCTTTTGTATCCGGGGGATCATGCTGCTGTCCGAGGTCGTCGCTGGGAGTGGCGGGATGCGGGGCGGTAAGGGGAGCCAGCTCAGCGCTGCTCCAGCAGTCGGTCTGTGGCTGCCTGTACGCGGGTCACGGCGCGCTGGACCGCCGCGACGACCGCGTCGATTTCCGTTGGCTGGCCGCCGGAGTTGATGGCCCGGGCTATCTGGTTGAGGTTGTTGCCGACTTGTCCGAGGTGCCGGCGTGCGGCGAACAGCTCGGCGATCAGCTCGCGGTGGCCGGCGATGGCGGCGGCGGTGCTGTCGAGGTCGTGAGCGGCGGCGAGCCCGCTGCGGGCGAGGAAGCCTGGCAGGCTCGTACGGGTCGCGGTGGCGGCAGCGCAGAGCAGGGTCTTCTCGTCGCCGTTCAGGCGGACGCTGCAGACGTATTCACGCTTGTGCGAGGGCGGCTTGGGCGAGCGCTTGCGCGAGGTTTTCTTCGCGGCGCGCGGCTTGCGCAGTGAAGGCGTCTCCTCCAGCTGCGATCCTCCCTCGGTCGCTGCCTCACGGACCAGCACCCCCCGGTGCTGGTCCGCTCTCGCCACCCCCGGGGCGGGCTTGGCCAAGGCGCGCTTCCCCGACGGGGAAGAGTGTCTTGGCCGATAACTTGCTCGCCGCGAGACCGAGTTGGAGTCGGGAGCAGGTTCCGGGGCGGTGCCGGTCTGGGTGGGGTTCGTCATCAGGATTCGGTCCTCGTGGAGCGGGTGTGCTGTTGGATGCTCGCGGCCAGCGCGAGGACGTCGGCCGGTCCCGTAAGGACGCGGACGGATCCTTCTGAGTGGCCCTGGACGAGCCACTGGCCGGTAGGCGCGAGGACGGCGGCGTGCAGGAGTCTCCGGCGGACCAGGACGTCCGCCCAGGCGCTGGCCTCGACGACCGTGGGCTCGGATGAGCGAACAGGACGCGGAATCAAGGCGTGTCTCCTCAAGCGGGGCGGGTGGCCCGGCACGGAGCCGGGCCACCCTTTGCGATTAGGGCCTTGAGTGGGGTTTTGCCGGTTCAGCCGCACTCGGGGCAGCGACCGACGTGGCTGTTGAGCGCGCGGGCCATCCGCTGCTTCGTCGAGGCAGCCTGCTTCGCGCTGGACTTCGCCGCCGGCCTGCCCTCGTGCCGCTTTGAGTGGGCGAGCATGAAGCCGATCTCCCGCTCGTACTCCGCACGGACGGTGTCGAACTGGTGGCAGGTCTTCATCGGGCGGAGCTCCTTGTCGTCGTGGTGGCGTCGCTCCGCAGTTCCTGGAGGACGAGGCTCAGCCGGTCGTTCCGGCCGCCCTTCAGGCCCTCACGGCGGAGAATCTCCCGCAGCTGGACCCGGGTGACGGACTCGTTGCCGTCCCGTTCGAGCAGGGCAGAGACGTGCGGACGGACCTGCTGGACGAGCTGGTCCACCGACTGCTCGAGCTCCCGCGGCGCGCGCTGCGTCTGCGGGCTGCGGGACCGGGCGCGATTCCCCTTGGTCTTAGTCCGGGGCTTCGTGGCCGTCTTGCTCCGCAGAGGCACCGTGTGTCCCCGGTCCCCGGTGGGCTCGGTCCCCGTGTCGGTGTCGTTCGGTCCCCGGTCC
>NZ_JCAJZO010000056.1:0-13435 GCF_059510295.1 Streptomyces sp. PTL18 | reverse complement strand
CTAGCGGCAATCCCACCATCACCACGCTCGCCCGGCTTGCCGAAAGCCTGTCCGCCGACGAGGACTTCACGTCCGTTACCGAGCTGTACGCACCCCGGCAGGACCTCGTGAAGATCGTGCGGGAGCTGCTGTCCGAGGAGCACGTGCCGTTCGTTTCTGCGCTGCGGTACAAGCCGACCGGGCTGAAGAAGCGTGCTGACTGGGAGCAGGTCTGGGAGTTGCAGCGGGAGGAGGACGCGGCGCCCGACGAGCCCGCCAAGCGGAAGGTCCGCGAGCGGACGCCCGTGCCGCCGAAGTACACCTCGGCGGACTTCCTGAAGCCGAGCTACTGGCGTGCGCGCGGCAAGCTGGATGTGCCCAAGGAGCGGTTCGTGTCCTACGGCACGGTCAACGCGCAGTCGCCGGAGCTGTACGGGTGGGCCGGCTGGGATCACCTGGAGCAGGCCCTCGCGCTCGCCTCGTACATCCAGCAGGCTGGGCTCAGCGACGACGACCTCGTGCCTTACCTGGCCGGGCTACTTGAGCTGCAGCCGTGGCTGGAGCAGTGGTACGGCGAGTACGACCCGGAGTTCGGGGCGTCGCCGGCCGCCGAGATCCTGGCGTTCAGGCAGCAGAAGCAGGGCGAGCTCGGGTTGACCGACGATGCACTGCGGGCCTGGCGTCCGTCCGCCGTCAGCCGTGGACGCGGCGCGTCGAAGGCCGCCACATCGAAGACGCGCACGGGCACGAAGGCCGCCGTCCAGACGTCCATCATCGACGCCGACAATGACACCGTCACCGAGGCCGTAAGCGACGCAGAGTCCGCCTGAGTAGGGCGAGGAGCAGACACACCATGGCGTTCATGAACAGGAACAATCCTCGTCCCGAGGACCGGCCGCTGCTTCGGGAGTTGATCGACATCCCGGAGTCGGTGTCCACCTCCGACTTCGTGTTGAAGCTGAACGAAGCGGTCACGCCTGAGGGGGCCGAGGCCGCGCTGAAGGACTACGTCGTCACCGACCGGCTGCTCGGCAACTTCGACGAGGCCCTCGACCTGATCAAGTCGGCGCTGGACAGCCGCTCTTCGAAGGCTGCCTATCTACACGGCTCGTTCGGCTCCGGTAAGTCGCACTTCATGGCGGTGCTGTACGCGCTGCTGTCACGTAACCAGGCCGCCCGGGCGCGCCGCGACCTCGACCCGGTGCGGGCCCGGCACGCCTGGCTGGATGCGGACGACCGCAAGTTCCTGCTGGTGCCGTATCACATGCTGGGTTCCAAGTCCCTGGAGCAGCGCGTGCTCGGCAAGTACGTGGAGCACGTACGGAAACTCCACCCAGACTGCCCGCTGCCGCAGGTCTACCGGACCGACGGGCTCTTCGAGGACTTCGCCGAGCAGCGCCGCCGGAACGGCGACGAGCGAGTGATCGAGCAGCTCGCCGATGCCGGCGACGGCCAGGAGGACGAGTGGGGTGACTCCTTCGCCTGGACCACTGAGCTGCTGGACCAGGCGGTGAACGCGCCAGAGGAACACGAGAACACCAAGGACCTCGACCTGGAGAACCCTTCCACGCCGCGGGAACTGCGGGCCCGGCTCGTGCAGGACCTCACCCAGACCCTGTTCCCGTCGTTCTCGCGCAACGCCTCCGAAGATGCCGACGGGTTCGTCTCGCTGGACAAGGGGCTCGGCATCATCGCCGCGCACGCCAAGTCCCTTGGCTATGACGGGCTCGTCCTCTTCATGGACGAGCTGATCCTGTGGCTGGCCTCCCGTATCCACGACCAGAAGTTCGTCTCCCGCGAAGCCGACAAGATCACGAACTTTGTGGAGGGCGGCGACGAACGGCGCGCCATCCCAGTGGTGTCATTCATCGCCCGCCAGCGCGACCTGCGTGAGCTGGTCGGCGAGGAGATGTCGGGGGCCGCCGAGGCCGCCGTCCAGGACAGTCTGAAGCTCAGCGGCGGGCGGTTCGACAAGATCGTCTTGGAGGACCGCAACCTCCCACAGATCGCGCAGGCCCGCCTGCTCAAGCCCACCAGCCCGGAGGCCGAGGCGAAGGTGGAGGCTGCGTTCGCCGAGGCCAAGAGGCTCGGTCCGGACGTATGGGACACCCTGCTCGGCCACGACAAGTCCACCACCGGCGCGGACGAGGGCGCGTTCAGGCGGACGTACCCGTTCCCGCCGGCGTTCATGGACACTCTGGTACACATCTCCGCGGCCCTGCAGCGCTCCCGCACTGGCCTGAAGCTGATGAGTCAGCTGCTCGTCGACCACCGCGACGATTGGCGGCTCGGGCAGCTTGTGCCGTTGGGTGATCTCTACCCGGCGATCGCGGGCGGCGGCGACAAGGCATTCAGCGGGGAGACCAGTGTTCATTTCGAGGCCGCCGACAAGCTGTACCGGGACAAGCTCCGCCCGTACCTGCTGAAGACCAACCAGGTCACCGAGGACCAGGTCGAGGCGTACCGACGCCGCCCCGAGACCCTCGGCGACCCGCAACTTGCAGCCCGCTGCCGCGACTTCACTGGCGACAGCCGACTGCTGCAGACCCTGCTGCTGTCTGCGCTCGCGCCCAGTGTGCCCGCACTGGCCGACCTCACCCTGGCGCGGCTGCACGCCCTCAACCATGGCTCCATCACCACCCGCATCGCCGGGACGGAGGTCGGTCGGCTCGAGCAGAAGGCGAAGGAGTGGGCGGCGACCTTCCCCGAGATAAAGGTGACCGGTACCGGGCCGGGTGCGGTGGTGCGCCTGGAGCTCACCGGTGTCGACCTGGACGCCGTCCTCGCCAACGCCCAGGTCCACAACAACCAGAACAACCGGCGTGCCAAGATGCGCGGCCTGCTCAAGGAGGCGCTCGGCGTCAGCGACGGGCCTGGCGGCTTCGACGCGTACGACGTGCTCAACCTTGTGTGGAAAGGCACCGAACGGCAGGTCGAGGTGGTCTTCGGTAACGTCGCCGATGTCGACTCGCTGCCCGAGGCGACCCTTCGGCCAAGCCAGGAGGACGCCTGGCGGCTCATCGTCGACTTCCCCTACGACGAGGGTGAGTTCGGGCCGATGGACGACCTGCAGCGGCTGCGCGCCCTGCGGGAGAAGCCGGGCGGTGACTCACGCACCCTGGCCTGGCTGCCCACACACCTGACCGATGCTTCCCGCGGCGACTTCGAGCGCCTCGTCGTCATCGACAAGGCCCTCGCTGACGAGACCCGCTTCGACTCCGACTTCGCGCGCAGCCTCAACGCCGACGACAAAGAGCGCGCCAAGGGCATGCTCCAGTCGCAGCTCCTCATCCTCACCGAGCGCGTCACCCAAGCGCTGCGGCAGGCGTACGGGCTCACGCAGAAGCAGGAAGGGGTCGTCGACCTCAGCTTCGACACCCACCTGGTCGCCCAGCAGGACGTGCCCGAGCTGCGGCTTCCGCTCGGCGCGACACTGGATACCGCCGTCCGCGACCTGGCCGGCAAGCTGCTCGCCCACCAGTACCCCGCCCACCCCGACCTGGACCCGGACAGCACTGGCAGGCCCGTGAAGCCTGCCGAAATCAAGACCGTCTTCGAGTACGTCCGCAAGGCCGCCGAGAACCGTGACGGCCAGACCGAGGTCGACTCCAAGGACCGCAAGACCATGGCGCGGATCGCGGGCGGCCTCGGGCTCGGCGCGATGCGGGAGGCGTACTACCGGCAGTCCACCGCCTGGTCCGACCACTTCAACGACCAAGCCCGCCGGAACGGCACCGCCGAGCCGACCCTGGTAAAGCTCTCCGACTGGTGCGACCTTCCCGAGCCGCGCGGACTGCCCGAGCCGCTGCGCCGGCTGCTCGCCGCCGCGTACGCGGAGATGACCGACCGGGTATGGGTGCGCGGCGGCGTCCCCATCGAACCCGCGCCCGCACCGCACGAGCTGAAGCCGGACTACGCCCTGCGTGAGCAGCAACTGCCCACGGAGAGCGTCTGGGCAGAGGCGCGCAAGCGGTTCGAGACCATGCTCGGCGACCAAGCGCCGCAACTGCGGCGCGGCCGGATCGTCAACCAGTTCGCCGCACAGATCAAGCAGGCCGCCGCCTCACTCGGCCAGGACGCCGGACGGCTCGTCGGGGAGTTGGAGAAGCACCGTGCCTTCCTCCAGTTGAACGACGACTCCCCCCGCCTCGTTCTTGCCCGGCGGGCGCAGGAGCTGGTCAAGGAGGTGACGGAAGGGGGCATCGAGGCGAAGACCGTCGTGGACCGGCTCGCCCGCTTCCCTCTCGGCGACTTTTCCGCACACCGGTACGGCATGTCGTTGAAGAGCGCCGGGAAGGTCGCCAGCGCGCTGCAGAACACCAGCTGGGACCAGCTGAGCCTGGCCGACACCCTCGGCGTGGACGGAGCGGCCGTCCTGGAGCGGGTGCGGGATGCTGCTGATGGCGACCCGGGTGATTACCCCGACCTGCCGGGCGTGCTGCACGCCAGCGGCCGGGAAGTGCTGTCCCTGCTGAGGTCTCGCCAGAGCACGACCGAGCGCCCCCAGCCGTCGCCCACTCCCCCGCCGAGCTCCGACAGCGTGGACCTGAACGGTGGATCCGCCCACCCGCAGGTGCTGCCGGAGCCGCCGCAGCAGCCGGGGCCGCGCACACCCTCGCGGTCCGTGGCCCGCTCCGGCGGCGGGCGGACTACCGCCGCCCGGGCCGCCGCCGAACTGCAGGCGGAGATCGCGGCGCTCGCGGCCGAGCACCCGAACGCCACCGTCGAGGTCACCTGGAAGGTCGTCGACTGATGTCCGACACGGTCACCACAGCCCCCGCGACCGCCGGCCCCGCCCGGCTGTCGGCAGGAACCGTCCGTCAGTACCTCGCCGCCCGCAGTCGGCTCGGTGACGGCACGGTCCGCGTACTGCTGCTGCGGGCCGCTCCCGTCTGGGACGGGCCCGCCGTGCAGCGTACGGCGAGCGGGCTGCAAGCGCGGGTGGTCGTCGCGCCCTCGGTGCTGGCCGTGCACGAGCAGATCCTGGGCCACCTCGACGCGCGGACTCCTCCCGACCCCAAAGTCCTGGTCGTCCTCACCGACCGCGAGGACACCGACCTGGACCCCGGGCTGCTCGCCCGCGTCTACGGCGGAAGGATCCGGTCCGTCGACAATTGGGAGGTCGTGCAGGAGGCGTTCGACGCGCGCGGTCTCGACGGGCGGCTGCGGAGGGAAACCTGGGCGGCCGAAGCGCTCCTTGACGCTGCGGCCAGCCGCGGTTGGCCCTCGCTCGGCAAGGGAGTGCTCTCCCGAGACGAGGCCCTCACTCGGCTGGCCCGGCGTCGGCTCCGGCTCGGCCGCCGTGACACGGACGCGCTGGGTGGGCCGGCCGCACACGACGACGGGGACCGCATCGACCCCATCACCCTGTTCCGGTGGACCCAGATTCCCGGCGGCCCCAACCTCCTGCGCGATCTGCGCGGACCGGAACGGGTCGGCCTGGCCGGCTTCCTCGCCGAACCCGAACAGGCCGGCTCCACCGGAAAGATCATTACCGCCCTGGTAGACGCCGACCACGGGGCGGACGCAGCCGCCTACGCGGTCGTCTGCGCGGCTCTGTGGGGGCACGCGGAGGCCGACCACGACCTGTTCCGGGCGCGCGGGCGCGCCGAGCGATGGCTCGGTGACCAGCCCCCCGCCCAGGGCGACGACCTCGACCGGCTCCTTGCCTCCTTCGGGCAAAGCGGTGAGGCGTACGTCCGCGGCCTCGTCGACCGGGGCGAACACCGGCTCGCCGACCCGGTCCTGAGCAGGGCCGCACAGCTCGTCACACAGTTCGGGGCGCAGACCGCCGCCGCTGCCAGTCCGCTGCTCGCCGCCGGACTCGATGCCCGCTTCACCGCAGCGGGCCGCGCCCTCGCCGACGGCGGTCCCGAGACGGTCACGGCTGCCATCACTGCGCTGGCCGAACACGCCCTGGCCGTCGACGGCGCTACCCAGGCCCGTATCGAACGGGTACGGATGGCAGCGCGGCTGCGGCGGTGGCTGGCGTCCCAGCCTGAAGTCGACATCGCCTCGGTGGCCGACGGCGCCGCCCGCCAGATACGCGAACTCGGCTGGGTAGACCGAGCCTTGGAACACCTGGACGCGGGCGGCGACGCAGACGACGCACTCGCCAACGCCTACAGCCGGATCGGCGAGCAGGTGCGCAGCAAACGTCGTGAGCTGGACCGCGCGTTCTCCGAGCGGCTCGCGGTGTGGACCGCAGATGGCACCGCCCCCGGCGCCATGCTCACCGTCGAAAGCTTCCTGGACCGGGTCGTCGCGCCCGTCGTGGACTGTCCCGGCCGACGGGTCCTGCTCCTCCTCATCGACGGAATGAGTGCGGCGATCGCAGCCGAACTGGGTGAAGAACTGCACGGACACTGGTCCGAGTTCGACCCGCTGCAGGGCGCGACCGGAGCACCGGTGAGGCGTGCCGTGGCCGCTGCGCTGCCCACTCTCACCACCGTTTCCCGCACCTCGCTGTTCGCCGGCACCCTGATGAAGGGCGACCAGAACGACGAGAAGCGGCTCTTCCCCCAGCACCCGTGCTGGAAGGGGGCCCCTGCGGCTGTCTTCCACAAGGACGATCTGCGCAGCCCCGACACCGGCTCGCCCTTCTCCACCGCCCTGACTGAAGCGCTCGCCGACGAGCGCACCCATGTAGCGGTCGTCCTAAACACCGTCGACGACCGGCTCGCCAAGGAGCAGAAGCTCGGCGACGGCGCTTGGGAGATCAAGGAGATCGGCGGCCTGGAACCGCTGCTGCGGGCTGCCCGCGCCAACGACATGACCGTGCTCCTCACCTCCGACCACGGCCATGTGGTCGAGCGACGCGGCAGCAAGATCGACGCGGCGGCCGGCGCCATAGGGTCGGCCCGTCACCGAGCCCCCGGCGGACCCGTCGCACCGGCCGAAATTGAGCTGTCCGGGCCACGGGTGGTCTGGCCGGAGCCCGGATCGCGGATCGTCGCGCTGCGGGACCACGACGCCCGGTATACCGCGCTGAAGGCGGGCTACCACGGCGGGGCAACCCTCGCCGAGTTCACCATCCCCCTGCTCGCCCTACTGCCGTTCGGCGCGGAGCCACCTACGGGATGGCGGGAACTGGGCGACCTTACGCCCGCATGGTGGGAGCAGGACAACGAGGCCACCACCGGACTAGCGGCCGAGACGAGGGCCGGAGCCGATGCCGTCGCGGCACCCGAGGCCACCGCTGCACGCCCAAGCCGCAAGCAGGCCAAGAAGGCAACCCCGCCCCTGACAGAGGGCGCTATCAGTCTCTTCGGCGAGGACGAGGTCGCACCCTCCGCACCACAGGAACCTGTCGCCTCTGTAGTGAAGCCCACCGCCGTACCCGTCTCCGATCAAACAGAGGACCCTGCCACCGCACTGGTGAATCGCCTCATGGCCACCGCGCTGTACCAGGAACAGCTGGCACTGCTCGCCCGTGTGCCACGCGACAAGGCGGTTCTGCCGAAGGCTCTGGCCGCGCTGGTCGAAGCGGGCACCCTGCCCATGACCGCCCTGGCCGAACGCGCCGGCCAACCCGCTACCCGTGCCCCTGGCCTCGCCGCGACCCTGGCCCAGCTCCTCAACTATGACGGTGCCCAGATCCTGGAGATTCTCCCCGACAACCGCACCCTGCGCCTGCACCGGGGCCAGCTGATCGAGCAGTTCGGACTGTGAACCGGGTGTCTGCGGCCATGCCGGGCGGGGTAGTCGGCCCGCCCGGCCGCTCCGAGCACCAGCGGCGCGGTGCACGCACGGGTGTCCGGCCAGGTGGGCAGCCGGATGGGAGACTATTCGGGTGAACGCGTTTGGATCTTCAGCATCCGGGGCTACCACCCCGGTCAGCGCGGTGCGGCGGCGTGCTGTCGTGGACGCGCTGCGGCGCGGCGCCGTCCCCGAGAGCGGCCTCGACCTGCTCGCCACCGGACTAGACCGCTTCGAGCGGGCCGTCGATGAGGAACTGGACACTGCCGCCGCAGGCGGTTCGGTGTTCAAGGCCGTGCGCGGCGAGTACGGATCCGGCAAGACCTTCTTCACTCGCTGGCTCAGCGAGCGCGCCAAACGGCGCACCTTTGCCGTGGCCGAGGTGCAGGTGTCAGAGACCGAGACCCCATTGCACAAGCTGGAGACGGTCTACCGGCGACTCACTGAGCGCCTGGCCACCGCCAGCTTCCCGCCCAGCGCCCTGCGGCCGGTCGTAGACGCCTGGTTCTACGCACTCGAGGAGGATGCACTCGCCGACGGCGCGAGCGAGAGCGAGCTGCCACAGGCTGTGGACCGGCTGCTCACTGCCCGTCTGGCCGAGGTGTCCCGACACGCCCCCGCGTTCGCCACCGCCCTGCGCGGATACAAGCAGTCCCTGGATGCCGGCGACGAGGCCACCGCCGCTGCGGTGATGGCCTGGCTCGGCGGCCAGCCGCACGTCGCCGCAGCCGCCCGGCGCAGTGCAGGCGTCCGCGGCGACCTCGACCACTTCGGTGCCTTCGGCTTCCTTCAGGGCCTGCTCACCGTGCTGAGAGACGCCGGGCACGCCGGCCTCGTCCTCGTCCTGGACGAAGTAGAAACCCTGCAACGGGTCCGCTCCGACGCCCGCGACAAGGCACTCAACGCGCTGCGGCAGCTCATCGACGAGGTCCACTCCGGCCGCTTCCCCGGCCTGTATCTCATCATCACCGGCACGCCCGCCTTCTACGACGGGCAGCAGGGCGTACAGCGACTCGCACCGCTCGCCCAGCGCCTCGCCACCGACTTCACCACCGACCCCCGCTTCGACAACCCGCGGGCCGTCCAGATCCGGCTGCCCGGATTCACCGAGGCATCACTGACCGGCCTGGGCGCCACCATCCGCGACCTGTATACCGAAGGCTCCCAGTCCCCCGACAGGATCAAGCAGCTTGCCGACGACTCCTACCTCACCGACCTGGCCCGGGCTGTGGGCGGGGCACTGGGCGGGAAGGTCGGAGTCGCACCACGGCTGTACCTGAAGAAGCTGGTTGGCGACGTACTCGACCGGATCGACCAGTTCCCCGACTTCGACCCGCGCAGGCACTACAAGCTGACCGTGGGCAGCAGTGAGCTCACCGCCACCGAACGGAACTTCGCCGCGCCCGCACCGGCCGCCTCGGCTGACGACCTCGACCTCGACATCTGACGACCCAGTCCCTAAGTCCCGAATTCTGATGAACGGCCCGGGAGTTGCAGACGTGCAGGAGCAGCCGCGCGGCACCGACCCGCTGGAGCGCCTTGACCCGGTAGTCCTGCACCACATCGTCAACACGCTCGGGTGGCCCGATCTGCGCCCGCTGCAGAAGGCGTCCGTGCACCCGCTGATGAACGGCGAGGACGCGGTCCTGCTCGCGCCGACGGCGGGCGGGAAGACGGAGGCCGCCACCTTCCCCCTGCTGTCCGCCATGCGAGAGCAGCGCTGGACCGGCACCTCAGTCCTCTACCTGGCCCCGCTCAAGGCGCTCCTGAACAACCTGGTGCACCGGGTCGACAGCTACGCCCAGTGGCTGGGGCGCCGAGCCGCCCTCTGGCACGGCGACACCCCCGAGTCCGTACGCCGTCGCATCCGCACCGAATCCCCCGACTTCCTGCTCACCACACCCGAGTCGCTCGAAGCGATGCTCATCAGCGTCAAGACCGACCACGCACACATGCTGGGCCGGGTGCGCGCCGTCGTCGTTGATGAGGTGCACGCCTTCGCTGGGGACGACCGCGGCTGGCACCTGCTCGCCGTGCTCGAACGCCTGGAACGGCTCGCCGGCCACCGCATCCAGCGCATCGGGCTGTCCGCCACAGTCGGAAACCCCGACACCCTGCTCACCTGGCTCCAGGGCGCACGCCCCGCCGATCGCCCCGGCCGAGTCGTCGCCCCCGGCGTCACTCTGCCCGCCACAACCGACACCACCGAACACCCGCGTCCCGCAGGGGAGGTGGAGCTCGACTACGTCGGATCGCTCGCCAACGCCGCCAAGGTGATCTCCGCCCTGCACCGGGGCGAGAAACGGCTCGTCTTCTGCGACTCCCGCAAGCAGGTGGAAGAACTCGGTGCGGCACTGCGCGCCCGCGACGTCACCGTGTTCCTCTCACACGCCTCGCTGTCCACCGACGAACGCGCACGCTCCGAGCAGGCATTCGCCGAAGCCCGCGACTGCGTCATCGTCTCCACCTCCACCCTGGAACTCGGCATCGACGTCGGCGACCTCGACCGTGTCATCCAGATCGACTCACCCAGCACCGTGGCCTCGTTCCTGCAGCGCATCGGCCGCACCGGGCGCCGCGCCGGCACATCCCGCAACTGCCTGTTCCTCGCCACCCGGCCCGACACTCTGCTCCAAGCCGCCGGCCTGCTCACTCTGTGGGCCCGTGGCTGGGTGGAACCCGTCACCCCGCCCCCCTCACCCCGCCATCTCGTCGCCCAGCAGCTCCTCGCCATCACCCTGCAGGAACACCGCGTCGGCGACCGGCTGTGGCCCGAGCAGTGGAACGGCCTGGCTCCCTTCGACCAGTCTGCCGCGCCCCTCCTGTCGCACCTGGTCGCGGAAGGCTTCCTCGACAGCGACGGCGGCATGCTGTTCATCGGCTCCGAAGCCGAGAAGCACTTCGGCCGCCGGCACTTCATGGAGCTGACCGCCTCCTTCACCGCACCCCCCGAGTTCACGGTGCTCGCTGGACGCACCGAGATCGGCACCACCGACCCCACCGTCCTCACCGAAGAACGACCGGGCCCGCGCCGCCTGCTGCTAGCCGGCCGCAGCTGGCAGGTCACGTTCATCGACTGGGCCCGACGCCGTGCCTTCGTGGAACCCGTCGAGGACGGCGGCATCGCCAAATGGCAGGGCAGTGAAGCCCGCGGGCTGTCGTACGCCCTCACCCGCGCCATGCGCGACGTCCTGCTCGGCACGGATCCCGACGTCCGCCTCACCCGCCGCGCCGTCGCGGCCCTTGCTGAACTCCGCATGGACCGCGCACCCCACGAAGTACACCCGGCGGGCACCCTGCTGGTCCGCGACGCGGACGCCACCCGCTGGTGGACCTGGGCCGGGTACCGCGCCAACGCCACCCTCACCGCCTCCCTCGGCAACCTCGCCGACCCCGTACAGCGCCCCACTGACACCCATGTCCGCCTCCGTCAGGACCTCTCCCCCACCGACTGGAAAACCGCCCGCGCCGAGCTCCCCGACTCCCTCACCCTGCCCACCGTTGACCCGCGGGCAGTCCGCGGCCTGAAGTTCTCGGCGGCCCTACCGCCCCGCATCGCCACCACCACTCTCGCCGAACGCCTCGCCGACTTCGACGGCGCCCTCGCCGCAGCCCGCGAGCCCGTACGGATGGAATGGGGCACCTGAACAACCCGGAACACAGGCGAATTTTCGGGCGGCTGAGGTCCTTCTCGGCCTGGAGGACACTCGCGCTTGTCTCGATGTCGATGCGGTGTCCGGTGCCGTCTACCCACCTAGGCTTCCACCGCGAGGGGCAGGCAGGTCCTGCTCACCAAGGTTGAGGTCCGCCTCCAGCAGCCACGCCCCAGTTCCAGCCTTGGTGCCAACGCACTTACTCGAGCTCGAGAGATCGCACTTGAGATGGAACCACTCAGGTTGCCATGACTGCGTCGAGATACTCTTGCACCGGCTCGAACAGCCCATATGGCACGTACTGCGGGATATCGCCATGGGCGACCCACGCAAGCTCAGCCAACTCCTCGGCGTCCGCGACATGAGCAGTACCGCCCACCACCTCACAGGCCGTGTACGACATCAACCGACCCGTCTTCGGGTGGATCCGCTCGCCGAGCAGCTTCATGGCGACCACCTCCACCCCGGTCTCCTCCTGGGTCTCTCGTACGGCGGCGTCTTCGCGGCTCTCACCCGGCTCAATATCGCCGGCCGGGAACTGCCACGAGAGCTGTCCCTCGCTGACCCGGCGCCGCACCATGAGCACGCGCCCCTCGCTGACGACGATGGCCGCGGCGATGCCCGGCTGCTCCTCCGCGTTCTGCTGCGTTACGTCTGCTCCTCCAGGACAGCCAGGATGGGTGGGAAGATCGTATCGACGGGGATGAAGCGGGGGACCGAGTTTCTTGGGACCCACACGACGTCGATGTTCTCGACTGCGTTCGTTGCCGAGGCGTAAGGCGGACTGCAGCAGGCAGGCGTAGCGGCCGGTCCAGCGCTCGACCACGTCCATGATGCTGCCCCCTCATCGTCGCTCTGGTGCAGGAACCTGCGCGCGGAAGGTGCACTCCTACCGCACTCGCACTGCATGGTCACGCAGCTGGAGCGTCGGAAGAATCGGAATCGCCAGGAGCCAGGCAAACACCCGCCACAGGCTCAGCCCTTGGGCAGGCCACAGAAGGGGCGAGTCACGCTGCCGCGTAGCTCGCCAGGAACAGATTTTGCGCCCGCTCCACATCCCTCGGCGTACGCAACTGCACCTCCAGATCACCCGTCCCATGGTGACCGAGACCGGAGACATCCCGGGTGAATCCCGGGACAAGGTCGACGTCCTTCGGGTCAACCTTCAGGTAGACCAGCAGCTTGCTCCGCTGCGGCGGACAGAGGCAGGCGAAGTTCCGCAGCCGCTGGTACGCCCGGTACGTTTTGCGCTCGACGCAGTTCACACCGTCCCCGAGCCCGAGCAATGCCTCATCGACCGCCCTCTCCAGCTCAACCATCGACGCGTCCTGGATGCCGGCTGTCGCCCGGGCAACCGCCTGGCGGCGGGCTCGGCGTGCCGCCTGCATGCCGCCTCTCCCGGACGCCACGGTCTCAAGCCCGAGCAGGTCGCTCCCGAACAGTCGGTAGCGAACCAGGTCGATCGACCGCCGGTGCTCGTGCACGGCATGCACGTCGTAACGCGTGAAGTCGCCGGCGATACAGATCAGGCGAGGGCTGCTCCACAAGACCTGGGACGCGGCCCTCATCCCGAGCCGGTCGAGGACCAGGTGCTCGAACTCGGCACAGTGGTCCATTAGCCACGCCAGGTAGAACAGGCCCTGGTTGATGACGCCGGCGTCGATGCCGCGCTTGTACTCGACGATGACCGGCGATCCGTTCTCGTCCAGCCCGAGCGAATCGATACGGCCCTTGTGGACCGGCCCGGTGCCGTACTCACTCGCCAGGAAACGGACGCCTAGCAGCGTCTCCATGTGCGCCTCGACGAGACCCTGCACATCTGCCTCGACCTCAGCAAGACGCGGCATGACCTCGCTCACGCCACATTTCGATGCGTCCGTCCGGAACAACTTCAAGCCGACCACCCCCGTTATCGCATAGGAGATCGACAACGTCGGACCGGCAGAGTTTTGTTTCCGCAACCGGCGCGAGTCACGTGAAGAAGGTGTGCCGGATGCCCGATCGACTGGGTCAGCTGCCCCGGCGCGCAGCACGCAGGCCGGTGGTACCCGTGATTCGTCGGCGTCCAGCACGAATCCAGCACACGACAGGAGATGCGGAGTTGA
>NZ_JCAJZO010000055.1:0-13578 GCF_059510295.1 Streptomyces sp. PTL18 | reverse complement strand
TCAGCCTGCGTAACACGGCCTCGGCATTGGCCCCATGCAGGGCCTTGACCTCGGCCCGTAATCGCGCCCGGAGCCTCGCGCAGGCCGCTGTGCTCGGAGTGATGATCAGTTTCTTCTGGCCCTTCCGACGGACATTGAATCCGAGGAAGTCGAACCCCTCATCGAGGTGGACGACCGTGGTCTTCTCCTCGTTGAAGCGAAGGCCCCTCGGCTCCAGCCAGTCCTCCAGCCGGACCCTGACCTGGTGCACCTGTTCCTCATTGTGGCAGAGCACAACGAAGTCGTCGGCATACCTCACCAGCACCGGAGTGCCGGGCATCGCGCCGGGCTCACGCCCGGACCGCACCGTGTATTGGCACCCTGCGGCCTGTTCCAGTCCGTGCAGAGCAACGTTCAACAACAGCGGGCTGATCACACCGCCTTGAGGAGTGCCCTCGTCGGTCGGTGTGAACCGGCCGCGGTCGATCACGCCCGCTTTCAGCCAGCCGCGGATCAGGTCCCTGGCGGGGAACTGCCCGAGCATGGTCATGAGGTGGGTGTGGTCGATGCGGTCGAACGCGGCCGACAGGTCCGCGTCCAGGACCCACAGACGCTTCGGGTTCTTGCCCTTCACAGTCCAGAAGATCGCGGATATCGCGTCCTGGCAGCTGCGGCCGGGCCGGAAGCCGTAAGACCTCGGCTCGAACCGCGCTTCCCACTCGGGTTCCAGCGCGTTCTTCACGCGGGCCTGGAGGACCCGGTCACGGATGACCGGGATGCCGAGTGGTCGCTGTTTCCCGTTGCTCTTCGGGATGAACACTCGCTTGACCGGCCTGGCCTTCCAGGGCTTCGACGACCGATGGATCTCGGCCGCCAAGGTGCTTCTCGCCTTCGGCGTGAGGGCCCGTTCCCCGTCGATGCCAGCGGTCATGCGACCACTGCTCTGTTGCGTCACCCGCTTCACGCTGATCAGCGTGTTGCTGCGGCTTCGCAGCATGAGCTTCTGCAAGTTGCGGACCTTCTTGAGGTCCCCGTCCTGCGTTGCCTTGAAGATCCTCTGCCTCAGCCGCCGTACGTTCTCCTCACAGTTGGCCCAGTCGATGCCGTGCCAGTCGAGTAAGTCGTCCTCGGGTCCGTTCACCGCAGGCGAGGACGTCACGACAGGTGTCGTGATCTCCATGTTCGCCTCCGGTGTCTAACTTGTCCCTTGGTTCCGGCTTCCTTGCAGTGGTGACTTCAAAGGCTCACCTGATCCACGTGGGCGCCCTTTCGGGCCGGGCCACCAGGGCCCGTATCCGGCGAGTTATGCGAGAGCGGGTGAAGGTCCCGATCTCCCGGTTTCCTCTGGCCTTTCGGCCTGCCGGCCTTCGCTTCTTGGATCTTCCTTCTCCCGCCGGGGACTTCAGCCTCCCTTGCGGTCGGCCTACCAAGCAGAGGCTTGGACCCCGTCGGGGTTTCCACGTTCCGCACCAGTAAGACACGGCTGGGGTGGGCGCCCCCTCTACCCCGGGACCAGCGGTGTCCTCCCTACGGGCTCAGTTACCCGAAGGTCGCTTGGTGCTTCCCAGCACCGGGTCCTGTGACCGCCGCCAGCACGCCATCGTCGCGGTCTTAAAGTCACGAGGCATCATCGAGGGTTCACTTGCATTCGCCCGTCCAGCCTTCCCCTCACCTGTTGCCTCCCGGTGGCCGGGACGCTCTTGGGCTTGAACGCTCCGCTTCACACCCCGCCGTTACCAGCGACGCATGGGAGCGCGGAGACGGACCTTGGACACTGGCCCGAAGTTCAGCCGATCGATACCTCCTTCACGTGGCTGGACTTACTTACCTGGAGCGACTTCGTGTCGCACACTGAGCGCCTCAGTTGGCCACTCTGAGCATCGCAGTCGGCCCCGGGGATGGAGAACTCTTCGCACCGGTGTCAGTGCGCCTGGCGGCGCCAGATCGAGGGGCTGACGCCTCGGATGCGCTTGAACGCCACGCTGAAGGCGAAGGGGTCCTCGTACCCCACCTCGTGGGCCACGGAGGCGACGGTCGCCTCGGTGTCACGGAGCAGGTCCGATCCCAAGGCCATCCGCCAGCCGGTGAGGTAGGTGAGCGGGGGTTCACCGACCCGTGCGTTGAAGCGAGCGGCGAAAGCGGCGCGGGACATGCCGACCCGGGCGGCCAACTCGGCGACTTTCCACCGGTGAGCGGGATCCTCGTGCAGCAGGCGCAACGCGTCGCCGATCGCGGGATCGGCCAGCGCCTGGTACCAAGCGGGCGCCGTCTCCGGTCTGGCGCACCAGGCCCGCAACGCGAGCACGAGCACGAGATCCAGCAGCCGGTCGAGGACGGCGTCCTGACCTGGTTCGTCGCGGGCGACCTCAGTGGCGAGTAGGTCCAGTGCCGCCCGGGTCCCTGGCCCGGCGGGCACGACTGCCAGCGGTGGGAGCATGCCCAGCAGACGGTCGCCCGCGTCGCCGCGGAGTTCGTAGGCGCCCCGGAGCATGACCGTAGCCCCGGGCAGACCATCGCCGTAAGTACGAGGGGCCAGGTTTCGATGAGTGCCTGGCGCCTCTTCGTCCTCACCGATGACGTGCTTCCTTCCTCCGTGGATCAGGACCTGAGGCGGGGTGGAGGGGGCGTCGGCGATCGTGTACCGGCCGGGGCCGGTGATGAGGGCGATGTCACCCGCGGCGAGGTGGACCGGTGCAGTGCCCGCGTCATCGAGCCGGACCGAGGCGAGGCCGGCGAGCGTGGTCACGACTGTGAGCGGTGGAGCGTCGGCGAAGGTCAGCGACCACGGAGGACGCTGGATCAGCTGCCGGACCAACGCGTTGTCGGCACGGGCTCGGTGCAGCAGATCGCTGAGGACGTCCACCATCCCAGGCTAGACGCTCACAAAGGTAGTTATGACGTTCTCCCATGGAACGTCTACGAGTCCATGGGGTTCTCTGGGCGCATGAAGAACATCCTTGTCCTCGGCGGCACCGGCAAGACCGGTAGCCGCGTCGCCCGGCGCCTGAAGGCCGCCGGGCGGCCGGTCCGCACAGCGTCCCGCGCCGGCGGCGACATCCCTCTCGACTTGGGCAACCCGACGAGCTGGGCGCCCGCGCTCGACGGCGTCACCGCCGCCTACCTCGTGGAGCCCAATCTGCAGGCGAGCACGGACCGCCAGGCGCGCATCCCCCGGTTCGTGACCGAGGCGGTCACCGCGGGCGTGCAGCGGTTGGTGCTCCTGTCCGCTCCGCGCGCCGGCGAGGATGATCACCCTCTGCATGCCGTCGAGCAGGCCGTGCGCAGATCCGGCGTCGACTGGACCGTCCTGCGCCCGAACTGGTTCTCGCAGAACTTCAGCGAAGGCCCTTGGCTGCCCGGGATCCTCGACGGAACCCTGGCCCTGCCCACCGGCGACGGGCGCACGCCGTTCATCGACACGGAGGACATCGCCGAGGTCGCCGTGTCGGCGCTGACCGAAAGCCGCCACAGCGGCCAGATCTACGAGCTGACCGGCCCACGGGCGATCAGCTTCGGCGAAGCGGCCGACCTCATCGCCCAGGCCACCGGGCGCACAATCCGACACATCGACGTTGCCCCAGAGACCTTCGTCGGGCGCCAGGTCGCGGCGGGCGCCTCGCCCGACGTGGCGCGCCTGCTCACCGAACTCCTCGTGGCCATCGGCAACGGCTCGGGCGCCGCGCTCTCCGACGGGGTGGAACGAGCCCTCGGCCGGCCGCCCAGGACTTTCGAGGACTACGTCACCGAGACCGCCGCCGCGGGCCACTGGACCTGAATTTCCCCGCAACACCGAGCAGTTCAACGTTGAGCGCCAAAGTGGTCGACTGAAGCACCCCCTGGCCAACTGAGGCGCTCAGCCACACCCGCACGTCGGACAAGGCCTCCTGGTCGCCGAAGAAATCGAACACGTGCTTGAATTCAGTCATGCGATCGTTCCCCGACGACCTTGCCCAGGCGCAGCAGGAGTGGAGTGCCACCTACCGGCAGCTGGCCGAGCGGCCCGACCGGACGGAGCTGCGCCGGCGTCTGTACCGGCTGTCGGCTCAGCTGTTCTTCCACCCCTGCCGGCAGCATCGGCGCCCCCGCCCCGCGGCGTGGTGGGAGCTGCGTGACCTGGGACGATCAGATGTGGACGTGCGTGAGCGGCTTCACCGATGACGCGCTGGGACGCGGGCCCACATGTGCCGGATGCTCCGGAAGCCGTGGCCGGCCCGATTCGGGTGATCGTGCATCCCCCGTTGCCCACAGGCGGCCGACGCCTGCGCGTGGACGGCGAGATCCTCGGGCTGGCCCACAACACGGCCGACGTCGCCGAATTCCTCCGCCGGGCCGGGCTGGAGATCGACTCGGCCGAGGTCGCGGAGTCACCGTGGATCGACTGGCGCGGAGTCGGACCGGAGTACTGGAGGGCGGAGAAGTGATGGCCTCGACGCGATACGCGGACGGCCGTTACCCACTCTCGGGTGACGTGCGGGTCCTCGGCGGGGTGGCGCAGTCTGGCGAGCGCAGGGCAGGGGCCCGTTCCTGCACTGGTAACCGACCACCGTACGCCTCGGCCGAGCGTTCGGATCGGCCGGGTGCAGTACGACTCCCCGGGCCGTGACGACCGCTCGATCCGGTCCCTGAACGACGAGTGGGTGGATATCACCAACAACACTCGCCACGCCGTGAACCTGGACGGCTGGACTCTGTCCGACCGGGCCGGCCACACCTACACCTTCCATCACTACCGCCCGGACGGCCGGTCCACCGTCCGCGTCCACAGCGGCATCGGCCGCGACGCCCGCCACGACGTCTACCAGGATCGACGCAACTACGTCTGCAACAAGACTTCTGACACGGCCACCCAGCGCAACAACCGTCACCAGTTCGTCGACTCGGTCCCTTGGGGCGGCCGCCACCGCTGACCATCGAAGGCCGGGCCGGCCGCCGCTGAGGGCAGCACCACCATCGGCCTGACCGACAGCAGTGCGTGAGGGGTGGGGTGACGGCAGTACCGCTGTCACCCCGCCCTTCCCCGTGAACGGATGAACCACGCTCAGTGAGCCGGAAGTCTGCACGTGTTCGTTGGTGCTCCAACCGCGCCAGCTGCTCGGACGGCGGCGGGGTCGGGTAACCGGGCTCACAACCCCCTGCCTCCCGCTCACCGGACCAAGGCAGCGTGTTGTCCCGTTGCACCTCGCGTTGTAACGGCGGATTCGCCTTCGCGTTCTACCCCGCGCGGTAGGGCTGTACCCAAGTGGGGGAGTATCTGCTCAGTCGTCGCCTGCCTGTGAGGGATCGTTATGCGTACTGCCCGCCATCTCGTGCCGCCCGTCGTGTTCGCCTGTCTGCTGCTGGCGGGATGCAAGTCCGGCTCCCTCGGTTCGCCGGCACCGTCGAGAAGCGGGAGTCCTGTGGCGGGGGCGTCGGGCACGGCCGGCTCAGGAGGGGCGATCGCGGTGGGGGCGGGCCCGCAGAAGCACTACACCGTCCAGCAGCAGCCGCCCGCGGGCTCGTGCCACTACCGCTATGAGAAGGGGGAGCCGCTGGAGGACCTCAAGTGCACGCCCGGCGCGATATCCCCAGCGGTCACGCAGGCGAACCTGAAGTCGACGATCTGCCGCAAGGGCGGCTACACCAAGGACATCCGGCCACCGGCCTCCATCACGGGCAAGGAGAAGAAGCTGAACGCTGCCTCCTACGGCGACAAAGGCCCCACGGGAGAAGCGGAGTACGACCACCTGATCAGCCTCCAACTGGGCGGCGACCCCAACGACTACCGCAACCTGTGGGTGGAACCCGTCGACCCGGGGCACACGCGGAGCCAAGGGGTCAACAACAAGAAGGACCCGGTGGAGACGAAGCTGCATACGGCGGTCTGCGCCGGCACAGTCACTCTTGCCGCTGCCCAGCGGGCCATAGTCACCGATTGGACCACTGCGCTGCAGACTTTGCACCTCAACTGACTCAGCACAAGGCGTTGCCCGCCAAACGCACGCGCGACCCTTCCCGACCTCGCTCCACTCGGCCGGGAAGGTGCACAGCGGCCGTTCGACGGCCCGTTGACGGATGCGGCAGTACATGATGCCCCGAGCAGGAGGTACTGCCTGATGCCACAGCCGCGGTAACAGTAGAGGAGCACTCACTGATCAAGCTCAGTGTCTGAGCGGCACCAGGGCCACGAGTCGTGCTGACCCGGCAGTCCCCTACCTGCTTCAGGAGAGAGGGTGGGGCGTAGGGCAGGTGACCTGCGGCTTCGCTGGCCGAGTCAGCGAGCACGGATGCAGCCACCGGTCACCCTTGTTGACCCCTGCATCTGGCACGGCTGTGGCACGCGGCGGCTGCCCCTGCTGACCTTCTGATCCCTAGCTCTAGAGAGAACGGTTACGGTTATTTGTGGATCTCAACCTCATCAACGATGTGCCCGGCGGGCTGACTCGGAGGGCTCGCAACTTTGTCGCTGTGCACGGCATCAGGGTCGATACCCGGCCCGTCGACCAGCACAGGCAGTGGTGGCTTGACCGGGGTATCCCGGCGGATGTCGTTGACCGTATGGCGTCCTACCAGGAGCGCTGGGGCGGCCTGCTCTTGCCGCCGGCCTCTCAATACGACGGAGGGCCGAAGTACTTCGACGCCGACTCACCCGAAGGAAGCTCTTCCGAGGGCTGGTGGTTCGAGGCGGGCACGCAACGGACCGCCGTTCCTTACGCATTCATGATCGGGCCGGCAGGTGAGTTCGGCATCCACGCGAACCACTGGGTGCCACTGCACGCGACCGTCGAAGGGTGGATCGAGGCGCTCGCGCTGACTCATCATGCGTCGATGTGGGCCAAGCAGATCACGAAGATCACGGACGATGACGTCGATGGCCTCAAACTCGACGCCATGAAGCCGGTCCCGGAGGTACAAGGGCTCGCAGATACCTGGTGGCGCGGTGCAGATTCGCTGGTCGCGATCTACACGGGTGAGGCGCGAGGCTTGTCTTATCCGAGGGGGCGTACCGCGTTGGTCTACTGCGGCCTTGACGAGTGGGGGGTCATGTCCCGCGGGGTGGTGTAGTCAGGGCAGCTGTTTCGGTTCCGGTTGTGGGGTGATCTCGGGTTCGGGTTCGGCTGGGTTGGTGGTGAAGAGCTCGGCCATGGAGGCTTCGGAGAAGTAGCGGCGGTCGAAGACCTGCCACTCGTCGTGGAGTTCGGCCAGCACCGCGGCGGCGAGCCGGTCCAGGGCGGCGGGGTTGGGAAAGACCTGGACGACGTCGGCCCGCCGTTTGATCCCCCGGTTCAGCCGCTCCAGCGGGTTGGTCGACCAGATCTTCTTCCAGTGCGCCGGCGGGAAGTCGGCGAACGCGGTGATGTCCATTGCCGCATCCAGCAGCATCGTCTTGACCTGCGGGAACTGCCGTCCGAGCATGTCGGCGACCACGTTCAGCTGGGTGCGCACCTGCTCACCGGTGGTCTGCGCGAAGATGGTGCGGATGGTCGCGGCGACCATCTCCCCAGAGCCCTTCTCGATCACCGAGAACACGTCCCGGACGAAGTGAACCCGGCACCTTTGCCAGGCCGCGCCGAGGAAGACGGTGCGGATCGCGGCCACCAGCCCGCTGTGGCTGTCGGAGATGACCAGCTGGGCGTTCTCCAGGCCGCGGGCCCGCAGGAACTTCGTCCAGAACGGCTTCGACTCACTGTCGCCGACCATCAGCCCGAGGATCTCGCGGTGCCCGGTGGCGGAGATCCCGGTGGCGATGACCACGGCCTGGGAGACGATCCGGTGGTTGACCCTCGCCTTGCAGTAGGTGGCGTCCAGGAAGACGTAGGGGAAGACGGTGTGCTCCAGCGGCCGCTCCTTGAACGCGGTCAGTTCTTCGTCCAGCTCACCGCAGATGCGGGAGACCTCGGACTTGGAGAACCCGCTGTCCGCACCGAGTGCTTTGACCAGGTCGTCGACCGAGCGGGTCGAGACACCATGCACGTATGCCTCCATCACCACGGCGAACAACGCCCGGTCGATCCGCCGCCGGCGTTCCAGCAGCGACGGGAAGAATGACCCGCTGCGCACCTTCGGGATCTTCAGGTGCAGATCGCCGGCCTGCGTGGTCAGCACCCTGTCCCGGTGTCCATTGCGCCAGGTCGTGCGCGTCTCGGAGTGCTCGCGCGGCGCGGCACCGATCACCTCGGTGGCCTCGGCTTCGATCAGCTCCTGCAGGATGCGCTCGCACACCACCCTGATTGCTTCAACTCCATCGGCCCGACGTAGTGACTCAAGCAGCCGCATCAGCTCAGACCGGGACAAGGCCATCGCGTGCTCCTCCGGTCGAACTGCCCGTTCACCAGGGAGACTTGCGCGATGGCCTGCCCTTGTTCAGGGAGCGTGCACCGCCAGCGGATGCACGCCCCGAGCAGACACCCGCGCGTTCCGGAACCCTGCCCGGCTACACCACTTCATGGGACGCGATCAAATCGCGGGTATCGCCAGCGCTTACGCCGCACGCCTGAAGGGGCTGGACGCGCCTCGAAGAGAGCGGGATCAGGTGGGTCAGAGCTAGCCTCTGGCGCGGGCGGTAGGGTTCGGGTCAACGCCTGCCGTCCGTAGAGCCACCTCGGGTGCTGTCGTAGCACGGGAATGGTCCGGGGCGCGGGTTGTCCGACGTCACATGGTCACCACAGCCACACGCCAAGGGCGACGACAGCAATGCCGATCGTGATGGTCACCGGCCCGATCGTGTAACCGGCCCACTTCCTTCGGCCTACGAGGTCCCGCACACCGATGGACATGGCTCCACCGACAAGGACGATCAAGCTCCCCGCGAGCAGGACGAGCGCCACAAAGAAGGAGACCCAGCCGGGGTCGTAGTTCGGGTTGTTGTGCGCGACCCCCGCCAGGATCATGTCGCCGGGCCCGTCGTGCACTGTCACAACAGCCCGAAGCTCCAGCCGGCGATTGCAAGACCGATCACGAGGATCACCGGCCCGAGAACGTAGTTGCCCACCTTCTTCTGATCGCTGACGTTCCAGAGAGTGACGGTCAGGGCGGCGCCGATGACGGCGATCAGGCACCCGCCAACCCCGAGGAGCGCCCAGAAGAAGCCGGCCCAGGTGGCGGGGTGGTCCGGGTTAGGGTTCGAAACGGCCGCCAGCCTCACGTCGCCGATCATGCTCACTCGTCCTTCGCCAGATCCTGGACATCCGCCTCGATGCCGGAGCCGGCAGCGTAGACGCCCGTGTTCAAGGTGGTTCCCACGGTGTTCTTGAACGCGCTGTCGGCCAGCTCGCCCCGGTCACTGAGGTTCTTGCCTCCGAGACTCCCGTGCTGCTCCAAGGCATGGTTGACGCCGTGGTTCTGGGCGTTCCCGAAGGCACCGGTTGCGGCGTTCGTGAGGGCGTTCTGGCCCATCGTCGAGGCATCCCGGTCGTTGGCGATGTCAGTCGTGAGTCCACCGGCCACGTTGCCCGCGGCGCCGTTGACGGTGGTGCCCAGCAGGCCGTCTCCCCTCAGGATGCTGCCGGCCACCCCGGTCAGTCCGGCTGCGTCCGCGAGCGCCGCGCCGCCCCCAGTGAACGCGGCTGTTCCGCCGGCGGCCCAAGCGGCGCTGGCGAGGTCGTCTCCGACGGTCACGGGCTGGCCGTTAACGGCCTGGTTGAGCATCGTGCTGCCCGAGTCCGCCACGAAGTTCGTGACGAAGCTCTCGGCGCCTTTCTTCAGGAACTTCGCGGCGAACTCGGCCACCTTCGCCAGCTTCACCGCCCCTTCCTCGCTGAGCTTGCCGAACCGCTCCAGCAGCGCCGCCACCTTCTCAGCCGCCGACGTGAACAGCTTCACCAAGTCGATGATCTTGGCCACCCGCGTGGCCACGGCCGTGTTCGCGACGAGGTCGGAGAGGAAGCCGGTGAAGAAGGACAGCGCCGCGCCGGCGATCTCCATCTCGGCGATCTCGACACAGATGTCGATGATCTCCTCGTTGATCTTGTCGATCTCGTCGCCGTACGCCCGCAGCCCGTCGGCCACCTGGTGGAAGTTGTGCGCGACCTCGTCGATGACGCGCTTCTGCTCCGCCCAGTGCTTCTCGAAGGCGTCGTGGGCCTCACCGTGCCAGCCCTGCTTGTCGACGCCCTCGACAGCGAGGTCGAGAGCGTGCACGACCTCGGTCAGCTCGTCGCCCATGGTGTCCCAGGCACGGGCGATCGAGCGGAGCGTGGCGCCGTCACCACCAGGAAGCGCCACCCCGCACGCCTGGAGGATCTCCAGAACCTTGCCGTCGATCCAGCCGTTGATGCTCACGCCGGGCCTCCCGCCGGCTGGGTCGCGGCACGGAGGTGGTCCATGGCGGTCCGGTCCGAGTCCTTGTAGTTGGCGGCGTTGAGACGCAGCCGGTCGCCGTCACTGGTGAGCACGCCGGGCAGGTGCCCGAGTGCCTTGACGGTGCTGTCCAGCAGCGTCTGGTACTTCTGCGCCGCACCGTCGCAGGCGCCGAGCAGGCCGAAGGCTTCTCCGACCTCGGACACGGTCGCCGCGAAGTCGTCGACCGGGTTCGCCAGGCCCTTCGCTTCCCTGTCGAACTTCCCGGCAAGGTCAATCAGAGTGTCGGGGTCGACACCGAACTGGCTCATCCTGCTTCCCCCGTCGTCGCGTACGTGAACAGACCAGCAGTACTGAAGGGAGCGATCCGCCGGGAAGGGTGGTTTGCGTTATCAAGACGCGATGATGCCGCTCCCTTTACTGGCCCTGACAGAAGTTGCTGATCATGTGACTGTCAGTGGGTCTGGTCGTTGATGTGGTCGTGGGGATGCGTCAGTCGCGGCCTTGGACCGTGTCGGACGAACTGTGGTCGTTCATCGAGTCGTTGCTACCAAAGCCGGGGGCGAAGCTGGTTGCGGGCCGACCGCGTGGGCCGGATCGGCAGGCCCTGCGCGGGATCCTGTTCGTGCTGCACACCGGGATCCAGTGGGAGTACCTGCCCCAGGAGCTGGGCTTCGGCTCGGGCATGACCTGCTGGCGGCGCCTGGCCGCCTGGAACGCGGCGGGCGTGTGGGACCCTGCACTCGGTGCTGCTGAAGAAGCTGCGGTCGGCGAACAAGCTCGACTGGTCGCGGGCGATGATCGAATCCTCCCACGTCAGGGCGGCCCGGCGGGGCCCAAAAGCGGTCCCAGCCCGATCGACCGGGCACGGCCGGGCAGCAGCACCATGTCCTGACCGATGGCCAGGGCATCCCGCTGCGGTGTCGCTGACCGGCGGCAACCGCAACGACGTCACCCAGCTCCTGCCCTGGGCCTCGGGCGTCTCGGTGACCGTCAATCGGCGCCTGCCCGCGTGCCGGCACTTCTCCCTCGAGGAACTGGCGAGCCCTCTCGACCCGAGCGACGGTAGCCGCGCGTCGGCCGAGCTGTACAGGTTGAAAAACGGTGCGCGTGAACAACGCGAGAGCTTCCGCAGAGCCCAAATAGCGGCCCTGACAGCGGGTGGGACCGGCCGCTTCATTGTCTTGGACGAACCGGCGGTCCATCTGCATCCGACCCTGCAGCGACGGATCGCCACAAGCGTCTTGGGTCTGGGCGTGCTACCCACACGACGTGCCGGCCAGAGTCTCCAACCTGCCTGGAGCCTTGCGTCATCAGAGCGCTCAGCTTGGGAAGCTGCGAGCTTTTGCGGCCTGTCCGGGCGCTGACCTTGGCGCACGGTGAGGGATCGGCCCCGTCGGGACTCGATGGTGTCCCGCCGAGTGGTGTAGGAATCCGGACCGCCTCGCTCCGGCGACCGCCTACATGGCGATCACCATCGAGGTTCCTCGTTCGGTGTCGACGCTGTTCCGGGCCGCCGAGGTGGCCTCTGCCCGGGCGTCAGTCCTGCAGGCATGTGTGACCTGCGGAGTCGTGGACTCCACATCGCTACACCACTTCGCGGGACGCGACCTCGGACTCGGCTGCTTTCACCGTGGTTCCCCGCTGTTTCCCGCTCGTTCTGGTGCGCTTGTGGTGCATCCTGTCGAAGGCGTGGAGGCAGGAGTGTCCGTGCCTCGTGCCATGATCCTCGGGTGCTGGAGATCCCGGGATACGAAGGCGGTCCTTTGGTCGAGGGGAGCGCCTATCTGGACGAGCCCTTGTTCTGGCCGGTGCACCTCGGTACCTGCTTGAGTGGCGAGGACGCGCAACGGGCTGCGTTCGGTGCCGACTGGGACGCGGCCATGGCACTCCACCGTGCACTGTCCGCCGACCACGAGTGGCCGGTGTTCAACGTGCCCCTGCGCTCCGGCCACACCACCTACGTCGTCTACCGCAATCTCGACGGAGATCAAGGGGTGGACTACCTGATACATCACCCGGCTTGGCCCGCGGCGGAAGCCCTCGCAGTGGACGACGGCCACTTCATGGGGCCCGGAACCGCCTGGCCAGAACTGCTGTCCGCTGCCAGACAGTCCGCACCGGCGAGCCTGGGCGACGCCCACGCTCGCCTCCTGCTGCTCTTCCCGACCCTCGGTGATGCGCGGCTTCCCGACGACGCGGCTGTGCTTCTCACTGCCGCGCTTGCCGCTCTCACCTTGATTGAACAGCCCGCCGAAGTAGCGGGGATGCTCCTGGAAAACCAGGGCCAGTGGGAGCCTGCCCACTGGAGGCTGGCGGACGGCGTCTGGATCAACGACGGCGGGCATTCCTACCGAAACCCCTGCAACGCCTTCGCTCTGCCGGAGGGGCGACTGCGGGAGATCAGCAACGCCTTGATCTCATCAACGCCGTAGAGGGCTACCGTTCTCCTGTGACCGGCTCAACGGAGCGCCCCATTCTCTTCCTCGACGTCGACGGGCCACTCATCCCCTTCGGGCAGCCCCGACGGGCGGCCTCTGCTGTGCGTTCCGATGCGTCCTGCGTTTCGGGGAACCCGCTGCTGGAGCGCCTCGACCCCGCCGTTGGTCCGCGCCTGATGGCGCTGGGGTGCGATCTGGTGTGGGCATCAACGTGGGTGGACGATGCGAACGAAGCTGTCGCGCCGCGCATCGGGCTGCCGCGGCTGCCTGTGGTCAAGTGGCCAGAAGTCCTCACCGATGAGGGGCCGCGCGGCTTGCACTGGAAGACCCGCCACCTTGTCGCGTGGGCCGGCCACCGCTCGTTCATCTGGGTCGATGACGAGATCAGCGATATGGACCACCTCTAGGTTTCCGCGCAGCACGAAGGACAGTCGCTGCTGCACCGCGTCGACCCGGTCGCAGCCCTTACCGACGACGATTTCGCCGAGCTCGCCCGCTGGCTCCGCTCCACCGTGCGCTGAGCACCGCTTTAGGAGTTCGATCCGAGCCCGCTTCAGCTACCGCCGTCGACTGGTGCGACGGCCGGATAAGGGTGCTGGTGTTCGCCCCCGTCCGGCGTCGTTGATGTCAGCCGTGGACGTCAGAAGCTTGCGGGTGCGCGGCGTCGCTACGGCGAGGATGCCGGTTTCCGGCGCCTGGCGAGGCGGCGCCAGGCCACCCAGAGATTGATCACAAGCAGGACCGCTCCCGCGATGGGCCAGCCCATGGATCCACCGTTGCGGTAGGTCTCGATGCCCACCGCCAGCAGCATGACGCCGATCACTTGGCCCATCAGGTCCATGAAGGCGTCCAAGCGACTTGCGATCTTCGAAAGGTTGGCCAC
>NZ_JCAJZO010000054.1:0-13723 GCF_059510295.1 Streptomyces sp. PTL18 | reverse complement strand
GTCGAACCAGTACGCGCGGTCCTCGACCCGGTCGAGCAGCCAGGACTTCAGCGCCTTCTGCTGCATCGCATCCCAGCCCTCGGTGGCCCAGCGTCGCTTGTACTCGGGGCGCTCCACCATCCCGATCGCACGGTTCGACTCGATGACCTCGATCCGCCTCTGCACGAGGGCCTGATAGTCGGCGGGCCAGTGCGCGGGGATCTCCGTGATCGGCGTCGAGCCGTGTCGCTTGAACCACTCGCCACTGGCCTCACCGGCCGCTACGCGTCGTGCGAGCACGATCTCAAAAGCCCGCTCGCCGAGGGCAAGTTCGGGCACGGCAGAGGCGTCGGGCAGGCGTAGATCCTCGAAGTGCAGGTCGTAGAGGGAGTACACCTGCCAGTCCAGCTCCTCCTGGAGGGCGATCATGCGGGCGCGGGTGGAGTTGTAGTGGGCCTGAGCTTCGCGGAGGGCAGCGGCGGTGGGGATGGCCTCGGTAGCGAGGGCGGCCGGGGTCGTCGCTTGCAGCTGCTGGGCGAGGGCGTCAAGCTCGGTGGCGAGGGCAGTGGGGTATTTGACGGGGAGGGGGAATTCCTGGATCTTGGTGCCGGTGAACTCGTAGAAGCGCTCCCATGCCTGCGATTTGTAGCCCTCATTTACCCCCTGGCTACCCTTGTCGTGGCTCACCATCTTGAGCCAGAATCCAGCCGTGGAGCTATTGAGCAGCCCAAGCAGTTGAACGTAGTCCTCTTCCGTTGCCTCTTCCCGCAGTTTAATGACGGGCGCGTGGCGATTAAATACCTTGCCGCCACGATCGAGTGCGAAATGGTTGTGCGTAGCAACAAAGGGGAAAGAGATTCCCATGGGGTCTGAGAAGCGCTCCGGGTGCCAGCGACTCCATTCATACCAACTGAGCCCGATTTCCTCGGGCGTTCCCCCCAGTTCCTGACGCCTCCGTAGAGGGGTACGGTTGCGCCAGAGGAGATGCTCAATGTCGCTTGTCAACTCGGCGCGCAATGATTCCCCGTACGGGAACAACGCTTCTGTTGCCGCGTTCAAGTTCCAGTCTCGGACATCCTCTCCGGTAATCAAGGGAACGGTGTGCACCTCGTTTGCACCGAAACGATGCCAGGTTCGCGATGGGGCGAAATAGGCGGCATCGTTTCCAGTGTGTACGTACCTGCCGATAGAGCGTTGAATTTCTCCAAGCCTAGAGGTTGCATAGCGACCGATCGTCCGGTTCAGTTCCAGGCCCCCGTCGGCCAGGACCCACGGCTGTTTGCCGAAATACCGCCCCCGTTCCAGGTCGTCCACTGAAACCCACTGCCCTGCACTCCCCGGCTGATCGATCTGCTCCACGATCGCACGCCATACCAGTCCCTCCTCCGCCCTTTCAGGTGCCGAAGGCTCACCCTGCACACTCCGCACCGTCCGGATCGTGGCCTGCCGCTTAGATCCCTCCTTAGGCCGGCCTACCAGGATCACCGTCGGCGTCCCGTGCCCCGGAATGTATGCCCCCGAGGTGTCGATGACCTCGGTGAGTTCGACCTTGTGCGCGAAGTAATCTTCAATGAGCTTCGTGCCGAACTCGCGCTTCATGAAGGAGTTCGCCGTGATCTGACCGACCATGCCGTAGCTGTCCCCATCGGCCCCGCCCTGCTTGGCCAGTTCGAAGAACCGCTGGGCGAAGGGGACAGACAGCGCGTACGTCCCCGCACACGCGTCGTACAGCTCCCGGTACAACTGGTTGAGCTGCCTGTCCTTGACGGTGATGTAAGGCGGGTTGCCCACGACCACGTGGTAGCGCCCCTGCTCCAGGATCCCCGGATGCTCGTGCACGTCCTCCGTCGCGTACGAAAAGTCGGCCAGGGGGTCACCGGCTGTGCTGCCGCCCTCCTCCTCAAGGGCGAGTCCCAACTGCAGCTCCAGCTGGCGGTCCTTGATGAGCGAGTCGCCGACCGCGAGCTGGATGGGCCACTCGTAGCGCCGTGCCTCCTCAAAGGTCCGCATGCCGCTCGCGGCCATCGCCGCGACCAGGAGCCGGAAACGGGCCACTGCGACCGCGAACGGGTTGAGGTCCACCCCGTGCACCGAGTTCAGGGCCGCTCGCACCCGCTCGTAAGCGCCAACCTCGGGCCGCTGTTCAGCCCACATTCGCACCAGGCGTCGGAATGCGCCGAGCACGAAGTGGCCGGACCCGCAGGTCGGGTCGATCATCCTCAGCTCTTCGAAGCCGAACTCCCGCACTGCCGGGGTCATCGTCCGCTCGAGGATGAACTCCTCTACGAACTCCGGTGTCTGCAGTAGCGCGTACGTCTTGCGGGCTGCCTCGCTCAGATCCTGGTACAGGTCGCCCAGGAACCGGGTATCCCAGCCCTCGGTGCCGTCCTCGCTCAGCGGGTCACTGAAGTCGTGCACGAGGACCGGACCGCCAGCCCCTTCCTCCCCGTTGACCTCACCGGCGCGCTGCTCCCGCCAGAATGCGAGCAGCGCGCCGGCGCCGTCGTGCGACAGCGGGATCTGGTAGAGGGGGTTGTGGTCACGATCGAAGAGCAGCCGCCCGGCCTGCCCGGCGCCCAGCTCGGCGAACGCCGTCTCCAGCCATCCGCGGTATGTCGGGTCGGCGTCCTTCTCCAGGTACTCCTCGAACCGCGCCTGGGCGGTCTCCCGCCCTGCCACGTGGGGGGAGGTGATGTAGGGCTCGGCGATCAGCCGGTTGTCCTCGCTGAACCGCACGAAGACCGTGCCGAGCACCCAGGCCACCGCGACCTGGGTGATCCGCTCGCCAAGCCAGGCGTTCCACGTTGCCGCCGTACGGCCGAGCTTCCGGGCCTGCTCATACTCACCGCGCAGTCGCGTCCCGACCTCAGGGACGGCTTTAACCTGCTGCTCCAGGTCGGTCTCTGCCGCCTTGACCTGCTTCTGCAGGTCGGCGAGGAGGCTCTGGCGGTCGATCACGAACGGCTCCAGTCGGGAATGGGAGAAGACGGAGAAGATCAGGTTAGAAGGGGAAGGCGGGTCAGGCGTCCGGCTCGAGGTGTTTGCGCGTGATCCAGGCGTCAGGCACAACGATCCACTCGTCGAACCCCGCCTGGTACGGAACACTCTGCCCGGCCAACCGCGGCGCCCGTGCCGGATCGGACTGGGCGACGAGCAGCCACAGCGGGCTGCCGCCCTGCCGAGCCTCCTCCGAGAGCCGCCCGAGCAGGTCGAGCGCGTCGTAGCGGGCCAGCACCGCAGTGTCGGTGAGCAACAGCGGACCATCGGCCTCCGCTAGCTGCTCCCGCAACCGCGGTTCGATCCGCCCCCACGCCTTATCGGTGCGTATGCGCAGTTGTTGGTGAGCTCGACTACCCGGCTCGGCGGCGTCCGCCTTGAGGACGGTCTCCCAGGTCGGACGGGCAGCCTCGCCGACCACGCCGCGCAGTTCGGCCACGAACAGTCCGGTCACCGACACCGGCCGAGCCCCGTACGGCTCACCGGCCAGCCGCCGCACCGCGTCCTCGGCCCGCCGCTGGGGCACGGTCAGGACCCGGAAGCCATCCTGCCGTGCGGAGTGCGTAAGCCGCTGCTCAGCCTTGACGGCAGCGGCGACGGCCGCGTCCGCGTCGTACTGGGTGGGGGCGGACCGGCGAGCCGCCGAGGCACCCCAGCTCGCCGAGGTCAGCCCAGCCGTGGCGTCCCCGGAGGGGCGATCCGGGATGAGCCGGAGCACCTTGTCGTAGCGGGTGGCCAGTTTCAGGTCGAAGCCGGCCTGCTTCAGGGCGCGGACCAGGGCGCTGCCCGTGGGCAGCTCGCGCGGCGCCAGCGGATCGGTGCCCAGGTCGGGGAAGCGGGTGGCGACCCGCTTGTGCAGCGCGTCCACCGTCAGGCCCGGCTGCCGCTCCTCCTCGACGCCCGGCTGCACGGCGACCACGCCGGCCTGGGTGATCCGCAGCGCACGCACCAGGTCCAGGTCGCGCGGGTAGATCTCCAACCGCGGGGTGAGCGCGGCCCGGGTGGAGGCGGCGACCGCGATCTCGGCCGTGCGCCGCTCGTCCCAGCCCAGGCTGCCCGGTGGCCGTCGCACCGCGTCCAGCTCGGTGAGGACCGTGCTCGCCGTCGGCAGGGACTCAAGCGCCGCGAGCCGGTCGGCCCGTACGCCCAGGTTCAACGCGTACTCCTGCAGGGCGGGCAGTGCCGGGGTGTCCGGACCGTCCACGTCCTCCCGGACATCCAGGGCGAGCAGGCCGAGTACCGGATCGGCGCCCTTGGGCATGCGGGCGTGGAAGTAGCGGAAGAGTGGCGGGGACTCGTTGTCGTAACTCTCTCGTTCGACCACCGCACGCAGCAGCGACAGGGCGAGTGCACGCCGGTTGCGCCGCTCCACGTGCTGGGTGCCGCGCCGGGCGATAAGCGCATCGGCGAGTTCGATCACCGGGGCCACCCGGCCGCGCTCAGCCAGGAGTTCCACCACCTGCTCACGCAGCAGCCCGAGGGCTGCGTCCTTGTACCAGCGCTCGCGCGCCTTCTTCACGATCTGCGGGATCCGGCCCGCGGTCAGGCCGACCGCATCGGCGACGTCCCGCTGCCGGACCCAGGCCAGGCCCCCGGGCAGAGTGCCTGTCTCATCGGGCAGCCGCAGCAGCAGCCGGATTGCTTCGCGCTCCTTGGCGTTGGAGCGGGCACTACCGCTGGACGGCTTCGGCACCAGGCGGGCGGCGAGCGCGTCCAGGCTCAGGCCGCCCAGCACCTGCGGGTCGGTGACGTCCCCGGCGGCTGCGTCGACGGACTCCGCGACCGCCCGCTCCAGGTCGGAGAGCTCCTGGCCCGCCGCCTTGCGGGCCTCCGCGCTGAGCGGCGCGGGAGCCGCCTTGCCCAGGCGCGCGTTCCATTCTTTCTGCCGGCGCTGGATCTCCTCCCGGGTGCGCGAGCCCATGCCCGGCGCGGTGAGGAACTTCTTCGCCGAGTAGTCCAAGACGTCACCGACGGTGTTCAGCCCCATCGCGAACAGCTGCGATTGCGCTGCGACCGTCAGACCCGCCACCGACAGCGGCGTGTTCCGGTCGGCGCGTTCGGCCTGCTGGTCGCGGACCTGCTCGGCGGAGACGTCGTCATCCTCCCGCCCGATCCGCGGCTGCGTAGCCGACTCGGAAACCGCGTCGGTGCCGCCCTTCGCTCCGCGCCCCGACTTCTCACCGTGACCGGTGCTCGGCGCCGTCGTCTGCTGTGCGTCCAGGAAGATCCGCTGCCAGGCACGTTCCATCGGCTTGAGATCCGGGAAGCGGTCCTTCACATCCCGGGCCAGCGCCTTACGGAAGAACCCCACCAGGCCGTCCCGGACGGCCGGCTCGAAGGCGTCTGCCGCAAGCTGCGGGTACGGCCACTCCTTCGCATCCGTCTGCCGGGCCGTGACCGAGCCGTCGCCCCAGCGGGGCAGTTCGTTCGAGGCCATCTCGTGCAGCGTCACGGCCAGCGCGTACCGCTCGGCGTGCCCGTCGTACGAGCCGCGCGTGATGATGCCCACGAACGGGTCGAGATAGCCTTCGGTGCCCGCCTCGATCTCCTTCGCCGGGTACCCGGCGAGCGAGAAGTCGATCAGCACCAGCTGCCGGGTGCCGTTGGGGCGGACCCGGATGGCGATGTTGTCCGGCTTCAGATCCCGGTGCCAGATCCCCTCCGCCTCCAGGTGCTCCACAGCACCGAAGAGGTACTTCCCGTATGCCTCCAGCTGGTCCATGCCCAGGCGGCCGTTGTCCCGCAGCTGGCGGGCCACGGTGTCCTCCCGGCGGCGCGGCCCCTTACTCGCACTGCCGTCCTGGTCCTTCAGCTCCCGGCTGTCGCCCACGTACTCCAGAACCAGGACCCGGCGCCCGGCCAGTGTCAGCGGCTGCGGTTCGTACAGCGAGATGATGCTGGAGTCCCGGTGGATCCGGCCCAGGACCTCCGCCTCACGATCCAGGACAGCATGCTTGGCCTCGCTCAGCGCGACCTTCAGCACTGCCACCGGCAGGCCGCCGCTGCGCCGAGGCTCGCCCTCCAGATCCCGCACCAGGAAGGCCCGCGCGGTCGAGCCTGTACCGAGGCGGCGCACGACCTCCCAGCGTCCGGCCAGTACGTCCCCGGCCACGGCCTCCAGCGGGTCCTTCTCCGGCTCGGATCTTTCCTCGCCCACGCCTGCGGCTGAACCGCCGTCCCCGCCCGCGACTGCAGCCGCATCCCCGCCGCCCGGGACCTCCTCGACGAATGCCTGCTCGACGTACTCCAGCATCTCCAGGAAGTCGTCGACCGTGGACAGACGCCGACCCGGTTCGTACGCGGTGGAAGCCTCCACCAGATCGTCGATGTCCGGATTGAGACCGTCGACGAGCGCGCTGGGACGCAGACTCTCGCCGGCCTCCAGACGTGCCATGACCTCGCTCTGGCTCGCGCCAGGCGCTTGCCCGGTCACCAGCAGATACGTGAGCACGCCGAGCCCGTACACATCGAGGCGCACTGGATCGGCCTTCGGAATCCTCAGCTCCGGAGCCAGATAGGGATCAGCCTGCTCGGCGACATGGAACCCCGTCACGTTAGTCGGAGCCAGGGTCAGCGGCCGGCCGCGGCTGGAGCTTTGCCCAGTGGCGATCTGCCAATCCGCGATCTGCGTCCACGGACGCAGCCAGCGCTGCTCCTCGCCGAGCTCCCGCCCGCGTGGACCGCGGTCGCGCGGAATCACATGCACCGCGTGCGCCGACAGCGTGCGGTGGTGGACCCGACGGGAGTGCGCGGAGCGCACCGTCTCGGCAAGCTGCCGCACCAGCGCGAGGCGCCCCTGCAGATCGAGACCCTCACCGTGCTGGACCAGGTAATCGTCTAGGCGCAGCGTCTCCGGGTGGTAGTCGAAGAGGATCGCGGGCCCGGCGGGATGCCCCGACGGCAGATAATTCTTCAGCTGTACCGCACCGGGATGACGAAAACGGCTGAGTACCGATGCCTCGCGGGCGGCGGCACGCTCCACCGAGCGCCGCTCGTCGTCGGAGGCACCACGTTCACTGAGGAAGACCCGCACCCGTGCCAGATCGTGCAGCTGGGAATGGCGTCCCAGATAGTCGGCCCAGGACGGCCCGGAGTCGAACGCCTTCGCCTCCAGGAGGTAGGAGCCCACCTCGTACTGGCGGCGGATCGGTGCGATACGGAGCTTTTTCAGGGCTGCATCGACAAAGCGGGATGCCTCGGCTGTGATCTGGTAGCGGGCGTCTCCCGGCGGCACGGCCAGCATCTCCACCAGCTGCTTGACCGTGAACACGCCGTTCATGTCGGCAGCCGGAAGGTTCACCTGAAGCTTGTCGTCCGTGAAGCAGACAGCCTCACCCACCCAGATCTTCGTTCGGTGCGCGGGCCGACCGGAGACGCCGTTGATCAGGCCCGACAGCTCCTTGGCCTTCCGGTTCGCCAGGTGCAGCGGGTTGCCGTGCCGACGGCTGGTCCCGCTGGGCGTGGTCTGCACCCAGTCGTTGCCGCCGCCGTGGACCGAGCCGTGCCAGTCCTTCAACTCGACCAGGAAGACCCCGGCCGGCGCTACCACCAGAAGATCGACCTCACGGACGTGCCCGCTGTTCGCGGTGAACATGAAGTTCGACCAGGCCCGCCACGGCTCCTCATCTGGCAGACGCCGGCGGATCGCCTCAAGACCACGGCGCTCGTGCTCATACTCGGACTCGGTGACCGTCGTCCACCGGTCTTCCAGCATGCGGCTCCCCGTCCGTGTCTGTAAGCCTGCCGTAGTTCCTGCCGCTGCGTTCAGGAAGCACAGCTCAACCCTCGGACCGAATCCTAAAGGGTGTCACTGACATCAAGAGCGGCCTGAGCGTGCTACGACAGAGGCCCTGCAGCCCAGACCTGGCGGCGATGGAACGGGGCAGAGTGCACCGTGAGCGGATTCGGCCAGGCGGACCATAGCGATTCAAGTCGCAGCAGCGCCGAGTCGATGCGTGTACGGATGAAGCGGTGGGTGTCGGGTGGGCGTGCCCGGTGATGTCATACCTTTACGTCGCAGCCATTGCTGACGCGACCATGTCAGGTCGGGTCTATGTGCTGCCGGCTGCTGCTGAGGAAGCGGCGTGGCTGATTGGCGGGAACGGGCCGTCACGGTGATGCCCCCTGCGTAAGATCCAATGACTGTGTGAAGATCGGACCTGAGTGCAGGAGGGGCCGGGTGGTCGGAGGGGGATGCCATGAGCGATTCAGGGACGCAGCTTTCCAGGCATATCTGGTCACTCACGGATCTTCTTCGTGGGGACTTCAAGACATCTGAGTATGGCAGCGTTGTATTGCCGTTCACCGTGCTGCGGCGCTTGGATTGCCTACTCGAACCCACTCGCCAGGAGGTGCTGAACACCTCGGCTAAATTGGCGGATAAGGGTGCACATTCGGACTCATTCCGGGATGTTGCGCTGCGCCGCGCCTCTGGCCATCCCTTCTTCAACACCAGTCGCTACGCCCTGGATGCTGTCGTCGCCGACCCGAGCAATTTGGTGGCGTTGCTGCGTGAGTACGTGCGCGGTTACTCCGAGAACGTCAGGGACGTGTTCCAGCGCTTCGAGTTCGACCGCACCGTCGAACGGCTGCACCACGCTGGGCTGCTGTATGCCGTCGTCAGCCGATTCCTCTCCATGGACCTGGGGGCACCCCTCTCTGCCGGCGACATGGGGTTTGTGTTCGAGGACCTCGTACGGCGCTCTGTCGACCAGGCAGGAGGGACTGGCGCCGACGAGCATGTCACCCCACGTGACGTCGGCCGGCTGATGTCTGCACTGCTGCTGCAGCCCGATCAGCATGAGCTCACGCTTTCCGGCGTGCTCCGCACGGTCCACGACCCGGCCTGCGGGACGGGCGGACTGCTCGAGGAGGTGGCCGAGCGCATCGAGACCGCCAACCCCTTGGCGCATGTGTCCCTGTACGGCCAGGAGATCAACGCCGAGACCTGGGCTGTCGCTGGCTCCAACATGCTGATGAGCGGACGTGATCCGGGACAGGTCCTGTTCGGGAACGTCCTGCGGGAGGACCTCTTCAAGGACCAGAGCTTCGACTACCTGTTGGCGCACCCGCCGTTCGGCCTCAGCTGGAAGCACGCTGAGCAACAGGTCCGCGCCGAGCATGAGCTGGGCAATGCAGGACGGTTCGGTGCGGGACTGCCGCGTGTCAGCGACGGATCGCTGCTCTTCCTTCAGCACATGCTGGCGAAGATGAAGCCGGTGGACGCTTCCGGTGATGGTGGCAGTCGTGTCGTGGTCCTCTTCAGTGGCTCTCCCATGCAGGGGGGAGCCACTGGCCTGGGTGAGTCCGACGTCCGGCGATGGATTGTCGAGAATGACTGGCTCGAGGGCATCGTCGCCTTGCCTGACCAACTCTTCTACAACACCGGCGTCAGTACGTACCTATGGGTCCTGAGTAATCGCAAGAAGTCGGCGCATAGGGGCAGGGTGGCCCTGGTCAAGGCGCAGGACCACTGGCAGAAGACGCGGCAGTCATCTGGCAGTAAGCGGAAGTACCTCGGCCCCGATCAACTCAACAAGATCGTCCGGCTCTACGAAGATGCGCTGTCGGCTCCGGTCGGCGGGTCTCCCCGCGACCAGGTGAGTGTCGTGCGGAACGAGGACCTGCTCTACCGGCAGATTGTCATCGAGCGCCCGCTGCGCTTGCGCTTCGAACTCACCACCGACGGCTTGCAACAGCTCTCCTCCCTGCGGCCGATCCAACGAGGGGACCACCCCGAGAAGCTGGTTGGCGCGCTGCGTGGGCTCGTCGGAACGTCCTGGACCACCAGCTCAGACGCCTTCTCGGCACTGCGGCACGCGGTCGCGACCGTCGGCCAGACCTGGCCGCGAGGTGCCGCCTTCGAAAGGAGCGTCCGAAACGCGATCGGGGTGCGCGATGTCCAAGGAGAAGTGCAGCAGCGCCGGGGTGTGACGGAACCTGATCCGGAGTTGCGTGACCTGGTCGTCGTGCCGTTGCGGGACGATCCTGAGGAATACTTCCGCAAAGAGGTGCTGCCCCACGCTCCAGATGCCTGGCTCGACCACGCGAAGACCCGGCTCGGGTGCGCCATCCGGTCTTCGCTCTTCTATGTCGCGGAGCTTGACGGGGAGTTCGGGCCGCTGCGTGCCTTCGCACAGCTGGAGACAGAGCGTGTCAAGCTGCGCCGTCCGCGACGCGGTGAGGCAGAGCCCATCCCGCCCAAGCACCTCACGGCGTCCTACCTGCATAGTGTCGACTCGGCCTTGGAACTGCCAGATGCGGAACTAGATGACTCCGAACTAACACCATGCACGGGCGGCGACTTGGTCGGGCGCTCGGGTAACTGGCGCCTTCTGCCTGCAGGGTTCGGTGACGCAGTCACTCGGCTGTTCGTGCTGCACCCCACCTCGGGGAGCGGCCGTGGACTGTGCGAATGGCTCAACTCCCGCAAGAGCAACGCGGCTTACCCGCAAGCCCGAGAGCTGCTCGACATGCCGGTACCAGTGGAGTTGGTCGCAGCCCCGGAGGTCGAGGATCTACTGGCAGAGGTGCAGGAGGGCCGTCATGCGCTGCGAATGGCGACGGACGGCATCTTGCCGAACGTCTTCGCCGGCCCCGAGACGCGCGTTGCGGAGATCCGTCAGTCCATCCGGTTCATCGCCCGCGAGGCGCGCCTCGCGGGACAATTGGTGCGCCCTTTCGATGACCCCGTGTGGCGTGCGGAGGCGAGCTATCCATTTCACGTAGCCGCTCTCGCGCGGCGTTACCGCGTAAGCACCCACCCGGCCGAGAAGAAGGACGGACTGCTCAAGCTTGGTGAAGGAACGGCACGCACTCTGGGCGTCCTTGCCTTGCATGAACTCATTGCGCACCACGGGAGCTTCACCAGCTCTCTACGCAAAACTTTTGGTCAAGGGGCGACCTTTGGCACCTGGACCACGCTCATTGCGAGATTCATGGATGAGGTCCCAACGCCTCAGTTGCCGGAACTCGTCGCGCTCCGCGAACACAGCGTCACGCTATCGCTGCTGAAGGACATCAAGGATCTCCGTAATAATTCCCACCATGCTCACGGGGTACGCAGGAGTCACGAACTCGACGAGGACGTCGAAAAGCTCGAACCGTATGTGGTCTCGGCGCTCAACTCAGTCAACTGGCTGTCGAGCACTGACTGGTTTTGGGTGGAGCGCTGTGAATACCTCGATGATTCCTCCTTCCAGGCTGTGGGCTTGAGGCTACGAGGGAGCCACCCGAGCTGGGAGCCGTTTAGCCGGCCGATCGACCACCCCCTGCGGCCGGACAGGATATATGTCGACGGCACCCCGCCAGGCGTCCCGATCGATCTATGGCCATTGGCCGTGGTCAGTCTGTGCCCTGACTGCCGCACGCGGGAACTGTTCCTGCTCAATAAGATTTCAAATGGCTCGGCAGTTCTGCGCAGCCTGGAGGAGCACGAGTTGACAATCCCGTACACCACCCAGGCCCAGAACTGAGCTGGTGAATGCGTCTAGTTTGAGGCGTGTTCACTGATCTAGACGTGCTGATTGTGTGCTTGCTGCTGGCAGGGGAATCTCGTCCGCACGTGAAACTCGCTGTTCACGGGTGGTCGCCGGACGCAATGCTTTCTGGAGGCTGCAGCTCCGTCTCCTCGCAGCTGCGTCGCCAGTAGGGGTGGTCTTTGTCGATCTGCCTTGCCAGACGAAGAGGTGTGGGCTCGGTCTGTCGACCATCCCAACTGACGCCTTGGTTGGTGAAGACGACCCCGACTTTGCCGATGAGATCTGCATCAGCTGTCTCTGCCGCGTCGATGACGGTGAGGCGTACTGCGGTGTGGGCGTATCCGTTCTTTCCTTGGCGTGCCTTCGCCTGGGGGTCTAGCCGGGTGTATTCACCTCCGAAACGGCCGCTGGGCCCAGCGGCATATGTGCGTGGGACGTTGATGAGGAGGAAGTCGGGCAGGTAAGTGGCACCGTCGTCCGAGGCAAGCTGGAACGGACTGTTGGTGGTGCTGGTGCGACGCCATTGACCGTCCTTGCCGTAGACGTAGGCGCCGGTGGGGCGGCCGATGCGTTCCAGGTCTGTGATCGCGCGCACTACTGCCATGGGGCGCTGCGCCCGCGGAAGGCCGTGCCCGGGCAGCCACGAGGCTGGTCGTGGGAGGTCGCTGGGGGGCTGCTGACCGATGTTCTCGTCGCGAAGGCCGGCCCAGATGTACTCGGAGGTGTCGCCGTTGACGTAGATCACCATGGGGCCAGGCAGGGGCAGTTGGGTTCGGGTTGCCAGCAGAGCGGCCTCGGTGATCTGTGCCGCGGCGGATGCTTGGTGGCTCTCGGCGCCGACGGTTTCGAAGTCGGCGACGTCGACTCCGAGTTCAGTGGCGTGCACGGCGAGGCGGGTTTGGAGGTAGGGGGCCCATTGGGAGGTGACGGGTGAGTAGGCCCACATGGTCCATGGTTCGCTGGTGCCGCCGATGGGGCGGATGGCGGTGAGCGTGATGGTGATGGGGGCGGGCTTGGTGTTGCGCTGGCCGTACCGGCGTGTCTGGTTGTGGCGTCGTACGTGGATACCGATGTGCCACCAAGGGTGCAGCGGCAGCGAGCCGAAGGCGGCGCCGAGGCGGTGGTCGGCGAGGCCGAGGCCGCGGAGCATGTCGCGCAGCGAGTTCTCGGTTGAATTGGCGAGGCCCGACTCCCGTGCTGCGGTGGCCTTCTCGATGTACTTGGGGGAGCAGGGCTCGCCGTTCTTCTTGTGCGTGGGGACGGGGGCAGGGGCCTGCTTGATGTACTGCGATGTGATGCCCATGCGGGCCAGCGCGGCTTTCGAAGGCCACTTGCCGTCTTCGGCCTCAGCCTGTTTCTTCTCCTCCGGAGTGGCGAACTTGCGGTCGGGGTCCCATTGGGTCTCGCACAGGGCCGCGATAGTCAGCCCTGGCGTGCGATGCGGAGCCAGGAGGGCCTCGAGCTGCTGCTGGCGGTGTGCTGAGGATGCAGGGCCGTGCGTGAGCGCGCCGGCCTTGTCCTCCAGAAACAGCAGGTGCACCCGGCCCGGGATCACATCGGTCACGACGGTGTGTTCCGGCGCGACGAAGTCAACCCCGAGGTTCCACTGCCGGGCGATCTCGCGTTGGAGGCGGGCGCGAACCTCATCCGTGTGCCACAGCACCGCGACCAGGACCGTGTCGAGCTGGGCAGCGTCCATGGCGGCGGGCAGGTCTTGGGGAAGGATCGGGCCGCTGATACGGATGCCGGTCTTGCCCGGGGGAACGGGGAGGTCCGGCACCTCCACATACAGTGGGCTGCGGGATCGGTAGCGCTCGCAGTGTTCGTCGATGTGCTCCTCGATCCGGCGGAACATCTCCATCCCGTGGCCGCGCCCGAGGCCGGGCGTGACGACGCTCTTGGGGGCGACGGCCCGCACCGCGCCCAGCTCGGCATCGGGCGCGATGGCCTGTTCGTCCAGCGTCTCGGGGAAGGGCGGGACACGTCGGCTCAGCCGGGATAGGCCGGCAAGCCGTCGGCTGGCGGCGACAGCGGGCACGTTCAAGCGGCGCTTCCACGCAGGGCCGTCGGTGTGAGCGGCAACCGCGAGCGGCTGCTCGGGGTTGGAGAGCAGGACCGTAGCGACGCCGTACCACCGGTTGGCCAGCAGCGTGGCGACTGCATTGATGGTGACTGCGTGGCGTGAAGAGTGTCCTGTGGCTGCCGTGCCGATCTTGATGCGGGGCAGGAGGCGGCGGATTCTTCCCTGGGAATCGGGGGCACTGGGC
>NZ_JCAJZO010000053.1:0-14074 GCF_059510295.1 Streptomyces sp. PTL18 | reverse complement strand
GCAACTACTGCCGTCAGACACCACAGCGGCCCCACCAGAAGTATCTTCCGGTGGGGCCGCTAATCCTCGCCGCAACAGCTATTCGGACATTCGGCGATCTGCTTCCTTGCGGTCAAATGCCTCGGCAAGAAGCGCTTGCCGATGAACCTCGTCATCAGCATCCCAGAACTTTACATGCCGCCAACGCTGAGCGTCATAGTCGGGGTGAGATTGCCATGGGGATGACATAGCCCACAAGGCGTTCCAGGCAGAACGGATCTGCGCCCGCAGACCTTCCAGTAGGTCAAAACTCACCTTCGGCGAATTAGCGAATTTAAGCCCGTGTTCCAATTCGCCAACGAGATGCGATTTCGCCGCTCGCAGGCTTCGCGCCACCTGACGCTCATCCGAGCCGCGCTCCGCTCTCGCCGATTTCGAGAGTCGCATCGCCAGGAAAGCGTCGATCTTCGCAACATCATCCAGCGTGATGTCTTCGCCGTAAATTAGATGCGAGCCTTCAGGCACTGAAGCCCCCACGAGCACTACCTTCCTTGATCAGCACCACAAAGTGTCCTAACGGCTACGTGCACCCAATGGCAGACAGAGTCACTCCCTCTCCCATATGGGTTCATCGTAATCGAAGTCTACTTCACCCCATTCATCCTTCTGCCAAACCCTCGTCACATACTCCCACGGTATCCCACCATCGAAGGCGATCTCCTTCTCGTGCGGAGACGGACTCAAGGAACCAAGCTCCTCGTTTACGTCGATCCCTCCTGGCGCGCCAGCGATTTCGTAAACGTAGCCCTCTCGGCCTCCAAAGTAAGTGGCAGCAATTTCTGCACTCTTCGAAGTTCCAACGTAGCGACTCTTGTTTCGAATGTCGCTCGCATACTCAAGAAGAGACCGACTGCTCGACGGATCTTGGGGACGGAAACCGCCAGCATTCTTAACTTCTTCAGGCGAACGCGCATCCCCCCGATACACGGTCGTTGGACATCCAGTGTTGTGGACCAAGATCGGCACGCCGCCCGCCACGACATAGTACGTGTGGAGTTGCTGGACGGTGAGGTTCCAGCGGTTGGCGGCACCGGGTGTGGCGTGGGTGGTGACGACGTACACGTGGCCGTTGGTGGCAGTGTTGAGGGCATCGCCATGGCGGAGTTTGCCTGCGGGGACCCAGGTGTGTGTGGTGTCGTCCCAGAACGGGTGGTTGGCCGTGGTGTGAAGGGTGGCGGTGTGGCCGCCCTTGGTGCGGATGGTGAGGTCGAGCAGGTCGTGGTCGTGGTTGATCCACACGTGTTGGACGGTTCGGGCGCCTTGGTGCTTGCCGGTCTTGGGGTTGGCGGCGTCGACCTTGTCGCCGGTCTTGATCTTGCCGATCGGCTTGGCCTTGCCGTCCGCCATCAGGACGGGGGTGTCCGGGGAGAAGCTGCAGCGGCTTGACCTTGCTTCAGGTGCTGGCTTACTGCCCGCATTGCCCGATTCTGGATCACTGGGTTTGGTCGCTGAGGCGTCCGCTTCCTTGGCACGTTCCTGCGCGTTGGCCTTCTTCGCCGCGACGATGTCGGCCGCGTCAGCGGCTGCTTCGTTGGAGGCTCCGGCGTTGGTTGCGGCGTCCGCAGCCTTGGGGGCTTCACCCACGACGTCCCTGGGAGAGTCTTCGTGGGCCGCCTCGCCGACTGGGCCTTCCCCCCCGCCCGTGCCGCAGTCGCCCATGAGGGCCCCGCAGGCGGCGACAAACCCCTCGCCCGCCCCCACGATGCATCCAGGGCTTGCCCAAAACGCCGTACCAAGTTCGCAGGCCGAGAATGCAGTGCCGATCGCGAAGGCAGCTACGGACAGCCCCACAACCTCGAGGACCTGCTCGCCGCTCGGCGGGGGTGTCGTGTCGTGCTGTGCGTTAGAGACGTCGCAGCTGAACTTGGTACAGCCGCTGTGACCGCCATCGCCGCCTCCACCGCCTCCACCGCCTCCGCTGGAGGTGACGGTGCTACCGCCGGAGCCCTTGGTTTCGTCGATTGTGCCGCCGTTGGCCGTGCAGTTCAGGTAGTAGGCGCAGTTGTCCAGCTTGAGGCCCGTAGGGTCGCTGCCCGATGCCGGATTGTCGCCGGCGTAGGCGTAGCCGCCCATCTGGTTGGGGTCGCCGGCTTCGAAGATCGGGTCGGGGGTGAGGAAGCGGCCGAGGGCGGGGTCGTAGTTGCGGGCGCCGAGGAGGTCGAGGCCGGTGGTGGTGTCGGTGGGTTTGCCCAGGTAGCCGTGGTTCTCGTCGGCGGCTACCCAGGTGGTGGGCTTGGTGCCGCGGGGGTTGCCGTAGGGGTCGTAGGAGCGGCGGGTGACCGTCAGGGAGCTTGCGTCGATGGCGGTGGTGGCGGTGTTCTGGAGGTTGGCGATCTGGTAGCTGACGGTGCCGGTGCTGGAGCGGGTGATGGTGGTCCCGCCGGGGCAGGAGTAGTAGCGCAGGCCGGTCCAGGTCTTGGCGGAGACGTTCAGCGTGATCTGTTCGGCGCCGCCGAACAGGTACAGGATGCGGGTCTTGGCGGTGCCGTCGGTGCTGCTGGTCTGCTCGAGCAGGTTGCCGTCGGCGTCGTAGAGGTAGCTGCTGGTGGTGTTGCTGGTGCCCGAAGGGGTGGTGACGGTCGCGGTGCGGCCTTCGGGGTCGTAGGTCAATGTCTGCGTCTGGCCGGCAGGGATCTTGGTGCCGGAGTCGACCGGGTTCCAGGTCTGGGCCGCGGTTCCGTTGCAGGTCCAGATCTGCAGCTGGGTGCCGAGTGTGGTGGAGCTGGAGGGGTCGTCCACGCACTTGCCGGACTGGGGGTTGACCAGCGAGCCGTTGGCCGCGGCCTTCCACTGCTGGGCGCCGGTGCCGTTGCAGGTGTACAGGTCGATCTTGGTGCCGTTGGTGGTGCCGCTGCTGGTGACGTCCAGGCACTTTCCGCCGATGCCGCGGATGGTGCCGTCTGTGCCTACCGTCCAGTTCTGGGCGTTGGTGCCGTTGCAGGTGTAGAGCTGGATCTTGTTGCCGTTGGTGGTGGACGAGGAGGCGTCGTCGACGCACAGTTTCTTTCCGGTGCTGGTGGTCAGCGCCGAGATGAGCGGGCTGGTGGTGGAGACCTTCCGGCTCATGGTGTTGCCGGCGTTCTTGTTCGGCGTGTAGCCGGTGTCCGTGTAGTTCGGGGTCCAGGTCGCGGTGCCTGTGGTCGGGTTGCTGCTGGTGGTGGTACCGGCCTGGTTGGGCAGCGTGGCGGTGGTGGTGCCGTCGGTGCCGCTGTAGGCGGTGGCCTGGCTGGTGTCGTTGAGGGCGTTACCGGTGGTGTCGTGATCGACCATGCTGGTGCGGTCGCCGAGCAGGTCGTAGGTATAGGTCTGCCAGTACGGGGCCGGACCGCCGACCGTCGTGGTGGTGATCGGTGCCGTGGTGGTGGTCTGCACGGAGGTGCTGTTGCAGCCGCCGACGGCTCCGACCGGGGCGCTCGTGGAGCTGGTGATGCCTGCGGTGTCCGTCCAGGCGGCGGTCAGGCGCTGGAAGGAGTCGTAGGTGAAGCACTGGGTGTCATGAGTGGTGTTGTTCTGCAGGTCGTCGATCGCGGTGATCTCGCCGGCCTGGTTGTAGCGGTAGTTGGTCACGTCCAGGGCGGTGGCGGACGTCTGCAGCATGCTCGACGTCTGGGTGACCCGACCGGTGGTGGCGTCGTACTGGGCGAAGGTCGCCAGTTCCTTACCTGTCGGACCGTAGTTGGCCTGCAGGACCCGGCCGAAGGGATCGTGGACGGCCGTGTCGAGGTAGTCGGGTGTGTTGGCCGCGGTGATGAAGCCGCCGATGCCGTCCAGGTTGCCCTGCTGGGTGTAGCCGTAGCCGACGTCCTCGGCGGGCAGGTTGCCGTCGGCCTGGTAGCGGAGCGTGTACAGCAGCCCGATCGTCGGGGTGTAGAAGGAGGACTGTGTGTAGGTGACGGTGCCGCTGGTGGGCGCGGTGGACTGCCCGGCGGCGGCGAAGCCGTCGGCGGCCGGGATGGTAAGGGTGCTGCCGGTCGGCTGGTAGGCGGTGTTGTAGCCGGTGACCGCCTGGGTGTATGCCGATCCCGAGGCGCCTCCCACGTAGCGGGTGGACGAGGTCGGGTAGCCCTTGGCCAGGGTGTCGTACTGCCAGGAGGCGAGTTCCTTGGTGGGGTCAGGGGTCGCGGACCAAGGGCCGTTGTACTCGGCGGTGCGGCGGTTGTCCCAGTCGTAGGCGTAGGACAGGACCTGCCCCCGCGGATCGGTCGTCTGCAGGAGATTGCCGACGACGTCGTACTTGTCGTACGTGGTGGTGCCGGTGTCCGGGTCGGTCTGCGAGGTCTTCTGTCCCAGCAGGTTGTAGCTGTAGGACCAGGCGTTGCCGGCGTTGTCCTTGATGGTGTCGACCTGGCCGGCGGGGGTGTAGGTGTACGCGGTGGTGGTATCCGCCTCGCCGGCCAGGCGCCAGGTGTTGGTTTTCCAGATCGCGGCGCCGGTGCCGTCGTATATCACCATGTTGGCGTCGTTCTGGATCTGCAGGACGGTGCCGGTGTGGTAGGTGCCCGAGGCCCACAGAGCGGTGCGGTTGACGTCGTAGACCACGAAGTTGCCGTCGGTTTGGAACGTGGCCCACGCCCCTGAGTGGCCCGAGGTGCCGCTGGACCACAGGGACTTGCCGGTCGCCAGGGAGGACAGCACCAGGTTGCCGTCAGTCTGCATGGTCAGGCGCACGCTGTCGGTGGTGAGCGACGTGCCGGAAGGGATGATTTCGCCGCCGCGGAGGACGACCATGCTGCCGGTGTTCTTGACCACCGTGCTGGTGGTCTGCCCGAGGGCATTGGTGTAGGTCGCGGTGGAGCGGCCGCCGACGGGGGCGGTGGTGTCGGTTTCGTCGGCGCCGGGGTAGCTGGTGGTGGTGTGCCACTGCTGGATCGCCTGGTGCCACAGTGTGCTGGTGACCGGACGGCCTTGGCCGTCGTAGGCGGTCGTGGTCTCCGAGGGGATTTGGTTCTCGTTGGCGGCGTACAGCGTGGTGGACGGGCTGTTGTTCGGCTCGGAGTACGGGGCGAACGAGGCGGTCGGCCAGCCGTGGGAGTCGTAGAAGGTGTCGGATATGACACGGCCCGAGTTGACGTCACCGTCCGCCGTGGACTGCGTCTGCCGCGGCTGCAGCATCCCGTCATAGATGCTGATCGACGAGCTGTACGTACCGTCCTCGCGCAGCGTCTTCGTGGTGACCGCTGACGGGGCACCGGGTGAGGTGATGGTGCCGCCGGGGGCGGCGATGGCGCCGGGGTTGATCGAGTACTCGAACGTCCTGTCCGCGCTCTGGCCGGCGGACTTGTCCCGGCCGGGCAGCCAGACGCCGGTGCGGCGGCCGAGGGAGTCGTAGGTGATGTCGGTCTTGCGGTTGTTGGCGTCGACGTTCTCGGTGGGCAGGCCACGCAGCGCGTCGAGGGTTGAGGTGACCTTCCATCCCTGGGAGTTGGTGGTCGCGATGCTGGTCGGGTTGGTGTTGCCGCCTGCGGAGGTCCATGCCGGGGTGAAGGCTGTGTGGGTGTTCTGCCCGGTGGCGTCCAGTGCGTCGGTGATCCGGCCGGCGCCGTCGTACTTCATCGCCGAGCTGGTCTGCCAGTTCTCGGTGGTGCCGCTGTAGCCGGTGGCCGTGCGGACCACGCTGACCTGGCCTGTCGCCGTGCTGCCGGTCTGATCCAGCTGCCCGAACGTCCCCAGGTTGGTGAGGCTGCCGTCGCCGTCGTAGTAGATCTTCTTGTCCGCCAGCAGTGTGGTGGCGCTGGGTGCGGTGCCGCACGGCCCGCTGACGGAGGTGACCTGGTCGGGGTAGGCGAGGGCCATCGTGTTGCCAGATGGCGGTGTCGCGTAGGTCGTGGTGGCGCATTTTTCCTGCGCGGCCACGCTGACGTCGCCGTGTGCGTCGACGGTGGAGACCCGGCCCTGGCTGTCGTAGGCGGTGTCGGTCCGGGTGTGGCGCCATGTCCCGTTCGCGAGCAGCGCGTAGCCGTGCGACTGGGTGGTCTTGATGCGGTAGGCGGACAGGTCCGGCAGGGTGGACAGTGCGGGCTTGGTCTGTCCGGGGTTGTCGGTTTGGGTCCAGTCCGTCCACGGCGTCTGGGCCGTATGTGCGGTGGTGGTGTAGGTGAACGGTCCGTTGACGGTTTCGGCGTTGATGGTGCCGCCGGCGGCGGTGTAGGTGTCGGACTCCAGGGCGGTGCCCGCGAGCTGGTCGGCGTCGGTGACGCTCTGCACCGTGTTACCGCCGACCTTGGCGTCCACGGTGACCGAGCGGCGGGTGCCGTCGGCCTTGTAGTCGCCGTCCATGCCCTGCAGATATGTAGTGGTCTTCTGCGTGACCGGTTCGGGGGCCTGGCCGGTCTGCACCGTGACGGTACGGAAGCCGCGGAACTGGTCCCAGGTGCGGTACTGGTCGTCCGTTTGCGCCGAGTCGTCGCGGTGCCAGGCGGCACCGGCGTAGCTGTACGTGGAGACCTGGGCCTCCGAGCCGGCGGGGATGTTCTGGGAGTCCGGCTTGTACTGCGAGGCGATCGTCAGGTCGGAGGCCGTGACCGTGTGCACGGTGGTCTTGTTGAACCAGTCCGCGATCGGCTTCGAGGCTCCCGGCACGGTCCAATACACCGGGTAACAGGAGTTGGTGTTGGAGTCCGCTGCCGAAATGTCCAGCGTCTTGCCCGCGCACGGGTTGAGGTTGTAGTCCACCGCGATGGACTCGCCGGTCTCGGTCTGGACCGAGGAGATCCTCGGCCGGTACAGCGGCGGAGCTGACGGTGAGGTGTCGTTGACCCGGTTGTCGATCTCCGTGCCGGTGAAGGCGACCTCGTTCAGCTTGATGTCGCTGTTGCCGTTGCCGTACGTGTCCTTGCCGGTGTGCTGGATCGACTGCAGCCACATCACGGCCTGCAGGGAGCCGGCGTCCTTGGGGTCGACACTCGTGCCGGTGACCGGGTCCACCGTGCCGCCGGCGTCGGAGTACACCTGCCCGAGCTGATAGCTGTCGACGGGCATCAGAGCGTCGGTGGAGGAGTTTTTGACGTGGACCTTGGTGGTGATGCTGTCCAGGCGGGTGGTGGTCCAGAACGTCGGCGCCGCGGTGACGCAGACGTTGCTGGGCACGGAGGTCGACCCTGGCGGCAGCGTGGTGCTGTCGGTGGAGTCGCAGTGCAGGTCCCACGGCACGTCGGGCCAGTGCGGGGCTGTGTTGTCGTTGAGGTTGCCCGCAGAGCAGTCGGTGAAGGTGTCCGTCGTCTGGCAGCGCTGCTGGGAGGTGAACGTGACCTGGCCGGCGGGTGTGCGTCCGGCCTGCTCGTCGCCGATGGTGTAGCCGTAGGAGATGGAGTCGAGCTTGCCGCCGCGGACATAGGACGTCAGGGTGCCTGAGTCGCCGGAGGCGGCCTGGCCGCCACCGAGGTCGTAGTAGTTGGTTTCGGTCGTGTAGTCGTAGCGCTGCACGAACCCGCTCGGCGAGACGACGAAGTCCAGGTTCCAGCGCCACCCCTCGTGCTTGTCGCACTGGGACGCCTTGCCCTTGGCCGAGTCGTAGCACGGGTCGCCCGACTCCGGGTGCAGCACCGGCACGCCCCAGGCGGCGTCGGTCGAGGAGTCGGACGGCGTACCGGACTGCATCCCACCGGAGGTACCGGGACCGGTCGGCGAGTGGTCGGCACCGAAGTAGGCGGCCGTGCCGTCGGTGGTCAGGACACGGAAGTAGACACCGTCATGCAAGCCGTTGGGGGCACCGGACAGCTCCTGAACCAGCGTGCCGTCATCCCCCTGCAGCCGCCACTGCTTGATCTCACCAGACACGCCCGAGTCGACACCGTCCGGCACCAACTGCCCGGAGTGCGAACCGAAGGAGATGGTGGCGTTGTCCCCGCCCCAGCACTCGTCACCCGACCCCTTCAGGATCCTGTTGCCGCTGCTGTCCAGCAGGGATCCGCAGGAGCGGTACGTCCGCTCGACGAACCCTGGCTGGTAGTCCCAGCCGTCGCCGACCCAGGATGCCTGGGAGTTACGGGCCGAGGTCTCGCCGTCCTCGGACTGCGAGTTGTAGGACAGTCCCACCGAAGGCGCGTTGCCGCCCACCGCGGAGGGCACGTCGACCGGGTAGGAGTACGTGAAGGCGCCGGTGCCCGAAGCCTGCCAGCTCCCTGAAGGGTTCAGCGACGTCGCCGCGTAGTTGCCCTGCGACCCGGAACTGCCCGAGGTGACCTCGACCGTCGTGGTGTCGGCAGACATCGTCATCGGCGCGGCCGTGCCGCTGGAGGCCAGCGGTGTGCTACCGGTGGAGGAGCCGACGGTGAGGGTGGTGATCAGCTGGTCCGATCCTGCCCGGTTGGTGAAGGCGATCGGCGTGCGTGTCCGGCAGCGCGACTGCTGAGGGCTCGTTATGGAGCAGGCGGGGACTTGATACAGCCGAAGGCGGGAGCCGAAGCCGCCGCCGTACGCCTTCGCCAGCGACGAGTAGTCGATGACCACGCGCACCCGGCCCTTGCCGGCCTTTCCGTCGGCGCGGGTGAAGCCGAGCAGCATCCCGTCCGCACCGGCGCGCAGGGTCTGCGTGTGGGAGGCGACCTTGACCTGGACCGATTCGGGCGCAGCCGCGGCGGCCGTCTTCGTCGTGCGTCCCGAGGGGGGCGCGGGGGCAACCCATACCGGCAGGCTGCCTGCTTTCACGGGCTTGGTGACAGGCGTGATCTTTGCCGGCGCGGCCGGCGGCGTGCTCTCAGCAGCGCTGGGCGTCCCAGCCGCCTTGGCCGCTGGTGCGGGAACGGCACGGGCCAGGCCGACCGTCTTGGTGCCTGCCTGCGGCCACGTCGGCTTGGCGACGCGGTACCGGGTCAGGGCCTTGTAGCCCTTGGGATGGACGGCGGTCGGACGGTGAAGGGCGTGACTGCCGACCGCCGGTGTTTTCGGCAAATCCTTCGGCCTCCACACGGTGCCCTTGAAGCGATACGGCCCGACGACCAGCCCCTGGGCCACCGCCGCCGGCACCAGGAGTGCCAGCAAAGCAACCGCCGTTGTGGCAAGGGTCAGCGCCCGACCCCAGATCCGGTACTCGACGCTTGCGAACCAACGCCGCTTGCCGCTCACCCGTGAAACCCCCCACGCCCGGCGGCCCGTGACGGACCGTCGCGTCCTCGATCACACGAGCTGCGTGATCGTCGGGAGGCTATTGATGGCTGGTTCACAACTCAATAGCCTGTGCCGACGCTGTGGCCAGGGCGTATGCCAACCGTGTGTCTGATGTGCCCGTTCCGTGAAGGGGCGAACATCACCACCGTGAGGCAAACAGGACACCGCAAGCACCACACTCCACGCCCAAGACACCCGCATATGTGACGCAGATCATGAGCGCGAAGCGTTCAACACTCGGAGGGGGAACTGTTCCGTGCTGTCCAAAAACACCCGTAAGCGCCACCGAAGACGGGACTTGATGCGCCGACTGGCGATGGTCCCGGCTGCCGCCGCCCTCCTGGCCGGAATACCCGCCCTTCCGGCCAGCGCTGACACACCGACGCCGAGCGATCCGATGCTCGCCGCTCAGGCGCAAGCGGTGGCAAGCGGCAAGGACGTCCCCGTCGACGCCATGACGACACAGACCTCCACCGTGACCGCAAACCCCGACGGCACGTTCTCCTCCACGATCGACGTCATGCCAGTGCGGGTGCTCAAGGACGGCGTGTGGACGCCCGTGGACGCCACCCTCGCCACCAACCCGGACGGCACCCTCTCGCCCAAAGCCACCCCGAACACGGTCACCCTGTCCGGCGGAGGCAGCGGCCCCCTCGTCAGCCTGACCGACGAGGACGGCCGCAGCATGGCCCTGACCATGCCCTTCCCCCTCCCCTCACCCACCGTGAGCGACGACACCGCGCTGTACAAGTCAGTGCTCCCCGGCGTGGACCTGTCCGTGTCCGTCACCGACCAGGGCGGCTTCAGCGACGTACTGGTCGTCCACGACGCCACCGCCGCCGCCGACCCGGACATCAAGAAGCTCACCGAAGCGGCCTCCACCCACGGCCTCGCCCTCTCCGCCACCGATGCGGGCGGTATGGACGCCACCGCCTCCGACGGCACGGTCGCCTACACCAGCCCTCGACCGCTGATGTGGGACTCCACCACGGTCCCGGACGCGCCGGCGCAGACCGCAACGACCGCCACCACCACGGCCGGTGACGCCCCCGCCACGTCCTCCGCCGACGGACCCGGCCAGGGAGCCAAAGTGGACACGGTGCCGATGAGCACCACCTCCAGCGGCCTCACCCTGACGCCGGACACGTCCGTGCTCAACGACCCGGGCACCACCTACCCGGTGTACATCGACCCGTTCAGCAACCCGGTCACCAAGACCTCCGGCCACTACGACGAGGTCTACTCCAGCTCCAGCTGCTCCGACAGCCCGCAGTACGACAAGCCGCAAAGCGGCGGCGAGGGCGTCGGCTATCAGCGCTGGGGCGGTGTGTGCGGCACCGGCCTGGAGCGCTCCTACTACGCCATCCCCACCAGCAGCCTCGATCCCTCCATGCAGGTCTACGACGCCGAGATCACGGTGAGCTCCACGTACGCGGCCAGCTGGGACTGCTCCGCCAACCAGCCGATCACCCTGCACACCACCGGGTCGATCGACTCGACCACCGACTGGAACAACAAACCCGGCGCCTGGGACGACAACGGCGCCTACAAGCCCGTCACGGTCACGATCCCCGGCGCGGCCAACCCCAACAGCAGCTGCAGCAATCACACCGCGACCTTCAAGGTCACCGACCCGGCCCAGCGGATGGCGCAGTACCACAGTTCCAGCAGCGACTACTGGACTGTCGCCCTCTACGGTGACGAGAGCATCTCCTCCAGCAACGACGACTACCTGCGGATGTCCAGCGTCCTCACCCTCACGGTCAAGTTCGACATCCCCCCCGCCGTCCCGACCAGCCTCCACACCACTCCGCCCGCCACGCAAGCCGGCGGCGCCTGCGTCACGAGCGGCGACGGATGGATCGGCGCCACCACCTACTCCGACGCCGGAAGCAACATCCACCTCCACTCCACCGTCACAGCGAATATCTCCGGCGAACTCGTCAAGGCCCACTACGACGTCTGGGACCGCACCGTCCTTGACTCCAGCGGCAACGCCTACACCGACTCCACACCCAGCAGCAGCTACCTCGCCTCCGGCTCCGACGCCGACGTGCCGATCGGGTTCACACTCAAGGACGGCCACGAATACGGCTGGGACGTCTACGCCCAGGACAACAGCTCACCGCTGTACCTGACCTCCGGCACCAGCGGCCACTGCTGGTTCAAGACCGACTTCACCCCGCCGCATACTCCCGATGTCGCCACGAACCCCTCCTTCCCGCCCGTCGGCTCCGGTCCTGCGGATCCGGTGGTCTACGCCGGAGCCGGCAAGACCACCAGCTTCACGGTGACCGCAGCCGACAACGCCTCCTCCGACACCAGTTGCAGCCCGAACGCCTGCCTGTCCAGCGGCGTCGACCACTTCCTGTGGCAGCTGGACAGCCAGCCCACCGCCACCACCGGCACCAAGGCGTCCGTCACCAGCACCGACAGCACCGGCACCGCCACCGGTACGGTGACTGTCCCGGTCACCGACTGGGGAGTGCACACCCTCTACGTCGCCGCGGTCGACGCGGCCGGCAACATCTCCCAGGCCCCCGCCAGTTACACCTTCACCGTCCCCTGGAACCCCGACACCAAGATCACAGCAGGCGACATCAGCGCCGACGGCATCCCCGACCTGCTCGCCACCACCAAGACAGGCGACCTCGTGCTGCTCCCCGGCAACACCGACCCCGCCCATAGCGCGGCCCCGGCACAGACGGGGCCGGTCACGGGCACGCCTCCGGCCATCAACGGCCCGGTGATCGTCTCCACGCCCGTCGACTCGCCTGACGGCACCAGCTGGAGCAACTACCTGATCGCCCACCGCGGCAACCTGCACGGATCCGACGTGGACGACCTGTTCGCCTACAACCGCAAGACAGCACAGCTGTACGTCGTCCCCAACGACCTCGATCCCAAGGACGACAGCGCCTTTCCCCTCGTTCCCTGGTCCAATTTCCCCGGCTATATCGGAAAGCGTTCCGGTGACCCCGTGACCAAGGACCCCTGCCAGCCAACCGTTCCGGACAGCCGCTGCGCGGGCGCCGGCTACGATCCGACCACACCATGGAACATCAGTCAGCTCATCACACCCGGCAATGTCTACGGAAACGAGCAGGGTCACCCCGCCGTCATCACCGTCGAAAACGGCAAGCTGTGGATCTACCAGTCCTACAACGGCAAGCACCTCACTGACCCCGTGCTGCTCGGCGACGGCGACTGGTCCGGTCTCACGCTGGTCGCGCCCGGCACCGTCGGCGGAACCTTCAGCAAGGACTCGAACGGCAACGGTACCGTCACTGGCGGCACATACACGCTGTGGGCCCGCGACGATGTCTCTGGCACCGTCTACACCTTCCCCATCAGCGTTGACCAAAGCACCGGTGTGCCTCAACTCCTGCACGCCCCCGTCCGCACCGTCCTGACCTCCGCCCTCACCACATCCACCGGCGGGTCACTGTGCCTGGACGACGACCACTCCAGCACCGACAACAACACCAAAATCCAAATCTGGACCTGCAACGGCTCCGCCGCCCAGAAGTGGGCACTGCTCAGCGACGGCTCCCTGCGCGTACTCGGCAAATGCCTCGACGTCCCTTCAGGCGCCACAACCGACGGAACCCTCCTGCAGCTATACACGTGCAACGGCACCGGCTCCCAGAAATGGACCCCCGGCCCCAACGGCAGCCTGCAGAACCCACAGTCCGGCAAATGCCTGGACGACCCCCACAGCAACACCACCAACGGCACCCAGGTGCAGATCTACACCTGCAACAACACCGCCGCCCAGAACTGGACCAGCAGCACACCGACCGACTGGAGCACCAACCCCGGCACCGCCCTCACACCCGTCCTGGCAGCCAACGCGTACCCCACCGTGGCCTCACCAGGCGACGTCAACGGCAGCGGCGGCGGCTCCGACGGCAACCCCGACCTCTACGCCACCGACACCCACGGCCAGCTGACCGAATACCCCGGAAACGCACCCACCGGCACCACAGCCACCTTCGGCACCCCCCTCTCCCTCGGTACCGCCACCAACACCGCCACCCACTCCTGGGCCCTCAGCGAAGGCACCGGCACAACAGCGGCCGACTGCGCCAACGCCACGAGTTCCGACTGCAGCACTGGACTCACCGCATCGCTGACCGGCGCCTACACCTGGGCCGGCGACAGCACACGAGGCAACGTCCTCAACCTCTCCGGAACCACCGGCTACGCCGCCACCACCGGCCCAGCCATAGACACCTCGACAAGCTTCACCGTCTCCGCCTGGGCCAACCTCACCTCCCTCACCGCCAACTCGACCTTCGTCTCCCAGTCCGACAGCGCAGGCAACGCCAACGGCTTCCAGCTCTACTACTCCTCCGGCGCACACGCCTGGGCCTTCGGACGCCACAACGACGACACCACCAGCACCTCCTTCACAGCCACCTACGGCGGCACACCGACCACCGGCACATGGACCCACCTCGTCGGCGTCTACGACGCCACCACCAACCAGCTCACCCTCTACGTCAACGGCCGCCAGGCCGGCATCAAGACCTTCGCCGGAACTTCCTGGAACGCCACCGGCCCCCTTCAGATCGGCCGCCGCCTCTACCAAGGCACCTACGGCGAGTACGCCAACGGCAAGATCAGCGACATCCACGTCTACGACACCGCCCTGCCCCCCGCCGACGCCGCAGCAACCGGAGACAACCCCGCCGTCACCCAGCTCGACTGATCAACAACCGGAACATAGGCGCTCGGCCGGATGCCCCGGTCGAGCGCCTGTTCTTCCACCACCGTCCCGGCTACCGGTACCGCCATTCACGGCCACTCCGGCGCCACCCGTCCAGAACCCGGCCGCACTTCCAACGCATACCTGCGCGAAGACCAGGGTTGACACCATGGCACCGAGAGCCGTACACATCCGGGGCAGTCCCGAGGACACACCGTC
>NZ_JCAJZO010000052.1:0-14676 GCF_059510295.1 Streptomyces sp. PTL18 | reverse complement strand
AACCCGACAACCGAGTTACACCACTGGCTGGACACACCCCCGCCACGGTCGGCCAGACGTAGAGACCGCCGGCACCGAATTTGCGCGGGGCAGGTCTGGGCCCGGTGCCGGCAGGCGCAGCCATCCGCCGCCTGTCGCAGGGCAGCACCGCGGTGGCGTGCGAGCCGGTATCGGCCGACGGCCGCGAGATGACCGAGGAACAGCAGCGCCAAGCGGCCGCGAAACTCCGAGGCGGCGCGGGTCTGCACGCCTCTCACCCGATGGCGGTCCTGCCGGGAGCGCAGCAGCATCCGCCCGTCCGCGTGCACGGCGAGCTGGGCGCGGTAGCCGTCATTCTCCAGAATTCGATGTGTCTCATGAGACGGGTTGGCAGTTGGCTTCTGGCAACGCGACCCGGCCCCCTGACAGTGAGATTCGGCCCCGCTTGACAAGCTTTGGGGTGTCGCCGAGGCAGGCGTCAAACCCACCAGTAGTGTCGGCGGTCAGCCGGGCGGGCTGCGACGGGCGCGCAGCGCCAGTACTAGGCAAACCGAGGTCGCGGCGATGGCGAGTGAAGCGGGCAGACGTGCCCATGAGGTGCCTGCGACCGGCGCCTGGGCGGCGAACAGTACCACTGCGGTCGCGGCGGCGGCCGCCAGTGCGGGTGTCGCCTGCGGGCGGCCGGGCGGGGCGGTGACACCGACTGTCCAGGCGTCGGTGACGAGCAGGTAGGCAATCAGCAGGGCGGCGATGCAGACGACCAGCCAGACCGCGGGGCCGGTGGCCGCGGCGACCGCGATCGCCGCGGCCGGCAGCACGGTCGTCCTGCGGCGGGCCGCGATAGTCCGCCAGCGCGTGGAGGTCAGGACGGGGCGGGCGTCGACCATCGGAGCGGCCCACCATGCGGCCGCCGCCACTCCGACCACCAGCCCCCTGACCGGCAGCGGTGCGTGCAGGGCGGCTGGTGGATTGCAGGCGGTGATGGCGAGGGCCGTTCCGAGCAAGCGGTCGGTGATGCGGGAGGTGAGACGTGCGGTGAGCAGGGCAGCTCGGCTGCCGGCCGGGCGCGGGCGTGGCCGGGCGATCCGGGCGGGGGCGGTGGTCATCGCCTCCCCCCGTGGATGCGGGTGCGCAGCAGCGGCGCAAGGGCGAGGTCGAGGGTCTCTCCGGGCCGGTGGGAGACGACCGCGATGCCGCGTTCCACCAAGGCGAAGCGCATGGCGTCGCGGTCAGCCCGCCACAGCCGCAGCGCGAGCTCACCCTCGATGTCGCCAGGTTCCACGACTGGGTCGCCGCTGGGGATCTCGACCACGAGCATCGGGTTGGCCCGTCCGCGCACCTGGTGCAGGATGTCGAGAATCCGCTGGTCGGTCAGCGGCGTGATGACGTATACCAGCGCTCCTTCGGGCAACGCGGGCGGTGGTAGCAGACTGATCCCCTCCGTACGGTACGCGCGGTCCTTGCGGACTTCCAGCACACTCTCGACGATGCGGTAGAAGTACCCCTGGCCGCTGCCCGGTTGCAGCCAGCGGGTCGCGCCACCGACCGACACGACGCCGACCCGGTCGTGGGTGCGCAGGTAGGCGCGGACCAGCCCGGCGGCAGTCCGGAAGGTCTCATCGAGCGAGGACGCGCCGGTGACCGGGTCGACTACGTCGGCGAGCACGTCCAGCAGCACCACGGTGTCGGCGGTGCGCTCCGCGGCGAACTGGTGGACCTGCAGGGTGCCGCGGCGGGTGGTGGCCGGCCAGTGGATCCGCCGCTGACGTTCGCCGCGCACATACGGGTGCACCCCGGTGACCTCGACGCCCTCGCCGCGCTGCACGGCGGTGTGCTCGCCGAGCCGTTGCGGCAGCCGGACCGGGATGGGCGTGAGGCCGGCGTGTCCGGGCCGGGGGAAGACGGCGACCTCTCCGAGTTCGGCCCGGACGGTGCGCCGGGCCAGCCCGCCGCGGTCGTAGACGTCAATATCGACCGTGCCGAGCGTCCAGCGGCCCCAGCGCTGCGCGGTCAGGACGAGATCGATGCGGTGCGGGCCGACCGCGAGGTGGTCGAGCCTGATCCCGTGGCCGAGGGTGACGCCGGGGTCCAGGCGGCCGGTCTCACCGTCGTAGGACACCGTGATCCGCACCGTCACCTGCTCGCCTTCGAAGCACCGCCGCGGCTCCACCTCGGCCTCGGCCATCACCGCCTCCGGGCGCGGCCCGCTCGGCAGGGCGAGGGCGAGCAGCACCAGGGGCGTGGCGGCGAGAGCAAGTACCCAGGGGCGGCCGGTGACCAGTGCGGCGGCCAGCGCGACGACGGCCAACGTGCCCAGCTGCAAAGCGCGTTCACCGGTGCGCCAGCCGGGCGGGGGCGGCGGCGGGGGTTGGGTGGTCACGTCGTGGCGGCCGTCCAGGGCACGTTGAATGGCGGCGGCCGCTCTGCGGTCCGGTACGGGTTTGGTCATGACGCGATCGGCGCGCGCGGCAAGGTCTGCGGGGCGTGCACGGATTGCACGATCTCGCGCATCACGTCGTCGCCGTCGATCTGCCGGACCCACAGCTCTGGTTTGAGGGTGACGCGGTGCGCCAGGGCCGGCACCGCCACGGACTTGACGTCCTCCGGGGTCACGTAGTCCCGCAGGTCCAGGACGGCACGGGCGCGGGCGAGCTGCACCAGGGCCAGGCCGCCGCGCGGAGAGGCGCCGACCTGGATATGCGGGTGGGCCCGGGTGGCGCGGACCAGCGCGACGACGTACTCCAGCAGCTCGTCGTCCACCTCGACGCGTTCGACGGCGGCCCGCATGGCCAGCACCTCGTCCGGTCCGCTGAGCGTGCGCAGCACAGCCTCGGGCGCCGCCCGATCGACACGCGCGCGCAGCATGTCTGCCTCCTCGGACGCCGCCAGATAGCCCATGCGAACCCGCAGCAGGAACCGGTCGAGCTGGGCCTCGGGCAGGGTGTACGTGCCCTCGTACTCGATGGGGTTGGCGGTGGCGACGACCACGAAGGGTTTCGGCAGCGACCGGGTACTTCCGTCGATGGACACCTGGGACTCGGCCATCGCCTCCAGCAGCGCGGCCTGGGTCTTGGGCGGGGTGCGGTTGATCTCGTCGGCGAGCAGCAGGTGGGTGAAGACCGGTCCGGGCCTAAAGACGATGTCGGCGGTCCGTTGGTCGTAGAACGGAGCTCCGGTGACGTCGGAGGGCAGCAGATCGGGAGTGAACTGGATGCGGCGGAAGTCCAGGCCGAGAGTGGTGGCGAAGGAGCGTGCCAGCAGCGTCTTCCCGAGTCCCGGCAGGTCCTCGATGAGGACGTGGCCGCCGGCGAGGATGCCGAGCATCACCAGCGCCAGCGGTTCCGCTTTGCCGACCACGGCCGTACGGATCTCATCGAGCACGGCTGCAGCCCTTTCGCCTGCCCGTCGGGGAGTCAGGGTGTGATGGTCGGGGGTCGGTTGTGGGCTGGTCACGGTCGGTTCCTCACGGGGCAGGGGTCGGGGTGCGCGGGCTGCGGGGTCGGCCGCAGCGCCACCGGTCACAGGGCTTCCAGGCGGTCGAGCAGGGAGCGCAGGACGGGCTCGGGGAGAGTGGGCTGCGGAGCGGTCGCCTCGGGATCGATCCACGGCCACAGCTCAGCTCCGACCAGGGCCCGGGCCCGCTGCGGGTTCCGGTACATCGACACGCTGTGCCGCTCGGCCAGCCGGGCGGCGAACAGCCGCTGCAACTGCGGCCGCATGACGGTGTCGAAGTGCGCTTCGCCGTCGTCCGCGAAGGTGTTGGCCACGATGCGCTGCCATCCGCCGAGAGCCGGGGCCCGGCTCGCCAGCAGGCGCACCGGTTTGCGATAGCCGCTGTCCTGGGCGGCGCCGCCCGCCGCATAGCGCCCCAGGGCCAGCGCGACTGCGGTGATGAGGGCGAGGCCGGTGGCGGCCGCGGCGGCACCGTCGGCCAGGGCGAGCAGCACTGCGGTCGCGACCGCGACGGTGCCCAGTACGGCCAGCGAGTGGCGTGTCGAACCGGGCGTTTTGAGCACGGAGTTGACGAGGGACCGTAACCGGAAAGGCGCCTTCACGAGGTACCCGTCACGGCTTCGGGTCCAGACGTCCGCGATCGCAGGCCGTCGGCGATCTCGGCGAGCGCGGCCGCGGCGCGGTCGCGGTGGCTGCCGTCCATTGGGTGCGTGGAGTAGCGGGCCTCGCGGAACAGCGCGGTGAGCACGGCGGCGGCCGTCGCCGTGGGCAGGCCGTCGGCGACGGCCCGCTCCAGCAGGTCCTGCGGGCTGTCCGAGGCGCGCCGTGTTACGCCGGAGTCGGCGAGCGACTCCTCCATGGCGGCATAGCAGGCGATGACGGATGCGCGGGCGTCGGTTCCGTCCAGCAGGGCACGGCGCCCGGAGTCCACGGCCTGGACCAGGCGTTCCTGCTCGTCGTCGAGTGTCGCGTACGTCGCCGGGGCTTCGGGTGCCGGCGGCCGGGTCAGATACCGCCACAGATGCAGCCCGGCGTTCAGGACGACCACGACAAGCAGGGCGATGCCGAGACCGAGCAGGATGCGCGTCAGCCCGAAGTGCGTGCTGTGGCCGGCGTGCCCGGCATGCTGTGAGGGTGGCGGGGTGGGTACCGGGTCTTGCCGCGGGCTGGGAAGCGGTAACGGCTCGTGGGCGGCCCCGTGGCTGCTGCCGGACGAACCGAACTGGTGCAGGACCAGGACGAGTACCGGGACGACCAGCGTCGCGGCCAGCAGGACGCGGCTCACGCCGTCAACCATCCGCTGTTCCACCGGGTCGAGTTCCGGGGCGGCGCCGACCTGTTCCTGGTACTTCTCGCGCAGTGCCAAGCCGCCAAGGAGTGACAGCAGGGCGAGGCCGACCACGAGGACGGGGTTGCCGCCGAGCGGCCCGCGGCCCTTGGCCAACAGGCGGGTGTCGGGGTGCAGCAGCAGTGCTCCCAGGGCCGCTCCGCCCACCACCAGCACCGTCAACGCGGCCTGCGCGGCACCGATCGCGCTGTGCCGCCGCCGCCCGTCTGCCACGTGCTGCAGCCTCACCGCCACATCCCTCCCGTGTGATCGGCCAGAACATGCGCGCCGTCCCCGGTCACCTGTCGCCGATCCTGGACTTGACGGAATCCTGACACGGCGAGGTGCGCCGCTTCATTGCCGACTTACGGCAATCCTTACGAACCTTTTCATGCCGTCTCTCGGCTACTACCGGGCGGGCATTCCGCAGTGGTGTCCGGCGTGAAGGCGACGCCTTACCTGTATGGTCCAGTCCTGGGTCGCCGACACCGAAGCAGCGCTCTCTCAGCCAGGCCCCTGCCGACAAGCCCCCGGTCGGCGTCCCGCGGCGCGGGTGGATCAGCCTGCCGGCCGCCCTGACCACACTGAAGTCCATAGACGACAGCCCGGCCTGCGTCTGCGCCGCGCCCCCGGCGAGCGAGCGGGGGTGTCATGCCTCCCGTGCTGCTTGCGCTGACTGAGCGTGAGCTCTCCCGGCGCCTCCGCGCCGATACAGTGCCATCGCTCCTCATGGCCCACGCGGTAAGCGGCCCTGTTCCGGCTCGGGGAGGAAAGCCAAGGCCCACGATCCTTCGGCAGCGGGCCTGTGCCAGGGGCCGGCCGGTCGGAAACAGCACCGGTCGGAACCGGCACCGGTCAGAACCAGGACCGGCCAGAACCAGCACCGGTCGGAACCAGCACCGGTCGGAACCAGCACCGCCCGGGACCGAACACCGTGACTTTCCCGGCCGGCGGTCTTCCCCGCCTCCCCCGCGCCCGGCCCTCCGTGTTCATCTGGTGAGCGGCACAGGCGGCCCGCTACGCTGGCCGGGCTGTGGCCCAGCGGTGGCGGGCGCGGCCGTACGCGCGGGTGGGCGACGGTACGTTCCGTGCGCCGACGACCACCGGAGAAGGGGGACTCCGCGATGACCCACCGTTCAGCCGGCCCGTCCGCCCAGGAGGAGAAGGCGGGCCTACTGGCGCGTCTGTGGAGGCGCCGTCAGCGGGGCCGCCAGGAGGACGAGCCGCTCCCGGAAGCCCTGGCAGAGTCGGCCAGGAAGGCGAAGTCGCTGCGGGAGCAGGCTGCCGCGTTGCACAGGGAGGGCCGGTACGAGCAGAGCCGGGACCTCTGCAAACAGGTCGTCGGGCTGTACCGGCAGCTCGCCGCCGAGCGCCCGGACCCGTACCTGATGAGCCTGGGCTCCACCCTGACCAATCTCTCGCTCGACCTGGAAAAGGGCGGACGGCTCCAGGAGGCGCTCGCCGCGGCCGAGGAGGCCGTCGCCGTCCTGCGCCCGCAGGTGGAGTCCGGATGGGAGGACTGCCTGCCCGAGCTGGGCCGCGCGCTGGACCAGCTCGCCGCCTGCCTGGACAGCCTCGACGAGCGGAAGGCGGAAGCCCTGCCGGTGGCCGAGGAGGCTCTCACGATCCGGCGCCGGCTCGCCATCCGTTCCGCCACCTATCTGCCCGGCCTGGCCGCCAGGTGCGACAACCTCGCGCGGCTGCGGGTCGCCGCCGGCCAACGCGCGGGGGCCCTCAGCGCGACGGCCGAAGCCACCACCGTCTACCGGCAACTGGCGGAGGAACAACCGGAGAAGTACCGCCCCAAGCTGGCCCGGGTCCTGTACGAGTTGGCAGCGGGCCTGAGGGAAGCGCGACAATGGACAGCGGCGCTCGTCGCAGCCGAGGAGTCCGCCGAGATCTACCGTGCCCTGGCCGCAGACCAGCCCCACGTCCACCAGTCGGACCTCGACGGAGTGCTTCGACTGGCGCAGTGGCTCAAGGAGCAGAAGGAGCGATAAGGCCCCCTCCGGCACAGCACTCCTCCCCGCACGCCGTCGGCGTTCTCGTCGCGGGGCGGCAGGCGGAGACTTTCGGGCGGACCGGCGGCGGTGGATGTGGGCCCGCGGCCTCTCTCCGCCGGCACCGTCACGCCTCCCCGACAAGGCCAACTGCCTGCCGAGAGAGACCAGCCAGGTCATCCAGCGCCGCCGGCGCTTCGACCGGGCGGCCTGCTGCTGGACATCCACGGGTGGCGGACCGAGGAAGTCGATGACGGCGTGGCCCTGTCCGCCGAGCTGTCGCGGTGGCCGGCGTGCGCCCTGTACGACCCGCGCCCCGCCCGGCGCGCACGCCCGGCCGGATGGTTAGCTGCCGTTTCCACTACTCCGGAGACATGCCCTGACCGCCGTGTTGGGCCCGCCCTGGTCTCGGCCAGCGGTCGCGGCCAGCGATTCCGGCACGCTGTAGCAGGAGCCGCTCTGGATCACGGCGCGGGCGAACAGACCGCGGGAGCCGGGGGCTTATCTCGGGTGGAGATTGGGCGTCAGGCATGTCAGGCAAGCAGCCCCGGGAGTCCGTGCTTGCAAGTAGCCGAGGAATCAGGAACGTTCGGGACGTTCATGAAGCCGGCTGGCAGCCTCTCCGGGCCTTGTACTGAACCGAATACGGTCCGCAAATCGGCAGGAGATGCGCCGCAGGCAGGAGGCGACGGTGGCCGACACGCGATCCTGACAGCCCGTCGTCGGCCGGAATGAATGCAGCGCCCCGAGGGGGTCACGTACGGCTTGGGCTGCCAGGCCTACACCGCTTTCACTGAGCCCGCGCACCTGATGCTCACCCCCTGGCAAGGGCCCCGGTAGATCCAGTACAGGCCCGTTCTCGTCGACGGATGCCTCGCCGGCACCGGACTCAGGAAGGAGAGTTTCTAGGCTGGTCGACCTCCGGCACGTCCCCACTGGGCCTCATCCCATTCCACGTATTCTATCTGGACGCCACCTGGCAGCTTGGCAGTCAGGTTCCTGCCAGTGGGAACGGCCTGCGGACCACGCACGATCTGTGCTCCGGTCCGTGTGAGCAGCGCATGGCACTCGTCGAGGTCATCGATGATGAGCGTGGCCACTGTCGCCCTGTAGGGCTCCAGTACTTGGTCATCGCCCGCCACCACCAAAACGCGGCCGACCGTGGCCAACTCCAAGCCGTTCGGCATCGTGAAGCGGGTGCTGATCGGCTCACCCGCAACCGTGGCGAGCGGAGCCAGCACCGCATCCAGGTCGTTGGCGTAGGCGCGGGCGTAGGTACGGAAGATGCGCATGATCACCAACAAGGTGTCCAGAGACGCAGATATTCCCCCAAGGCCGGGTAGTTAGCGTATTTCCGCTGGTGGCAAGGGAGTTCGGTGTCGGGTAGGAACGCGGGCAACGGGGCCGCGTTGGTCAGGTAGTCCGCCAAGACTTCCGGCCGTTGAGGAGCCCCGTTGCCCACGCGTCATTGTGCCTGCCACCCGGTCTGGCGAGGGTCACCCGTGAGTTCACCGTGGCCGAGGGCCGGTTCGCGCCCGGTCATCTCGGCGAGTTGACGCAGGTCATACCGTTCGACCTCGTCGATGCCGTTCTGGATGAAATCCGTTGCGTGCAGCGTCGGTTACGGGATCTACCCTCGCGGGTCGGGGTTTACTGACTTCGGCGTCGTAGGGTCTGGGTCTTCGTCGGACCTGGTGACGGCGTGCGCCTTGGCTGGTACGCCGGAGGTATGCGGTACGCAGATGGGGGCGGGCTGACCGCCGAGCAGCGCAAGCGCCGCGAAGAGGTACGGATGCAGGCCGTCTACCTCTTCGAGGAGGATGCGAAAGTCCCGTGCATCGCCCGGGAGTTACGGGTGAGCGAGAAGTCCGTCTACCAGTGGCGCCGTGCCTGGAAGGCGGGCGGGCGGGAGGCCCTGCGTTCCAAGGGGGCCCCGGGCTACGACTGCCGACTCGGCCCCCACAAGCAGGCCAGACTCGCCGCCTGGCTGGACGAAGGACCGGCCGCGCACGGCTGGACGGACGACCAGGTGTGGACCGCCGCTCGGGTGCGCACGCTGATCGGGCGGAAGTTCCATGTCTCCTACAGCGTCTGCGGGGTGACCCGGCTGCTGCACCGGATGGGCTTCAGCGTGCAGATGCCCGCCCCGCCCGCCGCCGAACGCGACGAGGATGCGATCACCGCATGGCGGGAGGCGACCTGGCAGGAGGTAAAACCCTCCGGGCGGCGACCGGCGCGTTCGTCTGCTTCGAGGACGAAGCGGGCGTGAGCGGCCGTCCGCCCAAGGGCCGCACCTGGGGCCGGCGCGGGATCACCCCGACGGTGCGCGTTTCGGGGCGCAGCCGGGGCCGCCTGTCGATGGCCGGGCTGCTGTGCTTCAGGCCTGGCCTGCCCGCCCGCCTGTGCTACCGGCTGCGCCGGCACACCGGCCGCAGGGGCGAGCGCCGCTCGCTCGGCGAGAGCGACTACATCCGCCTGCTCGACGGCGCTCACCACCTGCTCAAGGCCCCGCTGATCGTGGTGTGGGACCGGCTGAGCACCCACATCTCCAAGACGATGCAGGCGCTCGTGGCCGAGCGGGAATGGCTGACCGTGGTCCTGCTGCCCGGGTATGCCCCCGACCTCAACCCGGTCGAGGGCATGTGGGCGCACATCAAACGCAGCCTGGCCAACCTGGCCGCCCGCACCCTCAGCGAACTGGAGACCCTGCTCCGCAGGCGGCTCAAGGCGCTGCAGTACCGGCACAGCACCCTCGGCGGATTTCTCGCCGGGACGGGCCTCACTCTCGACAGACCAGACGGACCCTAATACGCCGAAGTCAGTAAACTTCACGGCCTTGTGGCTAACCGAGCAGCTCGCTCTGCAGGGCGATCGTCTGCTGGAAGGGCACGGCCTTCGCCCCGCCCTTCCTGGATTGCACGATCATCGCGACGGTGTCGCCGGCGGACAGGTACGCCTCGCGGACCTGCTCGGCGCCGTACGGCTTGGTCTCCGCGAACACCTGGTGCTTCACGTTCTCGGACCAGGCGGCGACCGGGTAGTCGTCCCTGGCCACATCGGCGGCACCCCGCACGGCGTACCGCGGGGCAGCGTAGTCGATCAATTCCCTGCTCATGACGCGGTCCGCGACGATCGCGGTGTCGAACTGCAGCAGGTAGATCCGCGTGTGCGTGCCATCCGGGGTGTTCCAGCCACGGGCGGTGACGTGGCGCAGGGCGTAGTCGGTCAGCAGCCCTCCGAGTGCATCGCGGTCGCCCTGGCCAGCGAACTCCGCGAGGAAAGTCCGCGTCGGCAGCCAGCCGTCCGTGCCGCGCAGCGCCGCGTCGGCCGTCGCACCCTTGGGGGCGGGCAGGAGGAGGGCCCGCAGGTCGGCGTAGTGTGTCCCGGCGACGTTCCCCTCGGCGAACGGCCCGGGGCTGCCGGACGGCAGCGGCGGCTTCACCAGCCGCGCGTACTGCCAGCGCCCGTCCGAGGCGGTGGCCAGCCCGGGGAGGTCGGTGCGCTCCGGCCGGGTGATGCCGTACGCCGTCGCACCCCCGGCCACCGCGAAGACGGCCACCGCGGCGGTCCAGCGCAGGAGGGCGCGCAGGGCGCGGCGCTCCTTCTTCAGCGGGGGCGGTGCGAGGGGCGGTGTTCCGGGCGCCGACTTCACCACGACGTGCTGCTCCTCGGTCCGCTCTGTCTGTTCGGTCATACCGCCTTCCCCGGGTCCACGATGCGGTCGAGCTGGGTGCGCAGCAGCAGCGCGGCCGCTTCGGTGTCCATCGGTCTGACCGCGAACGCCGTCGCCGTGACGAGCACGTCGCCCTGGTACGCGGAGCAGAACATCATGTCGAGCTTCTCGCCCGCCTCCGTCGGCGGCAGGAAGCAGTGCGCGTTCTTGTGGCCCCGGATCGCCGGGCCCTTCCGGAAGACGTCTAGGGCGCTCAGGAACTCGTTCTGGAACGTCGAGATGTCCCGTACCGCCGCCCGGTCCTCCAACTGCGTCAGGACGACGTCCATGGTGAACCCCTTGTCCTTGCTGAAGTAGCTGCGCAGCGCCATGCCCGTGGTGTGCTGACCATCGATCAGTTTCTCCAGCCGCAGCCGCTGCGAGCTCGGCAGCGCGCGCAGGGACTGCTTGCGCAGGGCGGCGGCCTCGTCTCCGCTCAAATGTGCGTCCGCGCCGTACTGGTCGATGTCGGGGCCACGGACCAGGCCGTCGGTGCCGTACGGCACGAGCATGCCGGCGAGCCCGGACACGGAGGCCGGTTTCGCCTTCGATTCCTTCTGCTCCGCCGGGAGCTTCCAGGTGGGCGCGCCCGCGGTCCGGTCAGCGCCGCTGACGGTCACTGCGGTGTACCCGACGCCGGCGACCAGCCCCGCGGTCAGCAGGACGGCGCCGGTGACGGCGGCGACCCGGCCACGGAGTACGGGGCCCCGGGCCGGAGGCCCGTCGGGCGGGGTGACAGTCACTACCGCGCCGGGCTGGCTGTTCTCGCTGTCGTCGTTCACAGCCGCGCCACCTGCCGCTTCGCCAGGTCCATGATCTTCTCCTCGGAGACGGGCTTCGTGTCGTCGATCCAGACCTCCACGGCGATGTCACCGCGCCAGGCGTGCGCCTCGGCCGAGTACATGCCGGACTCGGGATCGGGCCTCATGTGGACGTACGCCCGGCCATCCTCCGTACCGGGTATGGCCCAACTGCGCGTTCCGGGCCGCTGCTCCGCCCAATGGCGACCGTCCTCGGCGGAGTTGACGGCGCCGAGCCATTCCTCCTGACGGTACTGGACAAGCCTGATCTCAACGCTGCACGTGTCGTCCAGCCGCCAGGTGGTGACGGCGGCCCGGCGGAACTCGGCACGGGTCTCCTGCTCGAACGCGCCGGCCGGCCGCTTGAACGTCTCCGCGTACTCCGCGACGCTCATCCAACCGTCGTGCCCCGGCTCGAACAGGGGGTCCTGTGCGCCGCTCGGCCGCTTGAGGAGCAACGCGCGCAGGTCGCCGTCGGTCCGGACCCGGTGGTCCTGCGCGGCGGCCAGCGGCTCCGGGCCCTTGCCTTCGGCCTGGGTGAGCACGGGCTGCGACAAGGGCGGCAGCGCGGTGGGCTCGCGGCCCGCCTGGACCACGTAACCGGTGCAGGTGCCCGCCACGACGCCGAGCACGGCGGCCGCGGCGATCAGCAGGGTCGTACGCCCGCTGCGGCGTACGTCGGACGGACCCGGATCAGGCACCGGTTCGGGCGCATCCGCAACTTCGGGCAACTCCAAGACGTCTCCTCGTGGAAAAGCGACGCACGGATCGGCATCCGTGCGCACAGGAGACTCATGGGCAGCGGGCGGGGTTGCTCAGGAGTTGATCACGATTCGGTGCACTCGACCACGTCGATGAAACGGGTCACGCGGCGGGCCAGAAGAGGAGGGTTCCGCGGGAGGGCGCCTTGCTGTCGCGCACGGGGACCACAGAGGGGAAGTCGGGGGCGATCTCGACACAGTTGCCTCCGTCCGGGTTGCTGTAGGAGCTCTTGCGCCACGTCGCTTCACTCAGGTCGATGGCTCGCACGGCACTTCCTCCACCATCCGCAGGACGAACTTGCGCGACTCGGCCGGGCGCAGAGCCACGTCACGCATCGAATCGTACGCACGCTGCAAAAACTCAACTGAGCCGTTTTCTTTGATCAGTTCACCGCGGTACACATTCTCCGTGTACGCCACCGGCTTCCCATCCAGCAACCGCAAGAACATCACCGCGCTGCTCACCAGCCCGTACAGCCCGGAGCTTTGCGGCAGCACCTGAATGGTGATGTTCGGGCGCTCCGACGCCTCCAACAAATACTCCAACTGCTCCCGCCACTCATGCCCCTCGCGCAGCACCGCCTCCGCGAGAAGGGCACGGAATGGGGGCGCTTCGTCACCATCCAGCAGCTTGCGTCGCCAGTAGGGTGACGGTATTCAGGGCGAGGTTCAGACGTCGTTTCCTTGGCGTGATCGTCGTTGAGCCGTGCATGACGGATCTGATTGAGCGATTGGCCTCGATCCGTCAGGTGGGGCTTGTCGTTTTTCGTCTCGGCGGTTCGCCCGTAATGTCCTCTGCCGTTCGGGGGCGGGCCGTCGCGTGACGCTGCGGGGTGCGCCGGGGTTCCACGTCTCCCGGGGTGGTGCGGTCCTCTCCCCTCCGGTTCTCGTTGGGGTGGGTGCTGGTGGGTCAGGTGGCGGCTGGGAGGTCGGTCAGCCGCCGCCAGGCGGTGGTGAACGCGTTCGCCCAGGGCCAGGTGTGCTCGATCCGTAGCCATCGGCGGCGAGCGTGGTTCGCGAGGCGGGCCGGGAGGGCAGGTTGTGCAGGCCCATCGCCTTGTTCGCTTTCACCTGGTCCTCGACCACCGCGTGGTGGCGGTGCAGGACATCCAGCCACTGGATCTGATGGGAGCCGGGAACCCGGGCCATCCTGGAGATGTTCGTCGCCACGATCGAGTACTTCCAGCCGGTCTTCTTCTCGAACGCAGTGAGGTCCTTCGTGTGCCGGCCGGACGGCTTGACCCGGCGGACGATCAGCCGCATCCCCTTGATCCAGCCCTCCCGGCGGTTCAGCCCGCTCAACTCGGCCACGAAGTAGCCCTCCTGGAGGCTGCCATCCTGCTTGATCGAGGTCTCCCAGGCCCTCTCGGGCAGGCGGGCGATGGCCTTCTCGTCCTCGTCGGTGATGGTCCAGCCGGTGGTGAAGCGGACCGTGCGCCGCATCGTGTTCAGATCCCGCAGATGTTCGTGGAGGCCATGGGTGGCGCCCGCGCCGTCCACGCGCACCAGGATCTTCGCCGTCGAGGCTTGGGGGATCTGGGCGAGCGCCTCACGCAGCACCCGGATGTGGTCGGCCACCGTGTTCGAGCCGGCGTTGCCCGCACGCAGCAGCATCGCCAGACACTCGCCGGTGTTCGCACACCACGCAGCCAGCGGATGGAACCCGAACGACTTCTTCCAGGTCGCCGCGGCGCCCTCCTTCTTCGATGCCGCCGTGATGATCGTGGCGTCCATGTCGATCACCACCCAGCGGTGCAGGTACTTCCCGGCGATCGTCAGCCACGGAAACCCGCCCGGCCGCAGGTGCAGCAGGCTCCAGACGTGCCGACGCACCCGGGCCCGCACCCAAGCGATCTTCGCCAGGACCTCGGCGTCCATCGCCGCCAGCGTCCGCCGGGTCGTCGAGTCGGACACCGCCGCCCCGAACAAGCCCTGGTGGTGGGCCTGCAACTGCTCGGCGTCCGACAGGTTCACCGCCCCCAGCACGATCGCCACGGCGAGCTGCACGACCACCACCGCCCGATCCCGCCAGCCGGTCCCCGTCCCGGCGGGCAGCACGGCTGCCAGCGCACTCGTCAACCCCGTACGGTCGGCCAGCCGGCGCAGCAGCACCGCTCCGGCATGCCCGATCAGCCCCTTGCCGTCGGCGACCACGGACAACCGCCGGTCCCACCCTGTAGGCTCGCTCACCAGATTGGTGCCCTGACTCTCGCAGCGGATACGACCTAGACACTCGCATCCTTGCAGGTCAGCGGCACCTTTCTGCTACCGAGGCGTCAGATCACCCAATTCCGCTGAATACCCAGGGTTGGTGCCGGTTGAGTTGTGGAGGCTGTTCCGGCGGGTGGTTCCGCCGACGGAGGTCATACGTCCGCAGGGCGGCGGCCGACGGCGGGCGGGTGACCGCGAATGCCTGGCGGCGATCATCTTCGTGGCCACCTCGGGGTGCACCTGGCGGCAGTTGCCCCAGGTGTTCGGACCGGCCTGGCCGACGGTCTACCGGCGTTTCGCCCGGTGGAGCCAGGACCGGGTCTGGGCCCGGCTGCACCGCGTCCTCCTGGACGAGCTCGGCGCCAGAGGCGAGCTGGACTGGTCGCGGTGCGCCATCGACTCCGTCAGTCTCAGGGCCGCAAAAGGGGGCCAC
>NZ_JCAJZO010000051.1:0-15463 GCF_059510295.1 Streptomyces sp. PTL18 | reverse complement strand
AGGACGTCGCCTAGTCGTCCGGTCGGGGCGGTTTCCACCGCCCCGACCGGGGCACGCAGGCAAGTGACCCCCCGACCGCCCCCGGGGAAAGGACGCACTCCATGCCGGAAGCCGTCATCCGTCCCGCCGCGCCCCACCCCGGCCTGCTCGCCTCCCTCGATCCCCTGCTGCGGGAGTGGCTGCCGCGACAGCGCTGGTTCGCGGGCAAGGGACGGCCGGTCACCGGGTTCTCCCTGGTGGCGGCCACCGACCTGCTGCCGCCCGGCGGCCCGCTGGGCCTGGTCCACCTCCTCGTGCGGGCACACCAGCCTCAGTCCCCGGCGCCGGGCGCCGTGCCAGGCCCCGGGGACTGCTACCAGCTGCTGATAGGCGTGCGCGAGGCGCTGCCACCACACCTGGCGCCCGCGCTCATCGGGCATCTGGAGGACGGCCCGCTGGCAGGGCGGACCGTGTACGAGGCGCTCTACGACCCCCGCGCCGCCACCGTGCTCCTGGAGGCGATCCGCAGCCGCGCCCATGTCGGCCTGCTCCGCTTCGAGGGCGACACGCGCCAGGAGATACGGGAGGGGCTCGTCCCCCGGCTGATCACCTCCGAGCAGTCGAACTCCTCGATCGTCTACGGAGATACGTTCATCCTCAAGCTGCTGCGCCGAGTGCTCCCGGGCGTCAACCCCGACCTCGAAATCCCGTTGGCCCTGGCGCGGGAGGGCTGCCCCCGGGTGCCCGCACCGGCCGGCTGGCTGCTCACCGACGTGGACGACCTGGAGGACCCGTACGTGCTGGCCGTGCTCCAGCCGTATGTGCGGGGCGCGACGGACGGCTGGGAGCTGGCGCTGCGCGAGCTGGCCAAGGGCGAGGACTTCACCGCCGAGGCGCGGGCGCTCGGGCGGGCGACGGCCGAGGTGCACACGGTACTGGCCGGCGCCCTGCCCACGGTGACGCTCGGGCACGCCCGGACGAGGCTGCTGGTCGACGGCATGACCGAGCGACTGGAGGAGGCGGTCCGGGCGGTCCCGGTGCTGCGGCCGTACGCCCCCCGGCTGCGCTCCGCGTTCGAGGCGCTGGGCGACCTCGCCGGCGAGGGGCATGTGTGGACCGCTCAGCGTGTGCACGGCGATCTGCACCTGGGGCAGTGCCTGCGCTCGCCGTCCGGGGCCTGGTCGCTGATCGACTTCGAGGGAGAGCCGTCGAAGCCGCTGACCGAGCGCCGGATGCCGCAGCCGGTGGCACGGGACATCGCCGGGATGCTGCGCTCCTTCGACTACGCGGCGCACTCGGCCGTCCCGGCGGCCCCTGAGTGGGCCACGGAGTGCCGGGCCGCCTACTGCTCCGGGTATGCGGAGGTCGCCGGGCGCGATCCGCGCACCGAACCCGTCCTGCTGCGCGCGTACGAGACGGACAAGGCCGTCTACGAAGTCGTGTACGAGGCCCGCCACCGGCCCGAGTGGCTCGCGGTGCCGATGGCGGCGATACGCCGCCTGTCCGCCGACCCCACACCATGACCCGTCATCGCCTGCCGAGGAGGCCCCGTCCGTGACCCCCCGTCCTCCGTCCGACGACAGCACGAAGAAGAGCGCCGAGGGCCCCCGGCCGACGACCGGTGCGCAGAAGGCGACAGCGGCTGCCTCCGAGCCGCCGACGGCCGGGAAGAAGAAGGCGGTGGCGAAGAAGACGGCAACCGGGGCGAAGAAGGCCACAGCGAAGAAGGCCCTGGCCAAGAAGACGGCCGCGAAGAAGGCGGCGGCCGAGAACACGGCGGTGGAGGCGGCCGCCCCCGAGGCGGTCGCCGAAAAGACGGTGGTGAAGAAGGCACCCGCCAAGAAGGCACCGGCCGGCGCCACCCCCGCGAAGAAGACGCCCGCCAAGAGGACCGCGGCCAAGGGCACGGCCGCGAAGAAGACCGCCGTGAAGAAGGCACCCTCGAAGAGGAGCGCCGCGGCGGACCCCACGGCCGCGGCGGTGTCCCCCGCTCTTCAGGCCGGGGACCGTGAGCGGCTGCTGGCCGGCACCCACCACGACCCGCATTCGGTGCTCGGTGCGCACCCCGTGCCCGGCGGTGTCGCCCTCCGGGCCTTCCGACCGTACGCGCTGTCCGTGACCGTCGTCGCCGGGGACGTGCGGGCCGAGCTGCACGACGACGGGGACGGCTTCTTCTCGGCCCTGCTGCCCCGGCCGGACCTCCCGGAGTACCGGCTGCTGGTCGAGTACGAGGGCACGGTCCAGGACACCGAGGACGCATACCGTTTTCTGCCCGCGCTCGGCGACCTCGACCTGCACCTGATCGGCGAGGGACGCCACGAGGAGCTGTGGAGGGCCCTCGGCGCCCACCCCATGACCCATCAGGGCGTGACCGGGACCCGCTTCTCGGTGTGGGCGCCGAACGCGCGGGGCGTTCGGGTGGCCGGCGGCTTCAACTTCTGGGACGGCACCGGCTTCCCGATGCGCTCGCTCGGCTCGAGCGGGGTGTGGGAACTGTTCGTGCCCGGTATCGGCGAGGGCGAGCTGTACAAGTTCGAGATCACCCGCCCCGACGGCTCCAAGACGCTGCGCGCCGACCCGCTGGCCCGCCGCACGGAGGCCCCGCCGAACACGTCCTCGATCGTGGACGTCTCGCACCACGCGTGGGGGGACGGCGCGTGGATGGCCCGGCGGGGTGAGCGGCCGGTGCACGAGGCGCCCTTCTCGGTGTACGAGGTGCACCTGCCCTCCTGGCGGCCCGGGCTGACCTACCGGCAGCTCGCCGAGCAGCTCCCCGCCTACGTCGAGGAGATGGGCTTCACGCACGTGGAGCTCATGCCGATCGCCGAGCACCCCTTCGGCGGCTCCTGGGGCTACCAGGTCACCGGCTTCTACGCGCCCACCGCCCGCCTGGGCACCCCCGACGACTTCAAGTACCTGGTCGACGCCCTGCACCAGGCCGGCATCGGCGTCCTGATGGACTGGGTTCCGGCCCACTTCCCGCGCGACGACTGGGCGCTGGCCGAGTTCGACGGACGCCCGCTGTACGAGCACCAGGACCCGCTGCGCGCCGCGCACCCCGACTGGGGGACGCTGGAGTTCGACTACGGGCGGCGCGAGGTGCGCAACTTCCTGGTCGCCAACGCCGTGTACTGGTGCGAGGAGTTCCACATCGACGGCCTGCGGGTGGACGCCGTCGCCTCCATGCTCTACCTCGACTACTCCCGCGAGCCCGGCCAGTGGTCCCCGAACGAGCACGGCGGCCGGGAGAACCTGGACGCGGTGGCGTTCCTGCAGGAGATGAACGCCACCGTCTACCGCCGCAACCCCGGCGTCGTGACGATCGCGGAGGAGTCCACCGCCTGGGACGGGGTGACCCGGGCGACGCACCACCGGGGCCCGAGCGGTTTCGGGGGCCTCGGCTTCGGACTGAAGTGGAACATGGGCTGGATGCACGACTCGCTGGAGTACATGGCCCACGACCCGATCCACCGCAGGTACCACCACAACGAGATGACGTTCTCGATGGTGTACGCCTACAGCGAGAACTACGTCCTGCCGATCTCGCACGACGAGGTGGTGCACGGGAAGCGCTCGCTGGTGTCGAAGATGCCGGGCGACTGGTGGCAGCAGCGGGCGAACCTCCGTGCCTACCTGGGCTTCATGTGGGCCCACCCGGGCAAGCAACTGCTCTTCATGGGACAGGAGTTCGCGCAGGGAGCGGAGTGGTCGGAGGCGCACGGCCCGGACTGGTGGCTGCTGGACCCGGAGTACGGGGCGGCGGCGGACCACCGGGGCGTCCGGGACCTGGTCCGCGACCTCAACACCGTGTACCGCTCCGCCGCGGCCCTGTGGCAGCGCGACACGGAGCCGTCCGGCTTCCGCTGGGTGGTGGGGGACGCCGCGGAGGACAACGTGCTGGCGTTCCTGCGCCACGACGCGGAGGGCGCCCCGTTGCTGGCGGTGTCGAACTTCTCCCCGGTGGTCCGCGAGGACTACCGGCTGGGTGTCCCCGACGACGTCCCGGCCTGGCACGAGGCGCTCAACACGGACGCGGCGGCGTACGGGGGCAGCGACACCCGCAACCCGGACCCGGTGAAACCCGAGCCGACGCCGTGGCACGGCCTCGCGGCGAGCATCCGCGTGGCGCTGCCGCCGCTCGCGACGGTCTGGTTCCGCCCGGCCTGAGGGCGCTCTCCCGCCCGCCGGGGTCCCCCCCGGCGGGCGGGCCCGGACCGTCACCGTTCGGCCGTGCCCCCGTCGGACAGTGCCGCCGCCAGCGGCTTCGGCAGTTCCTCGCTGTGCACGACGCCCAGCCGCTGGGTCGCCCGTGTCAGCGCCACGTAGAGGTCGCTCGTGCCGTAGCGTCCCGGCTCGACCACCAGGACGGAGTCGAACTCCAGCCCCTTGGCCTGGCGTGGGTCGAGCAGGACCACGGAGCGGGTCAGGTCCGGTTCGCCGCCCGCGGTCGCCCCGTCGATCCGCGCGGCCAGCGGCCGGTGCAGCTCGCGTGGGGCGATCACCGCCAGCCGCCCCTCGGCCGGGGTGAGTTCCGCGGCCGCCTTCGCGACCTCGCCGGGCAGGTCGTCCACCGCGCGGCGCGCCCACGGCCGTACGCCCGTCGACCGTACCGAGCTCGGCGGTTCGAAGCCGGGGTGCTCCGCCCGGACCACGGCCGCCGCCACCTCCATGATCTCGGCGGGTGTGCGGTAGTTCACGCCGAGACGCGTGTGCTCCCAGCGGTCCTCGACGTACGGCGTGAGGATCTTCGTCCACGAACCGACCCCGCCGGCCTCGGACGTCTGCGCCGGGTCCCCGACCAGTGTCATCGAACGGGTCGGGCAGCGCCGCATCAGCAGTCGCCACGCCATCGGCGACAGCTCCTGCGCCTCGTCGACGATGATGTGCCCGAACGCCCAGGTGCGGTCGGCCGCGGCGCGTTCGGCGGCGCTGCGGTGGTCGGCCTCCTCCTGCCGCTCGGCGAACCGCTCGGCGTCGATGATGTCGTGCGCGGACAACACCTCCGAGGCTTCGGGGTCGCTGTCCTCCTTGTCCTCGAACTCGTACGTCCGGGAGGCGTACGACACGTCGAGCACGCCCTGTGCGTACGACACCTGCGCCTCGCGCTCGCGTTCGGCGAGTGCACGGGCCAACCGGTCGTCCTCCCCGAGGAGTTCGGCCGCCTCGTCGAGCAGCGGGATGTCGGCCGTGGTCCAGGTACGGGTGACCGGACGGCGGATGGCGGCCGCGTCCTCCTCGGACACGTAGCCCTCCGGGTCGGCGAGGAAGTCGGCGACCAGCCGCTGCGGGGTCAGGCGGGGCCAGAGCTGGTCGATGGCGGACCAGACCTCCGGGTTCTCGGCCAGTTCGTCGCGGATCTGGGTGATGTCACTCACGTCGAGGAGGTTGGAGCCGTCGTACGGGTCGGTGCCGATCCGCTCGGCGACCATGTCCGTCAACGTGTTCAGGATGTGGCCCTCGAAGTGCTCGCGCGCCACGTTGTGCGGCAGTTTCGCGGCGCGGGTGCGTTCCCGGGCCACGTTCACGAGCCCGTCGTCGAGCAGCAGGACGTCCCGGTCGTGTTCGACGACGATGACCGGGTCGGGCAGCGTCTGCCGGTCCGCGACGACCCGTGCGAGGACGTCGGCCATCTCGGCGCGGCCCTTCACGGCGGCCGCCTCGGACGTGTCCGTCGCGGTCGCCCTCACCCCGGGGAACAGTTCGCCGACCGTGGCGAGCAGCACGCCGGTCTCGCCGAGGGAGGGCAGCACTTCGCCGATGTAGCCGAGGAACGCCGGGTTCGGGCCGACGATGAGGACCGCGCGGCGGGCCAGCAGTTCCCGGTGTTCGTAGAGGAGGTAGGCCGCGCGGTGCAGCGCGACGGCCGTCTTGCCGGTGCCGGGGCCCCCTTCCACGACGAGCACGCCCCGGTGGGGTGCGCGGATGATGCGGTCCTGGTCGGCCTGGATGGTGCGCACGATGTCGGCCATCCGGCCGGTGCGGGCCGCGTTGAGCGCGGCGAGCAGCACGTCGTCGCCGGCGGGGTCCTCGTGACCGGTGCGTTCGTGGTCGGCGACGTCGAGGTGCTCGTCGTGCAGGGCGGTGACCCGGCGTCCCTCGGTGGAGATGTGCCGGCGCCGCCGCAGGCCCATCGGGGTGTGGCCGGTGGCCAGGTAGAAGGGGCGGGCGACCTCCGCCCGCCAGTCGATCAGGATCGGGGTGCGCTCGGCGTCGTCGGCACGCAGGCCGATACGGCCGATGTGGTGGCTCGCCCCGGAGGTGAGGTCGATACGGCCGAAGCACAGTGAGCCGTCCACGGCGTTCAGCGCGGCCAGCAGTCCCGAGCGCTCGGCGACCAGGATGTCCCTCTCCAGGCGGGCCTGCATCGGCTTGTCACCCTGGGCCAGCGCGTCCGTGACGGAGGTCTCGGTGTCGCCGCGCAGCGCGTCCACCCGCACGTACAACCCGTCGATGAATTCCTGCTCGTGCCGCAATTCATCGTCCGGAAATTCGGTGTTTGACAATTCAGCTCCCGGCCGGATATACTGTGCTCACTGAACTTCTTCGCGTATCGTCGTATTTGAAATCGCGAACCATTGAATATACGCACGAAAATCCCCCGAGCGCAATTGCTCGGGGGATTTTTCGCTGTACCGGCGGGTAACGGCGGGGTGTCACAGCACGTCGGACAGCTCCTCCAGCAGCCGCCGCTTGGGCCGCGCCCCCACCATCGCCTTCAGGGGCTCGCCGTTCCGGAAGACCATGAAGGTCGGCATCGACAGCACCTTGTACGCGTTCGTCGTCTCCGGGTTGGTGTCCACATCCAGTTGGACGACCTTGAGCCGGTCGGCCTCCTCCGAGGCGAGGGAGCTGAGCACCGGCCCCATCTGCCGGCACGGCGGACACCAGTCGGCGGTGAACTCCACCAGCACCGGCAGATCCGATGCGAGCACCTCCGCCCCGAAGTCCGCGTCCGTCACCTCGGCCACACCAGTCGTCTTGATCACCGCTCCTGCCCTCCCAGCTCGCACAGCGGTTCCGGACCCCCCGGAACCAGCGCCTCGGCGGCCAGCTCGTCGCGTGCCCGTTCGGCGCGCGCGAGCTGGCCTGCGACCGTCTCCCGCACCGCCCGCAACTCCCCGATCAGTGCGTCGAGTTCGTCCAGTTTGCGCCGGTAGACCGCGAGCGACGCCGGGCAGGAGTCGCCCGCCGGGTGCCCGGCCCGCAGACACTCCACGAAGGGACGTGTCTCCTCCAGGTCGAACCCGAAGTCCTGCAGTGTCCGGATCTGCTGCAGCAGCCGCAGATCGCGCTCGTCGTAGTCGCGGTATCCGTTGCCGCCGCGCCGCGCGGGCAGCAGCCCCCGCGACTCGTAGTACCGCAGGGTCCGCGTGGTGGTCCCGGCCCGCGCCGCCAGCTCGCCGATTCGCATGTCCGCGACGGTAATCCTTGACGCGGACGTCAGGGCAAGCCGCAAGACTCCCGCCACTCCCCCGGCGTGCGCCGCTGAGTCCGCCCCGTCCCGGCGGTCGCCCCCGCACACCTGGACGAGATGGCACGTACGCACGCCGGCCGTGACCAGCCCGCGTCCGTCGCGGCGACGACCGGCCCGGCGAACCTCGTGCGGCCAGGCCCTGCGCCCCGACCCGTCCGCGCTGCACGCCTGCCCGAGCCACCGCCTCGGTGCCCTGGGGGCGATCCGCACGCTGGAGTCGGCGTCGGTGCCGCGCACGGTGAAGACGGCGGGCCCGCTGGGACCGGGACGGCTCAGGAGGTGAGCAGAACGCCCGCCGACTCCTCCACCTCCAGCAGGGAGGCGCTGCGCCGCTCCTCCTCGAACGCCTTCCGGCCGCCGCGCAGCCCGAACAGTCGTTTGGCGAAGGCGATGTAGAGGACCGCGAGGATGTTGAGGATCAGGGTGGCGATCTTCAGGCCGCTGATGTGCTCGGTGAGTTCGTACACCTCCAGCGGCAGGAAGGCCGCGGTGGCGACCACCGTCAGGTACTCCGCCCAGCGCTTGGCGTACCACAGGCCGACCGCCTCGGTCAGTTCGATCAGCGCGTAGGCCAGCAGGAGCCCGGCCACCAGCAGGAGCGTGGAGTGCCGGTAGCCGAAGGTCTTCTGGATGGTGCCCACGACCGGCGAGTGGTCGAGGTCGTAGTGGAAGTGCCGGAAGACCGGGCGGAGGACCTCCAGGTACTCGTTGAACAGCCGCCGTACCGCGTCCTGGCTGTTGGAGAACTTCCACACGGCGACCGCGACGAGCACGATGAACACACCGCGCACGGCCCGCTCGAGGGCGAGGAAGCGCAGGATGAACAGGTCGCGCAGCACCTTGCCGCGCGGCACGAGGGGGGCGTCACCGGCCGGTCCGGAGCCGTGCGGCTCTCCGAGCGCGAAGTCACCGCAGCGCAGGCAGCGCCACACGTCCCCGAGCGCGGTCTGGGCGTGCAGCCGGATCCGCAGCCGGGGGTCGTCCGGCGCGTAGGTCACATGCCCACGGCGTGCGCAGGTGCGCCGGTCCCAGTCGATCTTCATACCCCCGTGCCTCCCACATGACGGTGCCGTGCCGGTCGTTCCGGCACGGCACGGTAGTGCATGTCCTACGAGACGTAGGGGCAGGGCGCGGGGTTCCCGCGAGGTCAGTGGCGTTCGGCGGTGACGAGTTCCCGCTCCTCGGCCTGCTCCTCGGAGGTCTGTGCGGGACGGTCCCTGCGCGGCAGCAGCGCCGCGACCAGGACGGTGCCGACGCCGAGGACCACCGCGCCGACCAGGCTGGTGTGGGCGACGGCGTCCGCGAAGGACGAGGCGACCGCGTCGGCCATCTGCCGGGCGCCGTGCGCGAGCTGGTCCGCCTGCGCCCTGAGCTGTGCGGCCTGCCGGGCGCTGCCCGCGTGTGCGGCCTGCTCGGCGAGCTGCCGGGCCCTGTCGCCGATGCCCTGCGCCACCGCGTATCCGGCGCCGACGGAGTCCTGCGCGGTGTCCAGCGTGTTCGCCGGGAGCCGGCTGCCGGCCGTGGCGTCCGCCAGGTGGGAGGAGTAGGAGTTGGCGAGCACCGAGCCGAGGACGGCGATGCCGAGTGAGCCGCCGAGTTCGATGGAGGTGTCGTTGACGGCGCCTCCGACGCCGAGCTCGGGCTCCGGGAACGAACCCATGATGGCATCGGTGCAGGGCGAGAGGGCGAGGCCGATCGCCAGGCCCAGGATCACCAGGGGCAGCACGAAGTCGCCGTAGGTGGATCCGGCGTCGACGCGGGTGAGCAGCGCGAGTGCCGCCGTGCCGCCGACCATGCCCGCGGTGACGGTGACCCTCATGCCGACGCGCGGGGTGAGGAACCCGGTCAGCGCCGAGCCCACGAACACGGCTCCGGCGAGCGGCAGCATGCGGAGCCCGGTCTGCAGGGCGTCGTAGCCGAGGACGAACTGCAGGTGCTGGGTCAGGTAGTAGAAGGCGCCGAAGACCGCCAGGAAGAACAGGGCGACGGCGAGGTTGGAGCCGGCGAAGCGGCGACGTGCGAAGCGGCGGACGTCGAGGACCGGGCGCGGGTGGCGCAGCTCCCAGGCGACGAACAGCACGAGTCCGACGCCCGCGACCACGGCGGCCGTGACGGCCTTGGTGCCCCAGCCGAAGTGCGGCCCCTCGATGATCATGTAGACGAGCGAGCCGACCCAGACGACCGAGAGCAGGCCGCCGACGACGTCGATCCGTTCGTGGTGGTCGGCCTTGGACGGCGGGACCAGGACCAGGGCGGCGACGAGGGCGACGGCGGCGATCGGCACGTTGATCAGGAAGGTCGAGGACCAGCCGTGGTCCTCGAGCAGCGCTCCGGCGACGACCGGTCCGGCAGCGATGGCGAGCCCCGCGGTCGCGGTCCACAGGGTGATCGCCTTGGCGCGTTCGGCGCGCGGGAAGGTCGCGGCGAGCAGGGAGAGCGTGGCGGGCATGATCAGTGCCGCACCGACGCCCATCACGGCGCGGGCCGCGATGACGGTGGCGGCGCTGTCGGCGAGGTAGCCGGAGACGGCGCCGCCACCGAAGACGACGAGCCCGAGGACGAGCGCCCCGCGCCGGCTGTACTTGTCGCCGATCGCGCCGAGCAGCAGCATCAGCGCCGCGTAGGGGACGGTGTAGCCGTCGATGACCCACTGCAGATCGGCGCTGGTGAGGCCGAGGTCGCGGGTCATCTCGGGGGCGGCGACGGTGAGGGCGGTGTTCGCCATCACGATGATCAGCAGGCTCAGGCACAGCACGAGCAGCGCCCACCAGCGCCGGTGGTAGGGCCGGTCCATCCTCTCGACCGGTTCGTTCATGACGAGACGCATGGGTGCGGGCCTTCCTCTTCTCCATTGCCCATGACGAGCACAGCGACTTGCACACTGACGTGCAACTGCACAACGCTGTGCAAACTACGGTATTGCACAGCAGTGTGCAAATGGAGGAGGTGAAGGCCCTGTGGCGGCGCACGGGACGCCCCGCCGGGCCGTGCACAATGGCAGCCATGACCACGGGTAACGCCAACCGGGCCGATGTAAACCGCCGCCGCATCCTGGATGTCGCGCTGGCCGAGCTGCTGCGCGACCCGGACGCGTCCATGGACCAGATCGCCCGCGCCGCGGGCGTCGTACGGCGCACGGTGTACGGGCACTTCCCGAACCGTGAGGCGCTGATCAGCACCCTCGTCGACGGCGCGGTGGAGGCGGTGGCGGCGGCGCACGCGGCGGGCCACGAGGGCGTCGCGGACCCGGCGGAGGCACTGGCCCGCTCGGCGCTCGCGGTGTGGGAGGTCGCCGACCGCTACCGCATCCTGGTCGCGCTGGCCCAGCGCAGCGTCACCGTGCAGGGCATCCGCGACCGGCTGGCACCGGTCCGCAAGGCGTGTGAGGAGCTCCTGGCGCGTGGTCTGGAGGAGGGCGTGTTCGTCTCGCCGCTGCCGCCGCAGGCGCTGGCGTATGTGCACGAGCAGATGCTGTTCGCGCTGATGGAGGCGGTCAACGACGGCCTGCTGGCAGCGCCGGAGGCGGGTCGCTCGGCGGTGGTCACCCTGCTGACGGCGGCGGGAGTGCCCGCCGGACGGGCCGGTGAGCTGGCGGCGACAGCGGGCGAGGGGCAGCGCCGGGAAACGGAAAGGACCGAGCGGCCAGGCCCACGGGGGGAGGCCTGACCGCCCGGTGTCTGCGGTGTGGAGCCCGGACGGCTGAGCCACGGGGGAGCTTCCCAGCCGTCCGGGAGCGGGGAGTGGGCGGACGTCAGGCCTTGGCCGGCACCTTCTCGCCGCCCTGCTCGGGCAGCGGTGCCTCGCCGGCCTCGTCCGCCGGGACGGCCGAGCGACCCTCGTCCAGCAGCGTGGTCTCGTCGAAGGGCAGCTCGCCGCCGAGCACCTGCCGGACCCGCTCCCTGTCGATCTCCTTGGTCCAGGTGCCGATCAGGACGGTGGCCACGGCGTTGCCCGCGAAGTTCGTCAGGGCACGGGCCTCGCTCATGAAGCGGTCGATGCCGACGATCAGGCCGACGCCGTCGACCAGCGCCGGCTTGTGGGACTGCAGCCCACCGGCCAGCGTGGCGAGACCGGCGCCGCTGACGCCCGCCGCGCCCTTGGAGGCGACGAGGAGGAACAGCAGCAGCGGGATCTGCTCGCCGACGGACATCGGGGTGCCCAGCGCGTCGGCGATGTAGAGCGACGCCATGGTCATGTAGATCATGGTGCCGTCGAGGTTGAAGGAGTAGCCGGTCGGGACGGTGATGCCGACCACCGGCTTGCTGACGCCCAGGTGCTCCATCTTCGCGATGAGCCGCGGCAGCGCGGACTCGGAGGACGAGGTGGACAGGATCAGCAGGAACTCACGGCCGAGGTACTTCAGCAGCGAGAAGATGTTCAGGCCCGAGACGATCCGCAGCACCGCGCCGAGGACGACGAAGACGAACAGGACACAGGTCACGTAGAAGCCGAGCATCAGCACGGCGAGGCTCTTGAGCGCGTCCAGGCCGGCGGAGCCGACGACGGCGGCGATGGCACCGAAGGCGCCGATCGGCGCGGCCCACATCACCATGGCGAGGATGCGGAAGACGAGCCGCTGGACGTGCTCGATGCCGCGCAGCACCGGCGCGCCGACGGAACCCATCGCCTGCAGTGCGAACCCGGTGAGGAGCGCGATCAGCAGGGTCTGCAGGACCTGGCCCTCGGTGAAGGCGGAGACGAAGGTCTTCGGGATGATCGAGAGCGCGAAGTCGACCGGAGGCAGCGCGTCGGACGACACCTGGGCGTGGCCCGACTGCTTGATCGCATTCGTCAGGTGCAGGCCCTCGCCCGGGTGCAGGACGTTGCCCACCACCAGGCCGATGGTGAGCGCCACCAGGGACATCACCAGGAAGTAGCCGAGGGCTATGCCGCCGACGGCCCCCACCTTGGCGGCCTTCCGTACCGAACCGATGCCCAGCACGATCGTGCAGAAGATGATCGGTGAGATCATCATCTTGATCAGGTTCACGAAGCCCGTGCCGAGGGGCTTGAGCTGGACCGCGGCATCGGGGGCGGCCAGGCCCACGGCGATGCCGAGCGCCACCGCGACGATCACGGCGATGTACAGATAGTGGGTGCGGTCCCGCTTGGCTGCGGGCGCGGCAGGTGCCGTTCGGGCTGTGCTGGCCACGGGCTGCCCTCCTCGACGACGTCGTCGGTTTCATCCGGCGTGCGGCTCACGTCCGGGGGATGGCGGGAGCGGTACTCCCAGGTCCGGGAGCCGTGCTCCCGGGGTCCGGGAGGGGGGAACGCTCCCGGGCATTGCGGTGACTATCTCCCGCCCTGTGAGGGCGGTCACCCTTCCGTTCATTTAGTTCACGCTTATACGACGAGCCGGAACGGCGGGGCAGACTGAACCCATGCGCGTGCCCCTCATACCGAGACCCCGCAGCCTCGCAGGCCAGCTCTTCGCCATGCAGGCCGTGCTGATCGCGGTGCTCGTCGCCGGGTACGCGCTGTTCACGTACGTCAGCGACCACAGCCAGGCCCGCCAGTCGGCCGACCGGCAGGCGACGGCGGTGGCCCGCTCGGTCGCCGACTCCCCGTCGGTCCGGGCGGCGATCCGCACCGCCGACCCGACGAAGTCGCTCCAGCCCTACGCGCTCCAAGTGCAGCGGCACACGGGCGTGGACTTCGTCACGATCATGAACCCGCAGGGCATCCGCTGGACCCACCCCAATCCCCGGCGCATCGGCGAGCACTTCCGCGGCCACATCGACCGCGCGCTGAAGGGCGAGACCTTCACCGAGAGGTACACCGGCACGCTGGGCCCGTCCGAGCGCGCGGTCACGCCCATCCGGGACGGTGGCCGGATCGTCGGCCTGGTCAGCGCGGGCATCAAGGTCGAGACGGTCTCGGCCCGGGTCCAGGACCAGGTGACCGCCATGGCCGGGGTCGCGGTCGCCGCGCTGGTGCTGGGCGGCATCGGCACCTATGTGATCAACGCCCGGCTGCGCCGCTCCACGCACGGCATGAACGCCACCGAGTTGAGCCGGATGCACGACTACCACCAGGCCGCGCTGCACGCCGTGCGCGAGGGCCTGCTCATGCTGGACGGCCGGTTCCGGGTGGCGCTGATCAACGACGGCGGGCGGGAGCTGCTCGGGGTGAGAGGCGAGGTGGTGGGCCGCTCGGTCGCGGACCTCGGACTGCCGGCCCCCTTGACGGGCGCGCTGCTGTCCTCCGAGCCCCGGGTGGACGAGGTGCACCTGACGGCCGCCCGGGTGCTGGTGGTCAACACCTCCCCGGTCTCCGGCGGCGAACGACGGGGTACCGTCGTGACCCTGCGTGACGTGACCGAGTTGCAGGCGCTGACGGGTGAGCTGAACTCGGAGCGCGGCTTCACACAGGCGCTGCGCTCGCAGGCGCACGAGGCGGCGAACCGGCTGCACACGGTGGTCTCGCTGATCGAGCTGGGCCGCGCCGGGGAGGCGGTCGACTTCGCCACGGCCGAGCTGGAACTGGCGCAGGCCCTCACGGACCAGGTGGTCGCCGCGGTCAACGAGCCGGTGCTCGCGGCGCTGCTCCTCGGCAAGGCGGCGCAGGCGAACGAGCGGGGTGTGGAACTGGTCGTGTCGGAGGACAGCCGCATCGACGACGGTCTGCTGCCGCCCTCCGTGCCGTCCCGGGACCTGGTGACGATCCTCGGCAACCTGATCGACAACGCGGTGGACGCGGCCCAGGGCTCGGTGGGCGGCCGGGTGACGGTGACCGCGTACACGGAGGGCCCGGACCTGGTGCTGCGGGTGTCGGACACCGGGGACGGGGTGGACCCCGCGCATGCGGAGGCGGTGTTCGAACGCGGCTGGTCGACCAAGCCGGCCACCGCCCCGGGCGGCCGCGGCCTGGGGCTCGCCCTGGTCCGCCAGACGGTACGCCGCCACGACGGCACCCTCGCGGTGTCGGAGGCGGCCGGAGGCGGGGCGGAGTTCGAGGCGCGGGTGCCGTTGCCTACCGTGGGGGCGGCCACTGCGGCTCCGCGGACGTCACCGGGTGCCGGGGCCGCCGTTCCCGGAGGTGACGCATGAGACGCGCTGGGCCCTGTCGTCGGATTCCCGTCGTCCGCCCGGAGGGCGGGCCGCGCCGCGCCTGGTGCGTGCGGCTGCAGGGCGAAGAAGGGAGTCGACGCGATGGGGGTCCCCCCGCGCGAGCGGGTTCGAGCGTGGGGGAGCCGGCGGCCGACGACAACGCGGCAGACGTGCGTGCCAGGCGCCGCGCGCGCGGCGGGAATCCGACGACGGGGCCCGGCACCGGGCCCGTGTCCGGAGGTGACGTATGAGCGAGCCCATCCGCGTGCTGGTCGTGGAGGACGATCCGGTCGCCGCCGACGCACACGTGATGTACGTGGGCCGGGTCCCGGGCTTCACGGCGGTCGGCAAGGCGGCCACGGGCGCGGAGGCGCGCCGTGCCCTGGAGCGCACGCGGGTGGACCTCCTGCTGCTGGACCTGCACCTGCCCGACGTGCACGGCCTGCAGCTGGCGCGCTCCCTGCGGGCGGCGGGGTACCACGCGGACGTCATCGCGGTGACCTCGGCGCGGGATCTGGCGGTGGTGCGGGAGGGCGTCTCCCTGGGGGTCGTCCAGTACGTGCTCAAACCGTTCACGTTCGCGACGCTGCGGGACCGGCTGGTGCGGTACGCGGAGTTCCGCGAGGCCGTGGGCGAGGCGAGCGGGCAGGACGAGGTGGACCGCGCCCTGGCCACCCTGCGGGCCCCGAGCCCGGCGGCGCTGCCGAAGGGGCTCAGCGCGCCGACGCTGGAGCGAGTGACGGGGGCGCTGCGCGAGGCCCCCGAGGGGCTGACCGCCGCCGGGGTCGCCGAGGCGGTGGGGATCTCGCGGATCACGGCCCGGCGGTATCTGGAGCACCTGGTGGAGGCGGGGCGGGCGGGGCGGAACCCGTTGTACGGGCAGGTGGGGCGCCCCGAGTTGGTGTACCGGTGGGTGACGGCGGCGGAGCGGGGGCGCTAGTGTCCTACGCCGGTAGTCCGT
>NZ_JCAJZO010000050.1:0-16654 GCF_059510295.1 Streptomyces sp. PTL18 | reverse complement strand
CTTCTGGTTATGAGGGGCAGCTTTGCGGAGCGAATGTTCCGGGTTGTGTAGGAACACCAGGTCCGGCTCCCGACCGAGGTCCTGGGCCGCTTGTTCCACGGCAGCGTGCAGCCGTGCAGGATCCAGGGAGTGCTCCGCCCCGTCCGGCCCCGGGAAATAGCCGACCTTGGTGGAGACGGTGAACTTTGGCAGCAGATCGCCGGCTGTCCGAGCCAGGATCCGATGCGAGCGGAAGCCGAGATAGTTGGTGCTGGTGTCGAGTGCGGTGACGCCGAGGTCCAACGCCCCAGTCAGGAGACGGCGTTCGTGACGAGATCGGTGTAGCCCGAGGACAACTCGGGGGTCAGCACCGCGCACAGCTCCTCCTTCACCAGGATCTCGGCAACCTCGGTCGCCTCGGCTCCGGCGACGGCCTCGGCACGCCGCAGTTCGACGGGCCTGCCGCTGAGCAGCAGGCGCAGTGCGGGCAGGGCCTTGGCCGCGAGTGTGAGCTTCTTCCCGGAGGCCACGACGTCGACGGTGTCCCCGTTCTCCTGGATGCGGGGAGGGAAGTGGGTGGTGCATACCACGACGTCGAGCGGCCCGAGTATGTCGAGATAGGGCACGTGCCGAGGCAGCGTCGTCTCCTGCTCGTACGCGGCCAGGAAGTCGGCCGGGGAGCGTTCACCGGCGAGCTGGGCAGCAGCCGCGCCCAGGGCCTCGTCGCCAGTTTCCTGCCAGCGGTCGAGGTCGTGGCGGAAGACCTCATACTCGCGGCACCAGTCGGCCAGCCATGCGAGCCAGCTTGCCCCCGTGCGCTTGGTGATGCCGAAGGTGACGTGCAGGCTCTTGCCGGAGCCGCTGCCGGTCCGTGTCGCCTGGTGCCAGTGGCCCCGGGGGATGTGCATGACGTCACCGGTCCGCATCAAACCGGACCAGATGATCTCGTCGCTGGGTGTGCTGTTTGGGTCGGCGTCCCGGTACATCGGGACCGCGCGGGAGGTCGCGCGGACCTCCCACTCCTTCTCACCGGCGAGCTGGACGATGATGACATCGTGGTCGTCCCAGTGCAGGGGGAATCCGGAGGCGTCGTTCGTGGTCAGGTACGCGTTGACCTGGACTCGCTCGCGGGACCACCACTGGAGTGCCCGACACGCGACCTCCATCGTCGGATCGAAGACGTTGGCCTGGTCCATGATCACCGTCGCGCCCTCCCCCAGAAGCCTGCCCAGGCTGCGCATGTTGACCATGGAGATGCTCTGGCCCCGGGGGCTGACGCTGTCGGTGTAGTAGATGGCCGGATGGACTTCCTCGCCCTTCTGGAAGCACCGGAACTGCGGGCGGTTCAGGCTCCTGCGCATCGCGATGTCGATCAGGCGGTTCGGAGTCATGATGCGGGAGACGAGTGCGGGGTCGTCCATGCTCCCGCGTACGAAGCCCTTGCCCAGTTCCTCGGCCCCGCTCCATCCAAGCGCTGTCTCGACGGCGTTGATCAATCGATGTTCCATCGTTGCGTCCTCCATGGGTTCGACCACGTGATCCGGACGCGGTGGGGACCGGCATGGCCGACCGTGCCGGCCCCCACCGCTTGGTGCCTACTCGCTGTCGTGCAGGTTGCCGTCGCCACCCGGCCACGGCGCGTCGCCGGAACTTCCCTGGTTGTCCGACCGGAGGCTGTCGTACCGGTCGTGGACGGCGGTCAGCTCTTCCACCGCCACCAGGAGGCCGCTCCGGGCCGGAGGCGGTGCCATGGGTTCTGCCACCTCGTGCTCCTTCCTCTTCGGTTCTCCCGCCAGGGCTCCGACGGGAGATCAGTGGCCGCCCCACGGCCATGGGGAGAAGGGGGTAGCTGTGGGGCGGCGGTCATTGGGGGTCGTGAAGAACCGCGGTCCTAAACCGACGACCGGGCAGTTCCGTGATTGATCGCCAGGACGCCGGCGTCCTAGCGCATGTTGGTCTCCAGAACGCGCTGATCCAGTTCGTACAGACACGCGCGGCAGACGTAGAAGGCCGCGTGCATGCCACTCGACTGGACGGGCCCGATCCAGGTGACCTCGACGTCGTCCCGTCCGCACCACAGCCAGCACTCGCCTCGGTCCTGCCAGTTGTGGCGGTCCCAGAGGGCGTACTCGGTGGGCTCCCGGGTGATGGGGTCGAGGTCACGGCGGGCGGGACGGAAGACCACATCGGGATCGGGCAGCGGAGTCGGTCGAAGCGCATGCCGTCCCATCACGCGACCACCAGGGTGAGCGTCTCGGGCTCCACGACGACCCCGTGCTTCGGCCGACGCGCGAAGAATCTACGCAGAACGGCGGCTCGGATGGCGGGTGCCGTCATGGGCAACGCGATCTCCGCCCATACGTGCTTCCCGTATTCGGATGGTGCCCAGGCACAACGTGAAGCGAGAAGATCGACCAGCGCCAGCCCCCTTCCGCTCTCGTCGTCGTCCTGAGGACAACTCATCTGTGGGGCCGCTGAGTTGCAGTCAAGGACGTCGATCACCAGGGACCCAGCTCGGTGGTACAGCGTGACCGTGACGGGCCCCTCGCCGTGGACCACCGCGTTGGTGATGAGCTCGGAAGCGACCAGGCGGATGGCATCAGCGGTCTCGTCGTCCACCGGCACGCCCCAGGTACGCACCTGATCGATGACCTGGCGCCGGGCGAAGGGCACATCCTCTTGCCTACCCGCTAGGACGAATCGATGGACGAGCGTGGGCATGGCTGACGCCTCCGAGGGGTTAGAGAGCGGCTCCGTCCCCGACGGGGGGCAGGGGCGGAGCCGCCGATCTGAGAAACCGTTCCGGGAGCGGACGCCCTGCGCGGGCTCCGTGGACGGCTGATACTCAGTCAACGGCCCCAGCCAGCAAGGCGGAACGTTTCTAGGGGGTTCCTCCTGGGGACGCCCTCCCCGTACGCGGCCACGCGAAGTAGCCTCCCCACTACGCCGTGAGGGATGACGGGAGTGATGACATGTCTGGTGAGCCGTTGGCGGTCCACCCGCTGAGCTTCCTCCGCCAGACGCGCGGATGGGGGAAGGCCGAGTTCGCCCGGCTCATGCAGGCGCACGGGCGGTTGCTCGGAATCGCGCTCGCGACCAACCGGACCACCGTATGGAAGTGGGAGCAGGGGCAGGAGCCGGACGCGGACGCCCAGCGCGTACTCGCCGACCTGCTGCGCGTCCCGTACGAGCAGGCGCGGAAGGAAGGTTGGCCCCGATGGCTTCCGGTCTGGGAGGTCACGGGTCTGACCGCCCCGTGGACCGAGGCCGGTACCGTTGAGGCGTTGTCCGAACTCGTCGGGAGTGGCCGCATGGATCGCCGGGGCTTTCTCACCATCACCGGCGCCGCTCTGACCGGCCTCGCGGCGAGCTGGGTGGATGCGCCGTCCGCCTTCGCCTCGGCCCTGGACGGGGACCAAGTCACGGACACGATGGTCTCGACGATCGAGCAGCGCATCAGCACGCTGCGCACCCTCGACGACCAACTCGGCGGCGCCACGCTGTTGGAGCAGGCACGCGGTGATCTCGCCCTCGTCACTCGCCTCCTCAGCACCGGCAGGTACACCGAGAGCGTCCGAATCCGCCTCTACGGACTGGCAGCCCGGGTGTCGCACCTGACTGGCTGGATGGCCTACGACGCAGGGCTGCGGTCCGCCGGCCAGCGCTACTACGTCGGGGCCCTGCGAAGTGCTCGTACCGCTGGAGACGACGGGTTCGGCGCCTTCATCCTTGCGGAGATGGGCGTTCATGTCTCCGAAGCCGGACGGACCGCCGAGCGCGTCGCCCTCATCTCGACGGCCATCGACAACGCCCCTCGAACGCTGTCGCCGTACACCCAGTCCTTCCTCTACCTGCACAAGGCTGAGGCTCTGTCCCGCGACGGTGACCACCGGAAAGCCGGAACAGCGCTCAACCGTGCCGTGTCCCTCTGGGAGCGCCAGACGGTGGAAGAAAACCCGGACTGGCTCAACTGGTTCGGCGAGGCCCAGCTGAAGTCGACCGAGGGCAAGGTCCTGCTGCGGTCCGGGCAAGTGGAGCGCGCGACAGGTTCCCTGGAGACCTCCGTGAAGAGCGCGGCTCCTCGGGACAAGGCCGTACGCTCCAGCCGCCTGGCCGAGGCCCGGCTCGCCGGCGGCGACCTGGACGGGGCACTGGACGCCGCGAACTACGGCACTGAGCTCCTGGAGAGCAGAGTCAGCTCCGTACGGGCGGTGGACCGCCTGAAGGAGTTCTCGGCGCGGCTCGAACCGCGCAAATCCGTTCCCGCTGTCCGTGCATTCCGCGAGCGCCTGCAGGCGCTGCCCGTCGCAGCCTGACAGCCACCAGCTGCGATTCCGACGGTGAGCCCGCCGCCTCGGAGCAAGCGGTCACAATGCCAGGATGGACGGCATGACGACGATCGACGGTGAGGTCGCGGCTGGGTTCGAAGCGGTGCGTGAGGCGTTCGCAGCGAACTTCCGTGAGCACGGGGACATTGGCGCGGCAGTGTGCGTGTACCAGTACGGCCGACCGGTGGTGGACCTATGGGGTGGCATCGCTGATCCCGAAAGCGGTCGTCCGTGGACACGGGACACGCTGCAACTCGTCTACTCGGCTACCAAGGGGGCGACCGCGACCGCGGCACACATGCTGGCCGAGCGCGGTGCACTGGACCTGGACGCGCCGGTGGCAAAGTACTGGCCGGAGTTCGCCGCGAACGGCAAGGCGGACATCCCGGTGCGCTGGCTCCTATCCCACCAGGCCGGCTTGATCGCACTCGACCAACCGGTACCGCTGAATGAAGCGTTGGCCTGGCATCCGATGGCGGCCGCACTGGCCGACCAGCGCCCTCTGTGGACACCGGGCACGGCGCACGGATATCACGGTCGGACCTGGGGCTGGCTCGTCGGCGAGGTGATCCGCAGGGTGTCCGGCCAGACACCGGGCGGCTTCTTCGCCGACGAGATTGCCGCCCCACTTGGGCTCGACTTCTTCATCGGACTGCCGGCGGATCAACGCGACCGGGTTAGCCGGATGGTGTACCAGCGACCGGCTGTCGACCTCACCACCGTACCCACCGCGTCGGTCCCCGAAGAACTCCGCGAACTGGTCGCCGCCTGGCGCGACCCGAACTCATTCAGCAACAGGGCTTACGCGGTCACCGACCCAGCGGAGATCGACTTCGACTCGCCTGAGGTACAGGCTGCTGAACTCCCGGCCTCCAACGGCATCGCCACCGCACGCGCACTGGCGCGCATGTACGCCGCGCTGATCGGCGAGGTGGACAGTGTGCGCCTGCTTGCTCCGGAAACCCTGGAGTCGGCGACGAAGGAGCAGGCCGGCGGGAAGGACCAGGTGATGCTGATCCCGAGCCGATTCAGCTCCGGATACATGCTGCCCACCGAAACCAACCCAATGACCGGGCCACTCTCTTTCGGCCACACCGGACGAGGCGGCTCGCTCGGCTTCGCCGATCGCGAGCACGGCGTTGCCTTCGGCTACGTGATGAACAACATCATCGGGGGTGCCGACGATACTCGTGCGGCTTCGCTGGTAGAAGCGGTGCGAAGGTCGTTGGTGTAGGCAGCTGTTACCCGGGTAACAGGCTGTGCCCCAGCACGCATCCGAAAGTCCTCTTGCGCCCAGGCACGACACCATGGCCGCGATTTTCGGCACAGTAAGCACGTCACAACTCTGCCGTCGACATAGGCAGCCGGTACAGAGTTCGGATCGCGTCAAGAGTGGGCGGATGGGCCCGCTCAGCCACCATGGCTAGGACATGCGCCTGCCTACCCTCGTCCAGACCGTGCCGGGGAGCGAACTCGGCAGCCCAGTCGGCGAGCGTCCCCCGTCGGTCCACGAGGGTGTTGTCGAGGTCAAAGAGGACGAGGGGCCGCATATCCCGCAACCCTAATTTGGCCCTTACTCCCCGGGCACTGCGGGAAACGATCCGAGCCTTCGCGTCAGCTCTTGGTTTCCCAGCGGTGGGCAGGGAAACAATGGCCTCGGTTGCCCACCATCGTCTATGCCGTCGTGAGAGGTGCCGCTTGGCTTCGCCGCGCCGAAAGGCAAGTTCGAGCTCGCAGAACGCCCATGCAGCCGAAGACGCAATCAACCGCACCCTGGCCAGGGCACCTGCAGACCAGAAACGGCTCGCGGACGGCCGCAAGACGGAGACCGTCCTCATCGGCATGATTGGTGAGTGGGAGGAGATACGCGGCGGCAGTTTCGAGTGCCGCCCTACCGGCAGTCGGTGGGCTCATCTCTCCGACGACTCATTGGCGATCGGCGACTTCCGCCCCTTGGGACTGAGTAGGGATCTCTGCGCCATAAGTCACCACGCGACGGCCCGTACCTTCGCCTCGGGCTACCGAAAGTGGGTCGTCGACAACGCGCCGCCGGTGTCCTACTGGAGCACCGTCACCATGCTGGAAGACGTCATTCCCGTCATGCTGGCGGTCCTCGATCGCGAGCTGACTGGTGCGGTCGGCTTCCTCGACTGGTACCTGCACACTCCGTGCTGGTCCCCCCTGTGCCGACAGCACCCAGGCGACGGCGATGCAGCTGCCTGCGGCTCGCCGAGCTGCGCCTTGGCCACACCTGAAACGCCGTGCGACTGCGTCTGCAACGGCGTGAACCACGGGATGGGAGTGGAGGCGCTCCAGGCTCTACGTCCGGGACCGCCCGACTGGTCTTCCGCGCCCGCACCTGTGTGGCATCCGGGCGCTGGCACCGTGGAGGTCGACCGTGCAGACGGACGAGTCGCCGGGCGTGACCCCTTCGGTCGCCACGGCGCTCGCGTACGGGCTCCGTCATCGGCGTGGGCCTCGCCTGCGGCCGACGCTCCGTGCAGCCGCAGGGAAAGGCCCATCCGTGGCACATGAACTGATCGCTATCTGCGACAGCGTGGAGTCGAAGAATGGCCAGTGAGAGAACTCACGGCCACCGAACGGATCTTTGCCTCGGCTTTGCGTAACTCACAGTCGTGAACCGTCGACCGGCAGCTAGGGTCGAATGCCCGTGCGGTCGACCGAGGGGGAACTGCGAAGTCATGGGCGGCAAGGACGAGATACTCGACATCAAGGTCGACGACATCAAGACGGTGGCGCCCGCCTTCCACCGCGAAAGCGTTGCCCTCGCACACGCACTGACCAAGCTGAAGCACGGCCTGGCCGCCGCGGGCGCCCCGTGGGGCGGCGACGAGCAGGGCGCGAAGTTCCACGCCGCGTACGGCCCGCACGTCAAGCAGATCGAGCACGCCGCGCAGATCCTCGTCGAGGGCCTGGCCAGCATCCACGCGGGCCTGGCCGACATGGCCGACAAGCACATCGACAACGAAGAGCTCGTCCGCGGCATGTTCGGGCACAACGGCACGGGTGACGGCAAGTGAGTGTCGCGGACAAGGCCCGCAAGGTCGTCCAGGACCTGACGGGCATGTGGTGGCCGGACGCCGACGAGGACGGACTGCGGGAGGCCGCCCGGGCTTGGCGGGCCTTCGCCGAAGACGTCGAGGACATCCAGGCCGTGGCGAACAAGGCCGCCGGCGCGTTGATCGAGGACAACAAGGGCGAGTCGATCGACGCCTTCGACACGTTCTGGCGCCGCTACTACGACCACGGCCGGGGCTGGCTGAAGGACCTGCCGGACGCAGCCCGGGACATGGCCAAGGCACTGGACGCGTACGCGGACGCGGCGCACGGCGCGAAGAAGCACCTCGAACACGAGCTGGAGATCGTCGGCGCGACGCTCGTCGCGGGCACCGCCCTGGCCGTGTTCACCGCCGGCCTCTCCGAGGGCGCAGCAGCTGCCGCGGCGGTCACTGTCACCGAGCTCGCGGCCTCGCTGGGGGTGGCGGTGACCGAGGAGATCGCCGCCATCGCCGGCACCACCCTGGTCACCGCCGCGTTCGGTGGCGTGGAGTCCGTCACGGTGGACCTGGCCGTCGCCCAGCCCACAGCCATCGCCCTGGGCGAGCAGAAGGGCGGCATCAACCTCGACGAAGCCCACCAGGCCGGGGTATACGGCGCGCTCCTGGGCGGCGCCTTCGGAGGGGCGGGATCAGCCGTTCGCGCCGCAGGCAGTGCAGGCGGCTGGACCGAGCTGCTGGGCGGCGTCCGTGTACCGTCTGTCGGCCCCGAGCTGGCCATGCCCGGTGGCGTGGGCACCTCCCTGGACGACCTCGGCCTGCTGATCAAGGGCGACGGGGAACGCAATGCCTGGCCGCGCAGCAAGCGAAGGGGGGCGGTCAAGCCGAAGTATGGAGCGGACCTGGCCGGGGACGAAGGCAAGGGGACCCCCAAGTCGCACTCCCACACACTGGAAAAGCACGTTCGCGTGGACACCCGCGACCTGCGAGCCCGGCTACGCGCTGAGCCCAAGCGCAAGACGGTTTCCCGATACATCAACGAGGAGTCTGCGCAGAGATTCACCGAGGCCGTGGTGCTGAAACGCCAGAAGCAGATCGACGAATGGCTGAACAGTCCGAGGCAGTCGCTCAAGGAGTCCTTCAAAGTGGCCGACCTGGGCGAACACACCGGCCTGAGTCTGAGCCGGCACAACTTCCGCAACGGCCTCCCGCCAGACTGGGTCAAGGGAGCCACGGTAATCCTGAAGCGCGACCCGACTGCGCCTATGGGCTACCGAGTCCTCACGTCCTACCCCTCCGACTAGAACCAGCTAGGTACACATGACCACGCCCTCAGGCGACCGCTTCCCGGAGCTGAGCCGCCTCCTCACCGCCTACGAATGGACCGGCGAGGTATTCGACGACACGGTGGAGTCCCCGGGCCGCGCTCTGGCCTCGTACATCCGCACAGCAGCACGCACTCCCGACCGTGTGGTATCTGCGGTGCGCGAGATCGATGACCTGCTCGAAGTCGGTCTCTTCAGCGACGAGATCGCTGACGACGTCGACCTCCTGCCGCACATCGAACCGCCCCAAGGCGCGAGCGTCGAGGACTGCCTGCGGGTCATCCGGCATCACTTGAAGGGCTTCCTCGCTGCACCGCTGGCCCCCGATCCCGCTGTCCGGCCGCAGACCTCCTGGGAATGGCGTGAGCGTTTCCCCGCCCTCGCGCACCTACTGGGAGCGTACTTTCACCAGGATTTCGACCTGGAGTACCAGTCACGCGAGGAAGCGGTGGATGACTACCTGTCCGGCGAACCACGCGAATACACCCTGCAAGCCGCCGCCGAGATCGACGAGCTGCTGGTGCTGACGCCGTCCGACGACGACCTGGAGGAAGCGACCGGCATCCTCGGCCTGGACCTCGAACCGCCGGACGGCATCTCCTTGCATCGGTGGCTCACCCGCCTACGAGACGCCATCGTCCAGCACGCGTGACGCTGACGTGAGCCGGAGCAGACCCCGCCTGGCCAGTTTGAGCATGCCAGGGCACCGCGAGGGGGCGTGAGTCGGCCATGGCTGGTTCGGGTTGCCAGGTGAGGCGACGTGGACCTCGATCTCAGTACATGGTCAGCTGCTCATGATCCGGCAGGCCGAGGTGCGTGATGCGGCCGGCGAGCGTCTCACCGAACTCCTGCACCTCCTGGGCGTTGCGGACGAAAGCTCGGTGGTAGGACAGCTGCGGTGAGAGCGGCACGAGGTTGGGACACGGGCGCACGATGCCGTACAGCGCGTGGTAGCGCCCACGGGAGTACACCGGCACGCCGTAGGCGAAGTGCGCCGCCATACTCGGGTTCTCTGGGATCTCCACTCGCAACTGTTCCTCCCGCCAGGCCAGTTCGGCGACGGCTGCGAACAACTCCTCAGCCTGCTGTCGAGACAGCCGGCCCCACCATGACCTCGCTGTTTCCAGGGCCTGCCGCTCCTTCTCCTCCTTCTCGGCCTGTTCGCGGGCGCGGAGTGCTACCTCCTCGGCCCGCTCCTGGAGCATCCGTTCGATGAGGACGCGGTTGCGCTCCTCCTGTTCCTTCCGCCGGAGTGCGGCCTCCTCGGCGCGGCGGATCCGATCCGCTTCCTCCAACTCTTTGCGGCGTCGCTCGGCCTCCGCCTCCTGCTGCTTCTTGCGCGCTTCGCGCGCTTGCTTCGCCTTCTCCTGGCGCTGGCGCATCTCCTCATGTTCGGTCTGGGCGCGCGCCGACTGCCGAGAGGTCCACCATGAGTCCCGCAGGTACACCCAGCGCCTATCGTCGACCACACGGGTAACCCGTCGGTAGCGCGGCAGACTTCGGCAGGGCGAGAGCTGCCCGTGCAATACCCACCGGACGAATCTCTGCAGCTCCTCCTCTCGAAAAGTCCAACCGCCGGCGGTGTAGTCGAATCCGGCGACCCCGTCGTCCACCACCCAGACACCCTCGGCCTCTGGGGCCCTCACCCGTACGCCCGGCACCGCGCCCATCCACTGCGGCGGCTTCTTATGCGGGCTGACCCAGCACACCGCGATCTTCTCGGCCCGATAGCGGCCGGTGCGGGCCCGGATGTCCTCCACCGTTATCGGGGACAGCTGCGCCTCCCAGGCCATGCGCTGCGTGCCGTCTGCCGAGGACGCCATGACATCCGCCCGCCATGAGCCGTCCTTGGCCGGGACCTCCAACTCGGCATACCACCCGGCCGCACGGATCGCGCCTGCCAACTCCAACTTGAGCATGTGGTGTTCCCACGACTCGTTCGACAGCTCGCATGATGGCGGCCGTCCCGGGTCATGGCAGAAGAATCGCACTCCGTGTCGGGAGACCTTGGCATGGACGCCCCAGGAGCATTCCGGGCAGGTGAGCGGGGTGCGGGGACGCGACTTGTGGATCTGGGTTCAGTCCATCGCGCACCCAAGATCGATCTGGGTGGCGTCGAGTCGTCCGGCATCGGGGTGTAATGCGGTGAAGGGCATGAATCGCTTCTCCTAGCGATCCGGCGTAGTCGCGGCCTATCTGATATGACAGCAGATACCAGGCGGCGCTGACAGTCCCTCTTCGTCCGCTTGCTGCGGCGACCGCGGAGAGCCGAGGCATCGGCCCTGCCCCCGTGGGGTGACAGCGAAGCGGGGCCAGGTCTCGATCGAGGGGGCTGGTGCTCGTCGTAACATCTACCAGCCCGTAATAACAAGAAACCTCTACCCTGGACATCGATTGTCTGGTGCGTCCGGAACGTGAGGGCTGCGAGTGAGACTGAGGCAAGAAGCCCGTGTCCTCAAGGAGAAGGCCGTTTCTTCGATGGTTGCGGCGGCCGAGGCATTCAACTCGCCGCACGACCGAGGGCGAGAAACGAAGGTACTTCTGCACCTTCAGCACTCCTTCGAGATGCTTCTGAAAGCCGCGCTCGTCCAGAAGGGCATTAGCGTCTTCGACCCGGCCCTGGGCCGGTCACTCGGATTTGAGACATGCGTACGCAAGGCTGCCGAACACCCGGACATCAAGCTCAGCGAGCCTGACGCAGGAACGCTCAGAGCCATCGACGCCATGCGTGATGACGAGCAGCACTGGTTCAACCAGGTTTCCGAGCAACTGCTGTACGTACATGCCCGAGCCGCCGTGACACTCTTCGACGACCTGCTCAGGGGCGTATTCAAGGAGTCGCTCGCTGACCACCTGCCCGACCGCGTACTGCCGGTGTCGGTTGACCCACCCCGTGACCTTGCGCTCCTCCTGGACGAGGAATACACACAGATCGCAGCCCTACTCAAGCCGGGCCGACGCGCAACGCACGAGGCGCGAGCCAGGATTCGAACCTTGTTGGCGATGGAGGCCCACACCGGGCCAGAGACCCGCGTATCGAGTAAGGACGTCGATCGCGTTCAGACCGGCATACGCGGTGGAGCGGCGCGCTCGGAAGTCTTCCCTCGCTTGGAGGAGCTGGCCACTGCCACGGACGGTGAGGGACTGCTGATCAAGGTGCGCTTCGTCAAGAACCAGGCGGCTCCGCCAGTGCGCTATGCAGCTGATGAATCCGTGCCGGCGGCCGCGATCCGAGAGGTGGATCTCCAGGCCAAGTACCACCGCTCGGCGGCCGAGCTCGCCGAGGCCCTTGACTTGACCCAGCCGAAGTGCCTCGCGTTGCGGCGACACCTGGGCATCGATGCTGATCCCGCGTGCTGCCACGAGTTCGTCTTCAGCTCCCAACGCCTGAAGCGTTTTTCAGACAACGCCTTCACCCGCATGCGCACCGCGCGTGACACGTTGGATCTGGAAGCCGTCTGGCGAGCCCACAACCCGTCCGCCCGCCAACTGGAGTCCTGCAAAGTGCCCGACTGTCGAGCTGGGTGACCGTCACGACGCAAGGCGATCCTTGACGACTCTGCGGAGACCATCTTGCTCTGGACGTCGAAGTATCGCTACCAACGATTCTTCGGGTGCCCCTCTAATGTCAGTGGGCTGCGCTAGCCTGCATCCGCTCTACCGCTGTCGCCGCCGTAGGCGCAGCCTGATCAACCAGGCACTGAGGGGAAGCAATGCGTCAGGAAGAAATCACCGAAGACTGCCCTGGCACGGGACAGGACGGATACATGGACGAAAGTGCGCCAGGTGACGATTGGTACGTGATTTGCCCAGTGTGCAGGATGAAGTGGGCAGGAGGCAGCACCCTCATCGAGCCCCACAAAGACTGGCGGAAGCGCTGAAGGTGTGGGGCTGGCAGCACGTGAGGACGAGTGCCATTGGCTGTCAACGGCCACTCAGTTCTCCCCGGAGGCGGCCAGTAATTCTCCCCACTGGCGGCCAGCAGTTCTTCCCCAACCGCGGCCAGATATCTCGCCGCTGTTGGTAGGTGGCTCAGCGCAGAGGGATCACCCCCTGACCGCTGGTGGCCTGGTTGAGGCGGAACGAGTCACCCTGGGTGACCACGACGTGAGCGTGGTGCAGGAGCCGGTCGACGGTCGCGGTGGCCAGCGTCTTGGGCATGATCTCGTCGAAGTCGGACGGGTGGAGGTTGCTTGAGACGGCCAGTGCCCGTCGTTCATAGGCGGCATCGACGAGGCGGTAGAAGCCTTCGGCGGCGTCGGGTGACACCGGCAGCAGTCCGATGTCGTCGACGATGATCAGGTCGGTCCGGATCAGCCGGGCCATCGCTCTGGCCAGCGAGTCGTCAGCCCGGTGGCGGCGGACGAGGGCTCCGAGGTCTTCGATGGTGAACCAGGCGACCGTCATGCCGGCCTCGATGGCGGCCTGGCCGAGGGCCTCGGTGAAGTGCGACTTCCCGGTCCCGGAGGTCCGCAGATGCAGAGGTTCTCCTTGCGGGTGACCCACTCCAGCATCTTCAGCGAGTCCTGGGTCGGCCGCGGAATGGAGGAGGCGGTCTCGTCCCAGTCGCCGAAGGTCTTGCCCGCCGGGAAACCGGCCCGCTTGCGGCGGGTGCGGAGATTCGCGGCGTCCCGGCCGGCGGCCTCCTCGGACAGAAGGACGCGGACGACCTCGGCGGGGTCCCACCGTTGGGCCTTCGCGGTCGGGATGAGGTCGGTCAATGCCCGCCGGATGTGCGGGAGTTTCAGCCTGCGGGTGAGCTCGATGGCCTCGGCGAGGGGATCGCCGTGGGTGCCGGTGACGGTGCGGATCGGGGTGGCCATCAGTGCTCTTCCTTCTCATCGGCGACGCCGAAGTTGGACCAGGCGGAGGTGCCCGGCTGCAGGCTGTGGTTCTCGGAAGGTCGCGTGGGTTCGACTGTTTCCAGGCCGACTTGGTAGGTGAGGATGCGGATCAGGTCGTTCTCCGCGAACCGTCCGGCGATCGCCGCGGAACCCAAAGCCCGGTCGACGTCGGCGGCGGAGTGCAGCTTGGCCAGCGCGACGGCCTCGGCCATCTTCGGCTTGATGCGGCGGGCTCCGGCGGCCCCGGCCTCGATCAGCCAGGACGCCGCACCGGGACCGAGTGCGAGGAAGGCAGCCTCCTCGGCCGAGTTGGCCTTCGGCGTCCGGTCGCCGTCCTTGTTCTGCCGGGGCGGGTAGTGCTCGTCCTTGATCTGCGGGCTGCCGGGAGTCGAGCGGTCGTGCCGGGCGACCTCGGCCGGCCCGTCGTCCGCGACGGCCGTGACGATCAGCTCGTCGCCGTTGAACCGGGCCCAGACCCGGGTGTCGACCAGTTGGTGCGGGACCGAATACCGCACCCCGTCGACGGAGATGGTGGCGTCCCAGTTCACCCGCCGGGTGGTGCCGAATGCGACCGCGAACGGCTCCTTCGGCAGCGGGTGCAGCCGCCCGCGTTCCTCGGCGAGGGCCTCGGTGGGCTTGTCCGGCGACCAGGCGATCAAGTTCCGCATCTGGAGCCACGCGGGAACCATGTACCGCCACATGGGCCGACCCGCCGACGCACTCGCAGCCAACGACGTCGCCCGCAACCTGCACCTCACCCGCCGCGACCCCCTGTTCGCCTCCCTCGGCTTGGCCCGCCAGGGCGCCATCCACGGGGTCGCTCAGGACCGCACCAGCACCCGCCGCGCCTTCGAACAGGCCCAGGACGCCATGCTGCGCGCCGACCCCGCCGACTACCGGCCGGTGTGGATGCTCGCCTTCTACGACCAGGCCGAACTGGACTCCCTGGCCCTCTCCGCAAACTTGGCGCTCGGCGACTACTCGACCGCCGAGTACCACGCCCACCGCTGCCTGTCCGCCCTCCGGCCCCACATGATCCGGTCCCGGGCCATCGCCACCACCCGGCTCGCACACGCCCAGCTCGCACAAGGCGCCCCCGACGCCGCCACGGCCACCGCGATGAAGGTCCCCGCCGAAGCGGCCACCCAGCACGCCCGGGTCACGCGCATGCTGCAGGAGTTCGGGGCTGCACTGCGCGCCACCGCACCGGGCAGCTCCAGCGCGCAGACCTGGACCGAGCACACCGCCACCTGGAGGATGGCCGCATGACCACGGCGCCCGCCATCGAACGCGCACCTTCACCACCCTCGACACCGCCCGCGGCGACCTCCTCGACGTGTACGCCGAGGTACGCGCCCCGCTCCTCCACCTGCCGAACTACGCGGTCACCGCGTTCGGCGAGCGCCTTGACCGCCACAGCGCCGAGCCGGGATTCACGGCCGTCCTCGCGTACGCAGACGGACACCCGGTCGGCTACGCCTACGGCAACACCATCGAGCACGGCGACCGCTACTGGCAGCGCACCAGCCCGACGCCGGCGGAGAAGTACACCGAGCGTCCGGCCGTGGCCCTGAAGGAGATCGGCGTCCGGCCGGCCTGGCGGAAGACCGGCACCGCCCGCCGCATCCATGACGCACTCCTCGCCACCCGCGACGAGCCGTACGTCACGCTCATGGTCAACCCGGCCGCTGGCGACGGAAAGGTCCACGCGCTCTACAAATCGTGGAGGGGGAAAACATCCCCGGATGTCTGAAGCCATCGAGGCATCTGGTTCATCGGGTAGAAGACACCCGAGATGAAAATGAGCCCGAAGACCGGAAGGGATAGCAGTGCGACCGCTTCGCGTGAACTGGGAAGAACTGCTCCGAGGGCGGCTCCGAGCGGGGCAAGCGCGGCGAGTCCGAGGAGCAGCACCCACAGCAGAGTTATCCATCGGCTGGCGTCGGTGGGCAACGTGGCGTTGGTCAGCAGAGTGCCGCTGATAAGCAGGACCGCGACGGTGATGAGCGCCGAACCGGTGAGCGCCACGACCTTGGACATCAGGTACGCGGGTATCCCTCCCGGCGTGCCGCGGAGCCGCAGCAGGGTTCCGTCTTCCCTGTCATTGGCCAGTTGCTGAGGCAGCCAGGTCAGTGCTGCCAGGAAGATGACGGAGGCGATGCCGCCGCTGATGACCTGGTTGGCGGCGGGTACGTGGCTACCGGGGATGTCGCCGTCACGCCCGGACGCCACAAGGAGGAACATGAGCGGGTTCACGAGGAGCCCGGCCTGAGCGCGGCGGTCGCGTCCGATGTGGCGCAGTGCAGTCCTGCCGCGATGTGACGTCGGTTCATGACACTTGCTCCTGACGCAGCAGCCGCAAATAGGTGTCTTCCAGAGTGGGCCGGCGGATCTCCAGTCCGTCGACAGGGCCGTCGATCCGGCAGTGCAGCTCCCGGACCAGCCTCGAGGGGTCGGACGTGAACTGGCGCTGGACGGCGCCTCCTTCCACCCAGCGCACTTCGGCCTCGGCTCCGACCTCGCGGACCAGCCGGTCCGTCGGCCCGCACGTGATGAGGCTTCCGTTGATGAGCACGGCGATGGAGTCGGACAGGCGCTCGGCCTCCGCCAGGTCGTGTGTGGTCAGCAGGATGGTCGTGTTGTCCGTGGCGCGAAGGCGCTCAATGAGCTCGTGGAAGGCGAATCGTGACTCGGGATCGAACCCAGTGGTCGGTTCGTCCAGGAAGAGAAGCTCAGGCCGGCCGATGATGCCCAGGGCGACGTCGAGGCGTCGCCGTTGCCCGCCGGACAGTCGGTGGCACTCCTGCGCGGCCTGGTCGGTCAGGCCGACGGCCGTCAGCAGTTCGTCGGTAGTCCGCGCGTTGGGGTAATAGCGGGCGAAGTGGTCGAGTAACTCCCGTACGCGCCAGCGTGCATGGTCCCGCCATGACTGCATGACGATTCCGATCCGTGCCCGCCAGTCTTCTCCGACATGCTGGGGGTCGTGTCCGAGCACGCGGACGTCGCCTTCGGAGCGACGCCGGAACCCTTCCAGGATCTCGATAGTCGTGCTCTTGCCCGCACCGTTCGGGCCGAGCAGCGCCAGCACCTCGCCGCGCCGGATTTCGAGGTCGACCCCGCGCAGAACGTCTCTGTCGCCGTACCGCATACGCAGCCCGCGC
>NZ_JCAJZO010000049.1:0-18113 GCF_059510295.1 Streptomyces sp. PTL18 | reverse complement strand
AGAAAGGGCGCGGAAGGCGCGGGGAATTCCGCCGGATAAAGCCCGTGGAATCCAACCCCATTCCGAGAGCGCGCCGGGAATCCCCGGCCCAACCGCGCGGGTGCACCGGCCCGAACACCCGCCGGACACCCAGCCCCGCCGCCGGGGCGCCCGCGTCGGAGGTTCGCGCAGCCGTCCCGGCTGGGCTGTCGCGTTCGACCCCACCGCGGGGAGGAGCGGGGCACACCGCAGGTCGCAGGGCATCTGTCGCGCCGACAGCCCGACCCACACGACAGGCCACGCGACAGCAGGAGACGCCCACCTTCGCAGCCCCGTGCGAATGCTGCGCGGACACCGCCCGCCTCGACCGCGCGCGGCCCCGCCGACGCGCGCGAGCACAACGGCCGGCGCCCCGATTCCCCGAGGCGCTCCCTGCGTCCTGCCCGCTTCCCTCCCACCCTTCTTCTTCCAGGCCGGGGCGGTCGTGGGGTGCTCTGAGGGGGATGTCAGCATCCCGACCACGCCCCGGTAGCGCGCTGATCAGCGGTGACAGAAGCGCCCGCCATCAGGCTGTGCAACATCCACCGCAACCTCTACCGCAACCCCTTGGCGCAACGTCTGCCGCAACACCCGGCGCAACAGCGCCGCTCGCCGCCGCCCCACTCCATCGCCCGGACGCTTCAGCGGCCGGGCAGCGCGGAGGCCCCGCCGACGCGCAACGAGCCTCCGGGGTGCCCGATCCCCCCGGCGCGCCGACCTCTGCCCCGCCCCGCCCCACTCCCCTTTCTTCCTGATCGTGGGCGGCTGAGGGAGGCTCCAGGGGGGATGTCAGACCCCCGACCACGCCCAAAACAGCGTGGTGACCAGCGGCAACGCGCAGCGCCCCGGAAGGCTCGCGCAAGAGATGTCGCAAGGGAAGCCGCAAGAGATCGTGCAAGAGATGCCGCAAGAGATGTTGCCGCCGGGCGGGGCGTGCGCGGCGGTCAGCCGCGGCGGGACCACCAGCGCCGCCGCTCGTCTTGCTCCTGGTGGTGATTGTGGCCGACGGCTTCCGTCTCGGGCCCGGCCGGGTCGTCGGGACGGCCGGGCCCGTGCAAATGCTGCGCGGACACCACCACGGCCGCTACTGGGGTCCGTAGGGTGGCGCGCATGCTGATTGCCAGCCTGAAGCCCAGAACGATGGGCGGTACGACGAACACGGGCCTGCTGGCCTATGCCCTGGCGCGGGCTGGCCACCCCGTGACCTGCTACGACGCTGACGAGTCGCTGCAACTGGCGGCGTGGGCGCGGGACGCTGGCGACTTCCCGTGCCAGGTGCACGAGGCGGACACCCCGGCGTTCGCCGAGGACGTCTACCCGGAGATGGACCACTCCCGGGTGAACCTGGTGGATGCCGGACACGCGGAGAACCACCCGGACGTCGTGGACTCGATACTGGAAGTCGTGGATCTTGTGATCCTGACGCTGTCGCCCACGCAGCCGGACTACGACCGGCTGGTCAAGCCCGAGCGGGGAACGGCGCTCGCCAAGGTGATCAAGCGGTCCGCAGCGCTGCGCGAGAGCGGGAAGCCGCCGGCGACGTACGTGCTGCTGAACCGCTGCCAGGCCGGGGCGGCCAGCCCGAAGAAGTACGCGGACCTGCTGACGAACGGCGGCGAGAAGGGCACCGACCCGCGCTGGACGGTCCTGTCCACCCAGATCCCGAGGCGGGAAGGCATCGCGTCGGCTGTCGGCTTCCCCTGCGACAAGCCCGAGCGGAAGAAGCCGTACGACGCGCTCGTCACCGAGCTGACCCGGCTCGGGCACCTGCCCGAGGCGAGGCGGTGAGCATGGCCTCCAACGACAAGGCACTCGGTCGCCGGGACCGGGCGCGCGCCTTCGTCCCCGAGCTGATCCCCGAGCCGCAGGATCTCGACCGCACGGGACCACTGGACGCGAAGGAACAGCAGCAGCTCGACCGGATCCATGCCGCCCGCGACCACCACCAGGCCGCGAAGTGGATGCGGGGCAAGGCCCTGGACGCCGCGTTCCGCCGGCGCCTGTACCGCGGCGAGGACGGGCAGCGCACCCGCCAGCAGTACCTGGACGACGAGTGGGACGGCATCAGCGAGTCCGCCGCCTACCGCGAGATCGGCGAGTGGCCGCTGGCCAAGGCGATCACCGACGCCTTGGAGCGCCCGGCCCCGGACTCCCACGTCCGCGCCCTGGTCGACGTTGCCGCCAAGCAGGGCCACGAGGCGGTTGCCCGCTGGTACGCCGAGCTGCGCCGCCACGGCCAGCAGGCCGGGCTCCGGGTCACCGCGGAGGTGGTGGCCAACCTCGCTGACTTCCTGCGGGAGGGAACCGAGCCGGAGCGCCTGGAGGCGCTGTTCGTGCCCCGCCAGCTCCCACCCGCCCGCAAGCCCGCCCCGGCCAAGCGCACCGGGCGCGGGGCCGGCGCACCGGTTACGGGCACGGTCGTCGCCCACGGCCAGGACCAGCCCGCCGGCTCATTCCCAAATTTGGGAATGAGCGCCGACGGTGACGGCACCGGCCCGGCCGGGGAGGCGGGGCGGTGGGTGCTGAGCCCGGAGCACGTGGCCCGGCTCAGCGCCTGGATCGCGGACGGGGCGGGCAAGGCGCAGATCAGTCCCGAGCGGGCGGCGGACCTTCTCGTGGAGGCGCTCACCGACGACACCTTCCAGCACTGGATCGCCGCCCGCGCCTGGACGTAGCGCAGCCGCGGCGTGTCCACCGCGCTGACCTGCCGTGGTCGGGTCTGTGGTCGGGGTCCTGGTGCTCGTGGTCGGGGGCGTGGTCGGGGGTCCAACGGCGAGCGGGGCGGCACCCGGTGGTGGGTGCCGCCCCGCTCGCCGTGTTCAGGCCGTGTCAGGCCCAGGTCTTGGGCTGGTAGGCGGTGGCCGGGTCGTAGCCGCCGGCCAGCAGCTCCTGCGCCTCCTTGCGGATGTCCCCGGCAACGGTCCGGCCGACGCCCACCGCGGCTTCGATCTGCTTCAGCTCCACGACGTCGACGTTGTCGGCGTTGCCTCCGGCAGCCACGATCATGCGGGCCACCTTGCGGGCCTTGAGCTGGCGCGGGCTCAGGTCGGCCCAGGCGTCGGCCGTGGCGGCCTCGGCCTCCAGGACCGCGATCCGGCGGCGCGCCTCGGCCGCCCGCAGCCGGTCCGCCTCCGCGTCAGCGGTCGCCCGCTGCGCCTCGGCATCCACCGCCAGCTTGCGGCGGCGCTGCTCCGCCGCCTCCGCCTCCAGGCGCTCCGCCTCCGCCTTCAGCCGCTTGGCTTCCGCGAGTTCCTCGGCTGCCTTCCGCGTCGCCTCGGCCTCCCGGCGGCGGGCCTCTGCCGCTTCCGCCGACTCCTCGGCCTGCTCCGCCGCCTGCGCCTTGCGCTCCGCCTGCTGCCGTGCCTGCTCCGCCAGTACCCGGGCGGTCTCCGCCTGCCCGGCTGCCTCGTGGGTGCGGACGCTCGCCAGGTGACCGGCGGCCACCTCGTCGGCCTTCCGGTTGAGCGCGGCGATCCGGGCGCGGCTGGCCTCCTCCGCCTCCCGCTCCGCCCGCAGCCGCTCGCGTTCCGCCTCCTCGCGCTGCTGCTCCGCCCGCAGCCGAGCGCGCTCCGCCTTCCGCGCCGCGCGCTCCGCCTCCTGCTGCTCCCGCTCCTCCTGCTGGCGCTCCCACTCCTCCGGCAGGGCCAGCGCCTGCTCGACGGTGAACCCGCGCGGGGCCATCGTCATGGGCAGCTTCTGGATGTCGGTGGCCGTCGACAGGTCGCCGCCGAGCTTCTGCTTCAGCATCGTGACGTAGCCGTGCAGGTCCTGCTCCCGCTTGACCATCTCCTCGTAGCTGGTGACCGACGCCAGCCGCATACGCCGGTACAGGCGCCCGGTGGTGATGGGGGCCAGGATCCAGCGGTGGGCCGGGATGCGGTCCGGGCGGGTCCGCTGAGCGCGTGTGGTGACGCGCAGCCAGTGCCGCAGCGCCCCGACCCCGAGGACGAACAGGAACGGCATCACGCCGTGCATCAGGGCCTTCATCGGCTCAGCGGCCAGGCCCTGCAGCACGCCCATGCCGCTGGGCAGGGCAGCTCCGGTGTTCAGCACGATCGTCACGGCGGTCATCAGGTGCGCGGACGGCAGCAGCGACCGCTTCGGGCGCCCGGCGCGGATCAGGACCAGGTCCATGGCCAGCAGGCCGATGATGGACACGTCGATGCCCACCGGGAACGCCCACGACAGCCAGCCGAACCCGCTCTCCCGGGCGAAGTCCTCCAGCGTCCGGTAGGAGACCGCGAACCCGATCAGGCCGACGATGGGCAGGGCCACACAGGCCACCGCGAGGAGGGCCTTGCCCACCCAGCGCGCCTCGGACTCGGACTCCTCGGCCGGGGCCTCAGCCTCCCCCTCGTCTCCCCCCAAGGCGTCCTTGCTCAGCCGCCCCCGGCCACCCAGTCCCCGCACGGGCGGAGCGGTCTCCGGTGCGACCGGAGCGGCCGGGCGTGCCGCCGGAACGGCACCGGCCGCGACCGGAGCGGTCTCGGCTGCGGGCGCCTCGCCCGGTCGGCTGTGTTCCTCCGTCACCGTCGTTCGCATCCCGGCAGTCTGCCCTCCGGTCACCGGTGCCGGAGCACCGCCCCGTGCGACCGGAGCCGCGCCCGGCGTGCCCGGAACGTCGGCGGCGGCCTCCGGAGCCGCGCGCGTGCGGTCAAGGTCGGGCGGGGCATCGAGGGAGCGGGGCTGCGTCTGCGGGTAGGTTGCCTGATGCGTCACGGGGACCTCCGTGTCGTGGGTCGGGACCGCTGATGCGGCGGTCGTGGCCGGCCGGGCCGGGAGCTCCGAACTCCCGGCCCGGGTCAGTCAGTGTTGAGCAGGTAGTAGGGGAAGGGCCGGTCCTCGATCCGGACGCCCATGCTCTTGATCCAGTACCAGTGGAACGGGAAGCGCGGGGCGCGCAGGGTCATCAGCGCCACGGCCCGGTGGTGTCCGTCCGCGACGTACACAGCGCCGTCGCGGTCCGAGACACCCAGGACGATCGGGACTCGCAGGCCCTGGCGGGGGATGGACTCCACCAGGCCGGCCACGATCTGCGCGTCCTTCTCCCGGCGTTCGAACCGTGCCCGGGCGTCAGCCCAACGCGTGTACTCCGTGGGGCGGATCGCGTCGTCGCGCAGCAGCGCGGTCGGCATCGAGCCCTGGTAGCGGCCCACCGCGCTCACCTGCCGTTCTTCGTCGTCGCGCCCGCCTTGCCCCACCACTTGGCGTGGTTGTGGTTGTGGGTGACGTAGGTGTCGCCGCCGCGCACGGCGCGGCGCCCGGTACCGGCGATGACGGCAGCGAGGCAGACCGCCCACAGCAGGCCGCTGCTGGTGATGGCCGCGAGCGGGGCCAGGACCTGGCCCAGGCCGTAGCCGACGCCGGCCGCCGCAGCCCCGGTGCCGATCCCGCCCGCGAGGACGAGCTGGGCGCGCGAGTCGATGAGGGGCTGCGGGGTCAGGTCCCGGGGCTGAGTGGCGGGCACGGCGGCGATCAGGGCATCGGCCTGCGAGCGCAGGACGGGCACCATGCGGCCGTAGGCGTCCGGCACGTACACCACCGGTTCGCTGCTGGTGCGTTCGGCGTACAGCTCCACGGGCCCGCTCAGCGGCGCGGCGAGGGGCACCTCGTAGGGCTGAGCGAGGGGCGCGGCCGGGGTGTACGGGCGGGGTTCAAGGGGGTGAGACACGGCTCGTGCTCCTCACGGTGAGTTACTGTCAGGCGGAAGTCAGAGGCGGGGATTTCTGACAGTCAGGGCCGTTGTCAGGGCCTGTCACGTGCAAAGTTCCGTGACTTCTCTTTAGGCCCCCGGCGGGCCTGACTGTCGGAAGTCAGGCCGCGCCGTGACTGTCAGGCCGTCACAATCGGTGACGGCTAGGCGGGCTGGAGCGGGGAGGTGAGGATCGTGTACTCGCCGTGCCCGTCGCGGCGGATGACGCCCATCTCCACGAGCCGCTTCAGCTCGCCCTGGAGCCAGGGGCGCTTGCGGCCGGCGGCCACGGTGGCGGGGATCAGGTCGGCGGGCTCGAACTCGAGGCGGCCCTGCTGCACGAAGCCGTCCAGCTCCACGCAGAGGATGTGGCGGGCCTCCTCGGTCGACGGCCGGTCGTGGGCCTCGAACTCGATGTCGGAGTCGGGGTCGACGTCGGGCACGTCGTCCTCCAGGCGGAGGTGGGCGTAGTCGGCGTCGGGCTCGGGGTCACCGGGGATGGCACCGAGGATCTCCTCGCGGGCCTCCTGGAGCTCCATGGCGGCGGCCTCCTCGATCTCGGACATGTCGGTGTCGTCCTCCAGGACGTAGGCGGAACGGACGGGGGCCTGGCCCGGAATCGCGGACAGCGCGGCCGGAGCGGCGATGGAAGCGACCGGAGCGGCGGCCTGCACGCCCGGAGTGGTGCGGTTGGTGCCCCGGTGGGAGCGCTGCGCGTACGCCTGGCCCAGGGCCTGCGCGGTGGTGTCGTCCAGCGGGTCACGGACGGCGGCGGCGGCCTGAACGAGCGCGGCGAGCACCTCGCGTTCGGTCAGGGCGGAGCGCACCTCCGTGGTCCACTGCTTCTCCGGGATGCCCATGCCGGTGGAGAACGCGTAGCCGGGCCGGTCGGAGCCCCACGCGGGGATCGCGCCGGCGGCGGTCACCTTGTCGGGGAGGCAGAACGAGGCGTCGCCCGGGTCGTCCACGCCGAAGCAGGCCGTGGCCTGGAGGTTGGCGCGCACGTCCGTGGACAGGTTCGTCCAGGTGGCGCGCTGGAGGCTGATCACCAGCCAGATGCCCACCGACCGGGCAGCGCGGGCAATCTTGTTCAGTTCCTCGAAGTCCGCCAGGTCGGCGGCCTCCTCCAGCCACACGCACACCGCGTTCAGCGACGAGGCGGGCGACCACTGGTCCAGGCCCTCATCCGCCAGGACGCTGCCGCGGGCCTTGATGGCGCCCGGGAGCGCCTTCAGCAGGCGCTTGGCCTCGGCCTCCTCGGTGATGAACCAGTCCAGGCCGTCCTTGATGTGCCCGACCGTCTGACGTCCCTTGGACACGTCCACCAGGAAGATGCTCATCTGGCGGCGGCACATCAGGTGGGTGAGCACGGTGCGGGCGAACTCGGACTTGCCCGCGCCGGTCACGCCCATCACCAGCAGGTGCTGGAGGATGTCCGCGTCGAACGGGTTGATCGCCCACACCTCCCCGTCGGCGTACAGGCCGACCGGGATCTCATCGGTGGGCAGCAGCCCGAGTGCGCGCGGCAGGGCGAACGGCACGCCGTCCTTGAGCAGGTCCGCCACCCGCAGCGACAGCGTGCCGCGGGCGCCGTTCTCCGGGTCCGGGGTGACGACCACGCCGGACGGCGGGACGTGCAGCGCCGCCGCCAGCTTGGCCGTGGTGGCCTGCACATCGGGAACGGTGCCGCCGGCCGTGACCTCCACGTCCGCCTTCACGGTGCCCTTGCCGGAGCCCTTGGCGTCCTTGACCTTGACTTTCTCCCAGCCGATCGCCTCAGCGAGCGCGCCCAGGCCGCCGCCTGTCTCCTCGGCGACGTCGCCGGAGGCGCCGTTGCGCAGGATCTGCCGCAGGTTCCATGACGCGGCGAACAGCCCGCCCGTGATCAGCCAGATGTCCAGCAGCGGGTGACCGAAGGGACCTGCGGCCGTCGCGCAGGTCAGCCAGCCCATCCCGGCCGCCACCGAGGCGGTGGCCTGCGTGCGGCGGAACTTGCCGAACTTGGTCGCGGCCGGGGTGGTCTTCCACGTCACCGCCGCCAGCGCCACGCCGCCGACCGCCAGGCCGGCCGACGCCAGCCCGGTGGACAGCGGGTCCGCGCCCCACATCGTGTTCGTCGCCCAACCGGCCAGCGGCGGCAGGGTCGCCGCGCCGATCCACGGCGGGGTGTAGGGCAGGGCCTTGCCGACCACATGGCCCACCAGGTGCCCGAAGAAGCCGCCCTTGCCGACCGGCACGATGTCCGTGGAGGTGTTCACCGGCGCCGCCGCGGCGGCCTGCGTGGTCTTCTTGCGGCCGGCCATCAGTCCACCTCGATCGTGAACTCACGGCCCTTGGGCTTGCCGTTGCGCCGCGCCTTGGCCTCCTGCTCGGGCTTGATGAAGTGCCGGTTCAGGGCGTGCGCCATCTTCAGCGCGCCCACACCCAGCGCCTTCGCCGCCTCCGCGGACACCTTCAGGTGGGCGGAGACCAGGCGGGCCTTGACCCGGCTGGAGGCGCCGAAGGTGTACCACTTGCCCTTGTAGGTGGACAGCACCCCGTTGATCTCCTCGGCGCGCATCCCGAGGATCAGGTGCAGCTCACGCCCGAGGTGGTTGATCGCCTTGCCCAGGGCCAGGATGTCGTTGCTACCGCGGATCTCGATCCGCTCCACCATGGCGATCAGCCGGTCGCCCTGGTGCCGGTCCGCACCGCCGCCGGCCGCACCCGCACCGCCGTTGCCGCCGCCGTTGTTGCCACGGCCGCCGCCGTTCAGGTTGACGTTGTAGGTGCGCTCCTTGTGGGTGTGCCGCGTCGGCCGCGAAGGGCCCGCCGCCTGCGGTCCGGGCTGAGCAGCAGCCTGCGGCGGAACGTGCGGCGGGTTCTGGGGGCGCGGCGGCGCCGACGCGAACGCGCCGTCGTTCTGCCAGTCGTAAGGCGTGGTCACAGTTCGTCCTCCACGATCGTCGTGCCGCCGAACCACAGCGGCTGGCGGATCTGAATCAGCTCGGTCTCGTCGTCGGTGTCGTCGCAGGCCGCCGCGGCCTGGTCGATCAGCTCGTGCGCCGCCATGAACTTCGCGGTGGCGAGCGCGGCGTACAGGTCGGTGGGGCCCAGCCGGGTCTTGGTGGCGAGGCGCAGCGCGAGCCGGGCCACCTGGGCGCCGCGCTCGATGGCGGCGACCGCGCGGTCCAGCAGCGCGATACGGGTCTGGCCGTACATGCGGGCGGTCCTTTCCGGGTCCGGGCTGTCCGGTCCCTCCGCCACCACCAGCCGGAGCGGCAGCTGGTGATGACGGAGAGCCGTCAGCCCTCGCACGCGCACCCGCATCCCTGGCCGGCGCACCGGCCGCAGTCCTGGCAGGAGTCGCACTGCTTGCAGTGCTCGCAGGCCCGCGGCACCGGCGGCCAGCACCGGCAATCCCGGGTCGGCGCCCACGGCTCCGAGCTGCCGAACAGGCCCATCTGCCCGAGCACCGGAGCCTCCGGCGCGGCCTTCGGAGCCCGGGGCTTCACCCGGCGCGCGCTCACCGGTCACCGTCCTGCTGAAGCACCCAGGTGACCGCAACCGCACCCAGACCCAGCACGACCGCCAGGTTCAGCACCAGGGTTTCGCCCGCGATCAGCGCGGCCACCTCGACCACGATCGCGGCCACGGCCACCAGGCGCAGCGCCCAGAAGATCACCGGGTTCACCGGGCACCTCCCGCCCTCACCAGGTGGTCCGAGGTGGTCCACACCGAGCCGACCGCGAACGGCTGGCCGTCCGCGCGCAGCACGTCCTTCACGATCACCGCGAACCTGGCCGACTGGCGCTTGAGCAGCCGCACCGCCTCCGCCGGGTCCGTCACCAGGGCGAGCACCTCGAACGCCCCGTCGCTGTTCTGGTAGATCGCGCCCACCGTGCGGGGCCCGACCTGCGCCATCACGTCGCTGGTCATCGGGCACCCCCGGCCTGCGCCAGGGTCTCGGCCAGCCGAGCCGCCGCCGCCTGCGCCGCCGCCAGGTCCGCCGCCGCACGCTGCCTCGCGGCCTCCAGCTCCGCCGCCGCCTGCTGCCTCGCCGCGTCGTCGCTCATGCCGCCGCCTCCAGCCACGACGCCAGCCGGGCCACGGCCGCCGCGTCGCTGTAGTCGGTGGACTCCTCGCGGCGCACCCGGGCCAGCGCGTAGTGGGCGTACACCCGGCGCCGCGCCATCACCGCGAGGAACCCGCGCGGGTTCTCCACGCTCTGGCCGGACAGCAGGTGCTGCCACACCGACAGCCACACGTCCTGGGCGACGTCCTCCGCCAGGGACCGGTCCTGCATCTTCAGCGTCCGCGCCGCCACGGCCACGACCAGGCCGTGGTACTCGGCCGCCCACGCCGCCAGCACCTGGCGCAGCGCGGCGTCCTCCGGCCGACTGAACCGTCCCGCGACACCCACCCGGTAGGGGTGCGGGCCACGCGGACGCTGCGGCAACGGCTCCTTCGTCTTGCTGTGCTCATCAGCGCGCGGGGCCACCTGCGCTAACGGCATCCGTTCTGCCACGATCGACACGTTGGATCTCCCTCTTATCCAGGGGTTCCGACAGCGGGACCGGTGCGCTAACACCGGTCCCGCCGCCCGGTCTGGTGCGCTAACACCAGGCCGGGCACCTGCGTTTATGCAGGTCGGGCAGCGCCCGTGGCCTCAACTGACCTCATCGCCAGTTAATGCCTAGGCGTTATTGAGAATGCACGCCCGACGGCGTACTGTCAATAACGACTAGGCGATAAGGTGGCTTCAGACGTGAGCCACGCCACGACAGAGAGAGGAGGTGTCGGATCATGAGCAGTTCCGGCGGCATCGCCGCTGACCTGCGGCGGCGCATCAACACCGGGGAGTTCCCCCCGGGCAGCAAGCTGCCGACGAACGCGGACCTGATGGCAGAGCACGGCGTGTCCAAGGCGACCGTCACCAAAGCCATCAGCGAACTGGTCGACGAGGGCCTGGTGTTCACCGCCAAGAAGGGCGGCACTCGTGTGCGGCATCGCGCGCAGGTGCAACTGCCGCTGAGCCGCTACACCCGCGCCCTCACTCCCGGCGGAACACGCGGCCCTTGGGAGACAGCCACCGCTGAGGCGGGCGTGGACGGCTTCATGCAGCTGATCCACGTAGAAACCGTGGAGGCCCCGGAGGATCTGGCGGCACTGCTCGAACTCGCACCCGGAGAGAGCCTGATCTACCGGTTGCGCCACGCGATCATCCGCCCGGACGACCTCGTGCAGCTCCAGCACGCCTGGTATCCACGCGACATCGCGGAGTCCGCCGGCATCGACACGGCGGAGAAGATCGAGGGCGGTATCTACCGCAAGCTCGCGGAGGCTGGGCACCGCAGAGCCACAGCAAGCGAAACCGTCGCCGTGCGGATGCCTACTGCTGACGAAGCCACGTTGCTGCGCGTCGGTGGGCGAGTCTCCGTCATCACGGTGGAGCGCGTCACCAAGGACGCGAACGGCCGGCCTATCGAAGTCCTGCGGGCCATCGCTGCCGCCGACCGGCTGAAGTTCACGTACGACGACCTGCCCCTGCTACCACCGGCATCGGAGACATGACCATGGCTGACCGAAATGACGGATCGCAGGAATCTGTGACCGCAGCAGAAAGCGCCTTCGACTCCGCCGTCAAAGAAATGCACCGACAGGAAGTCGCCATGCAACTGCGGTCACGCAAAGGGCTGCATTACGCGTCCATCGGAGATGACCGTGACGGCCCCAATTTGGTGACGTACAACGGCGAAATTCTCGGCGAGACGTACACAACATCGCCCGGAATGGCACGCGACTGGTACGCGGTACCCCTCGACGGAAAAGAACGAGGCCCATTTGTCACCGCACGCGCAGCAGCCGCAAGCCTCAAAAAGACCGAGGGCGTTCGATAAACGCAGGCCTCGCCGAAGCGGGGCCCGCACGTCCTCCGTCCTCTGTCCACAGGCGGGCGGGGGCAGGATGGGCCTCGCAACGCAACAGGCCCCGCCAGACGGCGGGGCCCGAACGTCCGCCGCCCGGGTTCGCGGCCCGGCGGCGGAGAAGCACTCTCACCTGATCAATGAGGAGGTGCGCTCCCTTGAGCGTACGATGCACGGCCCGCACAGCACCACATGGACAGGCTCTTGCCCTGGTCAGGCCCGGGGTGGCCTGATGACCGACTTCAGCGGTTCGCTGTTCCAGCGGGCCCAGGAAGCGCCCGACGACGTGGTGATCACGCGCGGGGTCGCTGAGACGCAGGGGTTGCAGCCGGAGGACCTGGGCGCGCTCGTCTACCTGCTGCTCCTGGAGCCGGGGGTGATGGCGTCGGGGCGGGACTGCGTGGCGGGCATGCGCAGCTTGGGCTGGAAGATGAGCGATGAGCGCTTCGCGAAGATCTCGAAGCGCCTCACGGACGCTGGCCACCTGCGGCGGGTGTCCGTCTACAACCCGGACACGAGCCGTCCTCAGTGGTGCTACTCCGCGTACCGCAACCCGGCCAACAACCCCGAGTACGTCTCGGAGGGTGCTGACGCGTTGTCGCAGGTCAGCGACGAAAACCGCAAAAAGCGGAGTCCGGACCCGGAGGCGTCGAGCGAACACCGCGAAAAGCGGGTTTCGCCTGGTCAGAGCCGGAAACCGCAAAAAGCGGAGTTCGGAGGGAACACCGCAAAAAGCGGTGTTCCCTCGGAGGGTGTTTCCGCAGGTCAGAGCCGAAACCCGGAAAAAGCCGGTTTCCCTTCGCCCCCCCCACACCCCCCGGAGGAGGAGGATTCCTCCTCCTCCCCCACCCTCCTCCGTGACCCCAGCGGATCGCTCCCGTCACAGCGGGAGGAGGAGGCGGGCGACTTCACCCAGGAGGAGACCGCTGCGGCTGAGCGCTTCTTGCAGCAGATGAAGCGCTGGCAGGCGGGTGCCGCCACCGCGCGGAAGTGCGCGCCGCGGCTGCTGCGGGCGATGCGGGCGCAGGGCTGGCCGGCGCTGCCCGGGCTGGACGAGGCGCACCTGGCGCTGCTGGAGGCGGAGGTGCTGAAGAACACCCGCGGCGCGGTGTCGTGGACGAAGTGCCTGCCGGGCTGGGTCGACGACCTGCGCCTGTATGACCAGGTCCGGCAGCGGTCGGCGCAGGGTGCCGGTGACCGTGAGCCGTGCCCGGTCCATCCGGCCCGCTACCGGAAGGGCTGCCTGGACTGCGCGATGACCGTGCCTGCCTGACAAACCGCTGTGGGCCGCTCCCATGCCGGGGAGCGGCCCACGAATCCCCTGAACGCTTGACCGAACAGGAGACCTCCAGTGTCCACCAGCATCCCTGCCCAGCACCATGACGCCCCCGGCAACGACCGCGAACGCGACGGCGGGCAGTCCGCCGCCTTCACCCGCGTGCCGCCGCAGGATCTCGACGCCGAGCAGGCCGTCATCGGGTCGTTGCTGCTGTCCGGCACCCCGGCCAGCGCCACGTTCCGGTTCTTCACCGAGATCCTGGACACCGGCATCGTCGCGGAGGAGTACTACCGGCCCGCGCACCAGACGATCCACCGCGCGATCTGCGGCCTGCGCACGGCCGGCGAGCCGGTGGACCCGATCACCGTCGCCCGTGAGCTGACCCAACGCGGTGAGCTGACCCGCGTGGGCGGCGCCTCGTACCTGCACACGTGCACGCAGGCCGTGCCCACCGCCGCGAACGGCTCGCAGTACGCCGAGATCGTCCGGGCCAAGGCGTACCGGCGCGCGGTCATCGGCTCGGCGCAGCGCATCCTCGAGTACGCCTACAGCGAGAGGGGCGACGAGGACGAAGTCCGCGACCTGGTCGAGCAGCAGCTCACCGAGATCATCGCGGGCACCCCGGGCCTGCACGAAGCGCCGCCCGAGGTCGGCGACTTGTACCTCGACTGGGTCGCGGACCTGGAGGACATCCAGGACGGCAAGAAGCTCGGGCTGACGTACGGGTTCGCCGACCTCGACACGATCACGTCGGGGATGCGGCCGGGCAACGTGACCGTCGTGGCCGCGCAGTCCGGCGTGGGCAAGTCCACGTTCGCGCTCAACGCCGCCGTGGCCGCCGCCAAGACGGGCGCCAGGGTGATGTTCTCCTCGCTGGAGATGAGCAGCACCGAGCTGATGCAGAAGATCGCCGCCGCTGAGGGGAAGATCGCCCTGCACCATCTGACGCATCAGGGCGGCCTCACGGCGGAGGGCTGGGAGACCGTCCGGCGTCTGGGTCCGGAGCTGTTCCAGTCGCTGCCGCTGCGGGTCTACCGGCCCGACGGCGCGTCGCTGGGGGACATCGCTTCGGCGGCGCGGGCCTGCGCCCGCGGCGACGGCCTGGAGCTCCTGGTCGTGGACTACCTCCAGCTGGTCGAGGTGGAGCAGTCCCGCAACATCACCCGCGAGCAGGCCGTGGCGTCCGTGTCCCGGGGCCTGAAGAACCTGTCCGTCCAGCTCGACTGCCACGTCATCGCGCTGTCGCAGCTCAACGACGACGGCATGATGCGCGAGTCCCGGGCGATCAAGAACGACGCATCCGTCGTCCTCAAGGTCGAGCGGCCGGACGCTGACGAGCCGGAATCGCCGCGCGCCGGAGAGGTCGACCTGGTCATCGAGAAGAACAGGTTCGGGCCGACAGCCCGTGTGACCGTGGCCGCGCAGCTCCACTACTCGCGGTTCGTGGACATGGCCCGCACCTGAACGACCGCCGGGAAGGCGGCTGTACGCCGCTGTGAGCGCCGTTCGTGTCGCTGCCGACCCATCCGGTGTCCGGCCGTGAGAATGGCGCTCACAGCGGCGTCTGCGGATCTTGGCGAGGGGAGGCCCGACCATGCCGGTCAACGGCGGCCCCTGCCCCGGCGAGTTCCGCCCCCACGAAGAGCCGTGCGAGCTGTACGACTACCTGGCCCTGGCCGACGACGAGAAACGTTGCTGCGCCCGGCATCACCCCGACGCCCGGCGCCACGATCCCAACGCCGCTCGGCCGCCCTGGCCTTGGTAGCCCCGCCAGCACGGCTGTGCGTCGATCTCCCGCGATTCCGCCCCGCCCCGGGTTCCCTTGGGTGGGGCGGGGCTTGTTCGGCCGTCAAAGCGCCGTACAGCGCCTCTGGTTGGCGGTCTGGCCCGCGCCCCGGTCTTCGGGCGGCGTCACGCTGCCCCGGCGCTTGCTTGTCGCGCACCCGGCCTGACGTGGGCGTTCACGCGTTCTTGCCGGGTTGGGCGAGCGTGACAGCCGGAGCGTGACACCGGTCGCGCGGCCCTGTGAGGTATGAGGCTCACAGGCCGTTTCGCCAGGTGGGCGCGCCCCTGGCTGTGAGCTGTGAGGCTTTGAGGTCCGATCGGCCGCTGATCGGCCGCTGATTGGTCCTGATTGGTCCTGATTGGCTGCTGACGGCCGATCAGGACCAATGGCCGGCCGATGGCGGGACCGATGCTGACCTGCGCGGGCCAATCGATCCGATCAGCCGCCGCACCCCCCCGGATCGGGGCCGTACGGCGGTGTTTTGGCCCCAGACCCCGGGTTCGAGCCGATCGGCCTGTCTGGCCCGTCGGCGCTGGTGGTGTCCTGTCGGTCGTCGTGGCCCCGACGTGTCCGCGCGAACTCGTGCGCCAGGACGTCGGCCCCGTGGCGTACAGGCCGGGCAGGGTGCCGGACAGGTCGCCGCCAGGACGCCGGACAGGCCGGTGCTGGCGCGCCGTTGGACGCCTCGCGGGCGCGAAAGGCGTGCACACGTGCACGAGCACACGCGTGCACACGAGACGGGACGGCAGCACGGGAAGCCGCCGACGTCTCCCGGGAGGCCGGCCAACGCGTGCCGCGCGTGCCGCGTGTCGGGCGTGCCGCGGTTTCACGCCCGCGCGGTCCGCGCGTATGTGCGCGTGCCCGTACGGGTCGGCTCCGCTGAGCCGTCACAGCCGCCGTGTCACAGCCTCTGTCACAGCCCGGCGGTCCCGGGGCCGGTCCCGAGGGTGCGGCGTCCGGCGACCCGGCGTGCGGGCCCCGGATCGGTGGCGGCCGGGGCGGCGGGGATGCGTTCGGCGGCGAGCTGGGCGCGCGGCACGGGCGGCAGGTCGGTGTCTCGGATGCGGGACAGGTCGGCGCGGACGGGTCCGGTGCCCAGCGGGCGGCGGTCGGTCATCGCCCGATTCTCGCCGCGCCGCGAAGTTCATCATCACCGCCACGGCCCGGAGCTTCGGCGGGCCCCAAGACGCGCGCGTGACGCGCGCGTGCGAGTCGGTGAACTCCGCCAGGAGCGCGCCGGGCAGCAGCTCGTGCTCCTGGCCGTCGTCGGCGTGCCGGCGGGGCGCAGCATTCGCACGGCCCGCCGGGCGGTTACGGGTTACCGGTTACAGGTCCGGAAGGGACCGCACCTGAGCGCCCTGAGCAGCGCGAACCGGCGCCCTCACCGGCCTGTAACCGGTAACCCGTAACCGCCCCCGGTGCGCTGGGCAGCTGCTCGTGCTCCTGGCCGTCGTCCTCGCGGCCGGTGCGGCGCAGCATTTGCACGGCCCGGTGCGCCCGGGGTCGACAAGGGGTCCGGGCAAGCCGCACCGGTCCCCTGCGGTCTCCCCTATCGGTTCCCCTGTGATCCCCCTGCGGTGCCCGAAGCTTGCCCGGCCCGTGTTTACGCAGATCACCACGGGGTTCCGGGCCCCGGGCAAGCCTCGACACCCCTCTGTCCTGCATGATCAGGCAGGACAGAGGGGTGTCCCGATGGGAGGGGGCGCCGGGAGGGGAGGGCCGGTCGGGTGGGCGGTTCGAAGCTGCGCCGGTACGGGTCGACGGGACGGACGCGCACGATGTGCCTGGCCGCGCTCGGCGTGGTCAAGGTCGCGACGCCGGACCAGATACGCAGGCTGATGTGCCCCGGCACGAAGGACGCGGCGACCGTGCGCGGCGGGCTGAAGGACCTGGAAGCCGAGAAGCTCGTCATCTCGCCGGGCAGCGCGGTGCGCGTCAACGACGACGGCGTCCGGATCACCGAGAAGCTGTGGACGCTGACCACGGCCGGGCTGGACGCGGCGGCCGTGGTCCTCGACCGCCCGGAGCGCGAGATGGGCGGCACCGCGAAGGCTGCGGCAGCCTCCGGCGCGAAGCACGCCCGCGCGGTGACCGACGTCCTGGACGCGTTCCTGCAGACCCCGCCCGAGCCGACGCAGCCCGTCGCCCGCAAGCACCAGTTCGCCCCCGCCGCGCCGTACGAGCCGGCCGCGCGGCCGGAGGGACTGGGACCGCTCACAGCCTGGTCCACGGAGGCGGTGCTGCCGGTCGGCGGCACCTTCCTGTCCCCGGCCCGCGGTTCGCTGCGCGCCGACATGGTGTTCGCCTCGCCCGGCCACGAGATCGTGCCGCTGCTGTTCGTGGAGGTCGACAACGGCACCGAGGGCCCGCCGATCGTCGCGGACAAGATCGAGCGCTACCGCCGGTTCTTCGCCCGCCGCGTCAGCCTGAACGGGCGGGAAGTACCGCTGTGGCGGACTGTGTGGCCGGCCTCGCCGCGCGACGGCTACCCGCCGGTGGCGCTGGTCTTCACGAAGAACGTTGGGAAGACCGCCATGCAGGCCCGCATGAGCGAGGTCGGGCAGCTCGCCCGCGAGCACTGGCGCGGCGAGTGGAACGGCGACGGCTACGCACCCGAGGGGCAGAAGCCGGACGGCTACCGCGACTACGACGGCAAGGTGCCGCTGCTGGCCACCACCTTGAAGCTGCTCGCCGCGCACGGCCCGCACGGCCCGGTGTGGTGGCGCTACGGCCATACGTCCTGGCAGAGCCTTGGCGATGCGCTCGACAACCCCGACGACTTCCGCGCCTACTCGGTGCGCGCGGAGGCCCGCCGCAAGGCGCAGGAAGCCGCCCTCGAGCGCGCCCGCCGGGAGCAGGAAGCAGAGCGCGCCCGCCTGGAGGCGGGCAAGTGGGTGTGCCCGACCTGCCAGCGGTACGTGTACCCGGGCGACGGGCTGACGTCCGGCGGCGAGTGCCGCCCCTGCCTGAACCGCCGCGAGCGCGCCGCCGCCGAAGCCGCCCAGGAGCAGCCGGACCAGCCGCCGACCGGCGGCGGCATCTTCGGCCGGCGCCGCCGCACCTGACCGCGCGCCCTGCGATCCGCAGGCAACCACCCCTTGACCATTCGCCATCTCCCAGGCGACCACCCCTTGACCATTCGCGATCTCCCAGGCAAGTCGCCCCTTGTCGACCCCCGGCGCGCTGACGGAACGCAGCGGCGAGGCGAGGCGAGGCGAGGCGCGCCGGCCACCCCTTCAGCCCTTCTGCGGAGCAGTCCGGGCGGGTGGCCCGGGGCAGTTCGCTCGCCTCGCCTCGCCTAGCGCGGCCTGGCGGCTCGGTGCTGTGCCCGACACCTGTGTCCGCGCCTGCCAACGGCCGGGGTTTTTGGAATGGGGTTGGATTCCACGGGCTTTATCCGGCGGAATTCCCCGCGCCTTCCGCGCCCTTTCT
>NZ_JCAJZO010000048.1:0-20924 GCF_059510295.1 Streptomyces sp. PTL18 | reverse complement strand
TGCAGGCATGCGCAGCCCTCAATGACGCTGCGGCGAAAGGGCTGTGCGCTGCCTGGGGCGTCGCGTCCTGGGACCCGTCGCCGCTGGTGAGCCTGATCGATGCGACCGTACCCAGGCCGGTGGTCCTCATGGTCCGTGCCGGCTTGTTGGTCGGAGCCAGGACCCTGGATGCCGCGGATGCCCTCTCCAGGGCATGGGGCCTGCACGGTGGCGAGGTGTGGGGGATGAGTCCTTTCGGAGGCAGTACCAGCACCCCGGTGTGGAACAGGATCGACCCACGCGTCTTCCTCCGAGACAGCAGCCAGCTCTCCCGCGCACAGGCGGCGTTCAGAGCCGCCTATCACCTCCCGCGGGTCAGCTCCGTCGCCGTGGGCACCGATGAACCCGCCCATCTGGCTGAACTCGTCGGTGCCCTGGCCGGCGAGGTCGAGGACCGGACCATCCAGGAGTACCGCAGTCTCCTTCGAGACCACTCACGCGGTCAGCCCGCCTGAAGCTCCTCGATGACCTGCGCGGCCATGCGTCGCGCGGGCTCCAACCGAGGGTCCTCCGGGTGCGCGTACGGCCCGAGGATCTTCGAGCAGGCGAACAACGTCATCACCTTGCCCTCCCGGCTCTCGAAGTCGGACCGGCGCTCTCGCCATACGCGATCGGCCAGAGTCGGGACGGCAAGGGAACTCGCCCACAAGGAAGCCGAGTCCAGTCCCAGCGGTGCGTTACCCCAGTCCTCCCAGTCGAAGAGGCTGAACGTCGGCGCGGTGATGTTCGCCCAGTTCAGGTCCGCGTGGGCCGGCACCCACCGCTCCACAGCCGTGTCGAAGTCGCCGGAGAAGACACCGCGGATGGACTCGGTGACGAGGGCCTGGGTGATGGTGACCGTATCCGGTGTGGCGACCCGCCTGGTGTTCTGTGCCGCCAGAGCGTCCAACGAGGCGTTCAACGCCTCCCACCAGTCGTCCGGCAGCTTCGGGGCTTCACTCACGATGGCGTTTCCGACGGGAGCCCCCGGCAGGAGTTCGGTTTCGTCGGCCCGCCACATCACGGGCCCGTCCGTGTCCCGCCAGACCACGCATCCGCGCCATTTGGGCTGCGCGATGCCTTCTAGGCGCGCGGCGCTCTCAGTGCCATTCCATCCCTGGTCAGGGATCTTGTCGACCAAGCGCCGCTCGATCCGCACCCAGGTGTTGCGGTCTGTCCTGGCCCCCGCGGATCGGCGTTTGCGTACTACCGTCTCGGGGAGCAGGCGCACTTGGAGAGAGCGTTCGACATGATCAAGAACCTCGTCGACTGGCTGCACCCGTAGATCAACAGCACGACCTGTGGAGACCGAGAGCGTCATGCCTGCGACCGTAGCAGTGGCGCGACGGCAGGTGCCGAGCGCCGAGGTAGTCGCCAGGCCAACGCTGACCTGCCCGCCCTCGGCTCATGGCGCCTATACGCTCCTGAATCGGACAACTGGCCTGACCGGTAGAGATTGAGAGCGGCCAGTTTGACATCGTCGCCCTCGACGCAGCGACGTACGCTGGTGCCTCGGCCTTGATGGGCGTCACGCGGGCACCCCCGGCCGCGTACGCGGCCGACGTCTTCTGCATGCGCGATGACTTGGTGTGGCTGCGGTGCCGGGCCAGCCACCAGATGCCGGAACCGCGTCTGGTCCGGTGGGACGCTGACACCCCACCCTTGAGGACGGGCTGCGCCACCTCGGCCACTGAACCCGAAACCCCAACCACTCGCGCGTATCGCCGGCGTCCGGAGGACTGGCCTGGTCAGACCGTCCGCTGTGCATCAACTTTGGGGTTTCGCATGCAACTTCACACCACGACCGTTCTCAGCCTGAGCACCCTGTTCTTCCTGGCCCTGGCGGGCTGATCCAACGGCAGCCCCGGTGCCGCCAACTCGATATGTAAGCGGCAGAGCGACAGCGCCTACCTCCGGCACCGTCAGCGGCCTCTGACCTGCTTGGCCACTCCAGTGGTGTTGTACCGGTACCGGGCCATCTCCTCGGTCACTCCATAGTGCTCGGCGATCTGCGTCGGCCCCCACTGGCGGCGCACTGCGCCGAGCAGTAGAGGGCGGGGAAGCATGAGTGTTCCGCCAAAGGCAGTGGCTTGTTCTTCCTCGTCGGGGCGGCAGGTCCTGAAGGGCATGCCATTGACTTCGCGGATCTCGGTCAGATCATGCTTCAGGACGAGGTGGGAGAGCTCGTGGGCCACGTCGCTGGCCCTGCGACCCGCTGTTCGAAGCGGGTTGGTGACGACGATGGTCCTGCCGGAGACCTGGAAGGTCGCGGCTGAGAAGGCGTACGCCTGGACCCGTTCGAGTTCTTCGAGGCGGGTGCGGCCGACGAGCTTCTCGGCGCTGACGATTTTGACCTTGAGGTGGTCGGCGAGGTCGTCGATGTTCAGGGCATCGGTGTCGCCGAGGTCGAGTTCGCGGCGCAGTCGGAGGGCTTCTCGTTCGGCGTTGGCCTTGAAGCCTCGGGGGAGGGTCACAGTTCGCCTGCTTCGACGAGTCGTTCGAGTTCGGTGTTCATGTCGGTGAGCAGGTCGGCGAGCCGCTGGGGGACGCCAGGACGCAGCACCGAGGCAGCCCGGAGGTGGCAGGCGAGGGCGGGTACGGCGGGGACCGCCTCCTTCGCGAGGGCGTCGTAGAGGTCGCGCAGAACAGAGCTGATCTTGTTCGCCGCGTCGTCGGTGAGCCGGGGGTCTGCGTGGAGGTGGGTGATGGCCTGGTCGAGGGGCGAGATCTGGCGGGTGGCGGTCGGGGTGAAGAAGCGGCTCGGGGAGACGCCGAGCCAGGCGCAGAGGCGGGTAAAGGTGGCGAGGTCGGGCTGGGCGCCTGCTTCGACCCGGGTGAGGGTGCTGAAGCTGACGCCCGCTTCGGCGGCGGCCTGCCGGAGGGAGAGGGGGCCGCGGTGTTCCTTCAGGAGGCGTCCGAGTTCGGCGATGTCGAACTGTTCGACAGCGTCCGGTCCGGTCGTTTCGGGGTCCGGGAGGGGGAGCTGGCTCCGGTCGGGGCTCATGCAGGCAGCGTAACGCGCAGCAATACGGCGATGAAGCTTGACTGCATCGGCCCGGGAGGATCACAGTGGACTCACTGACGCTTTGCTGAATCAGCATGCCCCCGTACCACCCTCGAACGACTTAGGAGATCGGTATGCCCCAGCCCCAGGAGATCAAGATCACGGTGACCTCCGCACTCGCCGAGCACCCGTACCAGCACGACTACGCCCCGCAGGTGACCGCCGCGAGTGTCTTGTCCGACACCCTCACCGCCTTCGGCTTCGGCAGCGACGGCACCACCCGCTACTACCTGTTCCACGACGGGCACGAGGTCCCGCCCGAGGCAACGGTGGGCGAGCTCGCCGGGCACGCCCAGGCCCTGCACCTGAAGCTGCGCACCGAGACCACCAACGGTTAGAGCCGGGAGTCAGTCGTGGATCTTGAGAGCCGTCTGCGGCTGGCGGGCGACGTCCCGGCGGTCGAGGAGTTCCTCTCCTCGACCGCCGGCCGTCTCCACCGCCGCAGCGAGGACCCCGACGGCCTGTTCTGGGCCGAGGTGCAACCGCGCAACGGTGAGCGCGCAGCGTTCATCGCCCGGATCGAGTGGACGGTCTATCCGGACCGGCCGCCCTCCCTCGTCTTCGTCGAGTCGATAGGCGCCTCCGGAGGCGGAGCGCCCAGTGCCTGGCCGGGAGCGGACGGCTACCGCTACGGATCCAATGACGTGTGCAAGCCGTTCACGGCAGAAGGCCAGGGGCTCCACCCCGAGTGGAGCAGTGGGCCGCACTCCTGGCGGCGCACCGGCAATCCCTTCCTGTACGTGGTGGAGAACGTGCAGGACGACATAGATCGCGTTGACGGGAGGCGTGCCGGATGACCACCGACACGAGGAAGCTGGTGCTGCCGGCCGGCGCGGTCGATCCGGTGCTCCAGGAGATTCGGCGCCACGGGCTGGCCGATCAGGAGACTGGCGCGCTGCTGCTGACCGGGCAGTCGGACATGCGCGTGCTGGTGGTGGCGGTGGCCGGGATGGCGGGGATCGTGCGGGGTCCGGGTCTGTTCACGGTGAACGCGGTCGCGTACGACCGGCTGTTCACCTTCGCCGAGGAACGGTCCTACCGGGTGCGGGCGATGATCCACTCGCACCCCGGGGAGGCTTTCCTGTCGCGGACCGACCGTGCGTACTCGTTGCGGGTGCCGGGGTTCGTCAGCGCTGTCGTCCCGACCTACGCGGCGCCGCCCGCCGACCCGGCGTCGTGGGGGTGGTGGCGTTTCGAGCAGGACTGGGTGCCCTGCACCGCTTGGGTTGTCGACCCGGCGCTGCCCGCGGTGCACACGGTGGTGTTCGACGAGGAGGGTGTCCGTGAGTACTGACTACAGCCGCAGCGTCCGCCTGGGCGGCCTGGCCGCTGGCGTGGAAGAGGCCACCCTGCGGGAGCGGATGGAGGGCATCCTCATCCAACTGACTGCGGACGCGCATCTTCCCGCGGCCGCCGAGACTCTCGAAGTACTGGTGGCGGACCTGCGCCGGTGGCCGGTCCGGCTGAGTCTGGACCCCGGCCGCGGACCGGGACGGCTCGACGACGAACTCATCCGCAGGCTCGTGGAAACGGCGGCCGGGATCGATCCGGACCGGCCGCTTCGCATCGGCGAGGCCCAGGACAAGACGCCGCTGCACCTGCACGTGGGAACCGCACCACCGCCGGGTGCTGCGGTGGCCGGTGCACCGGACGGGCACGGCGTCCGCCTGCGGCACACCGGTCGTCCTTTCCCCCGGCTCAACGCGCCCGGCACCGGGCTGGGCGCAGTCCTCACGGCGGCGATGCTGGCTGGCGAGGCTTTCAAGGTCGTTGCCGGGCTGCCGGAGGGGAGGTTCCAGGTGACCCCGGTGGTGGACTTCTGCCCCGTCCTCCCTGGTGAACAACCCGGAATCGTCGTCGCCCCGCTGCCTGTGCTGGAGCAGGTGCTGCTGGGCGGGGGCGGTGCGATCGGCACCGGCATCGCCCTGGTCCTGGAACTGCTGCGGGTCTCCGGTGAGTTGACGGTGGTGGACAAGGAGGTCTTCGAGAGGCCGAACGTCACCTCGTACAGCATCGGCACCCTGGCCGACGCGGCTGCGGGCCTGCCGAAGGTCCGGTTGATCGACACACACCTGCGGCGGATCGAGGTGACCCCGTTCCACGGGACGATCCAGGCGTCGATCGAGGCCGTCGATGCGGGCACCCTGCCGTGGCCCCGGATCGTCCTCGGCGGGCTGGACAGCGTCGAGGCCCGGCATGACCTGCAGCGGCTGCATGCCGATCTCACCCTGGACGGCAGCACCGGCGGCCCGGTCGGCACCACCGTCGCCCTGCATGAGGCACTGCCCACCGGCCCCTGCCTGCGCTGCTACTTCAAGGCCAACCACACCGGCAAGAGCGCGGAACAGCGACTGCATGAACTGACAGGGCTCCCGCTGCCCCGAATCGCCCGCGGGCAGGAGCCACTGACCGAACGAGACCTGGAAAGCCTGGAAAATCAACAGCGCGAACTCGTCAGGCAGTTCCTCGGGCGGCCGGTGTGCGGGCTGATCAACTCAGCGGAGCTGACCGGTGGAACAAACGACGGGTTCCGTCCTTCGGCCGCCTTCGTGGCCCAGCAGGCCGCCTGCCTAGTCGTCGGCGCCTGGATGGCACGCAGCACGGGCCTGGTCAGCGGACCTCCACGGCGCATCGAGTACGACACCCGTTTCGGCCCCCGGCCCGACCAGATGATCGACCATCGGCTTCCCACCTCCGGGTGCGTGTGTCAGAAGGACGCTGCTCTCATCAACGACATCCGAGAAGCCCGACGCACCCGCCGTTGAAGCCCGGCTGGAGGTGGCAGCAAGGAGCGGAGCGTGCAGGTGGTGACGGGCCCGACCATGGGGCGGCCGGGCCCATCATCTGTTTACCGGGAACTATTCAGGCACTTTCAACGCGTTCGTCGTGCCGTGATCAACGGCGCCATGCCCGCGATGCCGGTGATATCGGCATTGCGTGCGCGGCAGACATGTGATCGTTGGGACGGTTGGTCCGAGTGGCTTTCTGGGCTGGTGCGTACAACGGGAGATCCACGGTGCGGCGCAGACGCCAGACGAGGACGTCGCTGATGGAGTCGGCGGTGTTCAGTTCCCTGCCGGCGGCGGCCTCGGCGAGGAGAGCCTGCGGGTTGTGACCCGCCTGTGTGGCGTCGGCGAGGGTGGCGGCCAGGGCGTCCCAGCCGGGCTCGGCCAGGACAGTCTCGGCGACCTCGGGCAGGGCGGCGCGCACGGTGGTGGCGTGGTGACGACGCAGGGACGGGGCGATACCACGGCCCCGTTCACGTAGCACGGCGAGTGGTTCGGCGGCTGCCTGCTGGTAGGCGGACCGCAGGTGGGCGGCGGCTCGGCGGGCGGCCTCGGCCTGCTGGGCGTGCTGCCGCTGGGCGTGCCAGTGGGCGGCTGCGAGGGCGAGGAAGATCAGTGTGTCCAGGACCATCGCGGTGCCGGCCCCGTCCTCGCCCCGGCCGAATGCGGGTCCGCCGTGCACCAGGTCGCGGGCGGCGCGGCGCAGGCCCTGCGCGTGGCGGAACTCGGCTCGCGTGTGGGAGCGGGAGGCCCGCTCGAACTCCCAGGCTGCCTGACGCAGTTCGTTGCGGGTGTGGAGGGCGGAGGTCTTGGCGAGGGCATCGAGGACCTCACTGGTGGCGGCGATCTGAGCGGCAGCCGTGCCTTCGTCGCCGCTGTGGTCGAGGACGAGCAGTGCCGCCCAGGCCGCATGAGTGGTGGTGCGCCGGGCCGTGGCGGGTGCCGAGGGCGCGGTAGGGCGTTGTGGCTGCTCGCCGTCGGTGGTATCCGGAGCGGCGGAGTCAGTGGTGAAGCGTTCCTGGATGCGGGGCAGGGACAGGTCGGGTGCGAGCTTGGACCCGGAGAAGAAGACGGGCTCGCCGTCCTTGTTGCGGTCGCCGGGCAGAGCGACCGTGTAGCCCTTCAGGTCGCCGGAGGGCAGTGCCTTGGTGCGCACGAGAAGCCCGGCGTCCTTGAGGCGGTCGAGGAATTCGTTCGTGGAGGCGGCGCCGGCGACCGCCCGGCGGACGGTCTCGCGCAGTTCCTCGCGCGCGGCGCGGCCGCGGCCCTGGCGGTTGGCCTTGTGCCGTTCGGCGCTGGTGGTGCGCTCGGCGGCCGTGCCGTCGCCGGATGCGACGCGGCGCAGGTTGTAGTCGGCTTCTATGCGGCGGCATTCGCTCTGGGCGCGGCGGGCCTCGTTGTGCAGGCGGGGCCGACGGCCGTCGTCGCGGACCAGGGTGGCGATGATGTGGATGTGGTCGTCGGCGTGCCGGACGGCCGCCCACCGGCACGCGCCGTCGTCGCCGTCGGGGGCGATGCCGGTGGCGGCGACCGTGCGTCGGGCGATGTCGCCCCACTGCTCGTCGCTGAGGATCGGGTCCTCGGGGGCGGCCCGCACGGACAGGTGCCACACGTGCTTCTTCGGGCGCCGGTGGGCGGGTAGGGCGTTGACGGGCTGGTCGAGCAGCCGCTGCAGGTGCTCATAGGTGGCCTTGGGATCACGGCCGGGGTCGGGGGTGAGTGGGTCGAAGGCGGCGACCAGGTGGGGGTCGATGTGCTCCTCGTCGGTGCCGGGGCCGTACAGGTAGCGGATCAGCCCGATCGTCTCGCTGCCGCGTTTGTGGATGCTGGGGATCACTCAGCGGTACCGCCGTCACGGTGGGCCAGCAGTGCATCGGTGGCATCGTCCATGCGCAGGGCCGCGTTCCGCACCGCTTCGGCCGCGGTGTCGAGGTGGGGTGCGTCGGCGCCGGAGTTGAGGGCCTTGGCTACTTGGTTGAACAGACCGTGGATGCGGCCCAGGTGCCGGCGGGCGGCGAACAGCTCGTTGATGACCTCGCGTTCGGTGGCGATCTCGGCGGCGGTACGGGTCAGGTCGCGGGCGGCCTTGTCGACGGCGTAGGCGAGGAAGGCGGCGTTGGACATCTCGCAGTGGGCGGCTGCGTCGGTGAGGCGCTTGAGCTCGGCGTCGTTCATACGGCAGCTGGGCTGGTGCGGACGCAGCTTCTCCTTACGCGGACGCTGACGCTTGCGCGACAGGGACTCGGCCTGCCGATTCCCTCCTGGCTGCGGGCCGCCCTCGGCCGCTGCCTGACGGTCCGGCGCCCCCTGGCGCCGGCCTGTTCCCGCTACCCCCGGGGCGGGAACTCCGGGAGCATTGCTCCCGGGACAACTTGCTCCGCCTGGGGCAGGGGTGATCGGCAGGGAGTCCTCGTGGGTGGTGGGGTCTGGGTGGTGCGGAAAGTGCATGGGGCCTTCCGTGTCGGGGTGTGGTGGGGAGCGTTGGTGCTGCGGGTGTCACCGGGGTGGAGCGTCGGCTTCTGCCTTGACCTGGGCCTTGAAGTCACGGACGACTCGTCCGACGTCGTCACTGGAGACGGTGTAGTTGGCGGCGCGCAGGGCGTCCTCGACCCGGTCGCGTCCGACGCCGCTGGTCTCCTCGTACATGCGGCGGGTGTAGTTGAGGATGACCTCGTCGGAGGCGCGGGGTTTGCCGCCGTCGCGTTTCTTCCGGACAGCCCGTTTCCGCTCGCGCCTGCCCGGAGCGCTGCCCGAGGTGTTGCCCGTGAGCGGCGGGCTGTCTTCGGTGTCTGTCCGGGCGGGCAGCCCTGGCGCCGGACGGGCAGGCTGCGGGCGGGCAGCCGGAGGCACCTCGTCGTCGCCCGGGTCTGATGGGTGTGGGCGGGCAGCGTCCTGCTCTGCCCGTTGCACTGACTCCGGGTGGGCGGAGCCTGATCGGCTGTGCCCGGATTCGCGGGCGGTGTACGAGGCCGGGGCCTGCCAGCGTGGTGGCAGCGTGAGGGAGGCGAGGCCGAGGGCTTGCCTGCGGGTAGCGAGCTTGCGCAGCAGCAGCTCGTCCTGGAGCGGATCGCCGTCGACGTCGGCCCGCTCCAGAGCCTGGTGCAGGCGCTCTGTCAGACGTCGCCGCCGCCGTCTGCCGAGCTTCTTGTCGCTCATCGACTCGGCGCGCAGGATCAGGGCGACGGCTTCGGCCAGTGCGCGCTCGCGGATGAGTCGGGCGGCGTCGGCGTCCTGGTCGGCGATGCGGAGTCGGGCGAGCACGCGTTCGCGTGCCTGGCGGATGAGGATGGCGGCCAGGCTGCGTGAGGTGGCGTCGGGGCTGCGGTGGCGCAGTTCGATGCCCATGGCCAGATGCCAGAGAACCGCGGCCAGGACGGGGCCGACAAAGGCTCGTACTGTGCCGCCGAGCAGCCCGGACTCGGCGTAGGCGGGCAGGATCTGGACGGCGGTGATGACCCAGGTGAGGGTTCCGGGTGTGCCGGGTGCCTGCTTCGGGCCGTTGAGGTTCTGGCGTGCCATCAGGGCCGTGGCAAACAGCGCGAGCTCGGCGGCGGCGAACATCGCGACACGCTCGGTCGTGCCGCCCATGTCGAGGTAGTCGGCGGCGAACCGCCAGCTGGTGTCCGCGCTGTATGCGGTGCAGCCGATCGCGGCCATGGCCGCGACGGGCACGGTGATGGTCCCGCGCCGGCGGTTGGTGGCGGACGGCTGCCGGTGCTGCTGGCGGATCGTCCATCCGGCGAACAGGGCGGACACCACGAGCAGGACGAGGAGCACCACGGTCGTCGCGGGGGAGGTGGCCCAGTCCGGCAGGAGCGGGGTGCCGCTGCTCTGGGCAGCCAGGGGCGCGAAGGGGAGAGGAAGCAGGGTGGGTCTCCAAGGTGCAGAGGCAAGAGGAGGGCGAACGCGGGGGAGTGCTGAGCACCCCTGCGCGAGGAGGCTGCGCGGGCCAGGGCAGGTGTGAACGCGAACGGTGCAGCGAGCCAGGGCGGGGAGGAGGCGCTGGGGTGGCCGGTCAGGCGGGGGCCGTGGTGCGGCGTCGCCGGTCGGGGCCGGTGAGGATGACGCGTTCGGTCATCTCGGCGAGGCGGGAGGCGACGCGGTCGCCGAGCGCGGTGCGCAGCTCGGCGGTGGGGAGGTTGGTGGTGATGAGGGTGGGGAGCATGTGCTCGTACCGGTGGTTGATGAGCCGGTAGGTGAGCTCCTCGGTCCACTCGCTGGTCTTGGCCGCGCCGAGGTCGTCCAGGAGCAGCAGCGGGCAGCGGGCCAGGGTCTGCAGTTCCCGTTCGCCGTCGTGGCCGGCGCGGGGGCGTAGGCGTGCGTGCAGGTCGGCGCTGGTGGTCGCTTCCCAGCGCAGGCGGACGCCACGGCTGAGCAGGCCGCGGATGGCTCCGTATCCCTGGTAGGTCTTGCCGGTGCCGGTGGGGCCGGCGATCAGCAGCGACGGACCCTCGGCGATACCGGGTCCGCCGGGGCCGGGGCGTCCGGCGCGGGCGATCTCGTCTGCCCAGGCGGTGACCTGTGGGTGGTCGGCCAGGGCTCGGCGGTAGCGGGCGGGGATCCGGGCGTCGGCGAGCTCCAGCGCGGTGACGGGCTCGGTCTGCGGCTCCTCGGCGGCGACGGTGGCGGGGTCGATGCCGCGTCCGGCGAGGATGCCGTTGAGCCGGTCGGCGAGCGGGCCGACCCGGCGGGGCTCTCGGGTGAGGGTGGTGGTCAGAGGTCACCTCCGAAGGCGGCTTCGACGTCGGTTGGGTTTGTCCACGCCCTGTGGACGACCGGCGCGGTTGGCTTGGCGGGGGTCGCGTTCATGGCCTCGTGGACGAGGCTCGGCAGGGTGGTGGGGTGCAGGCCCTTGGCGCGGTGGCGTTCGAGTCCGGCGCGGATGTGGGCGGGGGCGATGCCCTCGTCGAGCAGCTTCTTCACCACCCGGCTGAGGTGGCCCAGGAAGTCGCTCGGCGGGCGGTGGTTGCACCCGCCGATGTATTCGGCAATGAGCTGCTGAGCCGAGACGGTGTCGGGCGCGGGGGCGCTTGCGCCCCCCGAAGGGGTATCTCCTAGATCCATGATCCTAGGTCCTAGATCCGGACCGTGAGGCGTCACCGTCGCCTCACGGAGTCCTCCCTGCTCCCTCACGAAGGGCTCCGTGAAATCGCTCTGACCTGCGACTTCGCCATCGGCACCGAAATTCACTGCGCGCTCGCGCACTTCTCCGGAGGTTTCATGGAGAGTTCCGTCAGACTGCGGTGAGGGCTCCGTGATGCCAGCCCCCGCAGCCCGAGCGGTGACGCGCGGCACGGTGCCGGCATGGCCGTCGTGGTGCGGGCAGGCAGGGAGACGGCTCTTGCTTGGCCGGTTGATCTTCTGGTGCTGATGCCAGGTGACGACGTGCAGGTACCGCTTGTCGTCCGGCCCCGTGTAGCGGCAGATCAGCCCGGCGTCGGCGAGCTGGGCGAGGTCCGTCTCGACGTCCGAGGGCCCGTGCTCGGGGCGCAGGACCCACAGCTGTCCCGCGACGATCGCGGCGTGGTCGCGGTGGCGGCCCTGGTCGTCGGCCTGGGTGAGCAGGCCGAGGAAGGTGCGCTCGGCGGTCAGGGAGACGGCGGCCAGGGACTCGGAGACGAAGGCTTCGGGCTTGATGGTGCGGATTCGTGCCAAGAGGGGCGGTTCCTCACTCGGTTGCAGGCGGGCAGGAGCCCGCGATTCACCGTCGATGGGCGGTACGGGCGTCAGGGGAGGGGAGTTGGCCGGTCGGCGGCGCGGGGCGCGCTGATGGCCGCTCGCGCTTTCCGGGGGTGTCGTCAACATAGCCACACCCGGGCCGCGCAAGTCCAGCCCAATCCCGCGCCATCTCTGACGGCAGAAAGGCTGCCGAAAAAGAAGGCGGTGGAGGGCGGTCCCAAAACTGTAGGGCACGATCGCCGGTTACCGAAATAATGCCCCGTCAGATAAAGCCAGAAGCGTCACATCGAGAACCCGTTGACTCCCGCTGCGAGCGCAAGCTACAACACAACACCCCACGTCAGAGCATGTCTCCGGGATGACGAAGACGCCGCCAACCGGATGCTCGAAAACCGGCCCGAAGATAGGTCCCGGCCGCTACGCCGGGCGCAACATAGCCGACGATCCCCGGTTAACCAAACCGGGGATTGGAAGCTACAAATGGAGCTATGGCAGCAAGATCCCTGGAAATCGGTCCGGCCGGAATACGGACCGCCCGCACCATCGAAACCCTCCGCACCGAACGCGGCCTCGCCCAGCGCGAGCTCGCCGCCCATGTCACTGCCCTCGGCCGTCCGATGACCAACACGATGCTGTCCCGGATCGAACGTGCCCAGCGGCGTTGCGACGTCGACGACCTCGTCGCGATAGCCGAAGCACTCCTCGTCTCACCCCTCGTGCTGCTGGAGGGACCGAGCACCACCTGAGACGGGCCACCCACCACCGCTGACCGAGCGTCCTCCACCGAGTAAGGAACCCACTCCTCTTGCCCCACCCCTCGATGCCCCCTTCCCTCGCACGCCTTCCGCACCGAACGGATGGTGAAGCCGCCCTGCCCCGCCTCTACCGGCCTGAGGAGATCGCCGAGACCCTCGGTTGCTCGGCCTGGTGGGTCAAGGACCGCGCGCGCCGGCGCCTGATACCGCACACACGGGTCGGCCGCGCCTACCGCTTCACCGCGAACCACCTCGCCGCGATCATCCGCATCCACGAGGAGCCGGCGCCACAGCGAGCCCAGAGGACGCCATCACCGGTCAGCCCGTCCGAGTCGACCATGACGAAGTCGCGGCCGACCGGGGAGACGAGGCCCTCCACTTCACCCGCCCCACGTCTAAGGGCACGACCGCCGCGCAGGTCCCAGTACGGCACTGCCGCCTAGCTGTACCTGGCACATCAACGAAGGAGGGATGCGAGGCGTGGGCTTCGCCGAGAAGCGCGGCAGCTACTGGCGCGGTAGATACAAGGTCAGCGAGGGCAAGTACGGCACCGTCGTCGACCCGACGGGCGCGGTGCTCAAGTTCGCCACCAAGCGGGAGGCCAAGCAGGCCGCGGACGAGGAAGAGGCCAAGGTGCGGCACGGCACCTGGCGCGACCCGGCGGCTGGACAGGAGACCTTCGGCGAATACGCCAGCCGCTGGTACGACGCCCAGGACCTGGCCGCGTCCACGATGCAGAACTACCGCCGCCACATCGAGGAGCACCTGCTCCCCGAGTTCGAGGACAAGGCCCTCGCCGGCATCCTCCGCACGGATGTGGACACCTGGGAGAAGCGGGAGAAGGCCGCCTACGCGGCATCCAGCGTCAAGACGTGGCGCTCGACGCTTCACCTCATCCTGGAAGACGCCGTGGACGAGGGCCTCATCGTGTCCAACCCCGCAACGAAGCGGCGCGGGCGCGGCAAACGCGCTGGCCGCTCCCGCGACCGCGGTCCCGAGAAGGTGATCACTGACCCGCTCGGACTGCTCCTCATCGCCGAACGCGCAGCCCTGCTGTCCGGTCGCGACGACGAGTTCGTCGCCGTAATCCTCAAGGGCTACACGGGGATGCGTTGGGGCGAAATCGTCGGCCTGGAGACTCAGTTCGCTCGGCCCGGAGCCGTACGTGTGGAACACCAGCTGTACGAACTGGACTCGGGTGAGCTGATCCGCTGCCCGCCCAAGGACGACAGCTACCGCACCATCGACGCGATGGACTGGCTGTCGGTCTTGGTCGCCGACCACGTCGCCCGTACGAAACCGACGCCGTGCCCCTGCCACGGACAGCGCTACGTCTTCCGCGGCCAGGGCGCCGCCCGCACCGGCGGACACACCGGTGCCAAGCTGGTGGACGTCGCCCGACGCGCGGACGTCTCCACCGGCACCGTGTCCAACGTCCTCAATCACCCCGATCGCGTACGGGAGGACACCCGCGCCCGCGTCGAACTCGCCATCGCCGATCTGCATTTCATCCGTGGCGGCACCCCGACGGAGAACGCTGCCCACTGGCGCCGTAACGGCTTCGCCACTTGGCTGTTCGCGCCCGCCACTTCCGGCTGGTACCCGAAGAAGGCACCCCAGGAGGCCCGCCCGGTCCCGCTGCTCGGCGAGCCCTGGCCCGGTGTCCCGGTCCGTGGCCGCAACGCCCAAGGCCGGGCCGACGCCTGCTGGCTGCCCATCGCCAGGGGGCTCACCCCGCATGGCTTGCGCCACTCCCACCGCACGCACATGGAGGACCTAGGCACCGAGAAGGTGCTGATGGACGAGCGCATGGGCCACATCGACGGCTCGGTCTCGGCGCGTTATGCCCACGTGACGCCTGGCATGCGTGAGCGTCTCAAGGTCGGCCTCACCGAGCAGTGGGAAGCAGCGCTCGACGTCCGTCGGAGCATGCACCCGCGCTCGCCGGTCGCTGTACTCGATCGGCTGCTGCGTGCTCGTGCCACGATGACCAGGCCAAGAGGAGGAGCTGCGCATTGAGCGTCGCGCATCAGTGCGCGCCTCAGAGTTCCACTGGCGATGCGTCGTCGCCGAGCTTTGGGACCACGCGTGTCATTAGCCGCTCTTCCAGGACGGACGCATAGATGGCGGCTCGGGTGGCGGCGGGGTGGCTCGGCGGCCAGATCCCTCGGCGGAAGACGCAGCGGCGGCCGCGGAAGTGCACCACGGTCGTTGCGGCGACGACATCGTCACCCGCAGCGCCGGGTACGACTTCGCAGGTGAGTGACTCCAGGTCGCCGCCACGTCGCTCGCAAAGATCCTGGATGCCCCGGAGGGCGGACCGCAGGAATACGTCCGTGTATTCCTGCGGTCCGCCCCAGCCGGCGGGGTCGTCAGTCACCGCAGTTGTGCATTGCGCTGTCCGTCGAGGCCAGGACGACCTCACCGCCGCCGGCGGGAAGGACGAGGTGGAGCCCGTTGACCTTGAGGCCGGCGTCGGCCCCGGTCGAGGGTAGTTGTTCGTTCACGATGAGACGGCCACCTCCGACGAGCGGGATTTCCGTGTTCGGATCACCCGACACGGTAACCGGAGCCCCGGCGATCTTCAGGGTGAGCGCGGTGCTGCCCGTGGCCTTGCCGCACTGGCTGCTGGAGGTCGCGGTGAGCCCGGACACATCGATGAGGGGTACACCGGGCAGTCCGATGCGTGCCTGCGCCACGGTCGAGGTCGCCGCGACCTTGCCGGGGGCGAGCGTCGTGGTGACCTTGGGGCACAGTTTCTGCACGGACAGCAGGAGTGAGGTGTACTCGGCCGAGCACGGGGTGTCGGTCGCGGTTGCGTCCTCTGTGCGGACGGTTCCGGTGTCGGGTTGCGGAACGATCTCCAGCAGCGGTACGCCGATGAGGTCGACGTGCGCTGACATGCCGTAGGCGCGGCCCGTCGCGTACTGGAGCTTCAACTGTGCGGAGGTGTCGGAGGCCAGGTAGCCGGCGTCACCGGCGAAGGACGCGTGCAGTGGGACGGTGGCAGCGTCGGTTAGCGGCTGGTCCACAGAGGCGACGGTGCAGGCAGCAGTCCCCGTGTCGCTCGTTGTTCCCGTGCACGTCTGCTCGTGGTCTCCGGTGCCGAGGGCGAAGCGCACACTGCGCCCAGGCACTGCGGCTCCGTGGAAGTCGGTGAGTTTGGCGGCCAGTTGGGCCGGAGTGCCGTTGGCGAGGTGTGTCGCGCCGGTGTAGTCGAGTTTCGTCGGTGAGGTCAGGCCCAGTTCGGCGGAGGTGCTGGAGGGGTTGTAGTCGTCATCGCCGCCGAAGGTGACGGCAACAGGCACCGCGTTCGATGTTCCCTGTGGCTGGTCGACGGAGTTGATGGTGCAGGTCGCCGTACCCGAGGCCGTGGTGGTCCCGGTGCACGTCTGTTGTGTGGCCCCCGTGCCCAGGGCGAACCGCACGGCACGGCCGTTGATCGGCGTCCCGAAGTTGTTGGTGAGCTTCGCCGAAAGGCTGGTCGGTGAACCATTCACCGCGCTGTGGGCGCCCGTGTAGGTGAGGGCCGTGTCCACCTTGTGGGGCTGCTCGGGACCTGTGCAGTCAGCGGCCTGGAAACAGGGCAGGAAGTAGTAGGCGGTGATGATCCCGAACGGCCTTCCGTCGCCCGAGCGTGGGTCGTTGTGGGTGACGTACACGACGACGAGGCTGGCGTCCGTGTTGGTGCAGATCACCCGGTTGTCCGGGGCAGGCACGCAGAAGCCCTCGGTGCCGACGGTCTCCTGGATGTCCTCGTGGTCGGGCACCACACCGTGTTCCAGAATGTGGCGTCTGCCGAAGCCGTCCACGGGCGGGTTGCACTCGGGGCTCTTGCAGTCGGTCTGCCCTTCACGCAACGGGATGTCGTTGCCTGCTGTGCCCCGGAACGAGTCGACGACGGTCCAGTCGATCATGTGGGGATTCGGATCGCCGGGATCGGCGGTTGCGGTGGCAGGTGCGACGAGAGCGCCCAGCAGGCCCAGGAACAGGGCGAGTACGGCTGATGTCAGATGTCTGCGAGCCCGGCTGTACGCCGGGGCACGCGTGGGCGTGCGCGGGTGACCGTGAAGAACCGGCACGGAATCCCCTCCTTGTGACCGGGCCACCCGGTGACGGCCCGGCGCCCCCGCGCCGTCCTGACCGCCACGGGGATACCCACCCTGCCGTCAGGTAAGGAGCATGACAAACCCTTGTTGCGTGACGGCGAGTCGGTCAGTGCACGGTCAGCAGTTGCATGCGTTTGAAGACCAGTGATCAGGCCCTTCATTCACCGCAGATCCCTAACCGGCCACGGCTGCGCAGTCCTCTCGGTGGCGGGTGGTCTACCGACGCTGCGCCGGCTTCGACGCCATGTGGCCGATGGCCGCGGGCATGGCCGAAGTCGTTCGGTGGGGATGAACTTGGTCAGTCGTGCGCCCTGCCCTGTCCATAGCTGATCGTCTTAAGATCACTACTCTGCGTACGAGGGAGCGTGGCATGGCGGCTGGTGGATCGGCATCACGGAGGGCGCAGGAGGCGCGGCGGCAGGAGCGGCTGCTCAGGGAGCAGTGGCAGACGGCCCGGCAGCAGGCACGCCGTTGGGAAGCCGCCAGCGAGGGCGAACGCAGGGTCGCTGCACAGCTGTTGGTCCTGACGGCGCGCGGGTGGCGCTTACTGGTTGACCGCAGGTGGCCGGGAACGCGGGCGGCCAACGTGGACATGCTGTTGGTCGGTCCCGGCGGAGTGTTCGTTCTCGACGTCAAGAACTGGCGCTTCGCACCGGAGACTTCGGAGGGAAAGCTCCGCGCCGGCGGCGAGCCCCGGGATGAGCACGCGGCCAAGCTCCTGGCCGTGACGAAGGCGGCCGAGTCGGCTGTGGCTTCCTTGGGAATGTCTCCGGTCGCGGTCCAACCCCTCATGGTTTTCGCAGGACACCGCGTAGATGCCGAGCTGGGCAGGATCCGGCTACTGGGCGAGCGTGAAGTTGGGCCGGCTCTCCTGTCGGAGCGCAGTCGACTTCGCGCCGAATCCGTACGTGCAATCGCCGACCACCTGGAGCGGGTCTTCCCCGAGTACGAGGGATCGTCGGTAACGCAGACAGCACCGTCCCTGCCTCCGGTGCAGCCTCAAGAAGAGCTGTCCGACGGCTTGTTCGACCTTGACGGACTGCGCGAGGCGGCTCTGGAAGAAGCACTGCAGGCCCCGATCGAACAGTGGATGACCTTCCTCCACCCCGATCAGGTAGCTCTGGTCCGCCGCAACTGGGCCGGCCCCGCACGGATCAGCGGTCCTGCAGGCACTGGCAAGACCGTCGTCGGCCTCCACCGCGCGGCACACCTCGCCCAGCGCACCACTGGCCGACTCCTCTACGTCACCTTCGCCAACAACCTTCCGCGGGTGCAGGCCACCTTCTTCAAGACCATGTCTCCTGCCGTTGCCGACAGGGTCGACTTCCGAAGCCTGCACTCCTGGGCCCAGGAGTTCCTGCACGACAACGGTGTCCCCGTCCGGTTGCACGGAGACAAGGCCCAGACCGCCTTCAGCCTCGCCTGGAAGAACGTCGGCAGGGACAGCGCCCTGACTGAGATCGACCCGGCCCCGGGATACTGGAAGGAGGAGATCGACCACGTCATCAAGGGCCGCGGCATCACGTCCTTCGAGGAGTACGTCACCGTGCCCCGCCGACGCCGTCGCACGAGTCTGCGCCGTCCGCATCGGCAGGCCGTCTGGGCTCTGTACGAGGCGTACGAAGCACTCCGCATCGAGCGCGGCGTGCACGACTTCAACGACGTCCTTTCCCTCGCCCTCGCAGAAGCGAGGCGCAACACAGCACAACACCGCTATGCGTCAGTGATCGTCGACGAAGTCCAAGACCTGACCTTGGTCGGAGTACGGCTCCTACACGCTCTCGTCGGCGATGCGCCCAACGGACTGCTGCTGGTCGGCGACGGCCAACAGGCTGTCTACCCCGGAGGTTTCCGCCTCTCCGACGCCGGCATCGACATCCGTGGCGACCGCGGGCAAGTGCTGCGCACCAACTACCGCAACAGCAAGGAGATCCTCGACACGGCGCTCACGGTCGTCGCCGAAGACTCCTTCGAGGACATCGACGGGCTGCGCACGCCAGGCCACCGAGACGTCGACCTCACGTATCACGACGGACAGGTGATCCGCGTTACGAAGCCAACAGCGACTGAGCACGACCAGGCCCTCTTGGAGGCCCTGCGCGACCTGCCGCCCGGGGCCCGCCCGGACACCGCTGTGCTGTGCCCGTCCATGCGTGCCATCGGCCACTACCAGCGGCTCCTCGAACGGGCGGGCATCTCCGTGTGCTTACTGGAGCACTACGACGGCCGCCCCGTCGACGCCGTCAAACTCGGCAGCTACCGCCGTGCCAAGGGTCTGGAGTTCAAGCGCGTCTACCTCCCGGAGCACGACGCGGCCTTGGCGAACGGCTCCCGCACACCTGACGCGGAAGCCTCGGAAACCGAACGCGAGCGCAACGAGCTGGCCCGGAGCCAACTCTTTATGGCCATGACGCGAGCGCGTGACTTGCTCTGGCTCGGCAGTGTGAACCGGCAGCCGGAGGGACAATGACGGATGGGACTCGTATCCCCTTCTACTTCTACAGATCGAGGGCGTCTATGGCATCGACGTCGGCGCCTTGGCCCTCCTCGTCGCTTTGTGCGCAATGCCAATCCGCCCAGTCCGCCAGCGTGCGGCTGACCTTATCGAGCTTGCGGCGAGCCCTTTCGATCTCCGGGGGATCCCATCCCTCCCGCTTGATCAGGCTGTCGCCGCCCTCGTAGGCAGGAACGGACTCCATGGCACTCATAGCCTGTTGCAGGTTGGCCACGCTCTTCGTCACCGTTGCCCACCGCGCTCGTGCTGCGGGAAGTCCTACGGCTGCCTCGGTCAGTGCCTCGCCGTTGTACGTGTGGCGGACCAACGCATCCGTCAGCTCACGGTATTGCCCGTCGTCTGTCTGGATCGGTGCGCCGTCCTCGTCGACCTCGTGCAACGGCCAGCCCAGTCGACCCGCGCGGACGACCTCGTACGCCTGGATCACACCGCGCTGCCGAGAGAGCATCGCCCTCAGCACCCCGACCGCGCTGCGGCTGTCCTCGGCGCGCGCCGCGCCGGAGCCTTCTGTTTGTAGCGCCATAGTGTCGGCGGTAACCATGTAGTACGTGGCCTTGACTGCGAGTTCCGTTTGAGCCGATCCCAGCCTGCCGCCCGCGCCGAGCCCTTCCGCAGCCTCCTTTAGTGCGGCGTCTCGCAGTTCTTCCAGCGATCGACCGCCATCGGGCGCGCCCTCCAGCAGCGCGTCGGCGGATAGTTCCTCAATCTCCGGAAGGCGGTAGGCACGCTGGAGCACGGCACGCCGTGGGCGGACATACGAAGGGACATCGTTCTTAGCCGTACGGACGGGGCGGAGGATCAGCTCGACGGCGATGTCGACCCGGTCCTCGCGTTTGGGCCGTTGCTGGGCGGTCAGCGAGCGGATTCCCTCATTGACCCGCCGTGCGGTGCCGGTCCCGCCGCCAAGTACGGTCCTGACGATCTCCGCAGCGCGTACGTCCTGGTGTGGGCTGAAGCCCTCCTCGGCTGCCTCCTGCTCGGTGATCACGCCAGCGAACCAGCGCTTTTCCTGTGGAGTGATTCGCGCGTGTCGGCTGCGGGTGGATTCGGCAAGCGAGTCGAGGACCGCGTCCCCCTTCGCCTCGCTTTCGACGGCAGACGCGTATGGCCTGGGCGGCCGAATGTGGGTAAGGCCGATGAAATTGCGTACGGCGGTGTGGAAGCGGACACCGGCCCGGGCATCGGGCTCGAAACCCACCACGACCCGGGCAGGCACGGTCAACGCGCGCAACTTGCCCTGATCTGCCGCGCTCAGCGAGTCCCATCCCTGCTTCTGGACCAGCCGGATCCATCGGTTGATCTCCTGCCGGAATTTCCGGGCGTTGTTTGCCAAGTCGTACGCGATCAATGAAGGGCGGTAACCAAGCAACTGGTGGACCGCGCTGATCCGGCTTGAACCGTCCGCCGTGATCAGCAGCGTGGGCGGCCTGTTCGGGGCCTTGTCGTAACAGACAATCATGGGGACAACCATCAAGGGCTGGAGCACCCCTTCGGCCGCGATGTCGTCGTCGAGAGGGTTCTCCTTGACGAGCCGCTCCTTTGCGTCATCCAGGCGATGCGCAAGGTCGTTGGGATGAGGCACCCGGATCTGCAACTCCGGACCGCCTCCTGGGGCTGGTTCCGGCATCGGGAGGATCCGCAGAGTGGCCGATGCACCCCCCAGGGCGTAGCTCCGGCGGCCGTATTCGCGGGGGTTGGCCGGGTGTGGGACCACCGCGGCGGACCATAGGCGGGTTTCGACGATGTGCAGTGTGCCGCCCTGCACGCGCAGGTGGTTGACGTCCGTCAGTTTTCGCCGCATGTCTTCCGGCTGTACGGCCGCCCGGGCCAGCGCTTCGGCCGCTTCCTCGCTCAGACCTCTCCCGAACAGCGCGTCAGCGAGGTTGTTGACTGCGGTGATGCGCGGCAAAACGTAGGGTCCAGGCTGCCATCCGGTCCCGCCTTCCCCGAGTTCTGCGGTGGCCTCATCGGTCATTCGTCGCCTCCGCGATCTTGTGT
>NZ_JCAJZO010000047.1:0-21812 GCF_059510295.1 Streptomyces sp. PTL18 | reverse complement strand
GCCAGCACCACGTAAATACCCGGACGAGCTCCGCGAGCGAGCCGTCCGTGAGGTCCGTACCACCGGCCGACGATCGCACATGTCACGAAGGACCTGGGCATCCACAAGGAGGCCTTGCGCGGCTGGGTCCGCCAGGCCGAGGCGGACACCGGCGAACGCGACGACCGGCTGACCACCGCCGAGCGGGAAGAGCTGAGGCAGCTCCGCAGGGAAAACGCTGAGTTGAAACGGGCGAACGAGATCTTGAAGGCCGCAAGCGCGTTTTTTGCGGCCGAACTCGACCGTCCCCGGACGAGGCCGACCAGGTGATCGAGCACCTCAGGGACAAGGGCCTCGGGGTCGGGTTCACCTGCCGGGTGCTGGAGCTGTCCGAGTCGGCGTACTACGCGCGCAAGAAGCGGCCGAAGTCCGCCCGCCGGCTGCGTGACGAGCAGCTCATGCCGCTGATCGAACAGCTCCATGCCGAGTCCGGCGGCACCTACGGCGTCCGCAGGATCACCCGCGCGCTGCGGCGCAAGGGCGTGCACGTGGCCCGCTTACTCCGCACTCGACTACGTGCCACCAGCCGAGTACGAACACGAGTACTGGCGGAACCTGGAGCAAGCCCCACAGTCCGCCTGAACCAAGGTCACCGGACTCTACGGAACCCGGGGCAGCTCACGGAGCCCAGCGCCCGCTGTCCTGTCGCTTACTGCTGATGGGCAGCTGGTTTCGCGAGAGTGAGTCCAGTCCACTGTTCCAGCGCCTCCGCGTGGCTGCCGACCGCCGTCGCCCTGGCAACCGTCGCAACTTCCTCCGGCGTCGGCTCACCATTGCGGGAGAGCAGAGCCAGTGGCCAGGCCGGGGTTTTCGAATGCTCACCGTCGAAGGGGTGCCAGTCCCAGGCCGCATCGAACCGCCAGACACGCCCGTTCCGGTCGGCTACCTCATCGCCTGGTTCAAGGAATGCGTACGGGCGGAAAAGCAGCTCGATGCGGATCGGTTCACCGCCAGCCGGATCGACCGCGTAAGCCTGGTCCTCAAGCTCGGGGTCATACGTGTCACCCTGCCGCAGGAGGTCGAGATAGGCTGCGGGCCGCGGCAGCATGCCGGTGACCCGGGGCGGATCGAAGTAATAGACCGCCTGGACGTGCACCACGGTCGCGGGGATCCCTACGAGGCATGTGTCACCCACCCTAACTACGGTCTCCGCCGGTTCCGTTCGGAAGATCTCCCACTCGCCGGCCTCAGGCGTTGGAAGCGCCCGCTGGCCGTTCCACCTGATGTTCTTGGCCTGCGGGTCCACCTCCAACCACGGCCATCGTACGGAAACGTAGTAGCGGGACACTTCGGTGACCGTGGCCTCGGTGAACGGGCACTCCAGCATCAGCACATCACCGGCCCGGTAGTCGTCAATCATGGACGCATTCTGCATGCCCCGCTGGCACGCGACCGAACGGTGTACCCGGGGCATCGGCCCGCGTCGCTGCCAACCTGATGACGGTTCCGCCTACCCCAAGTGATTCCGGAGCACTTCCCCAGGTCGAGCACGATCGCGGTGACGACTATCAATGCGAGGCACAGTCACCCGCGAGCGATCCCAGGTCAATAACGATCGGCCCGTGTTGAAAGGACTCCCGATGCCCTCATCCGCTGCGTCACGAATTACCACCACGACGCAAACACCCAGGTCAACAGCCCGCCTGACAAGCGAACTCAAGATAATCCAGCAGCAGGTCGGCCACGAGAGCGACAGCTCCCTGGCCATCTACACGCACGTCAGCGACGACTTCATGAACACTTCCCTGCACAAGGCACTGGCCCCGGCGTTCGCCGGGGTCCGATGAGGAGGGATCCGGCGATGGCCGCCAAGCTCGGCTACCACTGGCACCTGCGCAAGGTCATGGCTGACCGCGGGATGTTCTCCACCACCGATCTCATGCCTCCGCTCGCCGAACGCGGCATCACCCTGTCCTCGAGCCAGGTCTACCGGCTCGTCGTCGAGCGACCAGAGCGACTGAGCCTGAAGATCCTCATGGCCCTGCTCGACATCCTCGACTGCACCATGGACGACCTCATCGAGCCCATCGCGGTGGTCGGGGCCGTGAAGAAGCCGAAGAAGGCAGCCGTCGGCGGCACGGCCCCCGACGCGGAAGGACTCGGCGGGCTGCGGCCAAAGCGGGCTCGGATCAAGGGCGTTGACCGGTCGTGACCGCCACCGGCTCTCTCGAGCGCGCCGTCGCGGACCCGATCGGCCTGATCGCGGATCTGGTCGCGGATACCGAGGGCGACCTCGGTTTCGAGACCATCCGGGCCGTGGTCACCGCTGTCGCGGGCGGTCGTGCGAAGTCGCGGAACCTGGCCAAGTTCCTGGTGACGCGGCCCGCCGTCCTGACCGATGGCCGGTCCCCGGCGCCACGGGCCGTCGGCGATCTCCTCATCGCCCTTGGCAAGGCCGGCGCCTCGGCGATCTCGCCACCGGTCTGCGCTGATTGCGGGAAGGGGCTGCGAAGCCTGCAGCGGCAGGGCCAGGACTGGTACTGCTCGATCTGCATCAAGGAGACCAGCGAGTGCGCCGCCTGCGGCAACACCCAGTGCGTCACGTTCCGGGACCGCAGGGGCCTGCCCCGCTGTTCGATGTGTCCCGACCACGATGACCGTCACCCGGCCACGGTCATCCACGCGGTGATCAACGCGATCGCTCCGGGCGCCGATCGCGACGTGGTCGCCGAGGCTCTGCGCCGGTCGGCGCCCCACCGTCCCCACTATCGCCAGCGAGTGGTCTGGGCCCTGGAGGAGAACCCTCGCCTGCTGACCGGCGAGGCCCATCTCGCCCCGCACCGCGCCATCTTGCGGTTCATCGACCTTCTGCACGAGGCCGGTGTCGCCGGGATCGTCCGCCCGTCCTGCCCTCGCTGTCACCGAGTGGTTCGCATCGATAAGCCGCTCGACGGTCAGCGGGTCTGCCGCAACTGCATCGCCAAGTCCCGCATCGAGGAATGCGTACGCTGCGGAGCCCGCCGCGAGCCGGCCACCCGCGACGAGCAGGGGCGCCCGCTGTGTCCGAACTGCCTGGTCAACGACCCCGCGAACGTCGAGGTCTGCATAAACTGCGGCAAGCGGAAGCAAGTACAGAACCGCACCTCCAACGGTCCTCTCTGCTCGAACTGTTGCCCCCTGCCCGTCCTCGTCTGCTCGATCTGCGGCCGCACCGCACCCGGCACCCACTCCCGGCTGACCGGCCTGCCCCGCTGCGGCGGCTGCGACCGACGCCAGGCTCACTGCACCGCATGCGGACGGCTTCGAGGTGTCCACTCCGGGACCGCCGAAGCACCGGTCTGCGGCCCCTGCACCGCACCGGACGCCGAGCTCTGGCGCCCGTGTCCCACCTGCGGGGAAGCGGAACGACTGCGAGCCGCCGGCCCGTGCCCTCGCTGCACTCTCAGGCAACGGCTCCACGAGCTTCTCGCTGACGCCTCGGGCTCCATTCCCTCGAAGCTGCAGGCCCTCAACGAGGCCCTGGCCGAGACGGAACGGGCCAGCACGGCGATGCGCTGGCTGGCCGGCGGCATCGTCTCCACCGTTCTGTCCGATCTCGGATCCGGCCGTCGGCCCCTGACCCACGAGGCCCTGGACGCGCTCCCGGCGGGCAAGGTCGTCGAACACATCCGCAGCGTGCTCGTAGCCACCGGCACGCTGCCCCAGCGCGACGAGCAGATGGTCCGCCTGGAACGGCACGTGAACGATCTCGTCACCTCCCACACCACCGCCGAGGGACGGAAAATCCTGCACCGGTACGCAACCTGGCACCTCCTGCGGCGGCTCCGCCGCCGCAGCCGCGGCAACGACATCACGCACACCCAGCTCACCGTCGTCCGCCAGCATCTGCGGGCAGCCGTCCATCTCCTCGACTGGCTTGACGGCCATGGGCTGGCCCTCGCGACCTGCCGTCTGGCCGACCTTGAACGCTGGATGACCAGCGACGACGTCCGTCACCGCCGGGAGGCGGGCCACTTCGTGCGGTAGGCTCTCGCCCAGAAGATCGCACGCGATCTCAGCTTCCCGGCCGTCCGATGGAACGGCCCCACCCAGGTGATGGACGACGAGGCCCGCTGGGCCACCGCCCGCCGTCTGCTGCGCGACGACACTCTCAAGTCCGAAGACCGCTTCGCCGGCCTGCTGTTGCTCCTCCATGCCCAGTGGCCCGCGGCGATATCGCGGCTCACCGTCGACCACATCGAGGAGAGCGACGGAGCTGTCCGCATCCGCCTCGGCGCCGTCCCCGTCGACTTGCCCGGCCCGGTCGCTGAACTCGCCCTCCACCAGGTCGCGGTTCGCCGCAGCCATGCCGTCCTCGCCCGGACGGACTCGCCCTGGCTCTTCCCCGGCGGCCAGCCCGGCCGCCCGATCAGCGTCTGGGCCATGGGCGAACGGCTCCGCAAACTCGGCATCCGACTCGCCGAGACCCGGTCGACCGCCCTGTTCCAACTCGCCACCGAGCTACCCGCCGCAGTCCTCGCCCGCACCCTCGGCATCGACATCACCGTCGCCGTCAAATGGCAGCGAACCGCCGCCGGAGACTGGGCCTCCTACGCCGCCGATGTCAGCCGCCGTGTCCCGGAGAACCAATGAAGCTACCCATCACCATCCACCAAGCACGCCTCGGATCCGCGGAGTTCAAGGTCATCCGACCCGCTCGGCCCCTGGTCCACGCCGTGCTTATCGATCACGACCGATCAGGACGCAGCCCAGCGAATCGGCGGGCTATGGACACTCGCCGCCTCTTCACCGCGTTCGCTGGTCCACCTGCCGATGCGGGGGAACCGTGGCCCCTCCCACGGGCTCCCAGAAGACGGCACACGGCAGCTTGATCTCGTGTTGCTGCACCACTCGCTCCAGTTCGCACCCTCACGCTGGAAGGAAGTACGAGGACGGCTCGGCCCAGGACGTCCGCAGACCGTGACGCTGCCCGACCCAGGACACGCCGACGAAGCCGTGATTGAACACGAGGCACGGCACTACCGGGAAAGCCGAGATCTGTTTCACCAGCATCTCCACGCCGAGACCATGTTCATGACCGGCAGCGCGAAGGTGTTCAGGGACACCGCCCGGCACTTCTTCGACGTCGCCCGAAATGGCCCCGGATACGTCCCCGTCCATCCGAGCTACCCACACTTCTGCACCGAGCTCCACTCCAACGACGGCATTCTCGGCGACGCGCGCGAGATCCACATCGAGTACTGCGACCAGTGGGACTCATGACCCTGACCGACAGGACCCCGCCGACCATGACGTTCAACGATCACCTCCAGCATCTCGTCGAGAGGGCCCTCGCATCCATCCCGGCCGCCGACGCGCCAGCGACATCTACGCTGTCTCTTTCCTCATCGACAACGAGGACGACGACCCTCGTCAGCCGACTGTGACGATCCGCTACAACACTGAAACTCAGGCCCGCCGCAGCATCCAGGACGCCTCTGACCAGGCAGAAGCCCGCTGGAACTACGCTTTCTGGATCCAGAACGAGCTGACTGTGGTCGGCAACCTGACCAGCGACCCCGCCGGGGCCACAGCTTGCCAGGAGTGGATCACCGAACTCGGACTTTGGTACGCCGAGCCGACCGACCTCGTCGACTGGGGTTCAGTCATCGGGCCACTTGCCGCGCAGATCGCGGCCCGCTTCAGCCAGACCTGCTGCCAGCTCGCCCGAACCCTCCATACGACCGGCGTCATCGAAAGATCTGTCGGCCGAACCGTGCCGGTGATCGTCCACGAGTTGGAGTGCTACGAGGCGATCGCCCGGCAGACCGAGGCCGCCAACCCGCTAGGTCTCGCCGATGAGTTCACCTCATGGGTCCGCCAGGGCTGAGGCATTCGGACAGTTCCAATACCCGACTCCACCATTAGCCTCGCGATTTCGCTTGGGGTTGGTGGCTGCCGAGGCGAAAACGCGAAAGTGCCTTCCTGGCCTGGGACGATGAACCTTGCTGAGGGGTTCTGTCGGTCCAGGCGGCACTTTCTACGTGCAGGGTATCGGGTTGCGTCCCAAGATCTATGTCAGTGCCGATGGTTTGGGGGTGGTCGGTCATGCCGGGACACGGTTGCTGGCGGATCTTGCCGATGCCACGGGGCTGACCGCCGCGTACTCCACCGCGCTCAGGCCGTTGCGGCCACGCGGGACCGGGCATGATCCAGGACGGATCACCACCGACCTGGCGGTGATGCTCGCCGACGGTGGCGAGGCATTTGCGGACCTGGCCGTACTGCGGGACCAGGCCGAAGTGTTCGGCTCGGTTGCCTCGACACCGACGGCCTGGCGGCTGCTCGTCGACATGGACGAGCAGGCACTTGCTTCACTGCGTTCGGCCCGCGCTTCGGCTCGGGAAGTCGCTTGGCTGCAGGCTTCACCGAGTGGACCGCCGCCCGGGTCTGGGCGAAGCTGCACCGCCTCATCCTCGACGATCTGGGCTCGCGCGGAGGGCTGGACTGGTCACGCTGCGCGATCGACTCGGTGAACATCCGAGCCCTGAAAGGGGGGATCTGACAGGTCCGAATCCTGTAGACCGGGGCAAAAAGGGCTCGAAGATCCACTTAATACTGAGCGGACCGGTTTACCCCTCTCGATCGGGATCTCCGGCGCGAACCTGCACGACAGCCAGGCGCTCGAGCCGCTCGTGCGTGGCATCCCGCCGATCCGCTCCCGCCGCGGCCCGCGCCGACGGCGGCCCGCCAAGCTGCACGCGGACAAGGGCTACGACTACGACCACCTGCGCCGATGGCTCCGCAAGCGAGGCATCCGGCACCGCATCGCCCGCAAGGGCATCGAGTCCTCCACCCGGCTTGGCCGACACCGCTGGACGATCAAGCGCACGATGTCCTGGCTGGCCGGCTGCACCGCCGCTACGAGCGCAAGGCCGAACACTTTCTGGCCTTCACCGCCATCGCCTGCAGCCTCATCTGCTACCGCAGACTCGCCAAATGAGACGAGGTCTTAGGCGCTTGAGGTGTCTACGCGGTCACAGCACTATGCTGGTCGCGTGGCAACCGCGCTCTCCACCTCGCGACGCTGCCGCCCCATGGAAGCCGCATATCCCGACCACCGCAGGAAGCCGTTGGGGCGGGGAACGGCCGAGTACAACGTCTCGTGGGCGTCGAGTAGTGTCCTGGCGTGTCCATGACTCCCATGCCCCAGTCGCCGCACCAGACGCCCCTCTTCCCCTGGGGCACCCCGCCCCCTGCTCCGCCGGAGAAGAGCCGCGTAGGCGTCATGGCCGCGATCATCGGCGGGATCTTCTTCCTGATCGTCGTGCTCCTGGCAACGCTGGTGCTGGTAGGGAAGAAGGTCGAGAACAGCTATCCCCGCGCTGAGTTCTCCCTGACCGTGCCGCGGGCACTCCTCGACGGCCGTTTCAAGCTGACCAGGGACGAATCCCAAACTGCGGGCCGGACGCTGCAGAGGAGCTGGAGGCACAGCTGGGACTCCGAGGCTGTCCACGGCGTCGTCGCCGTGTACCATCCGGACAGCGGCGAACGGGGCGAATTCGTCGTGACTGGCATGTACGGCCGGTTCAAGAACACCGATGAGGTGCGCTCCCGCGTGCTGGCAGACAACGGCTCCAAGTACACCCGGGTGAAGGTGCTTGTGCCGCCGGAAAATGTCACTCCGTCCGGCTCCCGCATCCAAATCAACTGCGAAGTGGTGACCCGGACCTGGGCCGACGGATCAACGCTCACCTACCCCGTCTGCGCCTGGGCGGACAGCAACACCTGGGCCCGCGTGGCGGACATGACCCTCCTGACCTCGATGAATGTCGACCTGAAGGCCGCCGCCAGGACCACCCTCCAGATCCGGTCCGAGATGCTCAAGCCGATCAGGTGACCGTCCCGCAGCGCAAGTCCGGTCGCAATTCACCAGGCAAGGCCACGCTCCTTCGCGGGATTCCTCACTCCACAGCGGCCTCATTCCAGGAGGCCCGCGATTTCCGTCGGTTGGCCACGGAGGAACCGACGAAATACGGCGCGTGGGGTGGCGAAATGCACGGGGCGGGTCAGCGGGCCGGATGGCCGCCGCGTGTTCGTCGGCGCTTGCGCCGCGCTGGGTTCCCAGACTGGGAACGCAGGATCTGCTTGGGAATCTTGGGCCGTTCCTGGAAGGTGAACTCTGTGGCCAACGCCAGGACCCGGCGGGTCTCCTCGGTCGTGGTGGAGGGCTGATTGCGCTGCTGAGCGTGGCCGTGGACGGCTGGGTATCCGATGCTGGAACTGATGACCCTGGTGGAGACTGGCACTCGTGCTCTGATCGGCACCGTGTTCGGTGCTCCCAGCGACGGGGAGACCTCCTACGCCCGCAGGCTCCTGCACCACCTGGGCCCCGGCATGCTGGTCCTGTGGGACAAGGGTTTCGACGCCAACGCCTTCCTCGCCGCCGTGCACGACACCGGAGCCAGGTTCCTGGGCCGGCTGCGCGCCAACCGACGCACCCCGGTCCTGAGCCGACTCACGGATGGCTCCTACCTCTCGGTCATCGGCACCGTCCCGGTACGCGTCGTGGAAGCGCAGATCACCGTGACCTATGACGACTGCTCGTTCACCAACTCCTATCGGCTGGTCACGACGCTGACCGATGCTCGTCGTTACCCCGCCCCGGCCCTCGTTGCCCTTTACCACCAGCGGTGGGAGCACGAGTCAGCGTATTTTGCTCTGCGTCACACGATCACAGACGGCCGGGTCCTGCGTTCAGGTGACCCGGTCGGGGTCGAGCAGGAGATGTGGGCCATGCTCGCCCTCTACCAGGCACTTCGGACCATGATGGTGGAGGCAGCCGAGTCCCGGCCGGGCACCGACCCGGACCGCTGCGGCTTCACGACAGCCATCCAGACCGCCCGTGACCTCGTGGTCCAGGCCGCCGACGTCATCAAGCCCGGCGCCCGTGGCACCCGCACCACCGGCGTCATCGGCAACCGGGTCCTGGCCGGGCTCCTCCCGCACCGGCGCCCCCGCATCAGCACCCGAAAAGTCAGGTCATCGGTCTCCCGGTACGCCGAACGCCAAGACGACGGCCGCCCCGACACAAGCCGCCTGATCACCGGCCTTGACGTCACCATCCTCGAACCGGATCCCGACTGCCCACCGTCTCGCACGACGATCGGCACACACCGGCCGCCGACCGGCGCAGACAGCGCGTCCTGGACCTCCTTCACGCAGAACCCGACCGCCAGTGGCACACCCGCGACCTCGCCCGCCACCTCGGCGACATCACCCTCAGCACGATGTACCGACAGCTCGACAGATGGGCCGCAAACGAACTCATCACCAAGACGGGCCCCGCCACCTACAGCAGCCCGAGAACTCGCTCAACCCTCTTGCCACCAGAGGAAATACGCTGAGGGCTTGCCGGGAAACAAGCCGTCGCTTCCGGCCCTGTGGATCGTTGTTGTGGTATGGGGAGTCCGGAGGGGATCGAGGCGGCACTGGCCGCGAAGTTCGGGACGCTGTTCCCGCATCTCGATGAGCGGCAGCGGCGGCTGGCCATAGGAGCAGAAGCACGGTCGCTGGGCCATGGAGGCATCAGGCTCGTCGCTCGTGCGGCCGGAGTCCGGGAGGGCACCGTGTCGCGCGGGGTGACGGAACTGGAGTCCGGCGAGGCGCCGTTGGGGCGGGTGCGCCGGTCCGGTGGGGGCCGCAAGCGTGCGGTGGACCTGGATCTGGGCCTTCGGCCGGCGTTGCTGGCCTTGGTGGAACCGGATGTACGCGGGGACCCGATGTCGCCGCTGCGCTGGACGACGAAGTCGACCCGGCAACTGGCTGCCGAGCTGACCCGGCAGGGACACCGGGTCTCGGCGGACACCGTGGCGGCCGTGCTGCGCGAGGAGGGCTTCAGTCTCCAGAGCAACGCCAAGACCATCGAGGGTGCCCAACACCCGGACCGGGATGCGCAGTTCCGCTATATCAACGACCAGGCCAAGGACTTCCAGGCCGCCGGAGACCCGGTGATCAGCGTGGACACCAAAAAGAAGGAGTTGGTCGGCAACTACAAGAACGCCGGCCACGAGTGGCGTCGCGAAGGCGATCCAGTCCGGGTTCGCACCCACGACTTTCCCGATGCCGATCTGGGCAAGGCGATCCCCTACGGGATCTACGACCTGACCGCGGACACGGGCTGGGTCAACGTCGGCACCGACCATGACACCGCAGCCTTCGCCGTCGCCTCCGTCCGCCGCTGGTGGCACGCGGTCGGGCGCGACACCTACCCGCGCTCGCACCGTCTGCTGATCACTGCGGACGCGGGCGGTTCCAACGGCTACCGCACCCGGGCCTGGAAGTTCGAGCTGGCCGCGCTGGCTGTCGAGACCGGCCTGGAGATCACCGTGTGTCACTTTCCTCCGGGCACATCTAAGTGGAACCGAATCGAGCACCGACTGTTCTCCCACATCACGATGAACTGGCGGGGCAGGCCGCTGACCAGCCATGAAGTCATCGTGAACAGCATTGCAGCGACCACCACACGCACGGGACTGAGAGTCCGCGCCGAACTTGACACCACCCTCTACGAGACCGGCGTCCGCATCAGTGACGGGCAGCTGAACGCCCTGCCACTGAGCCGCCATGACTGGCACGGCGACTGGAACTACACCCTCCAGCCCCAGGAACACCGCCGGGACGGCGTCCTTCCGATCCCGCCCCAGAACGAAGCCGGCCCCGGCCGCGACTGGCTGACCCATCCTGCCCTCACCGGCATCCCGCACGAGCAGTGGGACTCGCTGGTCACCGAGTTGGCAGCGGCCCGCGCGGCCCAGCGGGAAGCACACCTCCAGCAGCGACGCGGCGGCGACCGGCAGAAGACCCCCGCAGCCGGCCTCTACACCGGACGACGCCCCGGCCTCACCCTCGTCGACCGGCTCCTGGCCACCATCCTCTACCAAAGGTTCAAGCTTCCCCAGGTCGTCATCGCCCCGCTCTTCACTGTGACACCCGTGACCCTCAACCGGGCCATCAGCCAAACCCGCCGGCTCCTCCACGACATCGGACACGCCATCGAACCCGCCGAGACACACCTGGCCACACTCGACGACCTCACCGACCTCGCCACACACCTCGGCGTCCCCGCACCAGAGATCAAGACGGCGAGTTATTGATCGGCACGCCCTGACTACCCGGCCTTGGGTCAAGGCCCGTGGACGGCGGGGCCGGTCCCCTGACGGGCCCCGGGACGGCCAGGCGCAGCACGGCGGTCCCGGGCAAGCAAACCGACACCAACCCGGCACATCGCACGCTGCTGCTGACGAGGTGGTTCAGCAGGTCGTCCAGGTCCGGCCGACCGGAGGCGCCCTCGTGCCACTCGTCGATGTCCTGCGCGGCGCTGGGGTCGAGGTGAACGGTGGCCGTGTAGTACACGTCGTTGTTCGCTTCGAGCGCGGCCACACGGGCCGACCGAATACTGCTCGATGAAGCGCTCCAGCTTCTTGTAGTTGACCTGGAGCTACGTCTTCTCGGTGGTCTCGAGGGTCGGGGTCACGCGAGATGGTTCCTTCCTGCAGGGCTGCGGCCGGACTCAGCCGCACCCTTCGGCTCGGCGTGCGCCCGCATCGACCCGAGGTGCGCTGCGCGTGGTTGAGGGGCCCCGGCCCGGATGGGGGTTCAGCAGGCAGGCCATGACCAACTTGTCCGAACAAGTTTGATCGTGGTTCTTCCGCTCGATGACCGCGACCGGTACCTATGTCGTGTTCATGGCACACAGCCGGGCTGTGACGTCATCACCCCTCACAGCACCCTCACCAACGGGACGAGGTACACGAATGCAACGGCGCTGGAGCTCCCTCGGCGGGCTACTCACTCTTCTTGGCGCACTGACCGTCGCCGCTCCCGCCCCCGCCCAGGCGGCGGGGAGCAGCGGCAACCTGATCGTCAACGGCGACGCGGAGGCCGGCGGCTACTGCACCGGCGACTGGGGCGCGGCCACCACCGTGCCCGGCTGGACGACCGAGGCCGGCGGTCCGAACGCCATGTGCTACACCGCCGGGTCCTTCGGGCTGCCCAGCGACGGCCATGCGCCCGGCAAGGCCTTCTTCGGGCCCGGCAACTTCGGGGACGGCGCGATGACGCAGACCGTGGACGTCGCTTCTGCGGCCTCGGCCATCGACGGCGGCGGGGTGAACTACAACGTCTCCGGCTGGCTCGGCGGCTGGACCGTCTACAGCGGCAATGTCGCGGTCAGCCTGCACTTCCACGACGCGAACGGCCGCCCGATCGGCGCGACCGCCAAGCTGCCCACCGTCTCCGCGAGCGACCGCGGCCTGGCCACCAAGTTCCTCTCCCGCAGCGCCACCGGCTCGGTCCCCGCCGGGACCCGGTCCATCCAGGTCGAGGTGCAGTTCCTGTCGACGTCCCACGAGGCCGGCTACCTGGACAACCTCTCGCTCACCCTGAGCACCCCGGTCACCGCGCCGGCCCCGCTCGCCCCGCCCGCGTCGAGCGTGCCCGGCTACGACCACGTGTTCACGGTCATGATGGAGAACACCGACTACTCCCAGATCATGAACGACCCGGCGGACACGCCCTACATGCACAGCCTGATGTCCCAGGGCGCGACGCTGACCGACGCGCACGGCGTCTACCACCCGAGCGACGAGAACTACCTCGCCATCGCCGGCGGCGACACCTACACCAAGGGCGCCACGTACTGGCCCAACATCAACTCCCCCGAGCGCAACCTGGGCGACACCCTGGAGGAGGCCGGCAAGAGCTGGAAGGCCTACGAGCAGGGCATGGGCACGCCCTGCAACACCAACAAGAACAACGACAGCTACTACGAACCCGACGACGCGCCGTTCATCAACTACACCGACATCAGCGGCAACGCCTCCCGTTGCGCGGCGCACCTGTTCGACACCTCGCAGCTCACCACCGACCTGCAGTCGGCCTCGACCACCCCGAACTTCTCCTGGATCGCTGCCGACGACTACTACGACGGCGAGGCCTCCGGCAACGGCAACTCCACCAGCCTGAAGACGCAGGACGGCTGGCTGAAGCAGACCCTCGCCCCGGTGCTGGCCTCGCCCGCCTGGACCCAGCAGCGCTCGCTGCTCGTCCTGACCTGGGACGAGAGCGAGAGCGAGGGGTACAACCACGTGGCCACCGTCGTCCTCGGCTCGCAGGGCACCGTCCCGGCAGGGACCAGTAGCCCGACCCACTACGACCACTACGGCATCGGCCGCACCATCGAGGCAGCCCTCGGTCTGCCCGGCCTGACCGCCAACGACACCTACGCGACGCCGTTGAACGCCGCCTTCACACCGTCCAGCGCCAAGACGCCGACGCTCACCGGCGACCTGAACGCGGTCGCGGACGGCGGCAACGTCACCGTGCGGTACTCGCTGCCGAACTCCGCGCAGGCAAGCGCCAAGAACTGGATCGGTGTCTACCCGGCGGGCGTCACCCCCGGCCAGCAGTCCTCGCTGACCTGGGCTTACGCCCCGAACGCCAGCGGCGCGCTGACCTTCTCCACCGGCAAGCTCAATGGCGCGGGCAAGTACGACGTGTACTACCTCGCCAACGACGGCTACTCGGTGCTGGCCGGGCCGTTCTCCCTGACCGTCGGCTGATCCGCCGGTAGCGCTCACGGGCCCGCGCGCTCCGCCCCGGGAGTGTCCAATCGTCGGGTCTGGCCCGTAGTCGGTGGTGACGGTCAGTAGCCATCAGCGGTCATGATCTCGTGATGGATGTCAACTCGCCTTGTGAACACGGTGTTTTCGGGATTGTCGGCATTGCTTGTCGAGGACGTGGCGGACGGCGGGGACGCGGTCGTGGTCGCAGCTCGCACGCTGGACGCGGGGGTGCCGTGTCCAGTGTGCGGGGCGCTGACTGCGAGGGTGCACGGGTATCACCGCCGGACGGTGGCGGACGTGCCGGTCGACGGTCGGCAGGTCGTCGTCCGCCTGTGGGTGCGGCGGCTGGTCTGTCCGGTTCTGGGCTGTGGACGGCAGACCTTCCGTGAGCAGGTTCCCGGGCTGCTGGAACGCCACCAGCGCAGGACGGTGCGACAGATTAGGCAGATCGCCGAAGTGGCACGGGAGTTATGCGGCCGGGCGGCCGCACGTCTCTCTGGCCGGCTGGCCATGCCGGTCTCCCGTACCACCATGCTCAGGTGGCTGTGGCGCCTGCCGGCGCCCGAAGCCCCGGTCCCCGCGGTGATCGGAGTGGATGACTTCGCGCTGCGGCGCCGTCACCGCTACGCCACGATCATCACCGATGCCGTCACCGGCCGGCGCATCGAGGTCCTGCCCGGCCGGGCCGCCGGTCCCCTGGAAGCCTGGCTGCGCGAACATCCCGGCATCACGACGGTTTGCCGGGACGGCTCAGCCACCTACGCCGAAGCCATCCGCCGCGCCCTGCCCGACGCGGTGCAGGTCAGCGACCGCTGGCACGTGTGGCGCAACCTGTGCGACAAGGTCCAGCTCGAACCGCGCCGCGGCGCTGCCCCACCTGCACAGCTTCGCCAACGGCCTCGAACTCGACCGCTGAGCCGTCGAGGCCGGCCTCACCCTGGCCTACCACAACGGCCGCACCGAAGGCGTCAACACCAGAACGAAACGGATCACGAGACAGATGCACGGCCGCGCCGGATTCGACCTCCGCCACCGCATCCTCCTGTGCTGACAGCTACTGACCGCCACCACCGACTACGGGCCAGACCCCGGCCCGGCTCTTCTCTGGGAGGCCAGGCCGGGGCGGGGCGCCCCAGGGGAAGAGGGGTGTCCGATACGGCGACTGTGGCGAGGGGGGCATGGACACGCCAGCACGGTATCCGACGCTGACGAGAACCGATTCGGAGCCCTCCGGCGGATGTCGTCCATCCGCCCACCCGTCCGCGCCCCCAGGGCAGTCGACTCAGTGGACCGTCGACTCGAACATATGTTCGCATGTGCGGTCCGCTACATCGGCCGATGCCTGGCCGCGGAGCGAGATGGCTCATGGCGCAGTCCCGCGCGTACGGCTGCGGTGGCCGCGCCGCGGAACATGCGGTCGATTTCTTCGGCGGGTTCGGTGAATCCACCGCGGACCCAGGTGTGGATGGCGGTGGTGAGCATACCGGCGACCATGGCGGCGAGCAGTGGGGGTGAAACCGCCGGGGCGGTGTCAGCGGCCAGCCGTTCGGTGAGCCGTTCGGTGAGCATGGTGGTGAGTTCGTCCTGCAGGGCGTTCATGAACAGGCTCAGGCCGCGGCCGCGGGCGAGGACCTGGTACAGGTCGGCCTGGGCGCTGATGTGGCGCAGCAGTGCGAGGCTGGGCAGGGGCAGCGCGTCCGCGGGGGCAGCGGTTGTGTCCGTGCCGAGTCCGGCGAGCATGCGCTGAACGCCGTCGGCGAGGAGGTCGTCCTTGTCGGTGAAGTGGGCGTAGAAGGTGGATCGCCCGATGTTGGCGCGGTCGGCGATCTCCTGAACGGTGATGCTGTCGTAGCGCTTCAGTCGCATCAGTTCGAGCATGGCCGCCATGAGCATCTGCCGGGTCCGCAGTGACCGGCGGTCAGTCTTGGTCTGGCGCATCCGAGGCCTTCTTCCCGGACAGTTCGGCGCTGATGTCCGGTAGCGGACGGCGCAGCGGGTCTGTGGCTTGACGGGGGTCCATGCGGCCGAACGATACTCCGTTACCAGACAGACGTCCATTAGAGGACGGCCGTCTGGTGCTCGGCACCAGGCAACCGAAGGAGTGCACATGAGCAGGTTGGTCGCGCATCCACCGCCGTCGGCCCGCCCCACCGGCGAACCGATGGTGCGGGTCAGGGAAGCGAGGAGGACGTATCAGGTGGGTGCGGCGGTGTTCGAGGCGCTGCGCGGCGTCGATGTGACCGTCAGGGCGGGCGAGTTCGCAGCGATTGTGGGCCGCTCCGGGTCGGGCAAGTCGACCCTGCTGAACCTCGTCGCGGGCATCGACCGGCCGACCAGCGGGCGTGTGGTGGTGGCCGGAACCGATCTCTCGGAGCTGAACGAGAACCGGCTGGCCGCCTGGCGCGGGCGCACCGTCGGGGTCGTATTCCAGTTCTTCCAACTCCTGCCCAACCTGACCGTCGCAGAGAACGTGATGCTGCCGATGGAACTAGCCGGCGGCGTACCTGCCGGGCTGCGGCGAACCCGCGCGCTGGAGCTTCTCGACCGTGTCGGCATCGCGTCCCTCGCCGACAAACTTCCCGCCATGATGTCCGGGGGCGAGCAGCAGCGCGCGGCGATCGCCCGGGCCCTCGCCAACAACCCGCCCGTGCTGGTGGCCGACGAACCCACCGGCAACCTCGACGCGGCCACCGGCGACGCCGTGCTGGAACTGCTCACCGGCCTCGCCGCCAGCGGTACCTGCGTGCTGATGGTCACCCACGAACGCGACATCACCGCGCGGGTGCCACGCACCATCACCCTCGCCGACGGGCGGATCGTCCGTGACACCGAGGCCGTGCCATGCTGAACGTCCGTTCCCGCAAGGCCCTGCGCGACCTGCGACGGCAGTGGGGCCGGGCTGTCATGGTGGTCGTGGCCATGACGCTTGGGGTGGCCGCCACGACCGCGATCGCGACGAGTTGGTTCGTCGCCGAGCGTGAGCAGCGCGCCGCTTACCTCGGCGCCAACCCGGCCTCGGCGACGCTCGTCGTCGACCGCCTCACCCCGCGGGCGCTCGCGGCAGTTCGCGCCACGCCGGGCGTGGCCACCGCCGACACCGTCGTCGACGCCTCCGACGCCCGGGTACGCCTGCCCGGCGGCACGTGGGTGGGCCTCGACCTGTCAGCGCGAACCGACTACGGATCCGCCTCGATCGCCCGGCTCACCCCGCGGACGGGCGCCTGGCCTCCCCCGTCCGGCAAGATCGTCATCGAACGTTCGTCGCTGCCGCTGCTGGCGACCGAGGCGGGGGGCACCGTCCAGGTGCAACTGCCGGGTTCGGCGGTGCACACCCTGAAGGTCGCCGGCACCGTCAGCGACCCCAGCCGGGCACCCGGCTGGATCGAGGGCGCCGCGTACGGCTTCGTGACCGCCGACAGCCTCGCCAGGCTCGGCTTCACCGCGACGCCGCACCAGCTTCGCCTGCTCGTCGGCGGTGACCGGCTCGACCGGAGCCACGTCGAGGCAGTCACCGCCTCGGTGACCGCGCGCCTGACGGCGGCCGGAGCCCGCGTCACCCGCGCCGAGGTACCCCACCCCGGCGAGCATCCGCACCAGGCCATCATGGACGGCATGCTCGCGCTGGAGCTGCTCTTCGGCGGGCTCACCCTGGCACTCAGCGCGCTGCTGACCATCACGGTGGTCTCGGCGCTGCTGTCCGGCCAGGTGCGCCAGATCGGCACGCTCAAAGCGGTCGGTGCCCGCACCGGCCAGATCCTGGGCGGCTACACCACGATGGTGGTCCTGCTGGCCGTGCCCGCCTCTCTGACCGGGTGGACGCTGGGACGGCTCGCCGGGTTGGGCTACGCCGACTTCGTCGCCATGTTCATGAACTTCGACGTAGCCCACCGCGGCATGCCGGGATGGCTGGTCGCCACACAGCTCGCGGCGGGGCTCGCCGTGCCGGTACTGACCATGGGCGCCGTGCTCCTGAAAGCGACCCGGATCACCGCCGTACGGGCGATGCGCGACGATGGCGGGGTTCGCACCGCCGGGCCGGCCGCCGCCCGCGTCGCCGCCACACTGTCAGCCCGCGGCCGGCTGCCCAGGCTGCCGCTGCTGGGCGTCCGCAACGCCTTCCGGCGCCGCGGCCGGCTCCTGCTGGCGGCCAGCGCCCTTTCCCTTGCCGGTGGCATCTTCATGGCGGCCGGCAACCTCACCGTCGGACTGGAGGAGACGTTCGTCAAAGGCGAGATCGCCGCCGAACCCTACGACGTGACCACCCTCGTCGATCGCCCGTACCCGGTGGACCGGTTCACCGCGGCCCGCGCCGTTCCCGGGGTGTCACGACTGGAGGGTTGGCTCGGCACCACCGCCACCGTCGGCGCCGACGAATCCATCGACCTGGCCGGAGTCGACGTCGGCAGCCGGCTGCTGCGCCTGCCAATGCTCGACGGCCGTCCTCTGACCGTCGGCCATCGGGGTGAGATCGTCATCAGCCAGGGACTCGCCAAGGAAGACGCCGCCGCCCGCGTTGGCGCCGACCTCACTCTCGACATCGCGGGCAGGGAGACCACCTGGCGCGTCGTCGGGATCGCGATGAAGATCGGCTATGGACACGCCTGGGTGTCCCGCGACGACCTGGCCGACGCACTCGGAGCTCCCGGCACAGCCAACACCGTCCGCGTCGTCACCACCGGCCACGACCCGTCCACCGTCGCCGCCGCACAGAGCGGCGTCGAGCGGGCCCTCGGCGGCTCCGGAATGACCGTCGTCCGCAGCACCACACTGGCCGACACGCGAACAGTGCTGGAAAGACACAAGGTGATCTTCAATGTGCTCCTCAACCTGATGACGGTGCTCAGCGTCGTGGTCGGCGGAATGGGGCTTGCGATCACCTTGACGGTGTCCGTCGTCGAGCGCACCCGCGAGATCGGCGTGCTGCGCGCCATCGGCTCAACGACGGCAAGGCTGCTCACGCTCGTCGGCATGGAGGCGGCTGCGATCGGCGCGGTCAGCTGGGTCCTCGCGCTGGCACTGGCCGGTCCGGCGACCGTGGTGTTCGACCGGCTCTTCGGCCACCTGCTGTTCAACGCACCCGTCGCCTTCGCCGTCAACGGCTGGACGGTCGCGGCCTGGCTCGCCATCGTCACCGTCTTCTGCGGCCTCGCCGGCATCGTGCCCGCCCGGCGCGCAGCGGCTATGACCGTCAGCAGCACCCTCGCCTACGAATAGCCTCCGAGCCCCGTGGGCCCCGGTCCACTGGGCATACCCGAACGATTGGATGACGCCCGTGTCCCACAACTCCCCCACCCCCCGCGGCCGACGCATCGTGATCAGGACAGCGGTGATCACCGCACTGGTCCTCGGCATCGGCCTCGGCGCCCACTTCCTCATCCACGCCGTCATAGCTCTGCACACGCACTGACGCCCACGCTACGGACGCCACCGACCCGGCTTGGCACCGTTGCCGAACAGATTCGCCGCAGCGTCCGGGAGCGGGCACCGCGGCGGATCTGTCCTTCGGCCAGGCGCCCGCTCGGCGTCGCATATTCGTGAGGCAACCTCCTTGTAGGGAGCAATCGTTGTGAAAGGTGCGGCGCACATGACGCCTGGACCACGGCCGACATCCCCCCGCTGACCGGGCACACAGTGGTCGTCACCGGGGCCGGCGGAGGGATCGGGCTCCACACCGCCCTTGAACTGGCCCGCCGCGGCGCCCACACCATCCTCACCGGCCGGGACCCTGAGAAGGTCAAGGCGGCCACGGAGCTCATCCAAGACGAGACCAGTCCCGGAACGCGGGTCGAGGCGGCGACCCCGCAGCGCGTGGTGGACCAGCAGAAACGCGAAGATCTCCTGTTCGACGGCGCGAGGGTCTCCAGGACCGGCAGCACCACGGTGCTGCGGACCCGCCCCCGGCAGGTCTGCGCCGCCCGCCTTCGCCGCCCGCCACAGGTCGAGACCGCAAAAGCCCCGTTCGGCGAGGACGAGCATTGCCAGGACGAAGTAGACCACCACCCGTGCCGGCAGCAACCGCGTCCGCTGCTCGACCCTGCCGCACTCGGCAACCACCTCATCGACCAGGTCCGGCGGAAACGCCGCATCAGCACCCCGACGCGATCCGGTCCGAGAACCGACCAACCCCGACGACTTCACCTGACCCGGCCTTGGCACAACCCATCCGACGACCAGACCCCAACAAAGTCACCGGTATTGCCTCTAGCTCTGATGTCCGCGCGGACTGCACAATCGGTGATCCAGCGCGACGCCCTCAGCGTCCGCATGGCCCCGGGGGTGGTGTGTGTCACTGAGCGCCAGACGACTGCGCAGAACGGCGGAGCAGGAGAGCATGGCCGCCATCCAGCACATGCGGGGCCGGCGGCCCCGGCAGGCGCTGGAGAGCAGCCGCGCGGCGGAGGCCGCGGTCCGGCGATTGCGGCAGACCGAGCCCGACGACACACAGCATGTGCTGGTGCTCGCCTCGATCCTCTACAACCAGGCGATGATCCAGGCCATGAACGGCGCCGTCGCCGACGGCATCCTGGCCGCCCGCAGCGCTGTCGAGGCCTACGAGTCCTTGATCCCCGGTGTCGGCCCCTGGGAGGCCGCTGCGTCCGTCGCGCTCCGGTCCGCCGGGGGCTTCCTGCACGGGCCGCCGGACGGCGGCGTGCCTGTCCACGAGACGGCCCTGGAGGCGGCCGATGCCAAGGCCCGCCTGTGCGGCCTGCTGGCCGAGGCCTACGGCGAGCAGGCCCTGACGGAGGTGCGCCGTCTGGGCGAGGAGGCTGTCGCCGTGTATGAGGCGGTCGCCCATGTGCTGCCGGAGCACGAGGCCGGACTGCGCCGGGTGCGGTCCCTGTGCGCGGCGGCCCTGGACGCTGCGGAACCCGAGCAGGAGCTGCAGGAGGTCTCGCACCTGCGGGGCCTGGCGCGCTTCCGGGTGCCGGCGCACTGGGCGGTGCTGGCCGCCGACGGCGCTACGACCGCTGACGCCCCGCGCATCGGACGGTTGTCCGTACGGGCCAGGATCGCCGGCGCGGACCCGGCCCTGCACGGCACCCCCGGCACGGCCTTGGACAACGGCTGCACCCTGCGCAGCACGGACACCGAGGCACCCCTGCCGAACCGCCCCGCCCGGCGGATACGGCAGTGGGAACTGGTCCAGCCGCTGGCCGACCAGGTCCGGGTGGTGACCTTCACCTTCGACTACGACGCCGCGGGGGGCCACGCCAAGGCGCTCGCCGTGTTGGAGCGCGAGGTCCCGGCGGTCGTGCTCGGCCCCTGAGGTTCCGGCCGACAGGGGCTACAGGGGGTGGAGACAGCGACCGGGACCTGGGGCGAGCGCGCCCTCCAACGTCTGCAGCAGACGAGCCCCGTTGCCCCGCCCGAGCCGCCGTCGGCCGCTCCCCGCGAGCGCTGCGGCCAGCCCATCACCGGCGAGCCCGGCATCCGCTACTTCTGCGGGTGGTTTGGGGGCCGCGTCGGCTGCGAGGGCGGTGAGGAAGGCCAGGGCGAGCATGGCGAGCTGATGTGCCGGTGCCACGAGGTCCAGTGCCCGACCTGGTGGTGGTCGAGTCCGACCTGGCTCTTGGCGGCTTGGAAGCCTCGCATGCGGAGCCATCGGCGCAGGTGGTCGTAGTCGTAGCCCTTGTCCGCGTGCAGCTTGGCGGGCCGCCGTCGGCGCGGGCCGCGGCGGGAGCGGATCGGCGCGATGCCACGCACGAGCGGCTCGAGCGCCTGGCTGTCGTGCAGGTTCGCGCCGGAGATCCCGATCGAGAGGGGTAAACCGGTCCGCTCGGTGATCAAGTGGATCTTGGAGCCCTTTTTGCCCCGGTCTACAGGATTCGGACCTGTCAGGTCCCCCCTTTCACCGCTCGCATGTTCACCGAGTCGATCGCGCAGCGTGACCAGTCCAGCTCTCCGCGCGAGCCCAGATCGTCGAGGATGAGGCGGTGCAGCTTCGCCCGGACCCGGGCGGCGGTCCACTCGGTGAAGCGCCGGTGCGCGGTCGGCCCCGAGGGGCCGAAGACCGGCGGCAACTGCCGCCAGGTGCAGCCCGTCGTGGCCACGAAGATGATCGCAGCCAGCACCTCGCGTTCCCCGTACCGGCGCCGGCCGCCGCCCTGCGGCCGCGATGGAGCGGGGGGACCACCCGCTGGAACAGCTCCCACAACCCGTCCGGCACCATGCGCTCGGCCATCACCACACGGTGCAGATTACCCAGCACTCCAAATGAGACGACGTCTA
>NZ_JCAJZO010000046.1:0-27677 GCF_059510295.1 Streptomyces sp. PTL18 | reverse complement strand
GGGCTCTGCCTTGCCGCAACTCAGTGACGAGTGCACCGCGGCTCCTGGCGGGTGATCCGCGCAGGCCCCCGCCGGCTCTCCCAGTACGTCGTCGGGAGTGGACTCCGCGCCCGTCGCCCGCTCGACGTCGAACCGGGCCCGTGCGAGCGCCTCCAGCGCGGCCGCCTCGGTCCGCTCCGCCTCGACACGCTGCAGCCCGGGCCGTGCGGACGGGCAGGCGCCGGCGGGCGGCGGCCGTGAGCAGCCGGACCGCGCGGGCATGGTCCCCCAGGGCCGCCGGGGCGTTGGCCACGAGGGCATGGAGGGCGGCGGGGGCGTCGAGCGGGGGGGTGGTCGGGCCAGATCTCGTCGATGAGGGTCCGGGCAGTGGTGGCGCGGCCCGGGCGGAGGGCCGGGACGGTGAGGAGGGTGCGCAGACGGGGGCCGCCAGCGGGAGGGGGCTCCTCGGTCGCCCTCTGCTCGGGCCGTGCTCAGGAGCTTGTACCGCACCGGGCCGTCGTTGGCCGGGGTGGTGGTCGGGTGCCGGAGGGGCTCGGTGCCGTGAGCACCTCCCAGGCCGTCGGGGCACTGGCGGAGGCGCGGCCGCCCGCAGCTACGGGGCCCCTACGCCCCCGCTCCCAACGCCCTTCCGCGCGCCGAGATCCCCGCGGGGACCGCACGCGCGCGTGCCGGGGTTCCCGTCCAGCAGGTGCCTCGGCGGGACAGGAGGCGGCGGAGCCAGAGTTCCAGGGAGATCAGGTCCGCCAGGCCGTCCAGGGGGAAGGGCGCGCCGTCGGCCGTGGCGCGTACCGCCTTGCGGACCACTCTCGCCTCCACCAGGCCCGCTTCCGCCAGCAAGGGGGTGGAGAAGAGGTCGACGAGCGAGTTCGCGGCGAGCCTGAGGCCCGTGCGGGCCGCGGCGGCCGAGGAGCCGTGGGAGGGGGCGCCCCAGCCGGGCGGCAGGCCGCCGACGCCCGCGCCCTCCAGGACGGTGCGCAGGATGGCCGCCCGTGCCCCCGGCTGCACCCGCAGGGTCTCGGGAAGCGCGCGGCAGGCGCGGACGACCTGGTTGTCCAGGAACGGGGCGTGCAGTCGCTGGGAGCGGATCTCCGCGGCCTGTTCCAGGACACGGAGGTCGCCGGCGTGCCGCGCCAGTGCGGCACGCGCGCGGTGGTCGCCGGGGCGCTCCCCGGGGCCCCCGCCGGGCCGGCCCGCGGCCCCCTGGAGGCGAACCGATACGTCAGCCAGTGCCTCGCCGGTCAGCCAGCGCGCCGCCGGCCCGGGTCTCGCCCAGGTGAGCGCGGCGAGCGACGCGCCCACGGCACCCCCGGGCTCCTCGAACCGGCGCCGCATCAGCCGGTCGGCGAGTGCGTCGACGCCGGCCCGGTAGGGCGTGCGGGCCAGCTTCCGGGCCGCGCTGTACACGCGCGCGGGGACCATCACCGAGCCGTCCGCCTTCGCGAGAGCGGCCATGGGCCGCACCAGGTGGCGGCGCTTGCGGTCCATCAGCAGGTCGGCGAGCCGGGCCGGGTGCGCGTCGAGGACCTGCCGGGCGCCGTAGCCCGTGAAGTGGTCGGCGCTGCCCGACACCAGACGGGCGCGGTGCCGGGCCGCCGTCACCAGGGAGGGACCCGGTTCGTCCGTCAGCGGGCCCTCCAGGTCGGCGTAGGGGAGCGCGTCCTCGCCGCCGGTGACCACCACGTGGTGCAGCCGGGGGTTGGCCGCGAGCGTGCCGGCCCGTTCCAGTTCGGCCTCGCGGCCCTGGACGGCGAGGTCGTTGAAGGTGACGGCGAGCAGGCGTTCGCCCGCGCCGGTGCCGTGCCCGAGGATCGTGCCGGGCATGCCGGGCAGACCGGCCGCGAGGAGGGCCAGGGTGCCGGAGGCGGGGCCGCCGGACAGGTCGGCGCCGATCCCGGGGACGGGCATGCCGCGCGCGGCACGACGTTCGGCCGGCCCCATGCCCGGCACGGGTCCCGGGTCGAGGTCGGCACTCGGGACGTGCCGTGGCGCCGACAGACGCGCGCGTACGGCGTCGACCAGGGCGTCGCGCACCGCGTCCACCGCGTCGGCCGGGTCCGCCGGAGGCGCCGCGACCGCGAGGGAGGCGACCGGTTCGTATCCGGCGATCTCCCGGGCCCCCGCGCGCAGGATGAGCGCGTGCCCCGGCGGGATGCGGCGTACGCCGTCGTACGGGGTGGAGTCGTGCAGCGCGGCCGGGACGTCGGGCGCGGCCAGCAGGGCCGCCAGGTGCCCGAAGTCCAGGTTGGCCTCGATGAGGTCGGCGAGCGGGAGCGCGGCGGTCGCGTAGGCCGTGCCGCCCGCCCAGGGGGTGTAGAACACCGGCCGGGCGCCCGCGAGGTCTCCGCACACGGTGATCCTGCGGCCGACCTGGACGACGGCGGTGTAGCTGCCGGACCAGGCGGTCAGATGGCGCAGCGCCCCGCCGCGGGCGGCGAACAGCGCGACGCGCAGCTGCTCGTCGGAGGCGCCGCAGGTACCCAGGACGGCGATGCGGGTGCGCGCGTCGGCCTTCACGACCCGCACCTCGTCGGGGCGCCAGTCGCCGACCGCCCACAGCGGATCGGGGTCGCCCCACAGGAGTTGGGAGCCGACCGGGTGCACGGTCTCGCCGTCGTGTCCGGTGGCGCCCGCGGAGCCGGGCTCGGCGGCGCCCGCGGCGGTGCTGCTCCATCCCACCAACCACCGCATCGACGCCTCCACAGGCTGTGGACAACCAGTGCACCGGACGAACGGCTCCATGCTGCCACGAAGAGTGCGCGCCGGAGGGTGCACACCACAGCTCGTGCGCCCCGTAACGCGCCCGTGGGGAGCGGCCCACGAGCCGGTGAACTCCCGCGCGAGCCACGGCTGTCGGGGGGACGAGAGGAAACGGTGACGTGAATGCGCCCCCGCAATGCTCCCCGAAAACGCCGTTCGCGCCCTCAAGAGTCGTGGTCGGAGCCAGGTTGGGCGTCGAAATCCACCATCGGTTTTCGGCCAAATCGGCTGTGGGTGGCCAGGCTTGGGCACGCTCCGTACAGGCCCTGGGCAACGCACGGTCCGGGAGACGGAGTTCGCCTCCCGGACCGGTCCGCCGCCCGCGGGGATGGAGGCGGCGGTGTCCCCCAGCCCACTGGATCCAGTACAGCGGGCCGACCCACGCACGGCCCATGGAACCGGCCCCGCGGTGGCCGGAGAAGAGCGCACGGGCGGGCGCACGGCCACACATCGGGAGCACGCGGCGACACTCCGTACATGAGTGCGGACCACAATCCCGCCATCCGGATTTACGCCCCTTAACGCATGGGATGCGGCGAACTACGCTGGGTTTACGAATGCCGCGCGGTTATGCCACCGCCGCGGCAGCCGTCTGTGTCGAGGGGTGGCGCATGTCCAGGGAGCAACGCGGGCCGAACGAAAAGCTCGGCGCCGTTCTCGCCCTCGCGGGAATCAGCAACGCAGGACTCGCCCGGCGCGTCAACGATCTTGGCGCCCAGCGCGGGTTGACACTTCGCTACGACAAGACCTCGGTGGCGCGCTGGGTGTCGAAGGGCATGGTGCCGCAGGGCGCCGCGCCGCACCTGATCGCCGCGGCCATCGGCCAGAAGCTCGGCCGCCCCGTACCGCTCCACGAGATCGGTCTGGCGGACGCGGATCCCGCACCGGAAGTGGGCCTCGCCTTCCCCCGGGACGTAGGACAGGCGGTGAAGTCGGCGACGGAGCTGTACCGCCTCGACCTCGCCGGGCGCCGGGCCGGCGGCGGCATCTGGCAGTCGCTGGCCGGATCGTTCGCGGTGAGCGCCTACGCGACCCCTGCTTCCCGCTGGCTGATAACCCCGGCCGACAGCTCGGTGGCCCGGGACCCCGGCCCGGGCGAGGGGTCCGGAGCGCCGCTCAAGGTCGGCCACAGCGACGTCCGGAAGCTCCGCGAGGCCGCGGAGGACGCCAGGCGCTGGGACTCCAAGTACGGCGGCGGCGACTGGCGGTCGTCGATGGTCCCGGAGTGCCTGAGGGTGGAGGCGGCGCCGCTGCTGCTCGGGTCGTACTCCGACGAGGTCGGCAGGGCGCTGTTCGGCGCGGCGGCCGAACTGACCCGGCTGGCGGGCTGGATGGCCTTCGACACCGGCCAGCAGGAGGCCGCCCAGCGCTACTACATCCAGGCGCTGCGCCTGGCGCGCGCGGCGGCCGACGTACCCCTCGGGGGCTACGTCCTGGCCTCCATGTCGCTGCAGGCGACCTACCGGGGCTTCGGCGACGAGGGCGTCGACCTCGCGCAGGCAGCCCTGGAGCGCAACCGCGGCCTGGCCACCGCCCGCACCATGAGCTTCTTCCGCCTGGTCGAGGCACGCGCGCACGCACGCGCGAGTGACGCCCAGGCGGCCGGCGCGGCCCTGAAGGCGGCCGAGAGCTGGCTGGAGCGGGCCCGCGACGGCGACAACGACCCGTCCTGGCTCGGCTTCTACTCCTACGACCGCTTCGCGGCCGACGCCGCCGAGTGCTACCGCGACCTCAAGGCCCCGCGCCAGGTCCGCCGCTTCACCGAGCAGGCGCTGTCGCGGCCCGGGGAGGAGTACGTGCGCTCGCACGGGCTGCGCCTGGTGGTGTCGGCGGTCGCCGAGCTGGAGTCGGGCAACCTGGACGCGGCGTGCGAGCAGGGCGTGCGGGCGGTGGAGATCGCCGGGCGCATATCGTCGGCGCGCACCACCGAGTACGTACGGGACCTGCTGCACCGGCTGGAGCCGTACGGCGACGAACCGCGCGTGGCGGAACTCCGGGAGCGGGCACGACCCCTGCTGAGGGCTCCCGCCTGAGCCGACGGAGGGGACACCGCCGGGCGCATCCCGGGTTTGAGCGCATTGTCAGTGGCGCAGTGCACTATCGAAACCGGGAGGTGGAGCAGGTGCGGGATATCGCCTACGACTGCGACGTGCTGGTGATCGGCGGTGGAATCGTCGGCCTGTCGACGGCGTATGCGATCACGCGTGCCGCGCCGGGCACGCGGGTGACCGTCCTGGAGAAGGAGGCCGGCCCGGCGCGCCACCAGACGGGGCGCAACAGCGGCGTCATCCACAGCGGGATCTACTACCGTCCCGGCTCCCTGAAGGCGCGGTACGCGGTCGAGGGCGCCGCCGAGATGGTCAAGTTCTGCGCGGAACACGGCATCCCGCACTCCGTCACCGGCAAGCTGATCGTCGCCACGGACCGGGACGAGCTGCCACGCCTGCACGCGCTGGTCCAGCGAGGCAGGGAGAACGGCATTCCGGTACGAGAGCTGGGCGCGGCCCAGATCGCGGAGTACGAGCCGGAGGTGCGCGGACTGGCAGCCATCCACGTGGGCACCACCGGGATCTGCGACTTCGTGGCGGTCGCCCGGCAACTCGGCGACGCCTCCGGCGCGGAGATCCGGTACGGGGCGGAGGTGGTCCGGATCGATCGGCGCGCCTCGCTGGGGGTCGCCGTGCGCACGGATGACGGGACGGTGCTCCGCGCGCGCGTGCTGGTCAACTGCGCCGGGCTGCACTGCGACCGGGTGGCCCGGCTGACCGGGGACGAGCCCGGGGTGCGGATCGTGCCGTTCCGGGGCGAGTACTACACGCTGCGCCGGCCGGAGCTGGTGCGGGGGCTGGTGTATCCGGTGCCGGATCCGGCGTTCCCGTTCCTCGGGGTGCATCTGACCCGGGGGATCGACGCAGAGGTCCACATCGGGCCCAACGCGGTGCCGGCGCTGGCCCGCGAGGGGTACGGCTGGGGCGTCGTACGGCCTCGGGAGCTGGGCGCTACGGTGGCGTGGCCCGGATCGTGGCGGATCGCGCGGCGGCACTGGCGGTACGGGGCCGGGGAGCTGCGGCGGTCTGTGTCGAAGGGGGCGTTCACCGAGGCCGTGCGGAGGTTGCTGCCCGCGGTACGGGAGGACGACCTCGTGCGGGCCCCTGCAGGGGTGCGGGCGCAGGCCGTGCTGCGGGACGGGACGCTGGTGGACGACTTCCTGATCCGGGAGGGGGCGCGGGCGGTGCACGTACTGAACGCGCCGTCCCCTGCCGCCACCGCTTCGCTGCCGATCGGGCGGGAGGTGGCACGGAGGGTGTTGGCGGTGCTGGGGCGGGAGTGAGCGGTGCCCGGGGTCCGGGGGCCGTCAGGTCGGATTCCGCCCGCCGTTCCCTGCCCTTCCCGCCCCTGCGGGGCTCCGCCCCCGGACCCCCGTCCACCTGCGCCCTACCCCTAAAATTGGTCCCACTGTGTCTGATCCCCTCAACTTCGCTCCCGATGATTCCCAGGTCACCCGTGGCGGCGGCTACGGTCGTGGTGCCGACGTGTCCGTCCGGCACACCCGGCCCAAGGGGGAGCCCCGGTTCCCCGACGGTCCCCAGGCCGATCCGGCAGGGTCGCACTTCGAGCGGCGGATCCGCAGCTTCCAGCCGCGGCGGAGCCGGGTGACCTCCGGACAGGCGGACGCGCTGCAGCGACTGTGGCCCATGTGGGGGCTGGACATCGACGGGCAGCGGGTCATCGACCTCGCCGAACTGTTCGGGAACGCCCGCCCCGTCGTGCTGGAGATCGGGTTCGGCATGGGCGAGGCCACCGCGCAGATGGCCGCCGCCGACCCGGACACCAACATCCTCGCCGTCGATGTGCACACCCCCGGCCAGGGCAACCTGCTGGCCCTCGCCGACCGGGCAGGCCTGACCAACATCCGCGTCGGCAACGGCGACGCGATCATCCTGCTCCGCGAGATGCTCGCCCCCGACTCCCTCGGCGGGCTGCGCGTCTACTTCCCCGACCCCTGGCCCAAGAAGCGCCACCACAAGCGGCGGCTCATCCAGCCCGACTTCCTCACGCTCGCCGCGAGCCGTCTTCAGCCGGGCGCGCTGGTGCACTGCGCCACGGACTGGGAGCCGTACGCCGAGCAGATGCTGGAGGTGTTCACCGCCCACCCGGAGTTCGACAACACCCAGCCCGGCGGCGGCTACGCGCCACGCCCCGGCTTCCGGCCGCTGACCCGTTTCGAGGGGCAGGGCCTGGACAAGGGTCATGTCGTGAACGACCTGCTCCTCCGTCGCGTACAGCACCGCGACCTGCCCTCCGCCGAAGACTGAGCGTCCGCGTGAAGTCGGACACCGTCGAGGGCGGCGCCCCCGTCTCGTTAGGGTCGATGCCGTGGCCACCTTTCCCTCGTACCCGACTCATCCGCGCGGTGACGCCGGCGGCGGTTCGTTCGGGCACCCGCACTGGTGGCAGAGGCGGTGGGTGCGGTACGGGGCGCTGATCACGCTCCTCGCGCTCTCCGGGCTCGTCATCCTGGCCCTCGTACGGCAGCAGACCGGGACCGAGGGCTTTCTGGTCGGGCTGGGTCTCGCGGTCCTGCCCGTGCCGCTGCTCGTCACGGCGTTCCGCTGGCTGGACCGGGTGGCGCCGGGCCCCTGGCGGAACCTGATCTTCGCCTTCGCCTGGGGCGCGTGCGCCGCCGCACTGATCGCGATCGTCGCCAACAGTTTCGCCACCCGGTGGATAGCGACCGCGACCGCCGATCCGCACAGCGCCGACACGCTCGGCGCGACCGTGATAGCGCCGATCGTGGAGGAGTCCGCGAAGGCCGCGGCCGTGCTGCTGGTCTTCCTCTTCCGCAGACGGGACTTCACCGGGATCGTCGACGGGGTGGTGATAGCCGGCGTCACCGCCACCGGCTTCGCCTTCACCGAGAACATCCTCTACCTGGGCACGGCCTTCGGTACCGACCGGATGAGCGGGGAAAGCGGACTGGCGTCCGTGACCGCCGCGACCTTCTTCGTCCGCGTGGTGATGTCGCCCTTCGCGCACCCGCTGTTCACCGTGCTCACCGGCATCGGCTTCGGCATCGCCGCGCTGTCCGCGGAGCGCCAGCACGTCCGGCGGGTGCTGACGCCGCTCCTCGGACTGCTGCTCGCGATGGGCATGCACTCCGTGTGGAACGGGTCGTCCACGTTCGGCCGGTACGGGTTCTTCGCGGTGTACGCGTCGTTCATGGTGCCGGCGTTCGGGCTGCTGACCTGGCTGGTCATCTGGACGCGGCAACGCGAGCTGCGGACGGTGCGGGGGGAACTGCCCGCGTACGCGGTCGCGGGGTGGATCGGGCCGGTGGAGCCGTGGGTGCTCGGTTCGATGCGGGCGCGGCGGCTGGCCCGGGACTATGCGAAGCGGCACTCCGGGAAGGCCGCGGCGCGGTCGGTGTCGCAGTACGAGGCGTGTGCGACGTCGTTGGCCTTCCTGCGCCACCGGGGGCGCCGGGGGCGGGCAGGTGCCGATTTCGTCGCACGGGAACGGGAGTTGCTGGCCCAACTGTGGGCGCGCCGGGAGGTGGCGCGGCCGGCGCTGGCGTATGCGGCACGGGCGACGTCGCCGGTGGCTCCGCCGGTGTGGCCGGGGTACGGACACGTGCCCTTCCAGGGGGCGCCACCGTACGGACCGGTGACGCCGCCGTACGGACCGGTGACGCCGCCGTACGGACCGGTGACGCCGCAATACGGTCCTGCGACGCCGTATCCCGGCCACAACCCCTACCTTTCCTAGGAGTGGACGCGGGATCGGCGCCGCCGGATTCCGCCGTCCGCCGGGCTACGCCGACGCCTCCGTCAGCTTCGCCAGGTCCTCGTCCGTCAGCGCCAGGTCCGCCACGGCCAGCAGCGCCGGCAGCTGCTCCACCGTCCGCGCCGAGGCGATCGGGGCCGCGACCGTCGGCTGGGCCGCCAGCCAGGCGAGCGCCACCGTCGGGATCTCGGCGCCCCGGGCCTCGGCGACCTCGTCCAGTGCCGACAGGACCCGCTGCCCGCGCTCGGTCTCCAGGTACTTGCCCGCGCCCTGCGCGCGCGCCGACTCCACCGTCGTACCCGGCCGGTACTTACCGGTCAGGAAGCCCGACGCGAGCGCGTAGTACGGAACCGCCGCGAGCCCGGCCCGGGAGGCGACGTCCTGCAGCGTCCCCTCGTAGGTGTCGCGCGAGACCAGGTTGTAGTGCGGCTGGAGCGCCACGTACCGCGCCAGGTTCTCCCGGTCGGAGAAGTCCAGCGACTCCTGGAGGCGCTCGGCGGAGATGTTGGAGGCGGCGATGGCGCGCACCTTGCCCGCCTTCACCAGCTCGTCCAGCGCGCCGATGATCTCCTCGACCGGCACCTCGGGCTGGTCGAAGTGGGTGTAGTAGAGATCGATGTAGTCGGTGCCCAGACGGCGCAGGGACGCGTCGGCCGCCGCCTTGATGTTGGCGGCGGTCAGGCCCCGGTAGTCGGGGTGCTGGCTGACCTTGGTGGCGATGAGGACGTCGGAGCGGTTGCCGCGCGCCTTGAGCCACTTGCCGATGACGGTCTCGGACTCACCGCCCTTGTTGCCCGGCGCCCAGGCCGAGTACACGTCGGCCGTGTCGACGAAGTTGCCGCCCGCCTGCGCGTAGGCGTCGAGGACGGCGAAGGACTGCGTCTCGTCGGCGGTCCAGCCGAAGACGTTCCCACCGAGGGACAGGGGGAAGACCTCGAGATCGGACGAACCCAGCTTGCGAAGAGAAGTCATGCTCCTCGTCAACGCCCGAACCGGGCCGGGGTCTTCCGGGCGTCCGCAAAGATCTTGCAAACGGGCGCGCTGCCGCGTGGGGTCAGGGGTTGAGGCCCTTGCTCTGCAGCCATGCCATCGGGTCGATCGCGGCGCCGCCGTCCGGGTGGACCTCCAGGTGCAGGTGCGGCCCGGTGACGTTGCCGGTCGCGCCCACGCGGCCGATGACATCGCCCGTGCCGACCTTCTGCCCGACCGACACGCTGATCGACGACTGGTGGCAGAACCACAGCTCGGTGCCGTCGTCGAGGGTGAGGATCGTGCGGTAGCCGTACGAGCCGGCCCAGCCCGCCGCCGTGATCGTGCCGCTGTGGACGGCCTTGATGAGCGTGCCGGTGGGCGCGGCGAAGTCCAGACCGGTGTGGTAGCCGGAGGACCACATGGCACCGGCGTCACCGAAGCGGGAGGTCAGGGTGTAGGAGGAGGTCGGCAGTGTGAACTGCTTGGCCAGTTCGGCGAGCCGCGCGGCCTCCTCGGCCTTCTTCTTCTCCGCGGCGGCCCGGGCCTGCGCGTCGTCCTGCGCCTTGGCCGCCGCGGCGGCGGCCTTCTTCACGGCGGCGTCCTCGGCGGCCTGCGCCGCCGTCCGTGCGATCCGCTCCTGCTGGGACACGGCCTGCTGCATGATCCGGGCGCGCAGCGCCTCGCCCGCGCCCTTGGAGCCGGAGGCGTCCGTGGCGTCGGTCTGGCCGACGCTGCTGAGCGCGGTGGCCGAGCTCCCGGGAGCCCCGGAGTCGTCACCGATGAGGGCCTTGGCGGACTCCGTGACCGAGGAGAGGTCCGGCAGCGATATGGACACCGGCGGCTTGCCGGACTGCGCGGTGGCCATGCCACCGGCGCCGACGGCGGCCATCACACCGACGCCGAGGACCGTGGAGCTGCGGGCGAGTCCGCCCCCGCGCTGCTTGGCGACGCGGTGCCGGCCGCGGACGGGACGGAGGGAGTCCTCGGTGGGGTTCCACTCCTCCCAGGGGCCCTCGTCGGTGCCGGGCGCGAGGCCGAGCGTCTGGGTGCCGTTCGGGGCGGACGAGGTGCTCTGGGCAGGCCGGTTGAACGCCACGTGGGCGCACTCCTTTCCTTCCGTCTCGCCTACCGGGTTAGCTGACGGGTTCGGAGCAGGAAGGTCTCCTACGCGCGTATACCGTCCGTGCGACCACGGCGGTATCCGCTCGATTCACCCCAAGGTGGTGGTTCCCCGGCTCCCTCGCGGGATTCGGCAGGCGCGCACGGAGCCGCCTCTGGTGACGGCTGGGACGACCGCGCTGCGTTATCGAACGTTAATAGACGCGGGGCCTGTATTCCAAGCCGTTCGGACAGATCCCTTCCCTTCGTCGACCAGGACTTTCACCGCCTGAACGGAGGAAAACGGGCGAGTCACCCACACCTCGGAAGCCTCATGTGTAGTGACGGTATGTCAGTTGTTATGCACAGGAGCATCGCTCGATCACCCACCGTGATCATTCGGGGGCGTGGGCCTGCGGACGGCCAGCAGAGCCATGTCGTCCGTGCCGCGGCCGCCGGTGTGCCGGGCGACCTCACGCGTGACGGTGCTCAGCAGGGCGCCGGGGCCGGGGAAGACCCGGCCGGCGAGACGGACGGCGGGGTCGTAGAACCGGCCGTGCGCGTCGCGGGCCTCCGAGACGCCGTCGGTGTAGAAGAGCAGCATGGAGCCGGGCGGGAACTCCCACTCCTCCGCCCGGCCGGGCCGGACGCCGAGGTCGCCCATGCCGAGCGGCGGTGCCGGGTCACGGGCCCCGAGCTCGCGCAGGGAGCCGTCCGGCAGCAGGAGCAGCGGCGAGGGGTGGCCGCGGTTGACGATGCGGACGACGCCGGAGCCGTGCGGGATCTCGGCGAGCACCGCGGTGGTGAACCCCTCGAACCCCTCGGGGTCCTCGCGCTCGGCGCGGTCCCGCGACAGCGCCCGCTCCAGGCGCTGGGCGACGGCCTCGAGCGCCGGCTCCTGTTCGGCGGCCTCCCGGAAGGCGCCGATCACCACGGCCACGACGGTGACCGCCCCCATGCCCTTTCCGCGTACGTCGCCGACGACGAGCCGCACCCCGTGCGGGGAGTCCTGGACGGTGTACAGGTCGCCGCCGATGAACGCGTCGGCCTGGGCGGCCTCGTAGCGGGCGGCGATGTCCAGCCCACCGATCCGGTCTGCGGGTTCGGGCAGCACCGCGCGCTGCGCGGCCTCGGCGATCTGGCGGGCGGAGGCGAGGCGGGCCACGTTGCGGCGGACGAGCACGTTGATGAGGACGGCGAGGGCCGAGACGGTGACGACCGTGGCCCCCTCGGTGATCTCCCCGGCCTGTCCGAGCACGCCGAGCCCGAGGTGGACCCCGAGGACCACCACGACGGCGGTCAGGCCGGTGAGGACGGTGCCGCGCAACGAGAACAGCGGAGCGGCCACGAGCGGCGCGGCGGTGAAGAGGGGGCCGGCCGTGTAGTCGGACGGGGCGAAGAGGTCGAAGCAGACCCCGCCGGCGATCAGCAGCCAGGGCAGGGCGCTCAGGAAGGCCCGCGCGTACGAGATCCCCCGCTCCTCGACCTCCGTCCCGGCTTCCGCCTCGGCCTCGGCGCACGTCGGCACCGCAGCCTCCCTCGCGCCGGGGGCGGGCAGCGGGGCTGGGGCGTCGGGGGCGGGCACGGGCGCTCCGAAGGGTCGGGTGACTTCAGGGGCTTGGGCGGTTCGACGGGGCTTGGTGGTTCCAGAGGCCTCCTCGGTGGTTCCAGGGGGCTTGGTGGTTCCAGGGGCCTCCTTGGTGGTTCCAGAGGCCTCCTCGGTGGTTCCAGGGGCTCGGGCGGCTACCGGGGCTCCAGGGGCCCGGGCAAGCCGGCCGTCAGGCCGGCCGCGTCGCCGGTCGTCACGGTCGGGAGGACACCCACCGGACGGGTCATGGGCCTCGGTCCGGTCATGGGCCTCGGTGCCCTGCGCACACGGCCCCTCGAGTCCACGCCGCCCGGCCGGTTCGCCCTGCTCCCATGACCACCGCTCGCCTGCTTGCTGCGCCACCCGTCCAGGCTTCCCGGAAGGGCGGCGGGGGGCGACCGCTGTGGGCCGGGCGGAGTAGCCACCAGGCGGTGACCAGGAGAAAGGGCGGCCGGGGAAACGCCGAGGGCCGGAGCCCTTCCGGACTCCGGCCCTCGGCCTTCAGTAGCGGGGACAGGATTTGAACCTGCGACCTCTGGGTTATGAGCCCAGCGAGCTACCGAGCTGCTCCACCCCGCGTCGGTGATTCCAGTGTACGCCACGCGCGGGACAGGTGGCGCACGGGTTTCACCCCCTGCTGTAGGTTCCAGGTCTGCGTTAGCAGTGTCGGTCGATCTCTAGCAGTCGACTAGCAATCTTCCGGGTCGCGTTAGCAACACCTGCGATCGATGTCTTGGACGCAGCGCAATCCTCCGTCACCTGACCGGCGGCTCGACCAGCATCACGACGCGGTCCGCCTCGACGTCGAACCCGAGGACCGGACGACTCCCGTCACCGCCCTCGGCATCCATCAGCACCGGCTTGCCCAACCGGCGACCGATCGCGGCGAAGAATCCGCACAGGGCATCAAGTGGCTCCTGCCCCTGAATCTCCCGCAGGTCGACGTCGAAGTCGATCTCCTCTGCCGCATAGAACCGAAAGATCGCCAACATGTCTGGCACCAGCCGAACCTCCAGATGAGGCTGCTCGGCGTCGGCGGGACGCGACAGCACGGCCCTTGCCGGAGGCAGCGGCAGCGCTGTCGAGCCCTCGCAGTACTGAAACGCCCAGCCCCGCTCCACCACGAGGTCGAGGACCGCCTGCCAGTCCCTCTCCGAGGCATTGGGCACCCACACGTCCGGCAGCGACCCCATCACCTCGGGGTCGAAGAACCATCTAACGTCGTCCCACAGCAGTTCAGCCACCGCCCAATCCTGCCTCCCGAGCGCACCCTGACCCACCGGTTTCCATGTCCGCTGCGGACTGCGGCGCCCGCAGCGATCTGAGGCTGTCGGGGTACGCCCTTCTGTGCCCAGGCGGGCACGGAGAAACGTGCCCACTTTCCGCATCCCTCCGGTCCCGTGCATCCTGGTCAGTGCTGCGGAGAGGGGTGAATGCGCAGGGGGTCAGCGGCCTGTCATAGGGTCCCGGCAAGAGTCCCCCAGTCCTTTCGGAACGCCTGTGCCCCACCTTGCTCGCCTTGTGACTACGCTCGCGGCCCCTATCCCGTTCTCCGGGGCCGACGCAGCGCCTCATCTGGAGCCCCGGCCCACATCGCGGCTCCTCGTACAGCGAGGGGACACAGAGCTGATCGTCCAGGAAGTCCAGCCGCCGGCCACGGCCTCGACCGTCTCCTTTCCGGCGCCCTGGCCTTGCCGGTTCGGCACGAGCGCAGTGTCGCCTGCCGCTGACCTGGTTGTCTTCGCCGGACCGCATGCACTGCGAGCCGTTGACCAGTCGGGAAGCCCACGGTGGGAACTGCGGCATCGCTGCTGGGCAGGCTGCGCGGGGCACACAGACTTCTCCGAGTACGCGGACGACAGAGACCACCGCTATGCCAACCGTGGCTCGGCCGGTTTCTCCTCGGACGGGAAGACCGTGTGGGCCCATGTCCACGGTCCTCTGGAGCACGACGCCCCGGACCACGACCGCGGGGAAGAGTGGCTGGTCATCGACGCCGCTGTCGGCACGGTGCTGGCCCGCACCCAGACTCGCACAGCCGCGGCGGGCTCCGTCCACGTTCCGCATCCGGACCCCGGCCAGATGGGTCTGACCATCGGAGAAGGCCAGGACGGATCACCCCTGCGCTGGGGGAAGTGGGACGGTCACGCCCTCATTGTCCACAGTTTCGGCGACGAGGACCGTGTCCTGCTGGGGGTGAGCCCGAGCGGAGATCGTCTGCTCACAGTGACCCATGACCAGGACGTTCTCGCCCTTCATTTGGTCGCCGACGGCTCCGTGGTGGCCGAACTGAACGCGGACGTGCTTCCCCCACATCCCGCGTTCGAGGAGGAGACCACAGATGACGAGGCACAGACGTTCTTCGACTACGAGGGCGGCTTCGTCGACGAAAACATCCTCGTCGTCGGGACCGTCGAGAGCGACGAGGAGTTCGGCACAGGCCGGCACTGGCTCGTCGACGCCGTCCACATGCAGCTGATCGACCAGATCACCTATCCCTTCGAGGTGTCCGGCCTGCCCAGGGCTCTCGGAGACGGCACCTGGTACACCGTGTCCAACCTCGACCACGCCCTCCACATCTGGGCTCTGTAACGGCACTGCCCACGATCAGGCGTACCCGAACGCTGATCACGTTCACCTGTACGCGGCTGGGTACGTTCGCGTGTACGCCGACCCTGAGGCCGCCCCAAAGCCGTTCGACAGTCCATCGCCGCACATGGCAGGCTCCCGCCACATGGAGCTACTCGACGTCCTGGCGAAACTTGCCCAGTCGGGCAGCTGGGTCCGGTCGCGAACGGCGCCGCCTGGGGCGCGGTTACCGAAGCACTCGGCGAGCCTTTTGAAGTGGTCGTCGGGAAGCGTCGGTCGTGGCCGCGTCTGTTCGCCTACGGCGACCTTGAGCTGAGCGTCTGCCGCTGCCAGGAGATCATCCTGATCTGCCTCCAGACCTGGCGAGACACCGTTGAACTCCCCGCGGGACTGGTTGAGAAGCGGTCGTTCACCGGCCACCCGAAGTACGCCGAAGTGATCGAAGCTCTCGGCCGCATCGGTTGCGCCTGGCAGCCATACACGCCCCTGACCTTCGACAACCAGTGCGCCATCCAGGCCACCCACTCCGGCGTCGTCTTCGTCTTCGAAATCCCGGAAGGGGAAGACCCCATCCTCAACGTCGCTGGCCCCCAGCCCCACCACCACGACTGTCCGGCCGCCACCCGCAACAGCGGGATGCCAGGATGTCCGGGTGGTCAGCGCTGAAGAGTGGATGCGAATCCGTCGCGGCCTGCGGTTCGGACAACGGTTCCGAGGGACGGTGACGGCAGTCCCGAGGCCGGGTGTGATCGGGATCTTCGTCGACATCGGTCTTCCGGTCGGAGGGTTCGTCGATGTTCTGCTTCTGCCGACGGTCGCAGAACGCTGGCCAGGGAAAGGAACCGAGGCCGAATTCGAGGTCTGGTGGGCCGATCAGCGACAGCAAGTGCGACTCAAGCCAGTTGACCCGCAGTTCCTGCGTGACGACTTCGCCCACTGGCAGGCGGACCGGCGGCCCGGCTGGCCAGAAGGCGTGCCGGTGGACAAGGCATGGGTCGATGCGGCGGCGACGTATCTACGGGGAACTGGCGTGATCGAGGAGACACTGCGCTCAGCAGGCTGGCGGCCGGGACGGCACGTCTCGACGGACCACTGGCGCAAGACGCTCGAGAAGACCGGCCTGGTCCGCATGCACGATGCCGCTGAAGCCTTCTTGGCGGAGTTCGGTGGCCTGGACGTCCAGATCAGCGGCCCCGGGATCACCTGCGCCAAGACCCCCTTCAACTTCGACCCGGACAACCTGATCGGCGAGGAAGACCGCTTCGCCGACTGGAGTGACACCATCGGGCGCGCCATCTTCCCCCTCGGCGAACTCGATGAGGGCAGATTCTTCCTCGGCATCGACGAGAACAGCGAGATCTACCTGGTCGAGACCTGGCTGGCTACGTTCGGCTCTGCCCAGGACGCGCTGGAGAAGCTCATCCTGGGCATCGCCCCGGAGCGGATCGAGACTGCCGACTGAACAGCCCCAGCCGGACCGGGCTCCACTCCGACGATGCTTCCCGGCGGGCCACGCGATTGCTAAAGATCAGCCGATCGACACATTGCTAACGCGACGCGGAATCCGCAGTCTCAGCAGGACCTCCTGCTAACGAAGCGGCCGAACCTACACCTGCCGTCCCACCAGCGTTTTCCGGCCGTACGCGGGGCGGCGCGGCCCTCCTTCGAGACGGTCAGGGACGGGCGGCCGGGGGCAGCAGATGGGCGTTCGGGGCCTTGGCGCGGTTCTCGTACTCCGGCAGCAGCACCACCTGCACGCCCGCGGCCGCCAGCACCGCGTTCCCGTCCGCGGACGCGACGAACGTGTCCGGTTCCCGCCAGGCCGTCACCACCCGTCGTACCCCCGCCTCGATGATCAGCCGGGAGCAGGGCGCGGGCCGTGATGCGCGGTGGGCGCAGGGCTCCAGGCTGCTGTACACCGTCGCGGAGGCCAGCCGCGGGTCAGCGGGGTCCAGCTTCGCCAGCGCCGCCTCCTCGGCGTGCACCACGGGGTCGCCGCCCTCCCGCGAGTGGCCCCGCGCCAGTTCCGTGCCGTCGGCGGCGACGACCACCGCGCCGACGCTGAAGGCGGTCTGCGACGGCGGGCACCGGTCCGCCAGCTCGCAGGCCGCCTCCAGCCACCGCCGGTCGGCGGCCGAGGCGAGCGCCCCGGTGCCGGGTGCCGTGGGCACGTACCGCATCAGCACCACGTCCCCGACCGCGCGCGTCTCCACCAGCCGCATCCGTCCCGGCGGGTACGCGCCGTGCCCGAACATCCGCGGGGCGTCCGGCTCCCCCACGAACAGCGGCGCCACCACGAGTTGCACCTCGTCCGCGAGCCCCTGCTGGAGCAGACGGGTGTGCACGCTCCCGCCGCCCTCGACCATCAGCCGCCGTACCCCCTTCACGTCCCCGAGGTGGTCGAGCACGGCTCGCCAGTCGACGTCCGGTCCGAGCGCGACCACCTCCACGTCCGCCGGCAGCAGACCGCGCAGCCGCCGGGCGCCCTTGTCCGTCGTGTAGACGGTCTTCGCGCCGCCCGTGTGCCAGAAGCGGGCCTCGGGGTCGAGGTCCCCGGACGCGCTGACCGTGACTTTCAACGGATACTCCGGCAGCCCGGCGGCGCGGCGGGCCGCGCGCCGCTCGGCCGAGTAGACCAGCAGCCGGGGGTTGTCGGCGCGCAGGGTGCCCGCGCCGATGAGGATGGCGTCGCTGCCCGCGCGCACCTCGTCGACCCGGTCGAAGTCCTCGGGGCCGGACAGCAGCAGCCGCTCGGGCCCGGTGTCGTCCAGGAATCCGTCGAGGGAGACGGCGGCGGACAACAGGACGTGGGGATGGGCCATGACGGCGCTCCTGGGGTCGGGACGATCCGGTGAACGAGGCGACTCGGGCCGCTTGGTTCAACTTTTAAACAATAACTACACTGCCAGTATGACGACCCGCTGGCTCACCCCCGAGGAGCAGCGTGCCTGGCGCTCGTACCTGGCCGCATCGCTTCTCCTGGAGGACGCGATCGACCGGCAGCTCCAGCAGGAGGCCGGCATGCCGCACCTGTACTACTCGGTCCTGGCCAACCTCTCCGAGGCGCCCGACCACCGTATGCGCATGACGGATCTCGCCGAGTCGCTGAAGGTCACGCGCAGTCGGCTGACCTACGTGGTCACCCGGCTGGAGAAGGACGGCACTGTCCGCCGGGAGGGCTGCCCGACCGACAAACGGGGCAGCGTGGCGATCCTGACGGAGGCCGGGAGGGCACTTCTGGAGCGTACGGCGCCGGGTCATGTCGAGACGGTCCGCTCGGCCGTCTTCGACCACCTCACCGAGGAGCAGGTGGCGCAGCTCGAGGCGATCTGCTCCCGGATCACGGAGGCGCTCCAGGAGGACGAGGAGCGATCGGCGTGCGGGGATCTCCCGTGGCGTCGGCGCTCGTCCACGGCGTGACCCGGGGAACGTGACCCGGGGAACGTGACCCAGGGAACGTGACCCAGGGAACACAGGGAAAAGAGTTGCTTGAACTTTCAAGCAGGGCTAGAGTCTCGGCCGAGGTTGTGCTTCAAATCTGAAGCATGAGGCACCTCCTCCGCACCCGCCATCGTCGGCCAGGAGAAAGACGACAGCCATGCGCGACGCACACGAGACCCGCCCTTCCCGTGACATCGGCGAAACAGCCGCCCCGCACACAACCGCCCCGCACCCGGCGGGGCCGCCCGCACCCGCCCTGGCCGCCGCCCTTCCCGGCAACGCCCTGCCCGGCAACACCCTTCCCGGCAACACCCTGACTGCCGACGCCCTGCCCGGTGCCGGCCTTCCCGCCGCGACGGTCCGTACCCGGGTGACGGTGCCGCTCCGCTTCGGCGACGGCTACACCGTCACGGCCGACCTGGTCACCTTCCACGGCCTGGCCGACGGCCAGGAGCACGTGGCCGTGATCCTCGGCGAGGCGGCCGCCGGCCGGCCGCCGCTGGTACGACTGCACTCCGAGTGCCTGACCGGCGACGTCTTCGGCTCGGCCCGCTGCGACTGCGGCCCCCAGCTGCGCGAGGCTGTGGAGCGCATCGCCGGGCACGGCGGCGTCCTGCTCTACCTGCGCCAGGAGGGCCGCGGCATCGGCCTCTACAACAAACTGGACGCCTACGCCCTCCAGGACCAGGGCCTGGACACCTACGAGGCGAACGCCGCCCTCGGCCTGCCCGAGGACGCCCGTGACTACACGGCCGCCGCACAGATGCTCCAGGCACTCGGCATCGACGCCCTGGACCTGCTCTCCAACAACCCCGACAAGGCCCGACAGCTCCGCGACCTCGGTCTCACGGTCACCCACCGGGTCCCGACAGGTGTCTTCACCACCGCCCAGAACGTGCGTTACCTGCGCGCCAAGGTCGTCCACACCCAGCACACGCTGCCGCTCACGGAACTGACGGCCGGCTGAAGGGCGTCGTCGGCAGGCTGCCCGGCAAACGGTTCGGAACTGTGTGATCCAGGGCACTCCGAGGTGCGGGAACGGGCCGGCAGTTCATTCCCCGCAGTTCCTCTGAGCAGCACAAACGCAGAGATTCAGCCGGAGCACTACACTGGCCGCCACATTGACACACGCGACTCGAGGAGACACACGACCGTGACGGCCATCGTCGACGAGCTCAAGTGGCGCGGGCTGATCGCCCAGGCCACTGACGAGGACGCACTGCGCAAGGCTCTCGCGGATGGCCCCGTCACGTTCTATTGCGGCTTCGACCCCACCGCGGCCAGCCTGCACGTCGGCCACCTGGTGCAGGTGCTCACCCTGCGCCGGCTCCAGCAGGCAGGGCACCGGCCCCTGGCGCTCGTGGGCGGGGCGACCGGCCACATCGGCGACCCGCGGCCGACCGCCGAGCGCACCCTGAACGACCCGGAGACCATCGCCCAGTGGGTGACCCGGCTGCGCGCGCAGATCGAGCCGTACCTCTCCTTCGAGGGCGACAACGCGGCGACCATGGTCAACAACCTGGACTGGACCGCGGGCCTGTCCGTGATCGAGTTCCTGCGGAACGTCGGCAAGCACTTCCGGGTGAACAAGATGCTCACCAAGGACTCGGTCGCCCAGCGCCTGGCGTCCGAACAGGGCATCAGCTTCACGGAGTTCAGCTACCAGTTGCTCCAGGCCATGGACTTCCTGGAGCTGTACCGGCGGTACGGCTGCACCCTCCAGACGGGCGGCAGCGACCAGTGGGGCAACCTGACGGCCGGTCTCGACCTGATCCACCGCCTGGAACCGCACGCCGAGGTGCACGCGCTCGCGACGCCGCTGATGACGAAGGCGGACGGCACCAAGTTCGGCAAGACGGAGACCGGTACGCTCTGGCTCGACCCGGAGATGACCACCCCGTACGCGTTCTACCAGTTCTGGCTGAACACGGATGACCGGGACATCTCGCGGTACATGCGCATCCTCTCCTTCAAGTCCCGCGAGGAGCTGGAGGAGTTGGAGAAGCTGACCGCGGAGCGACCGCAGGCCCGTACCGCCCAGCGTGCGCTCGCCGAGGAGCTGACCACGTTGGTGCACGGCGCCGACCAGTGCGCCGCCGTGATCGCCGCGTCGAAGGCGCTGTTCGGGCAGGGCGAACTCGCCGCACTCGACGAGGCGACGCTGGCGGCTGCGGTCTCCGAGCTCCCGAACGCCGAAGTGAGCGGGCTCGGGCAGGTCACCGACCTGTTCGCGGAGGTCGGCCTGGTGGCGAGCAAGTCGGCCGCCCGCCGCACCGTGAAGGAGGGCGGCGCCTACGTGAACAACGTCAAGGTGACCGCCGAGGACGCGGTGGCCACCGCCGACCAGCTGCTGCACGGTCGCTGGCTGGTGCTGCGCAGGGGCAAGAAGAACCTGGCAGTGATCGAGGTCGCGGGAGCCTGAGGCAGCGCGGACGCCCAGGAGGGACCCGTTCCTCCCGGTTCACCGACGTCACTCGGCACACGCCGTCCTGCTCGATCCGGCCGGTACGGTTCCGGCCGGCCTCCGGCTCCCGCCACGGGTCGACCTCGTCCGCGCCACCTGTACCGACGACCTGGGCGCTGCGGCCCTGCTGATCCGCCCCGACGGCTACGTCTGCCGGGCTGCGGACGGCTCAGCCACGGGCGGCGGCACCTTGCTCGCCGCAATCGCCGGCAACCTGACGAAGCTGCCCTGAGGCGGTGTCCGGCCGCCGCCGCCCAGGGTCTTTCGTTCGGATCGGGGCGAGCCCGGCACGATGGGAACGAGAGGCCTACCAGTCCGGCTGTGGGCAGCGACCGCGAAGGGCGCGGCGGGCGGTGGCGGCGGACCACAGCAGCGCCAGCAGGCTCGTGACCTGCACCGGGGTGAGGGCGCGCAGGACGCCCCGCCGACGGCCGACGAGGGCGAGCACGGTTCCGGCGGCGGAGCCTGCCAGCGCCAGCCCGACGCAGCGTCGGGAGACCGCGCGCGCGGCGGTCACCGCACTCAGGACGCGCCAGGCGTCCTCCAGGCCGTCCGCGCAGACCAGGTCCGCCGACCAGCAGGCCTCGGCGCCCGCAGCGTCGGGCACCGCGACCGCGATGTCCGCGGCGGCCAGCGCCTCCGCGTCCGTACCCGAGATCACCAGGACGCCCTCCCCGTGGTTCCGCAGCGCGCACACGCGGTCGGCGAGGCGTTCGTGGCCGCCCGTCAACTCGTCGGCGGGCGACACCAGTCCACGGACGCGCTCGTCCTCGGTGAGGATCACGCGCGCTCCGGTGGCGCGGGCGGCGGCCAGCACCGGCACGGCGAGCGGTGCCGGCCGCCCGCCCTCCGTCACCAGCACCGCGGAGTCGACGACCACGGCGGAGACCACGTCGAGCAGTCGAAGCGCCGACGGGTCGAGCGGTACGACACCACGCCGCGCCAGCTCACGTCCGACCGTGGCGGCGAAGGCCTCCCGCCCGTACCGGGCCGCCCGCGGGACGGCGGCGAGCAGCGCGTCGGCCGCCCGGCCGGTACTGCCCGTCAGCGCGAACACCGCCGCCGCGGTCAGCGGGGCGACGGGCGCCAGCCGCGACTCCCACCTCTCGACGGGCCCGAGCGGCCGGGCCCTGCCGCGCAGATGCCGCGCCGGCCGGGTGCGCGGCACACAGTCCGGCCCCGGGCACAGGTCCCTCTCGCGACGCTCCCACACCCGTCGCCGGGCTCGGATCTCGCGAAGCAGCAGCATCCGGTTCGCCGCGTCGACAGCGGGCATGCCCACACCGCCGTACAGGCCGCCGACCACGGCGCCGGCCAACGACAGCAGCAGATCCGTCTCCAGCGGCCCGATCCGGCGCACCAGCGGCCTGCGCAGACCCCGCTCCAGCTCCAGCGCCGCCACCGTCACGGGCACCACCCGGGGCAACGACGGCAGCCCGAAGGCCCTCCGGGCCACCCCGGCGGCCACCGCCGCGCAGTCGACCAGCAACTCGGCCGTCACCGCGGCGACCGGCGCGTCGTCACCCGGGGTGACCGGCTGCGCCCAGGGGAAGTCCGCGTCCCGCACGCCCTGGGTCTTCTCCACCGCCCTGACCGTGTGCAGGAGGCGGTCGACGCCGACCCTGCGCTCGTCGAACGACAGCAGGACCTGGCCGGTCACCGCGTTGACCTCGGCCCACCGCACCCCGTTCAGCCCGCGCAGCGCCCTGGTGACGCCGCCGACCAGCCGCTCCCGCGTGCGGTCACCGCGATCGAGGCCGCGCACCTCGATGTGCGCGCGCCCGTGCGAGGCCCAGACATGACGGGTGTGCCGCCGCGGATGGAGATCGGCCAGCACGCGCCCCGCCCGCGCAGCCCGCTCGGGCACCCCCGCCGCCAACGAGACCCCGTGCCGGACGGCCGAGACCGCGACCCGCCCGCTCCCCCCGGCGGCGCGCAACCCTGCCCTGGCCGCCACCGGTGCCACCCGTCCGGCGGTACGGGCGCCCATCGCGCCGAGGGCCCACGCCCCGGCGGCTCCGGCACGGGTCACGGCCCCCAGGGACGACCCCACACTTCCGGCCACCAGCTCCGGGTACCCGCAGGCCCCACGCTCTAATGCCCGCTCGCCGACCGGTACCGGAACACCTCCACGGAACGGGGGCCGGTGCGTCCGAGTGCCCGCCCTCCGCCTGACCGGGGGACCGCGGCCGGATCCCCGTCCGGCTCGGGCCGCCGCACCCGGCAGGCGCAAGGAAAGGAAAGGAAAGACCGCCGGGCTGGGACGGGACCCGCAGGAGGCGGGGTTTGTCAGGAGAGCCAGTCGGTGTAGCGGGTGGCGGCGAGCCGGGCGTCCTTGTCGGTGAGAACGCCGCCCTTGACGACGGCGAACATGCCGGCGGTGGGGTCGGTCACGACGGTGCGGTTGTCGCCCTTGTGGGACAGGGTGATCCGGCCCAGCTCGTCCAGGGTGAAGATCTCGGGGCCGGCGATGTTGCGGATGCCGTTCAACGGGGCGCCGGCGGCGACCTCCGCCACCGCGGCGGCCACGTCTTTGGAGGCAATGGGCTGGATGGGCGTGGCGGGCAGCCGGACGGTGTCGGCGTCGGCGGTCCAGGACATGGCAGCGTCCATGAACTCCATGAACTGCGTGGCCCGGACGATCGAGTAGGGGATCGGCCCGGCCGTGAGGAGCTTCTCCTGGAGCGCCTTGGCCCGGTAGTAGTCCAGTTCCGGCACCTGTTCCACGCCGACGATCGAGAGGATGACGAAGTGGCCGACGCCGCCCTTCCGGGCCGCGGCCAGAAGGTTGTCCATCGAGGTCTGGAAGAAGGCCAGAGAGGCGTCGTCGAAGGTCGGCGAGTTTGTCAGATTCACGACAACTTCTGCACCCGCCACCGCCTCGTCCAGCCCCTGGCCGCTGATGATGTCGACTCCGGTGGACTTCGAGTGCGGTACCGCCTCGTGTCCGGCGGCGTTCAGGTCTTCGACGACCTGCGATCCGATCAGTCCGGTGCCGCCGATGACTGCGATCTTCATGACATGCCTTTCGTGGGGATTACGTGCGCAATATGGCATATGAGCCGCTATGGGGACGCAGCATGAAACGGCTCGTCGATCGACCAATGAGGGACGGCGTCAGAGGCCGTCGACGAAGGTGACCGTCTCGTCGAGCGGCGCCCGGCCTGTCCGGGGTTCACCCGCCGCGACGTCCTCGAACCCGATCGACATGCCGCAGAAGAGGATGAGTCCGCCTGGGGGGGACAGGACCTCCGCGACGGTCTTGTGGTACTTCGCCCAGGCCATCTGCGTGCAGCTGTGCAGCCCTTCGGCGCGGAGCAGCAGCATGACGGTCTGCAGATACATGCCGACATCGGCCCATTGGGGCGAACCCATGTCCTTGTCGATGTAGCAGAACAGGGCGGCCGGTGCGCCGAAGCAGTCCCAGTTCGCGGCTGCGGCCCGCTGGCGCGCCCCCAGGTCGTCACGCGCGACGCCGAGTGCACCGTAGCGCTGCTCGCCGAAGGCGGATCGGCGCTCGCGGTACGGAGACTTCAGTACGGGCGGATACATCTCGTACTCCGGCGCGTCCCAGGGCTCGCCCGAGGCCAGGCGCTCGCCGGCCCGTTTCTTGAGTTCGGCCAGCGGTGCGCCGGTGAGCACGTAGGTGTGCCACGGCTGGATGTTCGATCCGGACGGCGCCCAGGCCGCGGCGGACAGCACGCGCTCCAGCGCCCTCCTCGGGACAGGTTGGTCGGTGAATCGGCGCACCGCTCGTCGGCTCGTGACCGCCTCGTAGACGTCCATGATCACCCGCCTCCCTCTCTCGTCGGGTTCACCTTCATCACACTCACAACGGTATCACTCGATACCGTATCGTGTGCAACTATCATCGAGCACGAATCCCCAGCCCCCGGCTCCCTGCCTCGGGCGCCGTTCCTTGGAGAAAACCCATGGCCACGCTGCTGCACATCGACTCGTCCGTGTTCCCGGGCGAGGCGTCCTCGTCCCGTTCGGTCACGGCCGCCTTCCGCAAGACCTGGGAGGAACAGCACCCGGAGGGCACGGTGATCTACCGCGACCTGGCCTCCGCCCCTGTCCCGCACATCACCGCCGCCGCATGGTCCGCCGGTTACGCCGCCCCCGCCGAGCGCACCCCGGAGCAGTCCGTCGCGTTCGCCGCGCGTGTGAAGCTCATCGAGGAACTGGAGGAGGCGGACGCCGTCCTGATCGGCGCCCCCATGTACAACTTCTCGATCCCGTCGACCCTCAAGGCGTGGCTGGACAGCGTGCTCCTGCTCGGCCGCACCGCGGGCGAGACGCCCTCGGCCCAGGGCACCCCGGTGATCGTCGTCGCCAGCCGCGGCGGCTCCTACGCGCCGGGCACCCCGCGCGAGGGCTACGAGTTCGTACAGAACTATCTGGAGGCCGTCCTCAAGGGAACTCTCGGCCTGGACCTCGACTTCATCATCCCGGAACTCACCATGGCCCCCCGCAACCCGGCCATGTCAGAACTGGTCCCTCTCTACGAGGCGTCCCGCAACCGCGCCTTCGAGGACGCGACCGCCAAGGCGAAGGAACTCGCAGAGCGTTTTGCTGCGTAACCCTCGCGGCAGGCGGATGCCGTGTGACGCCTCGCCCAGGACGTCACACGGCCCCTCGGGGCCTGTGCCCTCTCCGAGGCGCCCGTGGCGCCTCCGTACCCGGGTCAGACAGCCCGGCGTCGAGGGCGGCCAGGTGCTCGCCCCGTCGGCGAGACGCCCATCGACACGACGCTGATGCCGGGCCCGGGTGCAGAGCAGCCACCGACCCGACATGCTGCAGGGCAGCCGCGCGGACGGCTCGACCCGTCGACAACGAAGCCCTGACCAGCGGCCCGCCGGCAGGCGGGCGCGCAGCGACGACGGCCGCGGCTCTCAAAGCCGGAGGTTCACTGCGGAAACCGCACGAGACGAAGCGCGCGGGCGCGGCAGGCAACCGGTGCGCGGGCGCGGCGGGCAACCGGTGCGCGGGCGGGCTTACGCCTCGTCGTCTGCGGGATGGGCAAGCCGGGTGAGCAGGGCCGTCAGCTGCTCGGTGTCGCCAGGCTCCAGTTCGGCGACCAGCCGCTCAGCCAGCGGCCCCGCAGCCACATGGGCCGCGTCGAACAGTTCGAGCCCCTGAGGTGTGATCTCCACTGCTCGTACCCGCCGGTCCCCCGGAACGGCCTTGCGTACGGCCAGGCCCTTCCGCTCCAGGTCGTCGACGACCCGCATGATTCCCGCCTTGTCCGACCCCGTCGCTGCCGCCAGGTCCCGCTGCACCGTAGGCCCGTGGTTGACCAGCTCGATCAACACGGCGAAGTGCCGCAACTCCACGCCGAGCGGACGGAGCGCCTCCCCCATCACCGCGGCCGCACGCCAATGCGCCCGGCGCAGCAACAAGCCGAGAGCGAAAGGCGAGGCATCCCCGGGGCGGTCAGTCGCACGCGAGGCGGTGGTTTGGCGAGGAACGTCGGCGGCCATGAGCCCATGCTACTTCATTCGATACTGTATCGTTTGAAACCAAATCGCCGTGCTGTGCGACCACAAGGCCCGCCGGGACAAGGAGCGTGCGGACTGGGGCGGCGCCTGGCAGGACACGGGCAAGGTCTTCACGAAGAAGGACGGCTCCTGGCTCCACCCCGAGACCGTCTCGGAGACCTTCCGCCGCATCCTGGCCACGACCGACCTGCCGCCCGTCACCCTGCGGGACCTGCGCCACGTGGCCGCGACGCTCCACGCACGGAGGCGGCGGCGACATCCACCTCGTCAAGGAGACGCTCCGACACTCCACCGTCACGCTGACCTCGGACACATACACGAGCCTGCTCCCCGAGCTGGACCGTGAGATCGCCGAGAAGGCGGCGGAGCTGATCCCCCGGTCTCGTCCGGCAGTTGCCGAACCGTCCGCCTCGGTCACGGCCGATCCGCAGGACACAGGCGCATCCGCTCAAGCACGAGCCGGAAAACGAAGCAGCGCCCGAGTCGACCGAGGCCGATCCGAGCGCTGCGTAGCAGGTCAGAGGGGTTGACCTCCACCTGCAGGCCGTAGGCCCTGTGGGACTCGAACCCACAACCAATGGATTAAAAGTCCTGGCCAAGGCTTGCCGGGTAGTTCCGGACGCTGCCTCGGCGTCCGGAACTGCCTGGTCAGAGTGTGTGCATCGTGATGCGCGGTGCGGCTCGTGACGGCTCGTGCCGCACCATCCGCTCACGCATCGCTCACGCAAAAGAGGCTGCTGAGCAGCGCGTTCAGTACCAATGTGAGCGCAGTACTACTGCTTCAGAATGCTCATGATCTCAGCCGCTTTGGCGATTGCGACCCGCGGCCCGTATGCGGCCGCCGCAGCCACCACGGCTGCAGCGGCCGCCAAGACGGTCTCGACTCCTGCGGGAAGCCCCGTCAGGACGGCCAGGCAAACCGCTGCTACTGGAGCGGAGACCACGGCAACCAGGCGAAGCCCTTCGCGGTTGGCCACCGGAACCGTGCCTCGAAGCCTCTGCTCTGGCAGAAGCCTGCCAGCGTTTCCGGCAGCGTAGCTGTTGCCGATCTTGGCGAGTAGCGCGGCCAGACTGCGGAGCCCACCAGTGCCCTTAGTGTCGACCTGCGCCTCGGCAAGCTGCAGTTTTGCCACTACGAGGGCGGCGTGACGCTTTGTGCTGCGCTGGCGGGGAGACCCACGCCTGACGCTGTTCGAGATCCGGTGGACCCGCAGAAGTGATCGCCGAACGATGGAGCACGTGTCATCCAGATGCCGAAGCGCCTGATGCCTGGCGCTCGTATCCGCGCTGGCCACAGCCTCGCACGCCTCGATGGCAGCCATGATCGAGAGCAAGAACCTGTAACCCACGATGGCCTTGCCGCGTCGCGCGGCCCACATCAGGAGGGGCAACGTCACACCAGCAAGCATCAGCGCCGGTGGCCTCAGGTCCGGTTGTACCCGCTGGGTGTCGATCGTTTTGATCACGGCGATCAGCAGGTCTG
>NZ_JCAJZO010000045.1:0-28244 GCF_059510295.1 Streptomyces sp. PTL18 | reverse complement strand
CCTCGCCGTGGGCGACATCGTCCGCGTACGGGAGAACGACTACCGCAGCCGCCGCGGCGAGGGCCCAGACATGCTCAACGGCTACCGGGCCGTCATCACGGCGATGGACGACAACCACCGGGTCGAGATCACGTGGCGGGTCAAGGACGCCAAGGCCCCCGGCGGCTACCGCCACGAGTCCGGCTGGGTGACCCCGCAGAAGGTCGCCGGCGGCGCGCTGTCCCTCGGCTACGCCATGACGATCGCCGCGAGCCAGGGCCTGACGTGCAACACCTCGCTCATGTACGGGCACGGCGCGAACGCGTTCGCCACGTATCCCGGCATCACCCGGGCCCGGCGCCAGAACCACCTGTGGCTGCCGCTGGCCGTACTCGAGGACGAGAAGACCCGGGCCCGGCTCGGGGAGGCCCGCACGGAGAAGGAGCGCCTGGAGCGGGCCATCGACGCCTTCGCCCGCTTCCTGGGTCAGTCCCGGCCGGACGGCATGGTCTCCGACCTCCTTCAGGAACCGCCGGCCCCCGCACAGCTTCCCCGGCAGCGCGACCTGTCCGCCGAGGAGGCCCGCGCCGAGTCCGAACGCAGGCTCCGCCAGGCCCGCATGGCGCAGGCGGGGCGCGCCAAGTCGGTGTCTCTCTCCCACCGCCGGGCCCAGGACGAAGCCCAGCGTGAGGAGCAGGCTCGGCGTGCCGAGGAGAAGGCCAAGCAGCTGCTCGCCCGCCTCCAGGCCGGTGCCGAGGAACGCGCGGTCCCGTCGTGGACGAAGCGCATCTATGGCGACGTCTCCCCGCAGGAGCTGAACCGGCTGATCGCCGAGGGGGACCGGCTCGCCGCCGACGCCGAGGCCACCGCCGCCGAGGCGGAGACCCGGGCCCGGGAACTCGCCGCGCGGCTCGACCGGGAGAGGGCTACCGGCCAGCCCACCCGTGGGCAGCGGTTCGCCGCCGAGGCCGGGGAGGTCCTCGACCAGGCGGAGGCCCGTGTCGCCACCGCGCGGGAGCATCTGCAGACCGCGTTCGCTGCGGCCGGCCACGCCGACGACCGCGCCCGGCAGCTCGCCAAGCTCGCCGAGAGCGAGGGCAAGAGCCGTATCGCGCTGCGCCTGGCGGGGACGTCGCTGAAGGAGTACCGGGAGCTGACCCAGCGCCTGTCCGGGGAGCGCGCCGGGTATCTCCAGATGGAGGCCGACGCTAAGCGGGACGCCCGGCAGGCCCTGCGGGAGGCATGGGACGTGGTGCAGCAGAGCCGCTTCGCGGAGAGCCTCGGTGTGGCGAGGACGCCGGTGCCCGACCACCCGGAGAAGGCCGCCGAGCGGCTCGTGGAGCTGCGGTCAGTCGCCGAGCGGCGCGGCCACAGCATGGACAAGCGGGACCGTGACGACGTCGGCCGCGCCACCCGGAAGGCGGGCGAGTTCCGGGGCTACGCCGCCAGCCACCGCGCCCAGGCCGCCGACGCCCGCGCCGAGAAGGCCCTGCGCGCCACGATCGCCGAGAAGTTCCCTCAGCTGTACGACCGGGAGGTCACCGCGCGGCGCGCCCACCAGCAGGCGCAGCAGGCGAAGCAGGCGGCGCAGCACCAGCAGGCCGCCGCCTTCCACCCGCAGCCGAGCCAGTCGAGGGGACGGACGATGTAGGCCGGGGCAGGGCGCGCGAGGTTGCTGGACTTTCTGGACCGTCCTTCGCGCGCCCGCGCGTTGCGCGCTTGCAGCTGCTCGACCGCCGGCACCACGGCGGAGAGAAATGGTCTTCTGGGGGATGGTCTTCTTATGCCGCCGTTCCTCCGCATGCGGAGGAACCGCGTGCGGGAAATCGCATGACGGTGACGACCAGCATGTACGCGGCTGACGAGAGGGCTGGCCTGCGCCGACATGTACGTGCACGTCTGGGGATCCAGGCCCTCCAGCCCGCGACGGGCCCCGCGATGAGGCCACGACGCGCGGTGACTTGCCCGCGACGGCATCGCGGCCCACGGCCTGTTCATCGCGGCCCATCGCAGGGTCGTCGCGGCCGGGGAAACGGCAGGTGGCCCGGGTTTTGGGACTTTTGGGACCGCCCACGCGCGGGCGCGCGAGAAACAACGGGGATCAACTCGGACACTTTGCCGGGTTGTTGCTCAACTTGCGCAGGTCCACGCGCGCGTACGCCCGTACGCCGCACTGTGGCCGTGGCGGCTCCTGGACGAACAGAAGGGCCCCGGGCCGCCCGTGGACGGCTTCGGGGCCCGTGTGGTGCCCTGTGGTGCTCTCAGGCGCTCTCAGCGGCCTCCAGCGCCGCCACAGGCCCCGTGACGGCCGTCTGTTCGTCGTACTCGCGCAGCATGCGCATGACGGTCGCCGGGGAGGGGTGCTGGCCCTTCTTGGCGCCCTTGGTGATGACGAGCCGGGCAGCGATCTCGCGCAGGCTCAGCTCCTGGCCCCGCAGGTGCAGCGCCATGCCGAGCATGTCGTCGTCGGTGACGCTCGCGCCGCCGATCGACTTTCCGCGCTTCCTCGCCGACTCGTGGCCCTCCAGCGTGCGGTCACGGATGTACTCGCGCTCCATGCCCGACAGCGCGGCGAGCACGGTGAAGACGACGCCGCCCGGGTCGTGCGAGCCCTGCAGCTCCCCAGTGAGGAACTCCAGGCCGACGTCGCTGGCGCGCAGCTCCTCGGCGAGCGTGGCGAGGTCGATGCCGCGGCCGAGCCGCTTGTGCTCGTGCACGACGAGGGTGACGCGGACGCCGGAGGCCCGGATCTCGCGGGCGAGGGTGACCGCCTTCTCCAGCTCCGGGCGCTTGGTGGCGCGGGTCGAGATCTTCTCGGAGAACACGCGGGTGACCCCGGCCGCCGAGAGGGAGTCGAGCTGGGAGTCCAGCGACTGGCGGGCGGTGGACGCGCGGGCGTAGCCGATGCGGACGTGGCCGACGGCTTCGGCGCCGGCCCCGGCGGGGCGCGGCAGCTCCACCCAGGGCGTGCCGGGCTTCCGTACGGCGGGCACCGCGACGTTCAGCGCCTTCGCCAGCGAGGGCACGAGCCTGAAGCGGGCGGTGTGGTACTGGATCGCCACCCGGCCCTTGGTCGTGCGGCATGGGGAGCCCGCCGGGGCGGCGCAGGTGGACATGGGGCAGTCGTGCGCTTCAACGCGCTGGTAGTCGTCGCTCACGCGATCACTGTTTCATGTGTCTGTTTCAATCGTCCAGCCGTTTGAAACGACCCATGAAACAGGAAACGTGCAGCATGATCGGCGCACGGCGGGGTGTTTCACGAGCGACCACCTATGAAACAGAAACAGTCCCTGCCTTCCGGCCGGATCTCGGGCGGAAGGCAGGGACTGGCGAGGGACCGACAAAAGGTCCAGTGCCTATCAGGGGGAGGGCGGCCCGGACGTCGGCGACGCCTGTGGCCCCTTAGTGGTTCAGGAACCCGAACCAGGTGCCGGCGCCAGCCCCGGCGCCGAGAGAGCACAGCAGCGCCAGCGCCTGCGGGGAGATGTAGACCCCCAGGGTGACGTCGAGGTGGCGACCCACCTGAATGTGCACGCTGCGGCGCTTGTCGTCGTCGGCGCCGCCCGCAGCGGGGACCGAGGGAGAGATGGTGCCACTCATGGCAAGTCCAATCGCTTCGCTGATATGTCCAGGTCACCCCTGCTCCGGCCAAAGAGATCGAGGTGTCCGTGGCCTCATTCTGATGCACGGGTGAACACAGCGTGTGATCGGGCAAAAGAGGGTAAATCCCCTAATGACGCAGGTCACATACCCTGCGCCCGCTGGCGGATATCAGTTTTTTGGTGATGCCTATCACAGCCACAACTACTTTGCGGTGATCGTCCCGTAGCGCTCCGTATAACTTTCTGTGTGATATCACTCACACCCGCGCCTCTGATCAGGGACGATTACACGTTGTATCTACACTAATACCCAGTGTTGGAGAAAACTGGCTACGATGAATCACGGATTGAGACGAAAAACTCACTGTGTGTAGTTGCTTAGCCGCTGTCGGTACTGCAATGTCCGATAAACCGTCTAAGTAGTCTCGCTTCGCTGAGAACCCGCCACTTCTTGCTCCGGCCAAAGAGATCGAGGTGGCGGGTTTCGCGTATCCGCAGGTAACAGAGCGGTTCGCTGGCAAGGGCGCCCGTACGATGATCGCCGTGACCGCCCGCCGCACCCTTGGCACCGGCCCCGAGGCTCCCCCTCAGGGCATCCGCGCCGCACAGGCCGACCTTCTCGACGCACTGCCCGGTATCCATCTGCCGGACCTCAGCGAGCTGCGGGCCCGCGGAGTCCTCGGAACCAACTCCGCAGCGCCGCCGTCCGCGCGGCGGGTCCTCGGACCGGGCCGCACGGAGGACATCCTCCCGGAGTCCTCCGGCTGACACCGCCCCTCAAGTCCGGCCAGACGTCACCGTGCAGCCCCGGCCCGCCGGCGGGACGGCACTGCGGGGACTCCGTGCCCGTCAAGCGTCCAGGCCGCGCGCTCCCAGACCGGCGCGGTGCCGTCGGCGATGCGGTGCAGGAGAGCTGCCATGGACCGGCCGTCCTCGGCGACATCCAGGGAACGGCTCCAAGGCACCCCGTCCTGCGGGACGGACGCGATCGTGTCGCCCGGGTAGTTCGTCCAGGCGAACCACCCCAACCAGATGCGGGCGACGCTCGGGTACACGTTCGAGTGCGGCGCGGCCCACGGGTGCTGCGGGTCGGGGCCGGGGCGGAGCGGCTGGCCGGGCTGGGAGATCAGCCGGTGCGGGTAGCGGCTCGACGGGCCCATGTGGTCGGGTTCCTCGACCACCCGCCGCTCGGCGAGCAGCGCATCGAGCTGGTCGACGACGGCACCGCGCTCGGGTGTCCCGTACTCCCCGGCCTGCGTCGTGTAGAGGACCTGGTGGTCACGGACTCCCACAACGGCCACGACCTGAGCGGACGGCAGCGCGTCGGGTTCGACGTCGACGACCAGGAGCACGGCGGCCGGGTCGGCGACCAGTTCGCGGGCGAGGCTCTGCGCCTGGTCGTGCTGCTCCCACATCGTCATCGCGTAGCGGCACCCCCGATCGCAGTACCGGCCCTTGCCGAGCGGCTCGTCTTCGCGGACGCCGCACCGTCGGCACTCGTGCTGCAGCTCGCGGGCACGGTCGAGGGCGGCGCGCTGCGCGGGCGAGCACGTCCGCTTCGCCACCGCGGCGGTCACCTCGTACAGCGGGGCGTAGCAGTTGCCGTGGTAGAGCACCTGGCCGACCGGGTCGGAGCCCGGCTTGAGGCCCTGTCGGTCGAGCTGGGTCTTGGTGAGAAGGCCCTCGGGTACGGCGCCCCACCACGTGTAGCGGGTGAGACCGGGCAGCGGCGGGATGGAGCTGGGCAAGACGACCTCCTGTGTGGGGTTCCTGTAGGGCAAGGTAGAGCCGGAAAACGGTCCGTGCAACGACCCGAAAACGCGGGTTGACCTGCGCATTTAAGGGCGCGTTATCTAGCTTGCTTGAGCATTTCTCGCAAGCGGAAATGCTAGCGACTTAGCAAGCACCGTGGAACCCGTGAGACCGTCCATCGCACGCGCGCGTGAAGGGGTGGGCGAGAGCGGATTGCGGGGCGATCTATCTAGCTAGACTGCGCGCCATGTCGCTGATGCCCTTCGTGGTCGCTGTCGAGCCCGAACACCTCCAGGCCCTGGACGAGGTCGTGAAAGTCGGCCGGAAGGCTGAGCTGGAGTGGCTGACCGAGGCCCGGTCGACGTACGGCATCCGCTTCCTGCGGGGGAAGGCGTTGAGCGAGGCACGCAAAGCGATCCGGGCGGAGTTCCGCAGGCTCCGGGAGCGGGGCAAGCTCGCCGGGACCCGCGATCTGGTGGTGGCGCGCGAGGTCCGCGCGGAGCTGAAGCGCCGGCACATGGACGGGGAGTACGACCCTGTGCCCGCCGAGGACGGCGCGATGCCCGGCCGCCGGGTCGGCACCGGCCCCCACCACTACCAGCGCAGCGGCTCCGAGCCCACGAAACTCACGGCCCGGATGGCGGTCCGGCTCCCGGGTGCTCTCGGCGAGCAGCTCGTGCGCTCCTGCTACTGGACGTCCGCCCCGGCCGTGGCCGCTCTGTGGGAGTGGCAGAAGCGGTGGGGAGACGGCCCGGAGGTCATCATCCGAGAGGCCGAGCGGCGCGGCGCCGTCACCATCATCGACCTGTGGTGCGCCATGACCGCATCCCGCCCGGACGCCGACAGCATCATGGAGAAGGCCCGCCTGCAGGCCCAAGTGGTCACCACCGGCGACATCTTCCGGGCGGCAGTCAAGCGCGCCATCCGCTGACCTCCCTGACAAGCTCCGATAGCTCAAAGGCTTTTACCTGCATGTTCGCGGTCTATCTAGCTAGATAAGGCGCGATGTTCCGCGCTGCGGTCCGGCTCTTTCGCTGGCTTTTCAGCTTGCGGGATTACGAGCGGGAAAGCGTGCGGGTCAGCTTGCGCTTAGGCAAGCGGGGTCGGCAATCTTCGGCTTACCTGAATGAAGGAGGGAGGACCCTGTGGCCGAAGACCCGGACATCATCGCTGAGGTCAGCGAGAAGGGCGGCGTCGGGAAGACGTCCGTAACAGCGGGGCTCATCGCCGTGGCCGCCGAGCTTGGGCTGAAGGTGGGCGGCGTCGACCTCGACCCGCGTGCGACGCTCACCGACGAGCTGGGTGTCGTGGAGCCGAAGAAGTCGGTGAACGACATCTACTTCGTGGACCCCGACGAGCGTCCGCGTGATCCTGCCGAGATCGCGCGCGAGGCGCTCGTGCGCGCGGGCAAGCACTGGCCGTCGAACGTCTGGGTCCTGCCGGCCGTCCGGAAGTTCGGCAACCGGGAGACCGACCAGACCACCGGCATGGAGTTCCGGCTGAAGCGGGCTCTGTGGGGGCTGCGGGACCTGGTCGACGTCGTCTTCATCGACGTCCCTCCCCGGCCGGGCGGGAAGGTCGTGGGGTCGGCACTCATCGCGGCGCGCAAGGTCCTCATCCCGGCGACCCTCAAGAAGGACGGGTACCTCGGCGCGCGGGAGGCCCTGACGTCGATCGAGCACTACACCTCGCCCGGCGGTCTCAACGAGGCTCTGGAGATCGTGGGAATCCTGCGGAACATCGTGCCGACCAAGCGCGAGTTCCGGGAGGTCCATCGGCACTGGGACAGCCGTCTCAAGGAGCGCTTCGGCGACCTGATCATGCCGACCATGGTCCACAACTACGCGGTACGCGAGGTCTGCCGGACCGGGTCCATCCCCATCACCGCAGCTCCCGGCCGCGAGGCCAAGCTGCTCGTTTCCTCGTACCGCGAGGTCCTCCACCACACCCTGCCGACCCTCAAGGAGAAGTGATGCCGTCGTTCATGGACAAGGCCGCCGCGTCTGACGAGGAGATCCGCAAGACCCAGGAGAGGGACCCGGCCGACCTCAGCGGCGCGAAGGAGCCAGACTGGGACAACCCCGAGACCTGGGGTGGTGGCGATCCCGAGACTGGCGATTCGGCAGGCGGAAATGCTGGCGATCCTGCTGACGGGAACGAGGACCAGGAGCAGAAGTCCGCCGCCTCGAAGCCTCGCACCGCCACTCCGTCGGACACGTCCCGCGCGCCGCGGCGCCGGGGCCGGCCGCGCGGTCCGGAGCGGGTGCCGCTGACCGTGCGCATCCTGCTGTCCACCGACCGAAAGCTGACGGCCGCGGTCGAGCAGACCGGCGACAACCCTCAGACGATCGTGGAACAGGCCCTGGAGGCGCACTTCCGGCGGCTGAAGATCGAGGACCCGGGGCCCTCCGGCTCGCAGGAGGGTGCCGCGTGACGGCGCGCAACAACCCGCCCTGGTGACCACCAGAGCCACCCTCATTCCCGCCCGCTTTTCCGCAAGCCGGAATGCGGGCGGTTTGCTGTCCTGACCTGGTCGTCAGGGACGCTCCCCCTAAGAGGCGCACCTTGGCCGCGCGACCTGAAGGGGGAGGGTAAAGCGGACGGGCGCGTCCGCGCCCGACGCCTCCGGGTGCGGCTCCCTGCGGTCCGCGCGTTCACCGGCGACGGCCGAACCGGCCGTGACCGGCCTCCCGGCCGTCGCCGGGCGCGGACCGCCACTTACCGCCCGTCACGCGCCTCATGGGTTGTGGTGGCGGCAGTCGGAGCGCTGCGGGCCTGTAGCGGCCAACCGAGCCACCCAAAGCCGGGGGGCGTCCTCGGGTGCTTCCCGCCGTACCCGGCCTCCCCAGGTCCTTCGCGAAGGACCTCGAAGGACCTTCGCAAAGGTCCTTCGAGGCTGTGACCTGGTGTTTCGAAGGGCTCGAAGGACCCGAAGGGCTTTTTGAGGGGTCAGGCTCTTAATACGAGGCGTCTCTGTGACCTGCACATACGCGGATTCGGGTCCATCTTCATGTGCGTTACCCCCTCTAAGGTCCTTCGGGTCCTTCGCAAGTCCTACGAACCGCAGGTCAGAGGGGGTGAAGGACCTTGCCCCACTGCTTCGCAGGTCCTTCGCAAGGTCCTTCGCGTCACACCGGCAACACCGCTTCCTGACCCGTCGACGCCCTTCACGACGAAGGACCCGCGAAGGTCCTTCGCAAGGTCCTTCGCACCGCATCTGAGCTGCTGTCTTGCGATTAATCAAGCTAGATAAGCCGCCCTCTCTGCCGGAGACCCACCCAGGAGCGCCACGGCGGCAGAAGGGTTCAGGTGGATCGGTGCGCGAAGGTCCTTCGCAGGTCCTACGAACCGCAGGTCAGAAGGGGTGAAGGACCTTCGCGGTTGCCCTACTCCAAGGGGTCGCCGGCAGCGGACGAAGTCTCCCCGAAGAGATGGGTGGTCGGCCCGAAGTCGCCGAGTTCGATCGCGAGCAGGGCGCGCACGAAGGCGGGCAGCTCGATGGAGCCGCGCCGGACCTGGAAGCCGCGGTAGACGTTGCCGACCGAGAACCGTGCATCGTGCTTGCAGCCGGCCTGGAGGCATCGCCCCTCGGCGGCGAGCGCGAGCTGCTTGAAGGCGGCCTCCTTCGGCTCGGTCGTCTGAGCGTCGCAGCCGAGGTGATCCAGGGTGATTTGGTGGTGTGCGGTGGTCGTCTCGATGGTCAGCCGTCCGCCGCCGGGTGTGATGTACCGGCCGGGGCTGACGGGGTCGTACGGGTGCAGGCGCGGCAGGTCGGTCTGTGTCTTGTGCAGCGGCGGGAGCCCGTCGTACGGGATGTACGGGCCTGCGGCGCCCCGGTGGTCGGTCATGGAGTCCCCCTCCGTCTTGGCTGGCGCCAGGCTACGGCTCAGGGCGCTTTCTCCGGGCACGCCGGAGGGGCGGCCGATGAATCCCGGCCGCCCCTCCAGCGGTTCGTGCTCCCGAGCCCTAGAAGCCGTTGTTCGTCTTGACCCGCAGGCCGAGGATCACCGCGCGTCGGGTCTTCGGGTGCTTTACCTTCTCGAAGCCGCGCTCCTCCAGGGCCTGGCTGAAGGCCATCACAGTCATCTCCCGCAGGGAACCGCTCTGGCACCACAGCTTGTAGTTCTGGAACAGGCTGCCGGTGACCTCACCGCTGATGTAGGGGTCGCGCTCGCACGGCTCGGTGTTCTCCTCCAGCCACATCGAGATCGGGTCCGACTCGGCGATGTGCTGCGCCGTCTTCGCGCGCACCGCCTCCGGCATGGCCAAGCCGTCCTGCTGCCACTCCCGGCAGCCCTGGAGGGCCCAGTTCAACACGCCCGCCGCCTCTTGCCGGAGGATCTTCTCGGCGAGCTTCGGGATACGGGCCTCCGGCGGGACGGTGACGTCCCATCCGATGTCATGCAGGCGTCGGGTGATGCCGTGGCCGGCGCCCACCTTCGGCAGGTAGTTCGTCGCCAGGTGGATCTTCCCGACCGGCTTGAAGTCGAAGTACTCGCCGTGCAGGAACCGGGCCGACATCGTGTCCTGGCCGGTGAGCTGCTTCACCAGCTCGTCATCGAGCTTCTTGCCCGCGGACGTCTCGGTGGTCGACAGCATCCGCTTGCCGACCATCCGGGCGACGTCGTTCGGGATGCCGTCCTCCTTCTTGGCCAGCAGCGTTGTGCGCGGCACGGCCTGGGCGTAGTCGCCGAGGAGGCCCATGACGACGTCGATGAACACCGACTTGCCGTTCATGCCGGTGCCGTGGTGGACGAACATCACCTGTTCGTCCGTGCTACCGGTGAGCGTGTAGCCCACGACCCGCCGTAGGTACGCCTGGCGCTCCTTGTCGGGCATGACCGAGTCCAGGAACTGCAGCCACAGCGGGCATTCAGCGTGCGGGTCGAAGCGTGCCGGCGACTGCTGCATGAGGTACAGCTCGGGGTCGTGTGGCATCAGGCTGCCGGACCGCAGGTCGATGATCCCGTTCTTCACGTTCAGCAGATGCTCGTGCTGGTCGAAGTCGCCCATCTCCCCGAACAGCTCCGGCTCGCCCTCGGCGACGTCACGCATCGCCGCCAGGCGCCCGCGGTGCCGGGACTTCGCGACCCATTCCATGAACAGGTCGCGCTCGGACTTCTTGCTGTCGCCGTCCGCTGGCCGGACCGCGCTGTACTCGAACGCCTCGGTGTTCGGCAGGGCCTTGATGGTCTGAACGACCCGCTTCCACAGCAGCGACTTGGCGCCCTTCAGCACCCACCGGCCGCCCTCGTAGACGGCCCACTGTTCGGCGTCGATCAGGTACCGCAGCTCGCTGCCGAAGTGGTCGACCAGGCGCTCAGCGTTGCCGATGTCATCGAACGAGCGGCGCGGCCACTCCCGGCGAGGCGCGGAGGTCTGCGCGGGCACGCCAGCATCGGAGAGCGTCGTCACGCCGCACCCCCGTTCTGCAGCGGGCGACGCAAGCGGGCGAGACGGGGTACGACGGTCCTGCATTCGAGGCCACTCCTCGGGTGCCGGGCCCCGGGGCGGTGGTGCGCCTGCGGGGCCGTGATCACGGTCGAGGCGTGGTGTACGTGGCGCCGGTCCTTAGTGTCCTGGGGTGCGGTTCGCATCAGGCGGCACCGCCCATCCGGCGAGGACGCGCAAGGCCGGCGGTCATCCCGGACCGCAGCGTCTTCTCGATCTCGCGCGGGGTGTCCACCCCGAGCCCCGCCGACTGAGCGGCCTCCGTCAGGTGCTCCTCGGCGACGGCCTGGTCCAAGAGCCCGGACGCCACCAGCTGGCCCGCGCGGTACGCCGCGAGGTTCAGCCGGTTGTTCCGCCCGCCCTCCTGCTTCATCGCCGCCAGCTCGTCACACTCCGACCGCAAGATGCCCGCGGCCCACCGCTGCTCGCGCGTGCCCTGCCGCGTCAGCTCCCGCAGCCGGGCGACCACATCGGCCCGGCGAGGCGCCCCCCCGGCTTTGGGTGGCTTCGGCGTCGCCGTGATCAGGGTTAGCAGCCAGCCGGGCAGTACCGCCGGATCGGTCGGGCTCCCGTCCTCGAGGACATACGGGGCTCCGTCGACCACCGAGCCGATCCCGACGATGTACCCGCCCGCCGCCCGGGTGTCCAGGCAAAAGCCCAGGGTCCGTGCGGTGTTCCGTACCGCCACCCCAGCCGGGGCCCGGTAGACCAGGTGCCGACCGCCGCTCGGCGTCCGCACCGTCAGCGTAGGCGTGACCTGCGCGCCCGGTGTCCGCGCAGCGATCGCGTCGAGCATCGTCACGCCGTCCAGGATCTCCGGGGAACCGGACACCTCACCCTTGTGCGGCACGTCCAGGTCGAGTGCCACCAGCCCCGAGGGACCGCACGCGACGCCGATGTTGAACGGGGCCCGGCCCCACGTCTGCTCGATCACCTCTGGGTCGCGGGTCGCCCGCTCCTCCCAGTTGGTCCACCGAGGTTCCTTCGTACCTACCAGGAGCGGGTGGACGTACATTCCGCGCTCGGCATACCGGAGCGCGCTGGCCAGCAACTTTGCCCGGAGCTCCAAGGTTGCAGCCGTGTCGTTTACCGGGCGATGTGGCACCGGTCGGGAAACTTCTCGTACTCTCATGGATGAGCGACCCTTCTCGTACCGCTCGAACTTCGCCGGGATTAGCCCTCCCGGCCTTGCAGTGCCGAGGCGCCCTGGCAGGGGCGCCTTCGGTGTTTCTGGGGGCCAATCCTGCCCCTTGATCACCTGATAGGGGGACTTGGATTGCCCCTGTGCCGTGCTACGGGGGGCTGGATCACTGCACAGCCCGTAGGACGGGATCAAGGTCAGGGGCCGCTATCCTCTCGCGTCGCGGGTGGCGGGGATGGAAAGGGGCTCTCCGTTGTCAACGCTGAGGCAGCGGTCTGGGTTGAGGATGGTGCCCGATGGCCGCTGTGCAAGCCAGCCCGATTTACGGTGACTCGGGGCTTCTGTGCGGACGTGGGTGAAACCGAGGCGCTCGTAGTAGTGCTGGAGTCCCTGTGCCGTCCGCCAGCAGTCGATCCTGAGCCACCGCCGACCCTCTAGCGCGGCAACGCGGCATGCCCAGTCAAGGACAAGACTTCCGATCCCGGTCCCGGCTGCATCCCGGCTGATGATGAGCTTGTACAGGTAGAAGGCCGTGTGCAGTTCGTCGGCCTCGTTCCAGAAGTCCCGGTCAGCGGGGCCGCGGCTGACGGTGCCGAGCACCGAGTCCGCTTCGTCGAGGATGACCCAGGTGCGGCCGTCCTCGATGTGCTGGTGCCACTTGGCGATGGCCCGGCTGCCGGTCTCGGGGTCGGACCACTGGTCGGAACCGATCTGTCGCAGCCAGTTCTCGGCCTCGGTCCGGAGTGCCATGAGGGTTGGCACGTCAGCAGGGTTGGCGGGGCGGATGCGGTAGTTCACCGGGGGCTCAGACTTCCATTTCGTACACAAGGACGTGTCGGTCTCCCGGCGCGATGGTCATCATGACGCGCACCGGGGCGACTTCGCTGTAACCGATCCTGACGTGTTGGGCAACGGGCGTGCCTGGGGGGAGAGCCAGGCGCTCAGACTCTTCCGGACTCGGCATCCGTACGGTGATCTCGTCACGCACATGCCGCTGTGGGTGGCCGATCGAGTGGAGGATGCCGCCCGGCATCGAGACGTCGTGCGGCTCCATGAGGGGTGTGTCGAAGGCGATGGAGCCCGGGAACCAGCTCGTTGAGAGCTGGAAGGGCTTGCCGTCGACGGTCCGCATACGCACGCGCTTCACGACCTGCTCGCCGGGCGGAAGCTGGAGCCACTCAGCGACCTGACTGGACGGCACTTCGGTCGCGACAGTGACGATTTGGGCAGGCTCGCGCCCGGCCTCCTTGATGGCAGTCGACCAGTCGTCCATGGACACGGAGTCTCGGCGCCTGCCGCGCTCGAACTTCGTGAGGTTCCAGACGATCGGCCGGTCGGCGCGTACCCGTCGCCGTCCGCCCCGTTCGCCGACGACGAGCCCCTCGACCTTGAGGAGGTCGATGCCGGCGCTCACGGTCTTCGCTGTCACGCCGAACTGCTCAGACAGTTCGCGTGTGGTCGGGAGGGCTGCCCCGGGTGGCAGTTGACCTGCCCGGATCTGCTCTCGCAGGTCATCTGCGATCGAGCGTGCGGTTGCTCGCTGATCGCGCGTCGTGGAGTCCATGGCGGAAGAGTATCCGGTGAGTTGATGTTTGGTACATAACTCGCACCGGATAACACCCAGTCAACTCAACTTAGGTACGCAACTCTTGACGGAGTGCCACCTAAGTCGGGTACGGTCATCATCGTCGCCGAGAAGTTATGTACCAAACTCGGCGAGTGCAGTCATGCAAGAAGCCCCCGGCGCGGCTACGCCGAGGGCTCCCGTATGGGCCGTTCCATTGAGAGGAGCACGACCCACATGAACATCATCGTCGCAGGTCAGCGCATCGTTACGAACTCCGAGTTCCTGGAGGTCGCCGCTGGTTTCGGTTCCGAGACCGAGCCGCTCGACCTCGTCGAGGAATTCACCGCCGGCGGACTCGCCAGCCGGGACGCGCTGGACTCCTTCCTGGCCGACTTCCTGGTCGAGAACGACACCGACCGCGAGGACGCCGCGTACTACAAGAGCCTGCTCCGCCGGCTGCCGCGCGAGCTGCGGACCCGCAAGGCCACCGTCCCCGCCGTGGCCGACGTGGTCGCCGAGCTGGAGGCCGACGACGACGTCCTCGACTACGAGGCCGACGACATCACCGCCGACTGGACGGCCGCGGACTTCGACTCCTACGAGGTCCTCGCCACCCTCGGCTCCCCCGAGCCCGCCGCCGCCGTCGCCCGCGCCCGCCGCCCCCGCGCCGAGCGCCGCGAGGTCCGTGCCGCCCTCCGGGTCGTCCGCAACGAGACCTCGACGGAGGTAGCGGCATGAAGCGTGCCTTCGCCCACACCGCCCTGTTCGTGCTGACCGTGCTGGAGATGACCCTCGGCGTGATCGCCGGGATGGCGGCCCTGGTCAGCGTCATCACCGAGATGGTGGCCCGCGCGACGGCCGCCGGCGGGGACTCCTTCGCCCGGCGACTGCGCATCAACCCCGTCTCCCCCCGACTCCGTACCGAGCTGGCGACCGTGCTGTCCGGGATCGCGAACCCGGCGGCTGGAGGTACCCGATGAGCTACCGCGAGGAGATGCGCGCCGACCGCGCCGCGAACCGCGCCCAGGACCGCGAGGACATGCGCCTGAAGCTGGAAACCCAGCTCAAGGCGAAGGAGATCGCCGCCGAGCAGAAGCGCAAGGACGACGAGGCCAAGCGCGAGCAGGCCCGGAAGGACGCCGAGGCCAAGCGCCGCCAGGAGCTGGCCGACAAGCGCGCCCGCGCGCAAGAGAAGGAGCGCAAGCAGGCCGCCCGCCGGGCGAAGGTCGCCAAGGTCACCCGCTGGGTCAACGGCAACCCGGTCACGATGTTCGTCGGCTTCGTGATGGTCTGCTCGATCGTCCCGGCCGTCATCTCGCAGATCGGCGCCCTGTCCCACGCCGGGGTGTTCGTCCTCCTGGCCGCGCTGCTCTCGGCGATGCTGGAGGGCACGGCCTGGGCCCTGACCTTCATGGGCAAGCAGGCCGAGGACGCCGGAAGGCCGGCGGGGAAGTACCGGGTCGCCACCTGGGTCACCGCGTTCCTCGCGGCCGCGGTGAACTACTGGCACTGGTCCGAGGCCCTGCCGAACCAGACCTGGGTCGCGGTCGTCTTCGCCGCGTCGTCCCTCATCGCGATCTACCTGTGGGACATGAAGACCCACGGGTCGCACGGCAAGACCAAGGAGCAGCGCCGCCAGGAGAAGGCCCGCAAGAAGCACCTCGCCGACCGGCGCAAGCACCACAAGGACATCGCCGCCGAGGCCGACCGGCTCCTGTCCGCCCTGCCCTTCGAGTCCATCTCCGAGGAAGAAGCGTTCGCCACCGCGTGGCGGATCAAGAAGGGTGCCGAGCCGGGCCTGTCCGCCCAGATCTACGCGGACGCCACCAACGCCCGGGTCGCCCTCGGCGCCGCCTTCGAACTGGGTGAGCACGTCCGCCCCGAACTGGTCCGCGCGGGCATGCTCGCGAGCCTCTACAACCCGCTCCCGCACCGCCTCTCGGAGGGCATCCCGACCCTCGGTCCGACCCTTCCGATCCCGGCTCTCCGGAGGCCCTCTGAGGGCGCTACAGCCCTTGCGGGAATTGGGATGTACGGGTCTGAAGCCGCAAGCGGAAAAGCCCGCGAGAAGGGCAGCGAGAAGGCTTCTGGGAACGCTGGCGAGGACGCCAGCGGGAACGGTCGCCGGGGCCGGTCGGACGAGGAGCTGGAGGCGCTCCTGCCGGACGCGCTGAAGGCCGCCGCCGAGCTCGTGGCGGAGGGCAACCAGATCTCCGCCGCCGGTCTGTCGAAGAAGCTCGGCATCCGCCGGGACGACGCCCGGCGGCTGCGGGACCGGGTTGTCGCCGAGCGCAAGCTCCGGCTCATCGACGGCGACGGCAACGAAGCGGTGGGCGCCTGACCCGCCGCCCTGACTGATCGACCACTCCCCTGAAAAGCCGCGGGGCCCGGCGCCTCCCTTCCACAGTCGCCGCCGGGCCCCGCTTCCTCCCGAAGGAGAAGCACCAGCATGACCGAGATGCCGACCGGATCGCGTCCCGAGCGCACGGACCTGGCCACCGTCACCTACGTCCACGGCGCGGGGCCGGCCACCAAGCCCAGCCCCCTCCCCGCTTCCCCCGCTTTGGGTGGCACGACCGCCACCACCGACCGCGCCGCCGTGGTCGAGTCGGCCCGCCGAGTCCTGGAGGGCACGGTCACCCCTGCGCCCGCCGAGGTGGTCGAGAAGGTCGACATCGACCTGGACGCCTTCGACGACCGCCCGCTCATCCCGGCCTGGGCCAAGACCCCCGAGGGCTGGGCCATGTACGCGGGCGTCGTCTACCGCTCCCGCCTGCGGGCCTACCGCCGCTGGGTCCGCCGCCAGCGCACCGACCGCGGGCACGTCGCGCAGTTCAAGCGCGGCGCCCGCCGGGTGCAGGACTGGGTGGTCGGCTTCGAGGGCATCCAGACGCAGGCCCTCGCCCACCAGGCGCACATCGCCGCCAAAGAGGCCCGCGCCGCAGCCCGCGCCGCCCGCTACACCCCGGCGCTGATGAAGAAGAAGAAGGAGGTCGCGCTGAGGGAGGCCGACCGGACCCAGACCGTGGCCATGCAGGCGGTCAACGCGCACAAGCAGGCCAAGAGCTACCGGCGCAAGCTCCGGGCCCTGCGCGCCGGTGCCGCCTACGGCCCGCCGCTGGCCGCGATCGGCTCCGGATACGCCACCGCCGGTGGACTCGGCGCGACGGCCGGCGCGCTCGCCACGTTCGCGGGCGGTGCCTTCGCGGGCCGCCACACCATCACCGAGGAGACCGACTGGTCGGCGGACTGGCGCTCCCTCGGCGACGGCGACCCGATGACCGCGCCGATGCTGGACGAGGTCTTCCGCCGGGCCAAGGTGATCGGCTCCGACGAGTCCCTGCACATGGTGCAGATGCCCATGCTGGACGCGCGCGGGGCCTGGTCGGCGGTTATCGACCTGCCGCCCGGAATCCCGGCGAAGAAGGCAATGCGGGCCCTTTCCGAAATCGCCTCGGCGCTCGGAGTCGAGGACGCGCAGGTCAGCATGACCAAGACCAAGGGGAAGGGCGCCCGCTCCGGCCGCCTGGAAATCTACGTCTCCAAGGAGCTGCCGTTCACCGAGGACGCCGAGCCGGGCCCGCTGCTCGCCCTGGAGGCCGCCGCCAATTTCTGGGGTCGCATTGCGATCGGCCCCGACGTGCGAGGACTGGCCATCTCGATTTCCGTGGTCGAGCGCTCCGGCCTGATCGGAGGCGAGCCCGGCGCGGGCAAGAGCGCGTCCGGCAACGTGATCCTGCTGGCCGCGGCCCTCGACCCGCGCGTCATTCTCTGGCTCGCGGACGGAAAGGCCGGCGGCGACCTGGAGCCGTTCCGTGAGCTGTGCGAATACTTCGAGGGCGACGCGGACCCCGAGGCGTTCTACGAGATGCTCAAGGCCGCCGTCGCCGACATGAAGGCGCGATACGCCCTGCTCAAGAAGCTGGGCAAGCGCAAGGTCACCGAGGAGCTGGCCAACAAGTACCCGCTGCTGCGCCAGAAGCTGCTGTGGGTGGACGAGCTGATGTTCTACACGACCGACGATGACTTCGGGAAGAAGATCACCAAGCTCCTGCGCAACCTGGTCTCCCGGGGCCGCGCGGCGGGCATCGTGACCTTCTGCGCCACCCAGAAGCCCGGCTCCGACGTGGTGGACACCAGCCTCCGGGACCTGCTGTCCATCCGGTGGGCGCTGCGCTGCACCACCCCCGAGGCGTCCGACACGATCCTCGGTAAGGGCGCCGCGGCGGCCGGCTACTCGGCGAAGACCATCGAGCCCGAGATGCGCGGTGCCGGTCTGCTGTGGGCCGAGGGCTCCAACCCGGTCCTGGTCCGCGCCGACTACTACGACGACGACCAGGTCGAGCTGCTCATCAAGCGGGCGTACGCCCTGCGCGAGGCGGCCGGCACCCTGCCGGAGGGACCGAAGACCCTCGCCGACCAGCTCCGGGACAAGGGCGAGGCCGACGCCGACGTCCTCGCGGTCCTGGTCGACGTCTTCACCGCCTACGACCAGGAGGCGAAGCAGGAGGACGCCAACGGCGAGGTCGACTGGCTCCCGGGCACGGTCCTGGTCGACGCGCTCAAGGCGGCCGGGCTCGACATCACCCCCGAGAAGCTCGCCCGCCTGGTGGTCCGCGAGGACGCCGAGAAGAAGAAGCGCACCTGGCAGGACAGCCCGTCCGCGCTCAACGGCTACCCCCTCACGGCGGTGCTCCGGGCGGTGCAGACGAAGTACGGCCTGACCGCCTGAGAGCCCGGATTCACCCCGGACGGCCGCCCGGATTGCCCCGGTATCACCCCAGACCGGGCGGCCGTCGACCCGGACAGCACCCCCTTCGACCTGGACGGCCCCCGTCCAGGTCCAGCCGGGAGCCGTCCAGGATGCTCACCCCCTCTGACCTGCATCGATGCCGCCGCAATCCAGGACCGATCCAGGTCACAAACCATGACAAACCGTGAAACCGAGAAGGGGCCCGCGATGGACACGAAGCCGGACCTGAAGCTGGTCGGGATGGCGCACGTCGACGGCCAGGAGTTGCTGTGCGGCGAGTGCGGCAACGGCTTCTCCCTGGAGATCCACAAGCATGGCTTCCGGGAGGTCTCCCCGGCCTGGATCTCCTGCCTGTCGTGCGGGAAGGGCGAGGACTCGCGCGTCGTCACCAACGGCCTGGTCGACGCCGTCCTCGCCAGGTGGGTGAAGCGGCAGAAAGACGCGGACCGCGACATCTTCACTGCCGAGTGGCGCGGCATCGTGATGACCGGCGAGCTGTACCCGACGTTCGACTTCCACCAGGCCGTCGGCGCCGCCAAGGCGGTGCACGAGTACGCCGCACCCGAGGTGAAGCGGTGGTGGCGGTCGAAGAAGAAGGCGGCCAAGGCCGAGGTGAAGAACCGGGCACGCGCCGTCACGGGCGCGGCCAAGGGCAAGGTGCAGGAGACCGCTGACACCGTGAAGGAGAAGGCGGGCGAGGCCGTGAACACGGCCAAGGCCACCGCGCTCACCACGGCCTGGACGCTGCAGACCGGCGGGGCCGGGCCGACCACGAGCGTGAAGCCGAAGCGCCAGCGCTGCACGGTCAAGGGCTGCCGGGGCGGCATGGTCACCCTCTCGACCAAGCTCCACTCCCCCACCGGCAAGACCCGCGAAGTCAAGATCCCGTGCGGGGTCTGCCACCGCAGCAGCACCTGACCGAGCCCCCACCGGAAGAAATTTCCGGGCGCTGACCAGCACAGACACGATTTATGCAGACTCCGAGTCTGCGAACCCCTGGACACGCAGACTCGGAGTCTGCATCCTTGAATTACCGCAAGCGGAAAAGCAAGCGGAAACGACATCTGAGGAGCAGACACGTGACGAAGAAGTCCCTGTCCGACCCGAAGTCCGTCAGCGCCAGCGGCGTCGCCGAGGTCCTGCGCGAGGTCGAATCCCTCGCCGTTGAACTCGCCACCCCGACGGACAGCGTCGACACCCGCAAGGACCAGTACCGGCGCCTCATCGCCCTCGGGGAGTGGCTGGTCGCGGCGGGCACCGACCTGCACGCCACCATCCGCAGCTGACTCCTGAAAGCCAGCAAAACCGCCAGCAGAAATGCCAGCAAAGGAGCCAGCGTGAAGAAGCCCAACCGCCTCATGACCTTCCTGCTCAGCCTCATCGGCCAGAGCTGGGCCTACGACACCGTGGACGAGGTCCAGGAGGTCATCGGCAAGAACGCCTTCGACAACTACGAGCGCCGAGTGACGACCCACCGTAAGGGAGCCGCGGGCATCACCGACTCCCTCGGCTTCCAGCCCGGCCTGGTCGCCTTGCACGACGAGCTGAACGACACCTGGCACTACCTCATGGCCCTCCAGCAGCGCGCCCGCGTCCTCGGTCACCCCGACCTGGCGGACAGCATGAAGCGGGCCGCCGAGAGCACCATCGACGTCATGACGGCCGTCGACCAGGCCGCCGAGCAGACCGTCCCCGCCCCCGAGGTCCCGCTGACCAGGTAGACACGCCCCGGGGCGGCCGTCTCCCGGCCAAGGATCACCGGCCGCCCCGGGCCCCGTATCCCGCTCCGAACGGCAGCGGGAGGGAGCCCCATCGTCCCTCACGACACCGAAGGAGCCAGCACCATGAGCCCCCGCCCCGATCAGGAGACCCGCAGCGCCGCCAAGTCCCGGGTCGCCGAGCTGAAGAAGGTCCGGGACCAGGCGCACGAGGACGCCGAGAAGGCCATGGCCGCCGCAGACGAGGCGATGTGGAAGTCCATCGCCGCCGAGCTGGACGCCGGAACCCTCCTGCAGGCCGACGTCTGCGAGGCCACGGGCTTCAGCCGGGACCACGTACTGCGCCGCACCAAGCCACACCGCCAGAACTGACCGCACCGGCCCCCCACTGCGGGGGCCGGCCGCCTTCCCCAAGGCAGAAAGCCGAGGTCGCCACGTGAGCACCGAGAACGTCGCCAACAGCCACCCGCTCAGCGAGTCGGAGGCCGAAGCCGAGGCCCGCCGGATCATCGAGGGTCTGTGGAAATCCGAGCCGACCACGAAGTCGACGTCGTTCCGCGACACCACCCCGAACCCGGCGTACGGCACGACGCCCCCGGTCCACCAGGACGACCGCCGGATCGTGCCCGCGTGGGCCGCCGGGGTCGCCGTCGTCTCCATCGGCGTCGGCGCCGGCATCACGGGCGTCGGGTGCGGTGTCTGGCTTGCCTGCCAGGGATTCGCCGCCGTGACGCTGACGTCCGTCCTGTTCGTCACGCTCCCCATCGCCGCCGTGGCCACCGTGGTCGTCGCGGTCGGCTCGGTCGTGCGCTCCGTGAAGGCCGCGAACGTCACCACCCACCACCACTACGCCGGACCCGTCCACCAGGAGAACAACACGCAGGTCACGACCCACAAGTGGTTCGGCCGGTCCAACACCACCCTCAACCGCTGATCGGAGACTGTGATGGCGAGCGAGAAGGCCCTGAACCCGCCGGTCGGCCAGTGCAGGCAGTGCTGGTTCCACGCCTACGCCTCGAAGGAGGCGCACCGGTACCTCAAGCCCCGCGAGGACTGCCCGGAGTGCGTGTCCCACATGGGCGGGCGCTGCCCCGACAGCATGATCGTGAAGGGCTGACCATGAAGTTCCCCTGGATGAGCCGAGCCGACCGGCGACGCTGGAAGACCGCGAAGACCATCGCCGACCTCGGCGAGCTGATGGCCCTGTGGCTGGAGGGCGAGATCGCCTCCCGCCCCGGCTACCAGCCGCGCTTCGGCCCCGACGAGGAGACCGCGCACCTGGTGCCCACCCTCGCCGCGCTGTGCCGGGCCGGGTACGTCACCACCCAGTCGCAGCCCGGACTGGTCGGCACCGGCGCGGACGGCCTGTGGTGGGAGCAGCGCGCTGCGGTCGAGCTGGTCGTCACCGACGCCGACCTCTTCCACCGCCTGGTCGACGCCGCGAGCGCCGCCGGGATGTTCGTCCGGATCAACGACTACCGCCGCGGCGGTGGCGTCCAGGAGCAGCCCGTGGTCGCCACGACCCGCGACGGCGAGCCGGTCACCGCGTTCGGCGGCCGGATCAGCCGGGCGGACATGGCAGTCCAGTGGTCCGGCCTCGACCGCCACCTCTACGACCAGGTCGCGCACGGCACGTACGTCTCGATCGTGGCGCCGGAGTACGGCACCGCCGGCGAACGGCTCTGGGTCGTCCTCGATTTCCTCACCGGCCTGCGCCGCGAGGACCCCGCCGACCCGTGGGCCACCACCAACCGCTGACCGCGTCGTGATTGGAGAGCACGGATGACCCGCAAGCACGCCATCGTCGACGCCGAACCGCACATGGTCGTCAGCCACGGCGCCGACTTCTTCGGCCAGGACCGCCACCCGCTCAAGATGCTGGCCTCCCTCGCCGGGTACGCCGAGGGCTGCCTGTCGCGTGACGAGCGCGGCCCGCTCGTGCTCCTGCTGACGAACCCGGAGGATGGCGGGGCCATGTCGCCCTCGCAGGCCGGTGAGATTGCCCAGCTCCTGCTGAAGCTCGCCCGCCCCCGGTTCGTGAAGGCCGGTGCCGCCGGCCACGCCCGCGCCCTGGCCGACGCAGCCGCCCGTGCCGCGGAGGCAGGCGAACCCTGGGAGTGGCACCGCGAGTCCTGACGACCCGCGCCCGGCAACGTCCTCGCACCACGTGCCAGCCCTCCCCCGGTTTGGGTGGCAGCGAGAGCCCCGCCGAGCCGCAGCGCTCAGCGGGGCTCTCGCTGTACGGCGGGGCGTGTGACGGGCGGAAGGACGGCGGTCGCGCCCGGTGCCGTCCGAGAGGCCGGCCACGGCCGAGCGGGCGGCACCGGTGAACGCGCGACCGCACAGACGGAGAGCCGGAACGCCGGGCGCGGACGCGCCCGACCGCTTTATCTCCCCCACGGGAAGCCGCCGACGAAGCCCTTCGCGTCCACCGGCGAGGCGCACGTCACCCCGCCGGGCCGAGAGAACTTTTAGGGGCCTGACCAGCACCGCAGCGGAAAACGCAGACTCGGAGTCTGTGAACCCCTAGACATGCAGACTCGGAGTCTGCATCCTCTAATTATCGCAAGCGAAAAAGCCAGCGGAAACGACAGCGGGAAACCGCCGAAGGAGTCCAGCACCCATGACCGCAGCCGCAGTCTTCGCCGCCGTGTTCGTCGCGCTGTACGTCGCTCACTCGGTTGGCGACCACTGGGTCCAGACCTCCCACCAGGCCGCGGAGAAGGGCCGTCCCGGCTGGCCCGGGAGGCTCGCCGACGCCCGCCACGTCCTCGGACTGACCATCACCAAGGGCATCGCCCTCGCCGCGGTGGTCCTGGTCCTCGACCTCCCCGTCACGGTCACCGGCCTGGTGGCCGGCCTCGGCGTCGACGCGGTGACCCACTGGTGGGCCGACCGCCGCACCACGCTCGCCTGGCTCGCCAAGGTCACCGGCAAGACTGAGTTCCTCAGCCTCGGAACGCCCGCCCACCCGGCGCACCCGGTCACCGCCGAGGGCGGGTACGCGCCGACGCTCGGCACGGGCGCGTACGCCCTCGACCAGTCGTTCCACCACCTGTTCCTCGGCGTCGCCGCGCTCCTCATCGCCGCCCTGTAGCAGGCCAGACCAGACCAATCCAGCTAGATAACGCGCCTCTCACCACGGAAGGACCCCAGTGGACCGCACCCCGAAGCTGACCCTCGACCAGGAGCTGCAGGCGGCCGTCGCCATCGTCCGGATCGGCCTCGACCGCATCCGCGACGCCGCGTGCCGCACCGAAGCGGTCGCCCCGCACGCCGCCGCTCTCCAGGCCCTGTACGACCCGGCCAAGCCGGACGCCGGCGTCCTGGGGGCCGTCGCCGACCTCATCGGCACCATCACGGTGTCGCTGACCGAGGTCGACCACGACGACATCGACACCGTCACTGACTTGCTCGACGAAGCCCAGGGCTTCGCCCAGGACAGCACCGGCGACAGCATCCGCCACGTCCTCGACCTCCTGGCGCCGCTCCTGCAGCGGTGCCAGGAGTGCGGCGAGCCGAAGCCGGACGTGGAGGTGATGGCGGACCCGTTCACGGAGGCGCTGTACCCGGAGCGCGACGACCACGAGCAGATGCCCCTGTGCAAGTCCTGCGCCACTGCGCGATTCGAGGAGAGCTGAGCCATGGCCTACGACATGAGCCGCTTCGCAACAAATCGGTGGATCAAGACCCACCCGAACCGCGTCTACACCCACGGCTCGACCGAGCCCGTCCTGACCGTGCTGGACGTGCGCGGCTTTGAGCTGCACGACCTCTTCCTGATCGGCCTGAATGACTCCTGCGGCACGATCGTGCTGCCGACCGAGTCCCGGGCCGAGAACGCGGCGGCCGCATTGGAGCCCGCCTTTGCCACCCGGGTCTACTTGTTCGGTAGCAGGGACGGCGAGGATGTGTGGGCTACGGACTACACGCGCCGGGCGCTGGACGGCACCGAGCTGTCCGCGTTCATCACCGACCTCACCTTGAAGGACGGCCGACAGGTCATCAAGGACGGCCGCTGGCTCCGCTGACGAAAGCTGCCCGGCCTGTCAGACCCGCACGACAAGATGAACCCCGGGGTCGCCATCGGGCGACCCCGGCCCGTTTCTGGAAGGAGTCGAACCCATGACCGTATGGACGCCCACGACCCTCGTCTACGTCGATGAGGAAGGCGACCGAGCCCGCGCGAGCAACGGCTACAGCCGGTACGGCCAGTACATCGCCGACCGCCCTGCCAAGTTCCACGAGTACGAGGAGCCCGGCACCCCGCTGTCCGGCGACGAGTTCGCGGCTGCGGCCTGGGAGGTCGCCACGCCCCCGATCCTCATCGGGTACGTGAACCTGCGCCCCGACCTCGACTCGGTCACCACCTCGTTCACCGAGAACGGGGACCTGGTGCTGAGGGTCGCCGTCCCGCTGCGCTTCAGTGACCTGCCGTCCGACCGGCGGGCCCGGTACCCGTGGCAGGACTGGGCCAACCACTACGACATCGCGACCCGCGACGAGAAGTACGTTCGGCAGGTCGAGCCGGAGATCAAGGGCGACCGCCCCGCCGTCCTGACGATCTCGCACATCCTCATCCCCACCGTCGACTGGGACCTGCCCGCCCCACAGCACACCGAGGGCCGCGCCCTGGTCGAGGAGGCCAAGCAGGTGGTCAACGAGATCGCCCGGCGCGTCAACCAGCACGCCGGGCCGATGGTCGCGCAGCTCCTCGGCGACAAGTGACACCACGGCCACCCGTCCCGTAGGACACTCGATGCACCGACCCGAAGGGAGAGCGCAGTGAGCGCCCAACCCGAACACCCGGCGGACAGCCGGGTCCCCGCGATCCCGCACACCATCAACGCCATCGGCGACGCGCTAAGCGGCGAGCAGCGCGCCCGCTTCTACGGCGAGGTCCTGGCCGCCGAGGAGAACGACGTCCCCGGCGTCATGCGCCGCTGGTGGCGCGCGGCCATGCTCGACCGGGCCCGGGGCGCCGACACCAGCCGGGCCAACGCCGCCGCCGGCCGCCGCCTGGTCGCGGTCGAGGACCTCCTGCAGCAGGTGGAAAGGCAGGCAGGATGACCGACCAGCCACGGCGCGGCTGGACCGTATGGACCGAGGAAATCCCGGCGAGCGTCATGCTGGATATGCCTCCCGATCTCTCCAAAAAGATCCTAAACTTCCTGCTCGCTCTGGGAATTGAGGCAGGCGCCGCTGTCGACGCGGACCGCGAACCGCCCGGCGATCCGATGGACGACCTCGGAGTCAGGTATTCGCTGGAGATCGCAGGCGAACCGGTCATCATCGAATACGCCGTAATCCGTGAAGCACGGCAGATCAGAATTCCGGTCCTGGTCTGGTTCCACTGACCGACAGACGAAGAGACCCCGGCAGGGTAAGTGCCGGGGTCTCTTCGCGTCTCAGCGTAGAGGCCGGCCGCCCCGCAGGCAGCCCCGCACGCACCGGGGCCAGCATTCCCGCAAGCCGAAACGCCAGCCGAAACCCTGGCCCCGGCGCCGCGGCGGCCGTGCCCGCCCCGCGGACCGCCAGGCAAGTCGTTGCCCGTCAGACGGGAGCCGAGCGACCCCGGCACGCTGAGCGTCTCAGGTCAGTGGCATGGTGCTGTAGATCGTTGGTCTGTTGGTCACCTGGTCGTCTGTGGGTTGTGTGGTGACTCTGTTGGCTCCCTTCCGGTTCATGATCGGAAAGAGGGAGAGGACAAAGGGGGTTCCCCTCGCGGGGAACCCCGGCAGGCCGGGTGAGACGCACACGCACAGCACGGGGAGGGGCGGCCGGTGGCCTGGGTCACGAAGATCACGGAGGATGCGCAGGTCGAGTACCGGCTCAAGCAGCAGGCCGGATGCGACGTGGTCGAGTCCGACGGCGTCGTCCTGGACGATGGCGAGGACCAGGCCGTCGACTACCGGCTGCGCCCCGAGGGCGGGTCCGCCCTGGTCTGGATGGGCAGCGGCCTGGAGGCGGTCGGGCTGGTCGAGGGAGCCGAGCTCGACGAGGAGGGCAAGCAGGCCGCGCGCCTCTTGATGGCCGGCTGCCACCCGGAGACCGGCGCCCGCCTGATCAAGTCCCGCACTTCCGTACGCGCACACGAAAAGGCTCAGCTCACCACCGCCCGGCTTGTCGAGGCCATCGAAAAGGCCGCCGAGGAAAAGGGCGTTGAGCCGGGCGTACTGTTCGAGGGAAAGCCGAAGCAAAAGCGCGTATTCGAGCAGCAGCAGCGCAACGTTCACCGCTTCGGTGACATGCACCGCATGCAGGTGACCACCCTTCACAAACTCGCGCGTGCCGCCGGGATTTCCCTGGACGACGTCTATGGCGAAACGGAACTCGCCACGGCGAGGGAGAACAAAGACCTCCGTGTCGACGACCGCGTACGGGGCTGGGACGTGGTCCTCGACCTCCCCAAGTCCGACAGCGTGGTGCAGGCCCTGATGGACCTGCTCCCGGCGGAGAAGCTGCGCGAGCTGGTCCACCAGGCCAAGGGCGACACCTTCCGGCAGATGGAGCGGTGGGCCGGGTACGCGGTCGGCAGCAAGGACGGCGAACCGGTCCGGCTCGCCACCGGGGGACTGCTCGCCTGGAGTGTCGAGCACCAAAGTGCCCGCCCGATCCGGGCCGGGGAGCCCGGCGACCCGCACCTGCACCTGCACGTCACCGTGGCGAACATGGCGCTGTGCGAGGACGGCGAGTGGCGGTCGATCGCCAACAGCGGGCAGGACCTGCACCGCCACGCCTCAGCCCTGGACGCCTACTTCAAGGCCCGCGTCCGCGCGCTCACCTACGAGCACTTCGGCATCCGGCGCGTACGCAACGAACGCACCGGCGCCTGGGAGATCGTCGGCATCCCCGAGCAGGTGCGCGACCACTTCTCCCGCCGGGCCGCGCTCGTTGACGAGAAGGCCGGCGCCGACGCCAGCCGCCAGGAGAAGCAGGCCGTCTCCATGGCGACCAAGCGCGACAAGCTCGACGTCGACGCGACCACGATGCGCGAGAGCTGGAGGCAGCGCGCCGAGCAGGTCGTCGACGACGTCGACGCGATGGTGGCCGCGGCTGCACCGGGTCCGCCCGGCCCGGACGGTGGCGCCGGCGTCGACGGGACCGGCACCGGCCCGCGCATCCCGCCGCCCGGCGACATCGCGGCCGTCGTGTTCGACCCCAAGGAGGGGCTGACCGCGAACGACAAGACGTTCAGCCGCGCGCAGCTCCTGGCGGCCGTGGCGAACGCGCTGGAGTTCGGGATCGACGCCGACCCGGACAGCCTTGAGCGGCTGTGCGACGAGGTCCTGGCGGTCGAGGGCTACGCGGTGCGCGTGCCCACCATCGGGTCCACCGTCATGTCGTCCGTCGACCGCTACACCACCCAGGACATCCTCGACGCCGAGGAGAGCGTCCGCCGCCAGGCGCTGGAGAGGTTCGGCAGCGGCGCCGTGCAGCTCACCGCCGACCAGGCCGCCGCCGCCATCGACGTCTTCCAGGTCGCCGCCGGGTTCGAGCTGTCCGAGGAACAGCGCGCCGCGGTGACCCGGGTCCTGACCGCCGGGCACGGCATCGACGCCATCGTGGGTGTCGCGGGCGCGGGCAAGTCGACGCTGATGGAGGCGTGCCGGATCGGCTGGGACGCCACCGGCACCACGTACGCCGGCGCGACCCTCGCCGCGGTCGCCGCGCAGAACCTGACCGACGCCTCCGGCATCCCCGCCCGGACCGTGGCCGCCTGGCTCGGCGAGATCGAGAACGGCAACGGGCTGCGCGGCGTCGACGTCCTGGTCGTAGACGAAGCGACGATGGTGGACGACCGCGCCGCGGCTGTGCTGATGACCGAGGCCGCGCGTACCGGGACGAAGGTCGTGGGCATCGGCGACCACCTACAGCTGCAGGCGATCGGCCCCGGCGGCTGGTTCCGCGAGGCCCACCGCCTGGTCCACGGGCTCACCCTCACCGAGAACCGCCGCCAGGAGGACGCCGCCGAACGGGCCGCGCTGGACGTGTGGCGCACCGGCGACCACGAACTGGCGCTGCGGATGCTCGCCGAGGGCGGGCGCCTGCACCCCGCCGAGACCGCCGAGGAGGCCCGCTCCCAGATCCTCATGGCGTGGGACGAACTCCGCCTGCAGGAGTGGGCCGACCCGCACGACCTCATCGCCAACATGGTGGTGCTCGCCGCCCGCAACTCGGACGTCGACGCGCTCAACCTCGGCGCGCAGGCGATCCGCCGCGAGGCCGGCGAACTCGGCGACGAGCACACATACGCCCTGCCCGGCGGTGACACCCTCAC
>NZ_JCAJZO010000044.1:0-29834 GCF_059510295.1 Streptomyces sp. PTL18 | reverse complement strand
AAACTCTATCAGGGTTTTTCCGTCTCTCTGACCACCGCCCGGCAGACATGCGGAACGGGATCCCGAGATAGGATCTGACGAGTTTGGGTGCTGCCCGGTCGACGACGCTCGGTCGCATCGCTCCGCCCCAGGCAGGAGTACGACTGTACACCGGTCAGGGAGCGGGTGCAAATCGCTCACGCCGCGTTCCAAGGGTCGCCAAGCAGTACGTCTCATGCGGAACCGGCAGTTCATATGACATACGCTGCTGCCCAGTGTGCCGTCCGGGACAGGCAGTGACGGCCCGTTTGGACTCCACCCCTGGGAGGCTTCCCATGACCGCTGTGACGTCCCCTGTTGCCGGACGTGCGATCGCACTGGCCGCAGTACCCGACCCCGTCTTCGCCGGAGCGATGGTCGGTCCCGGTATGGCGATCGACCCCGCACGTGAGCCGATGGAGGCCGTCTCCCCCGTGGACGGAGTCGTTGTCTCCCTTCACCCGCACGCTTTCGTCGTGGTGGACGCAGAGGGACACGGCGTCCTGACCCACCTGGGCATCGACACCGTGCAGCTGAACGGTGAGGGCTTCGAGCTGCTCGTCAACAAGGGCGACACCGTCACGCGTGGTCAGACCGTCGTGCGCTGGAACCCGGCAGCCGTCGAGCAGGCCGGCAAGTCTCCGGTGTGCCCCGTGGTGGCGCTCGAGGCCACGGCCGACTCCCTGTCCGCTCTCCGCGAGGAGGGTGACGTGAAGGCGGGCGACCAGCTCTTCTCCTGGCAGTGACACCGACGCCGTACTGAGCGGCACGACCAACAACCATCGCGGTGGCGGGACCCGCCGCATGATTCGGAGACGGGTGAGATGGAGACAACGCTGCGAGGCGTCGGTGTGAGCCACGGTGTGGCGATCGGCGAGGTTCGGCACATGGGCACGGCGGTTCTCGAGCCCCCGGCGAAGCAGATACCGGCGGAGGAGGCGGAGCGTGAACAGGGGCGCGCCCGCCAGGCCGTGGAAGCTGTGGCGGCCGATCTGATCGCGCGCGGCAATCTCGCGGGCGGCGAGGCGCAGGCGGTGCTGGAGGCCCAGGCCATGATGGCCCAGGACCCCGAGCTGATGGCGGACGTGGACCGTCGTATAGCTGTCGGCAGTACGGCGGAGCGGGCGGTGTACGACGCGTTCGCGGCGTACCGGGAGCTGCTGGCGGGCGCCGGGGAGTACCTCGCCGGGCGTGTGGCCGATCTGGATGATGTGCGGAACCGTATCGTCGCGCGTCTGCTCGGAGTGCCGATGCCGGGTGTGCCGGACAGCGACGAGCCCTATGTCCTGGTCGCCCGGGATCTCGCTCCAGCGGACACAGCCCTGCTGGATCCGTCCCTCGTGCTCGGCTTCGTCACCGAGGAGGGCGGGCCGACCAGCCACAGCGCCATTCTGGCGCGTGCGCTCGGCGTTCCGGCCGTGGTGGCCCTCCCCGGTGCGGGTGAACTCGCCGAGGGCACGGTGATCGCCGTCGACGGCAGCACCGGCGAGATATTCGTGAACCCCGGCGACGAGAAGAAGACGCAGCTGCAGGCCGCGGCAGCGGAGCGCAAGGCGGCCCTGGCGGCCTCGACGGGACCGGGTGCCACGGCAGACGGTCACAAGGTGCCGCTGCTGGCGAACGTCGGTGGTCCGGCGGACGTGCCGGCCGCCGTCGACGCGGGCGCCGAGGGTGTCGGTCTGTTCCGTACGGAGTTCCTGTTCCTCGACGACAACAAGAAGGCGCCGTCCGAGGAGAAGCAGATCGAGGCCTACCGGCAGGTTCTCGAGGCGTTCCCCGAGGGCCGGGTCGTCGTGCGGGTGCTGGACGCGGGTGCGGACAAACCCCTGGACTTCCTGACCCCCGCGGACGAGCCGAACCCCGCGCTGGGTGTACGCGGTCTGCGGACGCTGCTCGACCACCCGGAGGTGCTGCGCACACAGCTGACCGCGCTGGCGAAGGCCGCGGAGGGGCTGCCGGTGTACCTGGAGGTCATGGCGCCGATGGTCGCCGACCGCACCGACGCCAGGGCGTTCGCAGACGCGTGCCGGGAGGCCGGGCTGCGGGCGAAGTTCGGTGCCATGGTGGAGATCCCGTCGGCCGCGCTGCGGGCGCGCTCGATCCTGCAGGAGGTCGAGTTCCTGTCGCTGGGAACCAACGACCTCGCGCAGTACACGTTCGCCGCGGACCGTCAGGTGGGTGCGGTGTCACGTCTGCAGGACCCGTGGCAGCCGGCGCTGCTCGATCTGGTCGCACTGTCGGCGGAGGCGGCGAAGGCCGAGGGCAAGAGCTGCGGTGTGTGCGGTGAGGCCGCGTCGGATCCGCTGCTGGCCTGTGTGCTGACCGGTCTGGGCGTCACCTCCCTGTCCATGGGTGCGGCGTCGATTCCCTATGTGCGGGCGACCCTGGCGAAGTACACGTTGGCGCAGTGTGAGCGCGCCGCGGCGGCCGCGCGTGCCGCGGACACCGCCGACGAGGCGCGCAGGGCGGCTCAGGCGGTGCTGTCCGGCGAGTAGCCGGCACGGGTCGTCGCTCCGGCGTGGTGCGGCGAGGGGCGCTCCGCCTCGTGGAGGGGGGCGCCCCTCACTCGTTCAATGAGTGTGGCCGGGTGTGCTGTCGTCGTCTCCGAGGTCGGGTGGGGCGCAGTAGTCGACGCCGGATTCGGGCGAGACCAGGTCACCGGACTCGATGTCGGTGCAGTAGGCGTCGAAGACCTCTGCGGCGGTGAGTGGTTCCAGTCGTTCGCCGCGCAGGCGCCAGCCGTAGACACGGTCGGGAGTGCCGGGCGCTGTGGTGCGCATGACGAGTCCGCCGGCGCTGTGGGTGGCGATGCCCAGGGCGAGGACGCTGGTGAACTCCCTTGCCTCGGTCTCGTCCAGGTGGGCCGTGCCGTCGGGGCCCTGGTCCGAGTGGAGCACAGCGACAAGTGTCTCGGGTGCGGCGGAGACGCTGCACACGAGGTGGCGCCGGCCGGGGTCCGCGGTGTCGAGGATGCGGGCGACGAGGCGGGAGGCGTGCGCGAAGGCGGCGCGTCCGACGTCCTCGCCGCAGGCGGCGCAGGTGCCCAGCCGGGACAGCATCGCGGTCGCGTACTGCCAGGTGGCCTGTCGTACCGCCTCGTCGATCAGGTCGGGGACGAGTTCGGCCAGGGGCCGGCCCTCGTAGGGCAGGGTCGGTCCGGTGGCGGCCAGTTCCGCGGTGAAGCGGGTTCGGCTGGACGGGGCGTCCGGTTCCAGGCCGCTGTGGGCGCAGAACACGGCGTAGTCCTCGGGGTCGAAGAGGGCGACCGTGGTGTGGCTGCCCTGCGCGGCGAGGGTCCTGAGCAGGGCTTCGACCTGCTGCAGGTAGGTCGTGTGGTCGTCGAAGGCGAAGGTGCGGTAGCGCCGCATCGCGGTGAAGTCGTGTTCGTCGGTCAGCAGGCCGATGGTGCCGGCGATCTCTCGGCGCAGGACGCCTCGCATGGTCCGCTGCTCGGTGTGCCGCATGATTTCCCCTACGTACAGTCGATCTGTTCTCACTCAACGTAACGGGCGGCACTGACAACGGCCTGCCGGTCGGAGGCGGCCGGCAGGCCGTTGCGGGGGCTGGGCGAGGAGCGTCAGGCGCGTTTGCGGGCCAGATCCTCGTAGAAGTGGAGCAGGTCGAGGTTGTCGATGGATCCGGGGTTGACGGCCTTTTCCAGCGGGGCGCCCTGCAGGAGGCGTTTGACCGGGACTTCGATGCGCTTGCCCGTGAGGGTGTGCGGCACGCCCGGGACTTCGATGATCTCGTCCGGGACGTGGCGGGGGGAGAGCTGTTCGCGGATGGTCTGCCTGATGCGGTTCAGCAGGCTGTCGTCCAGGACGGCTCCGGGGGCCAGGTGGACGAACAGGGGCATCCAGTAGCCGCCGTCCGGCTGTTCGATGCCGATGACGAGGGACTCCCTGATCTCGGGGAGGCGTTCCACGGCTTCGTAGATGTCGGCCGAGCCCATGCGGACGCCCTGGCGGTTGAGCGTGGAGTCCGAGCGGCCGTGGATGATCACGGAACCGCGGGAGGTGACGGTGATCCAGTCGCCGTGGCGCCACACTCCCGGATACATGGCGAAGTAGCTTTCGTGGTAGCGGCTGCCGTCGGGGTCGTTCCAGAAGCGGATCGGCATGGAGGGCATCGGGTTGGTGACGACCAGCTCGCCGACCTCGTCGACGAGGGGCTCGCCGCTGGGGCCCCAGGACTGCAGGTCGGTGCCGAGGGCGGGCGCCTGGAGTTCTCCGATGTACACGGGAAGAGTCGGTACGGCCCCCGCGAAGCAGGAGCACACGTCGGTGCCGCCGCTGACAGAGGCGATCCACAGGTCGTCGCGGACCTCGTCGTGCAGCCAGGCGAAGCCGTCCGGCGGTAGCGGCGAGCCGGTGGTGGCCACACACTGCACATTCGTGAGGTCGTAGTCGCGGGCCGGGTGCACGCCTGCCTTGCGGCAGGCCATGACGTAGGCGGCGGACGTGCCGAAGAGTGTGGCCCCGGTGCGTTCGGCGACACGCCACTGTGCGCCGGTGTCGGGGTGGCCGGGGCTGCCGTCGTACAGGACGATCGTGGTGCCCGTCAGCAGGCCGGAGACGAGGAAGTTCCACATCATCCAGCCGGTGGAGGTGTACCAGAAGAGGCGGCTTTCGGGGCCGAGGTCGCAGTGCAGGCCGAGCTGCTTGAGGTGCTCGACCAGGATGCCGCCCTGGGACTGGACGATGGCCTTGGGCAGGCCGGTGGTGCCCGAGGAGTACAGCACCCACAGCGGGTGGTCGAAGGGGACCTGCTCGAAGACGGGCTCGACGTCCGCCGAGGTCAGTGCCGACCACTCCAGGGCGCCTTCGGGGGCGTCGGTGCCCAGCAGCGGGATGTGGACGACCGCACGCAGGGTGGGCAGTTCGCGGCGCAGTTCGGCGACGATCTCGCGCCGGTCGTGCTCCTTGCCTCCGTAGCGGTAGCCGTCGACCGTGACCAGGACAACGGGTTCGACCTGCTGGAAGCGGTCCAGGACGCTGCGGGCGCCGAAGTCGGGGGCGCAGGAGGTCCACACGCCACCGACGGCTGCGGTGGCGAGAAGGGCGACGACGGCCTCGGGGATATTGGGCAGGTAGCCGCTGACGCGGTCTCCGGGGCGTACGCCGAGGGCGCGCAGTTCGGCGGCGAGGGAGCCGACCTGGCGGCGCAGTGCGGCCCAGGTGACCGGGCGGGGCTCGTGGGTCTCGTCGACGGCCAGCAGGGCGGGGGCGTCGGCTCGGGTGGCTGCCGCGCGCAGGGCGTGCTCGGCGTAGTTCAGGGTCGCCCCGGGGAACCATTCGGCGCCCGGCATGGAACGGTTGCCGAGCACGCGCGCGTAGGGGGTGGAGAACCGTACGTCGAACCACTCGGTGACGGCCTTCCAGAAGGTGTCCAGCTCGTCCACCGACCAGCGGTGCAGCGCTGGGTAGCCGCCCTCGGCGGGTGCTCCGTGGTGTTCGGCCGCCCACTCCTGGAACCGGGTGATCTGTGCCCGGGCGATGCGGTCGGCGTCGGGCTGCCACAGGGGCGTGGGGTTCGCTGAGGTCATGGGGCGGCTCCCGGACTGTGCGCGTCGTGTGCGTGGTCCGCGCACGTGCTGGGTGTGCGCGTCACGCGGCTGACACGGACGATGCCATGTGATCGACTTCTGCACCAGGGTGTGCCCCACATAGTCGGCATGGCGAAGCTGTGCTCTCAACACAGGTGAACGGCAGTTGAACGGCCTCCCTGCATGAGGGAGTCAATGGCAGGCTGAACAGCATGGAAGGTCGTGACCTGGTGCGTTCGGTGAAGGCGGTCGGTTCGGGGGGTGCGGCAGGCGGTCTGCGCACCGTGCGGGCCGCGTGGCGCAGGAGGCGTGCCGACGCCACCGGGTTGCCGCGGCGGGGCGCGGAACGGGCTCGGGTACCTGGCCCCGTCCGCGACGTGCAGCCCGGGCCGGGCGGTGGTGTCGTACAGTTCGCGCGCGCCGAACTGCGGATCATGGTCGCGGTGAACGGGTCGGTTTTCTGGGGCTGGGACGGGGTGGGGCCGGAGCCGTCGTACGCGCTCGCGGGCCGCTGCCCCGAGCCGGATCCGCGGGCCGTGCTGGAACCGGACAAGGACGGGGGCTGGCGGGTCGTGGCGGAGCGCGTCACGGTCGTGGTGTCGCGGCACGGCGCGATCGAGGTGTGCACACCCGGTGGGCTGACCCTGCGCCGGGATCTGCCGCCCCGGTGGTGGGAGTCGGTGGACGGGGGCGATGCCCGCTGGATGCAGCGGGCCGAAGTGGCACCCGAGGCACGTTTCTTCGGGCTGGGCGGGCGGGCCGGAGGGCCCCGACTGCGCGATGGGACCTACCGGTTGTGGAACACGGACCCGGGACGGTCATTCGGGCCCTGCGACGATCCCCTGTACATCACGATGCCGGTCCAGATGGTGGTGGCCGACGCGGGCACACATCTGGTCTTTCACGACACCTCGTGGGACGGCACGGTGACGTTGCGCGAGGGCGAGGAGGGTGCGGGGTCCGGACACGACCGGGAGGGAACCTGCGAGGTGCGGATGGACGGCGGGCCGCTGCGCTGCTGGGTGGCGGTGGGCACCCCCGCGCGCGTGCTGCGGGTCTGGGCGTCGCTGACCGGGGCGCCCGCTGTGCCGCCGGCCTGGGCACTGGGGCACCATCACGCGCGGCGGGGCTTCGGCACCGACCAGGAGGTGCGCCGGATCGTCGCCGGGTACACGGAGCGTGGCCTTCCGCTCGATGCCGTCCATCTGGACATCGATCACTTCGACGACCACCGGGTGTTCTCGGTCGACCTGGACCGCTTCCCGAAGCTGCCGTTGCTCGCCGAGGATCTGCGCCGGGACGGGATCCGCCTGGTGTCGGTCGTCGACCCGGCGGTCAAGGCGGAGCCGGGCGAACCGGTGTACGACGGCGGGCGCGCCGAGGACGCGTTCGTGCGGGACGCGTCGGGGCGGCCGGTGGAGGGGGTCGTGTGGCCGGGTGAGGTCGTCTACCCCGACTTCACGCACGCGCGCGTGCGTGAGTGGTGGGGCGGTCTCTACCGGGAGCGCCTCGCCCAGGGCTTCGCGGGGTTCTGGCACGACATGAACGAGCCGGTGTCGTTCACGGCCTTCGGGGAGAACACCCTGCCGCGCTCGGCCCGGCACGCGTTGGAGGGCCGGGGCGGTGACCACCGGGAGGCCCACAACGTGTACGCGCTGTGCATGGCGCAGGCCGCGTACGAGGGGCTGCGCGGTTTGGTCCCCGAGGAGCGGCCGTTCCTCTTCTCCCGCTCGGGATGGGCCGGTATCCAGCGCTACGGCGGGACCTGGTCCGGGGGCGTGGCCACGGGCTGGCCGGGGCTGCGGGCCTCGCTGTCGCTGGTGCTGGGACTCGGGCTGTGCGGCGTGCCGTACTCCGGGCCGGACGTCGGCGGCTTCGACGGGAGTCCGTCGCCGGAGTTGTATCTGCGCTGGTTCCAGCTCGCCGCCTACTTGCCGTTCTTCCGCACCCACGCGAGTGAGCGCGCCGGGCGACGGGAGCCCTGGGAGTTCGGCGACGACGTTCTGGAGCACGCGCGCGTGGCGCTCGCCGAGCGACGACGGCTGCTGCCGTACTTCGTCACCCTGGCGCATCTGGCGCGCCGCACGGGCGCGCCCTATGTGCGGCCCCTGTGGTGGGGCGCACCCGAGGACAGGGCGCTGCGGGAGTGCGAGGACGCCTTCCTGCTCGGCGACAGCCTCCTGGTGGCACCGGTGCTGGAAGCCGGCGCGGTCCGGCGGACGGTGCTGCTGCCGCCGGGGCGCTGGTACGACACGGTGACCGAGGCGGTGTACGAAGGGCCGGGCCGGGTGCTGGCCGACGCGCCCCTGGGGCGGATTCCCGTGTTCGCGCGTGCGGGCGCCGTGCTGCCCGTACGGGGTGCGGACGGGGACCTGGAGCTGGAGGCGTGGGCACCGGCTCGGGGGCTGTCCGGGGGCGGCACCGTGGTGCCGGACGCGGGCGACGGCTGGGCGGAGCCGGAGATCGAGCGTTATGTGACACGGTGGAAGGGGCGCCGGGTGGTGGTCCGGCGGGAGAAGGGCGAAGGCCGCAGCGACCCCGCGTGTCGGGTGCGGGTGCGGGGCCTCGGCCACGGGTGACCCGTCGCGGGACGCGCGGGAGGCTGTGTGGCGCGCGTACCCGCGTGGGCTCAGACGTAGCGGCCTTCGAACCAGCCCTGGACCGCCAGCGTGTGCAAGGGGAAGGCGAGTTCGGTGGGTCGGCGCAGGAGCTGCCAGCCCTCCGTCTCGTCCGTCCCGGTGGACGGCGGCAGCTCCGCCGCCGGACGCTCCGGCAGAAGCCCGAACAGCAGCAGATGGCCGTCCGGCGAGCTCATCGCGTCGACGAGCCGCACATCGCGCGCGGCGGCGTCGATGCCGGTCTCCTCCTTCAGCTCCCGGACGACGGCGTGCCGCCAGTCCTCCCGGTGGTCGATGAATCCTCCCGGCAGGGCGGTGCCGCCGCGCGCGGGCGGGACGGTCCGGGTGATGACGACGAGGGACGTGCCCCTGGTGTCGTACACGGGCTGAAGGGCGACCGCGACGGGCAGCGGGTTGCGGTAGGCCACCCTGCCGCACGTGGCGCAGGTGCGGGGCCAGCCGGAGACGCCCGCTTCGTAGGGCGTCCCGCAGCTCGAACAGTGGGAGTCCGGCACGGAGTCGGCGGCGGATGGGATCAGGGATTCGGACACGTGGCGGACTGTATCCGATCATCTGTGCGGCAGCTTCCGAGGGCGGCTCACGGGCTGGACGGCAACGACGCGGACCCTCGCCCGGTGCACGAAGTGGTCGACGGCGCGGTGCCCCGGGCTGTGTCGCGCCGAGGCGGGAACGGCGATGAGCGCGGCGAACACCGTGCGGCGGACCGCGCCGTTCCTACGCTCCGTGACCACTCGGGAATCCTGTGTGAACAGGTCATGAACTGGGCCTGGGAGGGCGCCGACGACGCCATCATGCTTCCGTGCCCTCCTGGACGGACAGCATCCGCTTCGCCTTCCAGCCGGTGGTCAATCTGACGACCGGAGGGGTGGCGGCACTGGAGATCCTTGCGCGCCCGGAGACCGGCGACGTCCTCGCGCAGGCCCGCCGCGACCCCGAACTCGACGGAATTCTGGCCGCCTTGGCGGTCGGCGCGGCGGCGCGGACGGAGACCCTGCTGCCGCTGCACGTCAACGTGTTCGCGTCGACGCTCGCCGATCTCGGCGGCCTCACCGCTCTGCGACAGGCCGTGCGCCAGGCGGGGCGGCTGCCGTGGGAGGTGACGGTCGACATCGGCCCGCCGTACGTCCACGTGCCGCAGCGGGCCCTGTTGGACGCCGTGGGCGTACTGCGCGGCGAAGGTTTCCGGATCTGTGCGGACGGAGTCGGTGACGGCGACGTACCGGTGCGCCTGCTGTCGGACCTTGCGCCTGACCTGATCAAGCTCGACGCGTCCCTGCTGACGCGGCCGGCCGCGGTGCGGGCCATGCGGACGCTGTGCGAGCAGCTGGGCGCGTTGCTGTCGGTCGAGGGCGTGGAGACCGAGACACAGTGCGCGGCGGTGCGGGCGGCCGGCGCGCAGTGGGCGCAGGGCGATCTGCTGGCGCCGCCGTCCCGGCGGCCCGCCGCGGACGTGTACGTTCCGGTGACGGCCCCTCCCGCGCCGGCGGCCCCGCGTACCGGACCCTCGGTGCGGCAGTTCCTGCGACCCGCCGCGCTGCTGCCCGCCACGGCCTCGGCCGGGCAGGTGCGGGCTCTGCTCACCGGGTCACCCGAGGTGTCCGGGGTGCTGCTGGTGAACCGTGACGGGGTGCCGGTCCGATCGGTGCACCGCTCGCGGTTCCTGCTGTCGATGTCGGGGCGGTACGGACACGCGTTGTACGCCGACCGGCCCGCCGTGAAGCTGGGTGATCCGCCGCGCACGGTCGGCATCGACGCCACGGCCTGGGAGGTGCTCGACGTCGTCGCGGACGGCGAGCGGGACCGCACCTCGGACGACGTGGCGGTGGTCGACCACCAGGGGCGGTGCGTGGCCGTCGTACGGCTCGCGGACCTCGTACGGGCGCTGGCCGAGAGCCGGGTCGAGGAGGCGGCGGGGCTCAATCCGCTGACCCGGCTGCCCGGATCCGACGCGATCACCGGTGAGGTGGACCGGCGGATCGCGGACGGACGGATGTTCGCGCTGAGCTGGCTGGACGTCGACCACTTCAAACAGGTCAACGACGGGGCGGGGTTCGCGGCCGGTGACGAGCTCATCCGGTCGGTGGGCCGGGCGTTGCAGGGCGCCGCGTCGGGAAGCACACGAGTGGGCCACATCGGCGGGGACGACTTCCTGGTGCTGGCCGATCCGGAGGGGCTCGACCCGCTGGCGGCGTCGGTGCTGGACGCACCCTGGTCGGCGGGCGGGCGCACGGTCACGCTGTCGCTGGCCACGGTGTTGTGCGCACCCGGCAGCGTGGCCGACCACCGTCAGGCGGCGGCGTGTCTGGCCCCCCTCAAGCAGGCGGCGAAGGCGCTGAGCGGCGCGAGTTGGGTCCTGGGACGGGCTGGGCTCCCGGGCCACGAGATCCGCCGCGGCTCGCTTCCGGCTCCGGCACCGGCGGTCGTCCCGGGCGGCCGCTGACACCACGCCGTGCGCGTCCCTCCCCATCCTGCGGATGCCTGTCCACCGTTTACGTCGCCTGCCTTGACGCTCCGTGGGTGCGGGAGAAAACTTCCGGATGTCGGTCGGCATCGCCGCATTCGGCGTATTCGGGTCATGCGCTCCGAGGACCTGTCCGGCCATTCCCGTCGTACGCCCGCGGGGCGATCCGCCCGCGGGCAGGCGGGAATCGTCGGACCGGCCCTGGACCCACGCCGGTGCCACGGGTCATCCCCCACGGGCGGTTCGGCTGTACAGGCACGCTCGTCAGGGACGCCGGCCGGGGCTCGGAACCTGCCTGCCCACGGCTGAAGTCGCCAAGGGAACGCACCCTGCACCAAGGACCGACACGGGGCCCGACGGACCCCGGGCGAGGGCCTAGGAGCCGCCATGACGCATGCAAGCATCTTCGTCGGCGAGTTGATCGGCACGGCCGTACTCATCCTGTTCGGCGCGGGAGTCTGCGCCGCCGTCACCCTCCACCACTCCAAGGCCAAAGGCGCGGGCTGGGCCGTCATCGCCTTCGGCTGGGGCTTCGGCGTCCTCGCGGGCGCCTACACCGCCGCCCCCAAGTCCGGCGGACACCTCAACCCGGCGGTGACCATCGGCCTCGCCATCGCCGGCATCACCCGGTGGGAAGACGTCCCGTACTACCTGCTGGGCCAGATGGCGGGCGCGGTCCTCGGCGCCGTGCTGACCTGGCTCCTCTACTTCGCCCAGTTCCAGGCGAACGCCGAGGAGGACACGGCCCAGCCCACGCTCGGGATCTTCTCCACCACCCCGGAGATCCGCAATCCGGTCGCCAACCTCGTCACCGAGACCATCGCGACGGCCGGCCTGGTGCTACCCATCCTGTTCTTCGGCAAGAACCTGGGCACCGGCATCGGCATCATCCCCGGTACGACGGCCTACGGTTCGGGCATCGGCATCCTGCTCGTCTCCCTGCTCGTCGTCGGCATCGGCCTCTCGCTCGGCGGGCCCACCGGATACGCGATCAATCCCGCCCGGGACCTCGGCCCGCGCCTCACCCACGCCCTGCTGCCGATTCCCAACAAGGGCGGGTCGGACTGGGGCTACGCCTGGATACCGGTGGTGGGACCGCTGATCGGCGGTGCGCTGTCGGCCCTTGTGTACAAAGCAGCCTTCTGACCCTTTGACGAAGGGGACGTCATGACGGACCACGACCGCAAGTACGTCGCCGCGATCGACCAGGGCACCACGTCGAGCCGCTGCATCGTCTTCGACCAGGGCGGTGGGATCGTCGCCGTGGACCAGCGGGAACACCGCCAGATCTTCCCCAAGCCGGGCTGGGTGGAGCACGACGCCACGGAGATCTGGTCCAAGGTGCAGGCGGTGGTCGCGGGCGCCATCGCCAAGGCCGGGCTGCGCGCCGACCGGATAGCCGCACTCGGCATCACCAACCAGCGCGAGACCACGGTCCTGTGGGACCGCGCCACGGGCAAGCCCGTGCACAACGCGATCGTCTGGCAGGACACCCGGACGGCCGCGCTGTGCGGTGAACTCGGCGGCTCCGACGGGCAGGACCGTTTCCGCGAGCAGACCGGGCTACCGCTCGCGAGTTACTTCTCCGGGCCCAAGGCGGCCTGGCTGCTGGACAACGTGCCCGGACTCAGGGCGCGCGCGGAACGCGGCGAGATCGCGTTCGGCACCATCGACTCCTGGCTGATCTGGAACCTGACCGGTGGTACGGACGGCGGACGGCACGTCACCGACGTCACCAACGCGGGACGCACCATGCTGATGAACCTCCGGACGCTCCAGTGGGATCCCGCCATCCTGTCCGCCATGAACGTCCCGGAGGCGATCCTCCCGGAGATCAGGTCCTCCTCCGAGGTGTACGGGACCGCTGTCGGCCAGCTGGCCGGCGTTCCCGTCGCCTCCGCACTGGGCGACCAGCAGGCGGCGGTGTTCGGCCAGGCCTGCTACGACGCGGGAACGGCGAAGAACACCTACGGCACGGGCAGTTTCCTGCTGCTGAACACCGGCGACCGGCCGGTGCCCTCGAAGAACGGGCTGCTGACGACCATGGGCTACAAGATCGGTGAGGAAGCACCGGTCTACTGCCTGGAGGGGTCCATCGCGATCACCGGTGCGCTGGTGCAGTGGTTCCGCGACCAGCTCGGCATCATCCGCACCGCGGACGAGATCGAGAGGCTGGCGGCGAGCGTCGACGACAACGGCGGAGCGTACTTCGTGCCCGCGTTCTCCGGCCTCTTCGCCCCCTACTGGCGCTCCGACGCTCGGGGGGTGGTGACCGGGCTGACCCGCTACGTCACGAAGGCGCACCTGGCACGGGCGGTGCTGGAGGCGACGAGCTGGCAGACGCGCGAGGTCGTGGACGCCATGTACCAGGACTCCGGGGTACCGATCACCTCCCTGAAGGTCGACGGCGGCATGACGAAGAACAACCTGCTGATGCAGCACCAGGCGGACGTGCTCGGCGTGCCGGTGATCCGGCCGAAGGTCTCCGAGACGACCTGCCTGGGAGCCGCGTACGCGGCCGGGCTCGCGACCGGGGTGTGGCACGACCTGAACGAACTGAAGTCGCACTGGCAGAAGGACGTCGAGTGGACGCCCGCCATGGAGGCCTCGGTCCGAGACCGGGAGTACCGCAACTGGCGCAAGGCCGTGGAGAAGAGCTTCGGCTGGCAGGAGGAGGGGGCGGACTGACCCTCACCGTCCACGCGCGCGTGCCTCGCGTCTGAACCGCACGCGCGTGCGCGACGGCGGCTCGTACCCCGGTCGGCGGGGGTACGAGCCGCCCCTGCCTGTCCCCGGCGATCAGCTGGGGACGCTCGCCCGGCGCTCGGCGGTGTGCCTCCCGGCGTACCGCACGACCTCGATCAGCACCTCCTTGACCGACTGCCGCTCGCGGGCGTCACAGAGGACGACCGGCACGTCGTCGTCCAGGTCGAGGGCCTGCCGTATGTCGTTCGCGGAGTGACGGACCGCGCCGTCGAAGCAGTTGACACCGACGACGAACGGGATGGAACGGCGCTCGAAGTAGTCGACGGCGGCGAAGCAGTCCTCCAGGCGGCGGGTGTCGGCGAGGACGACGGCGCCCAGGGCACCGGTGGCCAGTTCGTCCCACAGGAACCAGAAGCGGTCCTGGCCGGGCGTCCCGAACAGGTAGAGCACCAGGTCCTCGCGGAGGGTGATACGGCCGAAGTCCATGGCGACGGTGGTGGTGTGCTTGCCCTCCACATCACGGGTGTCGTCGACCGGGCGGCCCGCCTCGGTGAGCACCTCCTCCGTGCGCAGCGGCCTGATCTCGCTGACCGCGCCGACGAGGGTCGTCTTGCCCACGCCGAAACCGCCGGCCACGAGGATCTTGAGCGTGACAGGCTCGACGGGAGGCTTGCCGCGCTCACTGCGCCCGAAGGTCATCGTTCTGTTCTCCTGCTCGAGGGGGATCGGACGGCGGCGGTCCGTAACCTCCGCCGCCGGGGGTTTCGATGACCAGTACGTCGCCGGGGCCGACGTCTGCGGCATCGCTGCCCGCGAGGCGCACCACGGTCCCGTCCGCACGCTCCACCCGGTTCGCGCCGAGAGCTCCGGGCCTGCCGCCCGCCATGCCGTAGGGCGGGATCCTGCGGTGCTGGGAGAGCGTGGAGACCGTCATGGACTCCCGGAAGCGGATACGGCGCACGGCGCCGTCCCCACCGCGCCACCGTCCGTCGCCGCCGGTGCCGCGGCGCACCCTGAATTCCTCGAGCAGGACGGGCAGTCGCCACTCGAGGACCTCCGGGTCGGTCAGGCGCGAGTTGGTCATGTGGGTCTGCACCACGGACGCGCCGGAGAAGCCGTCACCGGCGCCGGATCCGGAGGCCACCGTCTCGTAGTACTGGTACCGGTCGTTGCCGAAGGAGACGTTGTTCATGGTGCCGGATCCCTCGGCCTGCACCCCGAGGGCGGCGTACAGGGCACCGGTGATGGCCTGGGAGGTCTCGACGTTCCCGGCGACGACGGCGGCCGGGTACTCGGGGGCCAGCAGGGAGCCCGGCGGGACGATGATCCGGAGCGGGCGCAGACAGCCGTCGTTGAGGGGGATGTCGTCGGCGATCAGGGTGCGGAAGACGTACAGGACGGCGGCGCGCACCACCGCCGAGGGTGCGTTGAAGTTGGTCGGGACCTGAGCGGACGTGCCGGTGAAGTCGATGGTGGCGCAGCGGCATGCGCGGTCGACACGAACCCGGACGCGGATGACGGCGCCGGAGTCGGTCTCGTAGGCGTACTCGCCGTCGTCCAGGGCGTCGATGACGCGGCGCACGGCCTCCTCGGCGTGGTCCTGGACGTGCTTCATGTACGCCTGCACCACGTCGAGCCCGAAGTCCTCAACCATGCGGCCGACTTCGTCGACGCCCTTGCGGTTGGCGGCGATCTGGGCCCGCAGGTCGGCGAGGTTGGTCTTCGGGTTGCGTGAGGGGTGAGGCGCCTCGGTCAGCAGGCGGAGCGTCTCCTCCTCACGGAAGCGGCCGCCCTCGACGAGCAGCCAGTCGTCGAAGAGGACACCTTCCTCCTCGATGGAGCGGCTGCGCGCGGGCATGGAGCCGGGCGCGATGCCGCCGATCTCCGCGTGGTGGCCGCGGGAGGCGACGTGGAAGAGGATCCGGTCACCGTCCGTGTCGAAGACGGGGGTGGTGACGGTGATGTCGGGCAGGTGGGTGCCGCCGTGGTAGGGGTCGTTGACGGCGTAGGTGTCTCCGGGGCGCATCCTGTCGCCGCGCCGGCGGATGACCTCCTTGACGCTGGTGCCCATCGAGCCCAGGTGAACGGGGATGTGCGGGGCGTTGGCGACCAGGTTGCCCTCGGGGTCGAAGAGGGCGCAGGAGAAGTCCAGGCGTTCCTTGATGTTGACGGACTGGGCTGTGGACTCCAGGCGGGCGCCCATCTGTTCGGCGATGGACATGAACAAGTTGTTGAAGACCTCGAGCAGAACCGGGTCGACTTCTGTGGCGAGTTCGGAACTCTCCGTAATCGCTGCGCGTTCCATGACCAGATGCCCGTCGTCCCGGGCCACGGCACGCCAGCCCTCGTCGACGACGGTCGTCGCACCGGCCTCGGTGATGATCGCCGGGCCGGTGACGGCTTCGCCGGGAGGGAGGCACTCCCGGCGGTGCAGGGGTACGTCGCGCCAGGCGCCGCCCGTGTGGAGGCGGACGGACTCGGGCGCGGCCGAGCGGCCTTCGTACGGGGCGAGGGCGGAGAGGTCGGGGGGTTCGGTGATGCCGGTGGCTTCCACGGAGAGGGCTTCGACGACGATCGGGCGGTCGAGCGTGAAGGAGTACGTGGCGCGATGACGTTCTTCGAAGGCGCGTCTCATCGCGCCGGGCTCGGTCAGCTCGACGGTGAGGGTCGTGTCGGTGCCGTCGTAGCGCAGTTGGGCCCGGCGGGTGACCCGGATGCGGTCCTCGGGCACGTCCTCGGCGAGGAGTTCGGCGCGGGCGGCGGCCTCGAGGGCGTCGGCGGTCGTCCGGACGCCGGGCATCGAGGCGGCCTCCAGGGGGGCTTCGACGGACTGTTCGCGCATGGCGGTGGTGTCGGCGAGCCCGATACCGAGGGCGGAGAGCACACCGGCCATGGGGGGTACGAGGACGGTGCGGATGCCCAGGGAGTCGGCGACCATGCACGCGTGCTGGCCGCCTGCCCCGCCGAAGGTGGTGAGCGCGTAGCGGGTGACGTCGTGCCCCTTCTGCACCGAGATCCGCTTCACGGCTCCCGCGACATGGGCGACGGCGATCTGCAGGTAGCCCTCGGCGACCTGCTCGGGGGTGCGGTCGTCTCCCGTCCGCTCGCGGATCTCGCGGGAGCGGGCGGTGAAGCGCTCGCGGACGAGCGCGTCGTCCAGGGGCTGGTCGCCGTCGGGGCCGAACACGCTCGGGAAGTGGGCGGGTTGGATGCGCCCGAGCATCACATTGGCGTCGGTGACGGTGAGCGGCCCGCCGTTCCGGTAGCAGACGGGTCCCGGGTCCGCGCCCGCCGAGTCCGGCCCTACGCGGTAGCGGGAGCCGTCGAAGTGGAGGATCGAGCCGCCGCCCGCCGCGACCGTGTGGATGTCGAGCATGGGCGCTCGCAGCCGCACTCCGGCGATCCGCGTGGTGAAGACACGTTCGTACTCGCCGGCGAAGTGCGAGACGTCGGTGGACGTGCCGCCCATGTCGAAGCCGATGACCCGGTCGAAGCCGGCGAGCCGCGACATGCGGGCCATGCCGACGATACCGCCCGCGGGGCCGGACAGGACGGCGTCCTTGCCGCGGAACTGTCCGGCCTCCGCCAGCCCGCCGTTGGACTGCATGAACATCAGCCGTACGCCTCGGAGGTCGTCGGCGACGTGCTGGACGTAGCGGCGCAGGACCGGGGAGAGGTAGGCGTCGGCGACCGCCGTGTCACCCCGCGGCACCAGTTTCATCAGGGGGCTGACCTCGCTGGACAGCGAGATCTGCGGGAAGCCGGTACGGGCGGCCAGTTCGCCGACGGCCTGCTCGTGGGCGGGGTGCAGATGGCTGTGCATGCAGACCACGGCGATCGCGCGGATCCCGTCGTCGTACGCCTCCCGCAGCGGCACGGACAAGGCGTCCAGGTCGGGGCCGTGCAGGACCGTGCCGTCGGCGGTGATGCGTTCGTCGACCTCCACGACCCGCTCGTACAGCAGCTCGGGCAACTCGATCGCGCGGGCGAAGATGTGCGGGCGGTTCTGGTAGGCGATGCGCAGGGCGTCGCGGAAACCGCGGGTGATGACGAGGAGAGTGCGTTCGCCCTTGAGTTCCAGCAGGGCGTTGGTGGCGACGGTGGTGCCCATGCGGACGACCTCGGGGAAGGCGCCGTCCTCGAGGAGTTCGCGCACGCCCGCGACGGCGGCGTCGGCGTACCGTTGGGGGTTGTCCGACAGCAGCTTGTGAGTGAGCAGCCGGCCGTCCGGGCGGCGCGCGACGATGTCGGTGAAGGTGCCGCCGCGGTCGACCCAGAACTGCCAGCCCCTGGTCACGTCCGTCTCTCCGATCGCGCTCCTCGCAACCCTGCCCGCAGGCGGGTGATCGGCGCACTGCGGTGGGTAACCGGTGATCACTTGGATCATATCGGGACGGGAGCTCCGGCGCCGGTCCTCGCTTCCGCTGGGATGTCCGCGCACTCGGCCACAGTGCGCGGCACCCCTGGCTCACAAGGCTCGCAGGCCGTTGATCACATCGCGCAGGACGGACTCGTCCACCAGCTCGGCGGGCGGCACGGGACGGGTGACGTGGACCAGTTCCTCGTCGACCAGGTCCCCGACGAGCACCCGCACCACGCCGACGGGCAGGTCGAGCTCGGCGGCGAGTTCGGCGACCGACTGAGGGGTGTCACGGCACAGTTCGACGATGTCCACGTGTTCCGGGGACAGCGACGGGTCCGTCTCGGGATCGTCCACGTGCGGCTCGGCGACGACCACCGCGATCAGGTCGAGGCGGTGCTGCACCCCGTGGCTGGTACGGCCGCGCGTCATGGCGTACGGACGGACGACCGGTCCGGCCTCGTCGTCGAACCAGTGGCTGCTTCCCTGACCGTCTCGGCTCATGCCGTCCCACTACCCACCCGAGGGCAGATCGGTGCGCGGAGCGGCCCCCAGATGTACGCCGACCCGTTTGACGAGAAGGGTCATCTCGTAGGCCACCTGACCGACGTCGGAGTCGGCGTCCGCCAGAACGGCGAGGCAGCTGCCGTCGCCGGCGGCGGTGACGAACAGGAAGGCCTCGTCGAGTTCGACGATGGTCTGGCGGACCCCGCCGGCGTCGAAGTGGCGGCCGACGCCCTTGGCGAGGCTGTGGAATCCGGAGGCGACCGCGGCCAGGTGCTCGCTGTCCTCCCGGCTCAGCTCCCTGGAGACCCCTGTGGGCAGACCGTCGCTGGAGAGCACGAGCGCCTTGCGGATGCTGGCGACGCGCTCCACCAGGTCGTCGAGGAGCCAGTTCAGCTCGCCCGACGCCTTGTCGGTCGCGGTGGGCCCTGCGGTCTTCGGTGCGGTCATCGACCGTCCCCCTTTGTCGTTCCTCGTGCTGAGCCGTCCTGGGCCTCGTCGCCCGCGGCGTTCTCCTCGCGGCCGCGCTGCCAGCCCCGCTGGAGCGAGGCGAAGCGGCTGCGAACCTCGTCGGCGTCGCGCTCGGTGAGCCCCGCCCGGTTCTCCGTGGCCGGCCGCTCGCGTTCCGTGCGCCGGCCGGGCCCCTCCTTCAACTGCGGGGCGAGGCTGGCCTGCCGTACCCGGCGGGGCAGCGGGCCCACACCCGCGTCCGCCTCTCCGGCCGCCGCGTCCCGGTTCGCAGTGGTCCCCTCCGGGTCTGACGCGGACCGGGTGCGGCGCCGCTGGGGCAGGGCAGGCGCCTCGGTGCGATCACCGGACGAACGTGCGGGACCCGCCTTGGGTTCCCCGGAGCCGCCGGACGGCCGGCGATCTTCCTGGCGCCCCCTCACGCCGCTGCCGTGCGGGCTCTGTTCCTCGTCGGCTGCGGTCCGCCGCGGTCCCTGTCCGGTCACCGGGCGGCCGTGGGAGCTGACCAGCTTGGGGGTGCGGCGGCGCGGCAGCGGGACCGGGGCGCCGGGGTGGTCGGTGTCGCCGGGGCGGGCGGCCTCTCGCCGTGTGTCGCGTGCCTGCCGGTGTCGTTCGCTCGGAGGGTCCACCAGGGAAGGGCGGGACCGGAAGACGCCACGTTCGTCGTCCTCGTCGCCGAGGGCGCCCGCCAGGTCGCCGAGCGCGTCGAGGTCGATGGGCGCCTCCAGTTCGACGGGGCCGTCGAGTATCGACGCGGGAACACCCGGAAGGCTGACGGAGGCGTGGGACAGCGCCGAGGCGCGGTCCTTGTGGGTGTCGGACGCCGTGTCGGGCAGCGCGCGGTCGAGACGGAAGCCGATGCCGTTGGTGTCGGGGACGTCGTCGCTGAGGAGTGTGTCGGGGATGAGGACGACGGCCGTGGTGCCGCCGTACGGGGACGGCTGGAGGGAGACGCGGACGCCCTGTCGCCGGGCGAGCCGGCTGACCACGAACAGGCCGAGCCGGTCGGTGTCGGAGAGCTCGAATTCGGGCGTTTCGGCCAGCCGCAGGTTGGCGTCCATGAGCGCCTCGGCGGTCATGCCGAGACCGCGGTCGTGGATCTCCAGGGTGAAGCCGTTGGCGACGCGCTCGCCGACGACCTGCACGGCGGTGTGCGGCGGCGAGAACACGGTGGCGTTCTCCAGAAGTTCGGCCACCAGGTGGGTGAGGTCGGCGACCGCGGGCCCGGTGACGGCGACGCGGGGCAGCCGACGCACCTCGATGCGCTCGTAGTCCTCGACCTCGGCGACGGCGGCGCGCACCACGTCCATCAGCTGGACGGGCTTGCGCCACTGTCGGGAGGGGGCGGCGCCGGAGAGGATGACGAGGCCCTCGGCGTGGCGGCGCATGCGCGTGGTGAGGTGGTCGAGGCGGAAGAGGTCGGCGAGCTCCTCGGTGTCGTCCGTCCTGCGCTCCATGACGTCGAGGAGGGTGAGCTGCTTGTGCAGCAGGACCTGGCTGCGGCGGGCGAGGTTGACGAAGACCTCCGAGACACCGGCACGCAGCTCGGCCTGTTTGACGGCGGCCTCGACGGCGGCACGCTGGAGGGTGTTGAGGGCCTGGCCGACCTCGCCGATCTCGTTCTTGTCGTACTCCAGACGGGGCACCTCGGTCTCGACGTCGACCTGTTCGCCCGCCGAGAGGCGGCGCATGACGCCGGGCAGCCGCACCCCGGACGCCTCGTGGGCCTCCAGGCGCAGCCGGCGCAGGTCGCGGATGAGGGTGCGGCCTATCCGGACGGACATGACCAGGGAGACCAGCAGGGCGATGAGCCCCAGGACGCCGGGGATGGCCGCTTTGATGATGACGTCGACGGCGAGGGGGCGGACTCGGTCCTGGTAGCGGTCGCCGGCCTGTGTGCTCATCCGGTCCAGGCGGTCCAGCACCTGGCCGGCGGCCTCGTCCCAGCTCTTGGCGGTCACGCCGTGCGGGACGCCGGGGGTGGCGCCGGCGACGGCCTGTTCGGCCACGCGCAGGGGCGCGGTCCCGGCGTTCTTCCAGTACCGCTGGAAGCGCCGGCTCTCCGAGGCCGGCAGCAGCTGCAGGCCGACGTCGTACATCACGGAGCGCTGGGCCACGAGGACGGAGGCGTCGTGGATGTCGTCGCGAGTGAGCCGGCCGGCGACGAGCGCGGAGCTGAGGAGGGCGTCCTCGCGGGAGAGAAGCTCGCGGGCGCGGAAGACGTTGACGAGGGCCCGGCCCTGTTTGTCCATCTCCACGTTGTCCAGGAGGTGCAGATTGTCCAGCAGCGTGAAGCAGGGGTCGACGAGACGGTTGTAGAGGTCGAAGGCCTGGGAGCGCTTCACGGTGCCGTCCTCGACGCTGCGGCGCAGCGACGCCATGCCGTCCAGGGCGTCCAGGATGGAGGTGAGGCGCTCGGCGGTGGCCCGGCCCATGTCCTCGTGCAGGTCCTCGTCCTTGCTGTTGCGACGGAGCCTGGCCACCACCTCGTCGGTGGCGGCGCGGCTGTGGCGGAGCGCGGTGAGGGACTCGGAGGCGCGCGGGTCGGCGAGGTAGACGAGGGTCTGCCGGCGCTCCTGCTGCAGCACCCGGACGGTGTCCTCGGTGGGGTAGCCGACCTCTTCGACGATGCGCGAGACGTTGAACAGCGACTGGGCCTCGCGGCCGGTGACGACCGTCGCGAAGGCCCAGATGGCGGTCAGGGACAGCAGCGGCACGAGAAGCAGCGCCACGATCTTCCGGCGGATGGACTTCCCGCGAAAGCGCATGGCCTCCCCCAGCTCGACCCCCTCCGTACCGGGGGTACACATGTGCGTCAACAAACGGCGTGAGCCTACTACCGACCCACAGGTGTCTCGAAGGGGCGAGCAGGCGCGCGCCAGGCGAAAGGCGCACCGGAGGCGGGCAGTTGTCCTGCCATTACGGGGAATCTCCTCCCCGCAACCGGCGTGTGGCGCAGTGGGGCATCCGGCCGGGAATTGAGGTCCTCTTGGCCGGAATTTTTCGTTCGCCGGGAATCTTCGCGGGACGACAATCGTCTTCCTGTACGGGAATTGGGGGCGGAATCGGCCACAGGCGCCGCATGACGCACTCGGGCGGCGTAAAACAGCGCAAGCCGGGCAGCCACTGGAGAGTCGGTGTCGGCTGACACCGGGACGAGTGGTCTGCGGGCGGTGGGGAGTGACGGGTTGATGGGCACGGCGGAGCGGCGCGGAACACCCGGGACGGGCGCCGCGGCGCCCCCAGCGGCGCGACAGCACCCCCAGGCACGTGATCGCGACATTCCGGCGGACGTCGAGCGTGGTGCGTCGCAGGCGCGGGGACGGGCCGGCGGCCGGGGTGTACCGCGACCGGCGGGCGGGGAGCGGCACAGAGGCCCCCTGGCGGGCGCGGAGCAGCGGAGCACGCCGTCCTACCGGCCGCTGTGGGTGGAGGAGCCCGCACGTCGGCGGCGGTTGCCGGATCCCGTGCGGACGGCGGCGGTGCGGGCGGTCCTCATCATCGCGGTGACGCTGATCCAGGCGGTGATCGCCGTGCTGTGCACGCTGGCCGACTCCTGGCCGGCGTTCCCCATGGTGCTGAGCAGCGTGGCGAGCACGGTGGTGGCGACGTGGGGCGCGCTCGACGTCTGGGTGACGCGCCAGGTGTGGAACCAGCGCCATGGGGTGGTGTCGGCCCCGAGCAGCACGGCGCGCGCCCTGCGCCGCGAACGCCGCGTGGCCCGTCGCCGGGCGCGGGCGGCGGAGCGGGCTCAGGAGCGCATACGCCGACGGGGCGGGACGGGGCAGTTGTCGCATCCGTGACGGCGTGCGGGCGCCGAGGGCTTGTCCTTCGGATCAGCTCGGCGTCGCGGGCCCGGCCGCCGGTCCCCCCGCTGCCTCAAGCGGCGTGGGGACCGGCGGCATTGTCGCCGGTCCCGACTCCCCACCTGCGAAGGCGCCCGCGTCGGGCGTCCTCGTCGCGTCGGCTCCCCTGAGGAGGACACGTGACGGTCACCCGGGCCGCCTGAACATCCGGGTCACCGTGATCTCGCTGTGCACCGCCTCTCCGGCCTGCGGCTTTGGGGGCAGGCCCGGCCGGAGGTGTTCCTCCACCCGGATGTACTTCAGGCCCGCCCGCAGGTCGGCGTCGTTGCGCAGCCGGATGACCAGCGGGAACTCCGCGAGCGCGGTGGTGTCGAACAGACCGGTGGTGTAGAGCAGCTGCACCCCGAGCGCGTCGGAGACGGCCCGCTGCAGTTCCAGCAGGTACGTCGCGTTGGCGCGTCCGATGGGGTTGTCCAGGAACAGCGTGCCCGCGTGGCGGTGCTTGTCGCGGCCCCGGTCGTTCGAGCGCAGGGCGGCCATCGTGCAGTACAGGGCGATGGCCGCGGTGAGCAGCTGGCCACCGGAGAACACGTCTCCCATCTGTCCGACCGGCACCCGCTCGGCGCGCAGTACGGCGTCCGGCTTGAGGATCTCGACGGCGACACCCCTGGGCCGGAGTGCCGCGCCGACGCCGCGCAGGAGCAGGGACATGCCGTCGCGACGCAGGTCGGAGTTCTTCTTCACGGCCGCGCGGGTCGCCTCGTCGATGACCTCGCCGAGCCGTTCGATCAGCGTGGCCTGGTCCGGCTCCTCGAAGCGGATGCGCAGGAACTCCTGCCCCGACCACTCGCCGAGCCCCTCGGGCAGCCGGGACAGTCGCTGGGCGGAGCGCAGGGTGGCCAGCGCGGACTCCACGAGGCCGCGCAGCCGGTCCACGATGGAGTCCCGGTTGCGTTCCAGCTGCGCCAGCTCGTCGGTCAGCACCCGGAGTCGGGGCGCGAACGCCTCCGCCCACCGCTGCGCGTGCTCCGGCAGCGCGGAAGCGGGCAGTTCGCGGATCTGCTGACGGGCAGGCGTACGGACCTGCTCGTAGCGCGTCGAGTTGGCGTGCCGAACGAGGACGTCGGACGCCTCGCGTACGGCGGCCTCGGCGGCGGACAGGTCGGCGGCGCAGCCACGCAGTGAGCGGCGGGCCTCGGCAGCGGCCTTCCGGGCCTCCTCGAGGCTGCCCGGGTACGGATCCGGCTCTTCCTGTTCGTCTTCCCAGGCGTGCTCGCGCAGCAGGTCGCGGAGCATGGCGGCGATCTCGTCGAAGCCGCCGGCCCCGTCCTCGGCGGCCCGGTGGGCCTCGAGGAGTTCGCCATGCGCCTCGCGGGCCTGGCTCAGGGCCTCGGTGCGGGAGGCGAGTTCGGCCGTCGCGGTGCGCACCAGGGCCTGGGCGTGCTCGGTGTCGCGGGGCACCAGCTCCTCGGGGAGCCCGGTGTGGGCCTCGCCGTTCTCCGGGGCGTGCCGCTCGGCCTCGCCGCGCAGGCGGCCGAGCTGCTCGCTGGCGGAGGACATCCGGGTCTCCAGGAGCTGCACCAGCTCCTCCGCGCGCGCGGCGGCGGCCTGCCGGGACGGTCCGTCGGAGCCGTCGGGTGAGGCGAGGAGCTGTTCGGCGCGGGTGCGCACCTTGTTGCTGAGCCGGTCCAGTTCGGCGCGTGCGGCGGACTCGTCGCTCTCCGCCCGCGCCTGCTCGGCCCGCAGGTCGGCGCCGACGCCGACCTTCTCGTAGACCTGGGAGGCGGCCCGGTAGGCCTCGCGGAGGGCGGGCAGGGACGCCTTCGGCGTGTCCGTGTCGTCCTGCGGCACGTGGTCGGGGGCACCCGCGATCTCGGAGCGCTCGGCGCGCAGCGCACGCGCCGTGCGGCGCGCGTCGTCGGCGGCGCGCTGGGCGGCGCGCCGGTCCTCGTCGGCGGCGCGGGCGCGCTCCAGGCAGGACTGGGCGCGGGCCTCGGCCTCGACCGCCTCGTCGGCGAGTTCACGCAGCTTGACCTGCCAGCCGGCGCGTTCACGCAGCCGGAAGGCGAGTCCGGCGAGGGCGTCGGCGGCGCGGCGGGCCTTCTGCGCGGCCTCCTGGCGCTCGTCGCGCACCTGGGCGGCCTCGGCGGCCGTCTCTTCGGCCTCGGCCCGGGCGGTGCGCGCCTCGGCCAGTTCGGCCTCGGCCTCCTCGGCGAACGCGCGGGCGTCCCGGGCGGCGTCGGCCAGCTCGGTGAGGCGGCCCGCCGGGCATGCCGTACGCCAGGAGGCGAGGCGGGCCGCCAGCTCGCGGTCCTTGCCGAGCCGGGCCGCGAGCGCCCGGATCTCCTCGTCCCGCTCGGTGGCGCGGACCCGCAACGCCTGCCGCTCCTCGTCGGCGGCGTGCTCGTCGTGCATGGCGGGGTTCGGCGGGACGAGGAAGACAGCGCCACCGTTGCCGTGCTCGTCGACGGGTGGGGTGGGAGCGAGCAGCGCGGCGGCCGTGCCGACGGCGACGGCGGAGCGGGGCAACAGAGCCGCGTCGCTCAGCACCTCCCGTGCCCGGGCGTGGGAGTTCGGGTCGGTGATGATCACGCCGTCGACCAGTTCGGGCCGGGCAGCCAGTACCCGCGCGTGGTCGACGGGGTCGACGGCCTGCGCGAGATAGCGCCAGCCGGGCAGGGCCGGAATGCCGTGCTCACCGAGGAACTCGACGGTGGCGAGCACGTCCGGGCCCGGTGGCAGCAGCCCACCGTCACCGAGGGCGCCGAGAATACGGGCGTCGTCGGCGGCAGCGGTCCGCAGCTCGAAGAGCTGCCGTTCGGCGGAGGAGACGGAGTCGTCGAGCAGTTCGCGCAGTTCGTCGGCGAAGCGGTCGAGTTCCTCGGCGGTGAGGGCGTCGTCGGCCGTTCCGGCCTCATTGGCGTCCTCGTCCCTGCGGGGTGCCGGGACCCGGGGGTGTGCGCCGCTGCCGGACAGGCTCAGCAGTTCCGCCAGGCGCTCCTCGGCCGCCAGCGCCTCGGCGGTGCGCCGTTCGGCCTCGTACGCCCGCTCGGCGGCCGTGGCGGCGTCCGCCGCGCGGGCGGCCGTCAGTTCCGCTCGGGACTCCGCGGAGGCCGCCTCGCGCGCGTGCTCGGAGGCACGGCGGGAGGCGTCGCGTGCGGCGTCCCAGGCGGCGACGGCCGTCTTCTCGGCGTCGCTGGCGGCGAGCGCGGCGCGCGCCGGATCCGCGTCGGGAGCGCTGTCGTCCAGCCAGCCCGCGCGCACGGCCTCGGCGGTCTCCTGCTCGACCTCGGTGAGCCGCTGTCGCAGATGACCGGCCTCGCTACGGGCGCGCTGCGCCTCGGTGGCGGCGGCGGTCGAGTCCCGGTGGGCGGACTCGCTCACCTCCTGCAGGGCGGCGGAGCGCTCCTCCTCCTCGTTGGCGAGGGTCTCGGCGCTCCCGGCGGCCGCGTGCAGCGCCCGTACCAGGTCGACGGCGGCCTTCGCGCGGGCGGCGAGCGCGGGCGCGGCGTCCCGCTCGGCCTCTTGGATGGCGGCGGACACGCGCGTCACGCGGTCGGCGGCGGAACGGTGCCGGAGCACTGCCTCGGCGGCCTGCCACGCGGAGTACAGCTGCCGGGCGTCGGCCAGCTCCCGCTTCTGCGCCGCAGCCGCCTTCTCCGCACCGGCGAGCGCCAGGGAGGCGTGCCGGTAGGCGAGTTCGGCGGCCATCAGCGCACTGCGCTCGCGGCCGCTCTCCGCCTGGGCGACGGCGTGCGCGGCCGCGGTGACCTGCTGGGCGAGGTCGGCGGCGCGTACCCGCTCCTGTGCCCCGCGCGCGGACAGCCGCCGCGCCAGCGTCCGTGTCCGCCGCTCGGCGCTCGCATGGACGTCGCGCGCCCGCGATCGGGCCTCGGCGGCGTCGACGATGCGTCCGAGCAGATCCACGGACCCGGCGGTGAAGTCCCGCTCGGCGATCAGCTCGGCCCGCCGACCCAGCTTGTTGCCGAAGCCGCTGACCAGGTCGGCGAGTCCGTCGGTGTCCCGGGTGTCGGTGACGGCGCGCAGCAGCAGGTCCGTGAAGTCGGAGTCCTTCTTGACCGCGAACAGACCGGCGGCCTCGCCCTCGTCCGCGTTCATCTCCCGCTGGTAGCGGAAGAGTTCGGGGTCCAGGCCGAGGTCCGTCAGGTGCTCGTTCCAGCGGTCGTGGATCTCCTCCCAGTGCACCTCCAGGTGCGGATAGGCCTTCCCCGCCTCAGTGAGGGCGTCCCGGAAGCCCTTCATGGTGCGGCGCCGCCCCTGCGCGCCTGAGGCGCCCTCCACGGGCGGCCGTACGGCGGTGGACTCGGCGACGGGCAGGTTGTCCAAGGTGAGTCCGGGGCCCGGGCGGAAGGAGTACCAGGCCTCGGCGAACTTCCGCGGGTCGTTGGAGACCTGTCGGCCGCGCCACTCGCTGACCTTGCCGACGACGACGCACTCGCCGGTCTGCACGTGCTGCCACTCCAGCGCCACGTGTCCGCAGTCGTCGGCGAGCAGGAACTTGCGCAGCACGCCGGAGCTGGCGCCGCCGAGCGTGTTGCGGTGGCCCGGCAGCATCACGGAGAAGATCAGCTTGAGCAGGACGGACTTGCCGCCGCCGTTCTCCAGGAAGAGCACGCCCGCGGGGGCGGGTCTGCGCGGCGGCCCGGTGGGCTCCTCCTCGAAGAACTCCGCCTGGGTGGGCGCCGGTTCGGGCACCGGATCACCCACGCCCCGCAGGTCCAGCACGGTGTCGGCGTAGCGCGCACCGGCCGGGCCGATGGAGTAGAGGCGGACCCGGGACAGCTCGTACATGGCGGCGGACTCTCGTCGTAAGTCTGGCTGGTGTTCGGAAAAGGCGGGGTCAGGAGTGGAAGGGCAGTCCGGCGTCGGCCACGAGCTCCAGGTCGTCGGTGTCCTCGGCGGGCAGCAGGGTCGCCGTGCCGTCGGTGACCGGGACGATGCCCAGCTCGAGGAGTTCGGCCATGGCGGCACTGCCGGCCATGTCGCGCACCTGGAGCTGGTAGCGGGCCGTCGTGCGGTACGTGCCGCCGTTCTCGTCGCCCGTGCGCTGCAGGAAGCCCGAGTCGGTGAGGAACGCGACGGCCTTCGCCACGATGCCGGTGGTCGAGGCGGCCGGGCGGCGCGCGTCCTTGGTGGCCCCGGTCGCACTGCGTCTGGCCCACACCCGCCAGGCGGCCTCCAGTCCGGGTGCGTCGGTGGCCGGGTCGGTGTTCTCCCCCTGCTCCTCGGCGCGCTCCTCCAGACGGCGGCAGGCCTGGCGTACGAAGGCGTCGACACCGTTGACCGTGACGCGCCCGATGTAGCCGTCGTCGGCGAGGTCCTCCGGGCGCGGGAACGCCAGGGCGGCTACGGCGAGATGGGCGAGCCCGTGCAGGAAGCGGTCGGCCGAGTCGGCCGATGTGCGACGCGCGTAGTCGCCCATGCGGACCGCGAACACCGAGTCCTCGGCCGCGGTCACGGCCATGCCCGCGCGCGGGGACACCTCCAGCACGATCAGGCCGAGCCCGGTGGCGACGGCGTCGGCGAGCCGGGCGAACGCGGGGTCCTCGCGGTAGCGGCGCAGCAGGTCCGCGTACTCCTGGTCGCGTGCGGGCTGCAGCTTGGGCTGCAGCCCGAAGGCGACGAGCCGCGCCGCGTCGGCGGCGTCGGCGGGGGTGACGGCGCCGCTCACCGGCGTGGTGGCGGCTTCCGGCTCACTCCGGTCGACGTGCTCGGTCACGGTCGGGGCTCCTTGGTGCGCGGGTGCTTGTGCGTGGTCATCGGCGTCATGCGGCTTCCGTCCGGTCCGCCGCCATGCCCGCGGCGTCCAGCAGAGCCGTGCCCACGATCAGGTCGGCCCCGCCGAACTCCGGGTCGTCCAGCTCCGTGCCGTCGTCCACCGCGAACAGCAGCTTCTCCTCACCCTGCCGGTAGGCCGTGCCGACCGGCGGGCTCGCCGCGTGCACGGCCAGCAGGGCGACCAGGTACGGCAGGCCGGGGTCCTTGCGGCGCGCCTCGGCCAACAGTCCCGACAGCCGCCGTGGCGCGTCCGCCGGCAGGTCGAGCAGTTCCATGGCGGCGGCCATCTGCTCCTCGCTGAACCTGCTGTCGTCCGGGGTGGCGATCAGGTCCGGCTCGGGCATCTCGGCGCCCAGGTGCTCGCGCTCCACCGGAGGCGTCAGCAGCAGGTCGACCAGGTCCCCGACCCGCGCGGAGAAGGGCGTACGCAGCCCCGTACCGCGCGCGAAGAAGGCGTCCGTGACGCGGGTCGCCCGCTCCAGCGGCAGGGGCAGCAGCGGCGCGACCAGATGCCCGTACAGGTCGATTCCCGACGTCGCCAAGGGCGTGGCGAACGCCTGCCGGTCCTGCTCGGCGCGGAACAGCGGGCCCGCTTCCAGGAGCCGGGACTGCAGCTGGGTGTGCCGGCGGATGCAGTCCTTGACGATGTCGACGAGTTCTGCGGCGCGCCGCTTCTGCTCGGGGTCCTCGGACTCGTCGCGGGCCTTGCGGATGTTGGTGAGGATCGCGTTCTCGTGGCGGTAACGGTCGGCGACGTGGTCGAGGGCCTCGGTGATCATGTCCGGGACCGCGTTCAGCCAGTCCACCGCGCGCACGTTGCGCCGGGTCGCGTCCAGGGCCTTGCGCAGGGACTCCGAGTACTGCACGGTCCGGTAGCGCGCCTGCTCGGCGGCGAGCTGGGCGTCGGCGAGGCGGCCCCGGCTGATCAGCACCTCCAGTTTGACCTCGGCGGCGATCTGGGCGCTGGTGACATCGGTGTCGAGGGCGCCGACGAGGACGTTGACCGCCTCGTCCGTCGTGCGCAGGTAGACGCCTCCCCCGTATCCCGGGACCTCCTCGACCAGCTTGAAGTCGTAGTCGCGGCGGACGTAGGTGCCGTCCGGAGCGAACGTCCCGTACACGGCCCGGAAGCCGCGGTCGACGCTGCCGACGTTGATCAGGTTCTCCAGGACCCAGCGGGCCACCCGCTCGTGTTCGGCGGGCGGGCGCCGCGGGGCCTGGGCGGCGATGCGCGGGATGAGGCGGGCGACTATCTGGTCGTGGTCCGCGCCGGTGTCGAAGTCCATGTTCAGCGTGACCAGGTCGATGGCGGCGAGGGCGATCTCCGCCATGCCGTACACCGAGTACTCACCCGCGAGGTTGGCCTTGCGCGCGTCCAGGTCGTGCAGCGGCGCGGTGCAGGCCAGCGCGCGCAGCCGCCGGGCCAGCCCCTCGTCGGCGGCCGGCCCCGCAGCAGGGCGCGGCCCCGCGCTGAGCTGGTGCGGAACACGGTCCGTCGATGCAGGCGAAGTCACGGTGCACAGATTAG
>NZ_JCAJZO010000043.1:0-30561 GCF_059510295.1 Streptomyces sp. PTL18 | reverse complement strand
ACACCACATGCGCATTCGTGCCGCTGACGCCGAACGCGGAGACACCCGCGCGGCGCGGGCGGTCCTCCGTGGCCGACCAGTCGCGGGCTTCGGTGAGGAGTTCGACTGCCCCGGCGGACCAGTCGACGTGCGAGGACGGCCGGTCCACGTGCAGGGTGCGGGGCAGCACTCCGTGGCGCATCGCCATGACCATCTTGATGACGCCGCCTACACCGGCGGCGGCCTGGGTGTGACCGATGTTGGACTTCACCGAGCCCAGCCACAGGGGGCGTTCGCGGTCCTGGCCGTAGGTGGCGATCAGCGCCTGCGCCTCGATCGGGTCGCCCAGCGTCGTACCCGTGCCATGGGCCTCCACCGCGTCCACATCGGCCGGGGCCAGGCCCGCCGACGCCAGGGCGGCCCGGATGACCCGCTGCTGGGAGGGGCCGTTGGGGGCGGTCAGGCCACTGCTCGCGCCGTCCTGGTTGACGGCGCTGCCCCGGATCACGGCGAGCACCGGATGCCCGTTGCGGCGGGCGTCGGACAGGCGCTCCAGGAGCAGCAGGCCCGCGCCCTCGCCCCAGCCGGTGCCGTCGGCGGCCTCGGCGAAGGACTTGCAGCGGCCGTCGGGGGAGAGTCCGCGCTGGCGGCTGAACTCGGTGAAGGTGACCGGGGTGGACATGACGGCGACGCCGCCCGCCAGGGCCAGCGAGCACTCCCCCGCGCGCAGCGCCCGGCAGGCCAGGTGAAGGGCGACGAGCGAGGACGAGCAGGCGGTGTCGACGGTGACGGCCGGGCCCTCCAGGCCGAGGGTGTAGGCGACGCGGCCGGAGGCGATGCTGCCGGCGCTGCCGTTGCCGATGAAGCCCTCGAGGCCGGGCGGCGGCACGTCGAAGCGGGAGCCGTAGTCGTTGTACATGACGCCGACGAACACTCCGGTGGAGCTGCCGCGCAGGCTGCCGGGGGCGAGCCCGGCGCGTTCCAGGGCCTCCCAGGAGATCTCCAGCAGGAGGCGCTGCTGCGGGTCGGTGCCCAGGGCCTCGCGCGGCGACATGCCGAAGAAGTCCGGGTCGAAGTCGGCGGCGTCGTGCAGGAAGCCGCCCTCCCGGGTGTAGCAGGTGCCCGGGTTTTCGGGGTCCGGATGGTACAGGGAGTCGACGTCCCAGCCGCGGTCCTCGGGGAACGGGGTGATGGCGTCGCGGCCGTCGGCGACGAGGCGCCACAGGTCCTCGGGGGTGCGCACACCGCCGGGGTAGCGGCACGCCATGGACACGACGGCGATCGGCTCGTGGTCCCTGGCCTCCAGCTCGCGCACCCGGCTCGTGGTGCGGTGCAGGTCGGCGGTGACGCGCTTCAGATAGTCGCGCAGGCGGTCTTCGCTCACAGCTCGGCCCCCAGGCTCGGGTCGCGCACCACGGGGGACCCGACCGACGGCAGGCCCGCTGCGCTCGGGACGCTAGACAGCACCGGCTCTCCTCAGGCTCGGACACCCACGCGGTCCGCATGGCTTTTCGAACACGTCGAACCCGGCCAAGTCTGGAGGCGCGCACGGCGTCGACGGCCGCTTGACCTCCGAGTCTGAAAAATCCCCTAGTTGCCCCGGGCGCCGCGGTCATCGGCGGGGACCGGCAAATCCCTAGAGTTCGGCGGCGTCTGTGGCCCCGGCTCCGGGGCTCGTGCTGCCCTGGGGTCGCTCCCGCCCCCGCCGCCCGTGCGGACTGCCCTGAAGAGAGGGGTTCTTCCGATGACAGCCGAGCCCGATCCCGCCGGCCCCGAGGTCTCCGCGCCGCCCGAAGTGGGCCTGGACGGCGGAGCGACACTGCTGGCCTGGCTGCGGCGGATGCGCGACGAGCAGCCGGTGTGGCGTGATCCGGAGGGCCGCTACCACGTGTTCCGGCACGAGGACGTACAGCGGATCACCGCCGATCCGGCGACGTTCTCCTCGGACACGGTGACCCGGCTGTCGAACGGCGAGCGCCGGCCGCCCGGCGGCACGCTGCTGTTGCTGGACCCGCCCCGACACGGCAAGCTGCGCCGGCTGGTGAGCAAGGTCTTCACCGCGAAGATGATCAGCGAGCTGGCACCGCGGATCACCGAGGTCGCCACCGAGCTGCTCGACGGTCTGGCCGACGCCGACCGCTTCGACCTGGTGGAGGCGTTCGCCAATCCGCTGCCGGTGATCGTGATCTCCTCGATGCTCGGTGTGCCGCCCTCGGACCGCCCGCTGTTCCAGGTGTGGGCCGACAACCTGCTGACGGTGAACTGGGAGACGCCCGAGGGCGCGGAGGTCCTCGGTAAGACCGTGCAGGAGCTGGACGCCTATCTGCGCGGGCACGTCGCCGAGCGGCGGGCGCGCGAGCACGACGACCTGATGAGCCTGCTGGTGCGGGCGGAGGTCGACGGGGAGCGCCTGAACGACGAGGACGTGGTGAGCTTCGCCGCGCTGCTGCTGCTCGCCGGTCATGTCACCACGGCCGTGCTGCTGGGCAACATGCTGCTGACCCTCGACCAGGAGGAGGGGGAGCTGGGCCGGCTGCGCGAGGAGCGCGCGCAGATCGCCCCCTTCACCGAGGAGGTGCTGCGGCTGCGGCCGCCGTTCCTGAAGATCGAGCGGGTGCCGACGGCGCCCGTGGAGATCGCCGGGGAGAAGGTGCCGGAGAACACGATGGTGTACCTCTGGCTGCTGTCCGCCAACCGCGACGAGCGGGTCTTCCCCGAGCCGGACCGTTTCGTGCCGGGCCGGTCCCATGCCAGGCAGCTCGCCTTCGGGCACGGCATCCACTACTGCCTGGGCGCCCCGCTGGCCCGTATGGAGGGGCAGATCGCGCTCAATCTGATGCTCGACCGGTACGCCGACATCCGGGTGGACCGCGACAGCCCGCTGTCCTACTTCGACAACCGTGTCAACGTCTTCGGTCTTCGGCAGCTGCCGCTGACGGTCCGACGGGCCTGAGCGGCGCACCCGGGCGGACGCAACCCCCATCAGACGGAGGAGTCCCATGGCCTTCGAGCCGAAACCCCCTGTGATACCGACCGACCGCAAGTGCCCCTTCGACCCCGACCCCGAGTACCGCCGGCTGCGCGAGGAAGACCCGATCAGCCCGCTGACGTTCGACATCGCGCCGGGCCGCGAGGACGGCTGGCTCGTGACCCGGCACGAGCACGTGCGGGCCATCATGACCGACCCGCGGTTCAGCCACCGCGCCGAGCTGCTGGCGCTGGTGGCGTCTCCGCCGTTCGAGGTGGAGAACTACGACCCCCAGCCGTCGCCGCCGGGTTCCTTCGTCCGCATGGACGCGCCCGACCACACTCGCTACCGGCGTCTGCTGACCGGCTTCTTCACGGTCCGCAGGATCCAGGAGTACGAGCCGACGCTCGCCGGGATCATCGACGGCGTGCTCGACGAGATGGCCGAGCTGGAACCGCCGGTGGACCTGCTGCCGGCATTCGTGCAGAAGGTCGTCCACCGGTCGGTGCACTCGGTGATGGGTGTCCCCGAGGAGGACATCGCCGAGCTCGACAAGCACTTCTCCGCGATCATGCGGATCGACTACACGCTCGAGGAGTTCATCGAGCACAACACGGCCCTGGACCAGACGCTGGCCCGGATCGTGAAGGAGCTGTTCGCCGAGCCCAACGACAAGCTGCTGGGCAAGCTGGTGAAGACCGGGGAGCTGACCGAGGAGGAGCTGGCGAACATCGCCTGGATCACCATCGGCGGCGCCCTGGACACCACCCCGAACATGCTGGGCCTCGGCACGTTCGCGCTGCTGGAGCACCCGGAGCAGCTGGAGAAGATCCGCAAGCGGCCCGAGCTGATGGAGCGGGCGGTGGAGGAGCTGCTCCGCTACCTGACGATCTCCCACATGGGCGCCAGCCGGGTCGCGTTGGAGGACGTGGAGATCGACGGGCGGACCATCGAGGCCGGGCAGACCGTGGTGCTGTCGCTGCCGGCCGCCAACCGGGACCCGGATCAGTTCGAGGACCCGGAGGTCTTCGACGTCACCCGGCCCTCGCGCCGGCACCTGGCGTTCGGCTTCGGCATCCACCAGTGTCTGGGCCAGCACCTGGCGCGGGCGACGCTGCGCCTCGGCTACCAGAAGTTGTTCGACCGCTTCCCGGACCTGCGGCTCGCGGTCGAGCCCCACGAGATCCCGCTGCGCGACAAGGCGATGCACTACGGCGTCTACGCGTTGCCCGTGACCTGGGGCTGACACATGTGCGCGGGCGCGCCGGCCCCGCGCGCACCGGGGGGCGATCCCGCGAGGGACCGCCCCCCGGTCCCCTTGCGTCCGCCTCATGCGGGCGTCATCCCGCCGAGTCGGCGTCCAGGTGGGAGAGTCGCGGCCACAGGGTGCGCCACGGTGCGCGCTCCCCCTCGCAGAGCCAGATCGGGGCGCCCCAGTTGAGGTTGTGGACTCCCTCGGCATTGGTGACGGTGCCGCGCCGGCGCACGCCGGTGAAGAACCGGTGCAGGTAGCGGGCGTCGGCGCCGACGAACACGACGGGTGCGGAGTCGTCGGTGGGACGGCGAAGGTACGCGTAACCTCGGTGGCCGCTGTACGGCCGGGGCAGACCGAGGGCGGGGCCGTACCGGTCGAGGGCTCCCGCCTGGTCGTAGCGGTCGGTGACGACCAGGGCGCGTCGGCGCAGACCGGGCGGCAGGGCGCGGTGGACGCGGGCCACGGAGGCGGCGAGGTCGGGCCAGCCGACGGTCTCGCGGGCAAGCCGGTCGGCGGAGGGGGAGGTCAGACGGTGCACCGGGTACACCGGCAGGACCTGCACGGCGAGCGCCGCGGACAGCACGTAGGCGAGGCCGGTCGCCCACAGGCGCGGCCGGGTGGTGCGCAGGCCTTGCAGTGCGGTGGCGCCGGCCGCCCACAGGACGGGGAAGAGCCCGGCGACGTAGTAGGGCCGACCGTCGACGTACAGGTAGCAGGCGCACAGGCCGACGAAGGTCAGCCCGAGGAAGCGGTGGGGGCGGGCCCCGCGGGCGAACAGCAGCCGTAGCAGTCCCGCACACAGCAGCGCGGCGCCGACGAGTCCGGCGGCGGACAGGACCGTGGGCAGGAACAGCGACCGCCCGCCCTCGTCGGCGGCGACCTCCTTCGAGATGACGGAGGCCATGGCCAGCTGCGGCCAGCCGTGGCGGTGCTGCCACAGCAGCCCGGGCACCGCGGTGAGCAGCGCGCCGGCCGCCGACGCCCACAGCAGGGGGCGGCTCAGCAGGGCGCGGGGGCCCGCCAGCAGCAGCGCCACCGCGAGGACCGCCCAGAAACCGACGCTGAGGAACTTGACCTGCAGGGACACGGCGGCGATCAGGCCGAGGAGCGGCAGCAGCCGGTCGCGCCGGGTGCGGACCCAGCGTACGAGCAGCCAGGTGGTGACGGTCGTCAGGAAGATGTCGAGGGTGGCGGTGATGAGCAGGTGGCCCATCTGCAGCATCACCGGTGAGACGGCGTGCGCGCCCGCGGCGGCCGTCTGGGCGGCCCGCCGTCCGCCCAGTTCGCGGGTGATCAGGGCGCTGAACAGCACGCCGAGCGCGGTCGCGGCGGCGGCCGGCGCGCGCAGCCACAGCAGCGAGCCCGGCGCGAGGGTGTCGATGGCGTGGGCGAGCAGGGGCAGCAGCGGCGGCTGGTCGGCGTAACCCCAGGCGGGGTGGCGGCCGGCGGCGAGGAAGTACAGCTCGTCGCTGAAGTACCCGAACCGGCGCGCGGTGAGCAGCAGCAGCGCGGCGGTCACGCCGGCGACGACGGACACCGGCAGCAGGGCGAACGGGGGCAGACGGTCCGGTGGGGCATGGGAGCCCGGAGGCCGGACGGCGGTCCCGGAACGGCCGGGTCCGCCGTCGGAGGGGACGGCCCGGTCCGGGGCGGTGGGGGGCATCGTGACGTCCTCGATCCTTTGCGGTCGGGGGTTGGTGCCGGGTCGTGGGGGCGGTCGTCCGCGCGCCGTGACGGTCGCGGTCGAAGCCACCCTGGCGGCAGCAGCGGCCCACGTGCGGTGGCCGTCGCGGCCGAAGCCGAGGTGGCGACCGCCCTCGCGGTGACGCTCGCCATCGCGCCGGCGGTCGCGGCCGGGCGGAGCGGTGGCGGTCGCGGTGGTGCACGGGACGAACGTACGGAAGGCGGCCGGTGCGGGGGCGGGTTGTTCCCGCTTCCGCGGGCCGGAGTACGGGCGATTCCCTAGTCTTCGGCGGCATCGATGGCCTCCCCGGCGCGGCCTGTGCTGGGCTGGGCCGGGCTGCGCACCTCCCGAGACGCGGCACCTGCCGCCGTCCCTGCCGGGCCGCTGCGCGCAACCGGCGGGGCGGACGCGAGGGCCGGGGGCGACTCCCCCGACCCGGCTCCCCGATCCTCCCCACAACAGATCCCCCCCGACCCGATCACGGAGAGACGACAGTCGAGTGATGGACCATCAGTTCATGTGCGGCGGGCCCGGCACGCGGCTTCGCCGGCCCAGGCAGGACGCGTCATGACGGCGCCGGCGATCGTCGCGGACGGCGTACGCAAGCGGTACGGGGACATCCAGGCCGTCGACGGGGTCTCCCTGCGCATCGAAACGGGCGAGTTCTACGGCATCCTCGGCCCCAACGGGGCCGGCAAGACGACCACCCTGGAGATCCTGGAGGGCGTCCGCGAGCCCGACGAGGGCCGGATCGAACTCTTCGGACAGAGCCCCTGGCCGCGCAACCTGGATCTGCTGACGCGGATCGGTGTGCAGTTCCAGGCGTCGTCGTTCCTCGACAAGCTGACGACGCGGGAGACGATCCGGCTGTTCGCGTCGTTCTACCGGGTCGGCGCGCGGCAGGCCGACGCGATGCTGGAGCGGGTCGGGCTGACCGAGTTCGGCAAGGTGCCCGCGGACAAGCTCTCGGGCGGGCAGGCGCAGCGTCTGTCCATCGCCTGCGGTCTGGTGCACGACCCGGAGATCGTCTTCCTGGACGAGCCGACCGCCGGTCTGGACCCGCAGGCCCGCCGCAATCTGTGGGACCTGCTGCGGGACGTCAACGAGGAGGGCCGCACGGTGGTCCTCACCACGCACTACCTCGACGAGGCGGAGGTCCTGTGCGACCGGGTGTCCGTGATGGAGCGCGGCAAGGTGCTCCGGACCGGTGCCCCCGCGGCGCTCGTCCGTGAACTCGACAACATGGTGCGGGTGAGCGTGGAGTCCGGGCTGATCACGCCGGACACCCTGCGGGAGCTGCTGAAGACCGCCGGGGTGGCCGACGCCACGGTGGACGACGACGGGGTGCTGCTGACGGTTGCGACCGTCACGCCGGGACCGGTGCTGTCCGTCCTGGCCGACCAGGGTGCCCTGCGCGGCCTGGAGGTACGCGGCGCCACCCTGGAGGACGTGTTCCTCCAGCTGACCGGACGGGAGTACCGCTCGTGAGCATCGAGGAGACCACCCCGCGGACCGTGGGGGCGACGGCCGGCGGGAGCGCCGGCCCGGACGCGGAGGGCAGCGCCGCCCCGGCGGACGCCGGACGCAAGGGCGGCGGCGGGGGCGCGAAGGGCTCCGGCGGCCGTTCCGGGAAGGACCGCCTCAACCCGGTACGGGAGTTGTCCCGGACCATGATCCTCAGCGTGCTGCGGGACAAGGGCACGATCTTCTTCCTGCTGATCTTCCCGATCCTGTTCCTGCTGTTGTTCGGCACGCTGTTCAAGAGCGACGGCACCGCCCACATCAAGGTCGCCCAGGTCGGTCCGGTGAAGGTGCTCGACTCGCTCACCGCCGACCAGCGCGACCAGCTGGCCAGGACCGCCACCATCACCAGGGTGAGCGACGAGGGGTCGGCCCTGGAGAAGGTCCGCAAGGGCGACTACGACGCGCTGGTCGAGCAGGACGGCGGCACCGTCGTCCTGCGCTACAGCGCCGCCGACTCCGTCAAGGGGGCCTCCGCCCGCGCCACGCTCAACGCGGTGCTGGAGCGGGCGAACCTCGCCGCGACCGGCACACCGCCCACGTACACGCTGAAGGCGGCCCAGGTCGAGGACGAGTCGGTCAAGCCGATCCAGTACCTGACGCCGGGCCTGATGGGCTGGGCCATCGCCTCCAGCGCGGTGTTCAGTACGGCCCTGACGCTGGTGACGCTGCGCCGCAAGAAGATCCTGCAGCGGATGCGGCTGTCGCCGATCCGGGCCTGGGAGGTCGTGGCCGCGCGCATCTCCATGACCATGCTGATGGCGCTGACACAGACCGCGCTGTTCCTGGCCGTGGCGACGCTGCCCTACTTCGGGCTGCGGCTGACCGGCGAGTGGTGGCTGGTGATCCCGCTGGTGATGTGCGGCACGCTGGCACTGATGTCGCTGGGTCTGCTCATCGGCTCGCTCACCCGCACCGAGGAGTCGGCGGGCGGACTGGCGCAGCTGCTGGTGCTGCCGATGTCGTTCCTGTCCGGCTCGTTCTTCTCGCTGGACGGGGCTCCGGACTGGGTCCAGGTCGTCTCGTACATGATGCCGCTGCGCTACCTGGTCAAGGGCAGCGAGGCCGTGCTCAGCCGGGGCGGCGGCCTGTCGGACGCCCTGCCGACGATGGGCGGCATGCTCGCCTTCACGGCGGTCGTGACCGCGCTGACGCTGCGGTTCTTCCGCTGGAACGACAGGTGAGGGCACGTGAGGTGAGTCGCTGACGGACGGATGCTGGGGGCCCTTCGCCGTTCACCGGCGAAGGGCCCCCAGCATCCGCCGCGCCGGGTGGGGCCGGGGTGTCCCAGCCGTCACCGTCGGTCCCGCTGCCAGCGGTTGAGGTGCAGCACCGCTTCCAGGGGCAGGCGGGGGCCCGGGCGGAAGGTGGTGCGCCGGGGGTGGGCGGTCGGAAGGAGCGCGCCCTGGCGGACGGCGGGAGGCAGGCCCAGGAGGTCGGCGACCTCCCGTTCGCGGTCCAGGTGGACCGCCGTCCAGGCGGTGACCAGGCCGCGGCTGCGGGCGGCCAGCGCGTAGCTCCAGGCGGCGGGCAGCAACGACGCCCACAGGCCCGCCTGGTTGCCCTCGGGCAGTCGGCCGCCCGGCACCTCGATGCACGGGATCACCAGGACGGGCACGCGGTGCAGCCGCTCGGCCAGCAGCCGGGCGCCCGACATCACCGAGCGTGCGCCCTCGGGCAGGTCGGCCAGACGCTGCAGCGTCTCGGCGTTGCGGTCGTGGAACGCGGCACGGTATACCGCCGCGACGTCCGCGCGGATCGCGGGGTCGGTGAGGACGATCCAGCGCCAGTTCTGGCGGTTGTTGCCGTTGGGGGCCTGGAGGGCGGTCCGCAGGCAGTCCTTGACGAGCTCGGGGTCAACGGGCCGGTCCAGGTCCAGTCCGCGCCGGACACTGCGCGTGGTCGTGAGCAGTTCCTCTCCGGTGAGGGGCGGGGGCTCGGTCACGGCCGGAGCACCGCCCGGGTGACGAGGGCGAGGTAGGTGGCGACGACGAAGCCCATCGCCAGTGGCATCGGCCAGGCACCTCGTCCGGCGGTCAGGAAGCGCCGGGTGCCCCAGGCGGGCAGGAGGGCCGCGAGGCAGGGCAGGAGTGCGAGCGGACCGCCCGGCGCGAGGAGCAGCAGCTCGCAGCCGACGGCCACGGCGGCGCAGGCGGCGGTGACGGCCGCGCTGCGGCGGGGGCCGAGGTCCGCGGAGTACAGGTGGGCGCCGGGCGGTGCCTCCCAGGCGGTCTTGCGGGCGAACTCGAAGTGCAGGAAGACACCGGCGCACAGGGTCAGCAGCACCGGCCCGCGCCAGTCGGCGGCGACCGTCCCGGCGGCGACGAGTGAGCCGTACACGTAGCAGCCGAGGAGCACCTGCACGGGGTAGGTGACGGCCAGGTTGAGCAGTTGCCGGTCGCGGACGGCGGGCGAGAGCCGTTCCAGGAGGGCGAGGAACAGGCTGTAGGCGAGGGCCGCGAGGATCAGCAGGGCGGCCGCGGCCGACAGGGCGGCGTTCAGGCCGGTGACCAGTACGGTGATCACGGCCATGGCGCCGCGCAGTTCGGCCGTGGTGACGGCGCCGGTGACGAGCGGCCGGTCGGGGTGGTGCACTTGGTCGTAGGCGAGGTCCTTCTGCTCGTCGAGCATGCGCAGGAACAGCAGCGCCAGGACGACGCTGGCGACCCGCAGCCAGGTGGCGCCGGACGGCCGCCAGGCGGTGCCGGTCGCGGCCACCGCCGAACTCTCCAGGGCGAGGACCCACAGCAGTCCGTAGGTGGCGTAGACGTGCGGCCGGAACATGCGCAGCACGAACCGGCCGATCCTGGCGGGGACTTGGGGGGCGGCGACGGTGGTCACTGCGGGTGGTGTCTCCGTTCTGGTGCGGGTCGCGAAGGTGCCGGTGGGCGGTGGCGGGCTCATACGGCGCTGTGGGCGGCCGGCGCGGCGAGGGCGCCGGCGACCGGGCCGGCCGTGTCCGGGTCGGCGAGCCGCAACCGGGCCTCGACGGCCAGGGCGCCGGGCTGGTGCAGGGAGCACTCGATGTCGGCGCCGGGCAGGACCGGGCCGGTACGGCACTCCAGCGGCAGGTCCATCTCGGCGAAGCAGCAGAAGCGCGCGGCCAGGCCGACCGGCAGCGCGGTGGGCGCGGCCAGGGTTCCGGCGTCGACGGCGGCGGTCAGGGCGAGTTGGCGCAGCGCCTCCAGTTCCAGCATGCCGGGCACGTGGTCGACCCAGTGGTCGTACAGGGTGGGGTGGCCGGTGTCGGGGACCAGGCGGGCCGTGCGGGTGCCGTCGGGCGCGGTGCGCGGCGCGGAGATGACCGCGTTGTCGGGGTCGCGGCGGCCGACGAGGGCCGGTTCGACGCGTCGTCCGGGCAGGACGACGGGCGTCTCGGGCAGGCCGAGTGCGCCGCGCTGCCCGGCACGCAGCCGGGTCCAGGCGCGCGGGGGCATCCAGGAGTAGTCGATGCGGGCGAGCAGGGCCTCGCGGGCCCCGATGGTCATGCCGAACCGCAGCCGCAGTCCGGCCACCCCGGCCCGGCCGCGGAACCGGTGTTCGATGTGCGTGGCGATGACCGCCTCGGTGGGGTGGTCGCCGCAGACGAGGGCCGCGGGGTCCGGCACCTCGAACTCGACGGCGCGCAGCAGGAACTTGTGGCCCTGGGGCACGTCGAGGTAGCGGTGGGCGACCACGAAGATGCCCTGCCGGCACGCCTCCAGCAGCAGCATCGGGTCGTGGCGGGCGCGGTCTTCGAGGGTGTCGTGGTAGAAGGCGTGGCGGCGGGGCAACTGCGCGGCGAGCAGTATCTCGTTCTCGCCGTGGCGTTCGGCGTCGGTGAGGAACACCTCGGCGACCGCGGCGCGGTGCACGAGTTCCCTGGGCAGGGTCCGGGTGAACTGCACGGCGCGCTCCTCAGGTGTGCCGGGCGCGCAGTGCGCCCAGATGGCGGCGCCAGGTGCCGGTGTCGGCCCCGTCCAGCACGGGTGCGCGGCCGGGCACCCGCATGGGGAGCACCGAGGAGCCGACGATCACGGCGTCCCACGGATCGAGGTCGGCGCCCCGCTCCCACGCGGTCTCCAGCAGGGCGCGCGGGGTGGCGTCGGGGGCGGTGCCGAGGTGCCGGGACACCGTGTCGCGCAGCCGCTCCACGGCGGGGTCGAAGTCGAGGTCGCGGGGCTTGGTGGCGGCGTACAGCCGGCCGGTCAGTTCCAGGGCGTGTGCGGTGCGGTCCTCGCCGGCGAGCGCGGAGCGGAACAGTTCCGCACGTGAGGCGTCGTCGAAGTGGACGGCCAGCTCGCGCAGCACGTCGGCGGGTTCGTCGGGGGTGTGCACGAGGTTCAGCAGGTAGCTGTGGCGGCCGAGCAGGTGGCGCAGCTGGCCGGGTCGGCGGGCGTCGGGGTCGGTGGGGCCCTTGAGCCGGGTCAGTTCGACGGACGCGGGGACGTCCGGCTCGTCCTCGGGGCGGACGAGCAGCACGAGGGCGTCGGCGTCCTCCAGGAACAGCGCGGCGAGCCGCCTGCGGTAGGAGGTGGCGAGGTTCCACTGGAAGTACCACAGGGAGCGGATCATGGTGCGGGTGAGCCGGGTCACGGCGGCGCCGACGATGCGGTAGCGCTCCTCGGTGAGCCAGCCGACGGCCGCCTCGAGCCGGCGGGCCACGACGGCGTCGGGCTTCAGCAGCAGCGCGGCGTGCCGGTGGGCGAAGCCGGTGACGTCGTCGGTGAGGGCGGCGAGCTGGTCGTGGCTCTCCTGGAAGTAGGTGTCGGCGCCGTACAGCCGCTGCTTGGCCGGGTGGCAGGTGAGCAGCGGGGAGACGGGTATGCCGTGCGCGGGTCCGGTGGGGTGGCCTGGGTTCATCGGTGGGTGCTCCGGTCGGGTCGGTGGGCGGTCTGCTCCGGCGCCGGGCCGAGGTAGCCGGTCGCGAGGCAGTCGTCGAGGAGGCGGCGCAGGTACGGCCGTGCCCCGGTGGCCGGGGGCCGGCGCACGAAGGCGGCGGCCTGGGTGTCGTCGAAGCGGACGCGTCGCCGGAAGTAGGTCTCGTACAGGGCGATGACGCGGTTGTGGTAGGGGCGTTCGCGGTCGGAGAGGGCACCGGCGGAGAACGCGGACGGCGGCACGAACCGCGGCACCTGGAAGGACGGGTACTCGGCGAGGACGTCGGAGAAGTCCCGCAGGGTCAGCACATGGCCGACGGAGTGCAGGGTGCGTCCCTCGGCCTCCCCGAACCGCGTGGCGGCGTCGGTGACCAGGTCGGCGACGCGGTCGACCGGGACGAGGTCGAGGAGGGCGTCGTAGTGGCCGGGCACGGTGCGCACCAGGCCCCGGGTGAGGACGCGCAGCACCGGGTAGATCGTCTTGCGGTCGCGGGCGCGGCCGGTGCGGGAGGCGCCGGTGACGATGCTGGGGCGCACCACGGTGACGGGCAGGCCGTCGGCGGCGGCCTTGCGGACCATGGTCTCGGCGGTCAGCTTGCTCTTCTCGTAGCCGTTGCCCGGGTGCTGGCCGACGTCGAGCTCCTCCTCGCGGGCGACACCGTCGCGTTCCCCGCACACGTACGCGGTGCTGACGTGCACCAGCGGGGTCCGGTGGGCGAGGGCGATGCCGAGGACGTGGCGGGTGCCGGCGACGTTGATGCTCTCGTACCGGTCGTCGGGCAGGCCGAAGTCGGTGACGGCGGCGCAGTGCACGATGCGGTCGGCGCCGGCGACGAGCCGGCGGTCCTCGTCGCTCAGTCCGAGGCCGGGGCGGGTGATGTCCCCGGCGACGGGAACCAGGGTGCCGCGGCCGGGGGTGAGCCTGCGCCCGTTGTTGCGGACCAGGTCGACGGTGCGGTGCAGCAACGGCAGCACGGTGTGCCCGGCGGCGGTGAGCCGCGCGGTCACCTCCGCGCCCACGAATCCGCCGGCACCGGTCACCAGCACGGTCATGGGGTCGGACATCTGGAATCCTCCCGGGGGACGGGTCGGGTGGGGCGATGGGGTCGGGGCGGCCGGGTGTACGGCGGCGGGGCCGGCGTTCGGCCACCGGGTGGCCGGGCCGGGGGCGGTCGCGGCGGGCCGCACGGTCACGGGGCCTTGCGGGAACCGGGCCGCGGCGGCAGGAGACCCCCGTGGAAGGCGGTCCCCGCGAACCGAGCGGTCCGGGAGCCCGCAGGCCGGGCCCCCGCAAGGGCCGCCGCGGCGCGGCACGGCACCAGGGGGAAGCGGTCACCGCGCGACGCGCTCCCGGGCCTCACAGCTCCGCCGCCTGGTGCGGCTGGGTGCCGTTGCCGGCCAGCAGGTCGCGGGCCTCCTCGATCGGGAGCTCCGCGTCCAGGTGGGCGCCGATGCGAAGCCAGTCGTATCCGAGTTCGAGGGTGGCCCGCCAGGTGTCGGCGGACTCGAAGGACAGCGGGAAGGAGTCGGCGCCGACGGCGCCGCGCACCAGGCCGATGAAGGAGCGCAGGTCCGTGAGGAGCATGTCGCCCTGGTCCGGCGTGTCGACGGTGCGCCGCAACAGTTCCCCGGCGTGTTCCTCGACGGGCCCGGCGTCGGACGAGGGGAGCAGGTCGAGGCGGCGGACGAGCTCGGAGTCGGCGGGCAGCGGGTTGACGCCGTGGGCGCTGAACAAGCCGCGCAGCGCGGCGTGCACGGCGCGCCGGGCGGTGAGTTCGGCGACCCGCCACTGGCCGCGCTGCAAGGCGCCGGTCAGGTCCTCTACGGCGTTCTCGACGACGACGTTGGACCAGACGAGCGCCATCGCGGCGGCGGCGAACCGGTCGGCCGGCAGAGGCATCAGGTCGACGGCGCGGGGCCCGGCGACGGCCGCGCCGCGCAGGGAGAGCACCGGGCGCGCGGTGGAGGGCGGCGGGGCGACGGGGCCGGGCGGCGCGGCGAGCGGCAGCGAGGGCGTGAGGGTGCCGCCGCCCTTCCAGGCGAGGCGGATCAGCCCGTAGCGCAGGAACGTGGCGAGCAGGGCGCCCGGGTCGGTGACACCGCTGCCGGCGGTCGTGGCGAGCACCTGGGGCAGCGGCCGGCCGAGGACGAGGGAGCGCCAGACCGTTCCGGCGTCGTCGCCGAGGGCGAACACCTCGCGCCGTCCGCGCAGGACGTGGACCCGGTCGCCGGTCTGCCAGGTGGTGACGCCGTTCACGCGTTCGACGGTGATGCGCTCGGGCTGCCGGGGCACGCCGGTGAGTCCGAGGTCCGCGGCGAAGGCGAGGGTGGCGGTCAGGTGGGTGTGGGCGGCGTCGGGGTCGCCGGGGGCCGGGGCGGCGGCCTCCAGCTGCCAGTAGCGGTCGCGCACGTCGCCGCGGCCGGCGCGGTCGAGTTGCAGGGACAGCCACTTGGGTTCGAGGTAGGTCTCGCCGAGACGGGCCGCCCAGGACTTGACGGTCTGCACGAGGCCCGCGCGGGTCCAGTCGACGGCCTCGCCGCTCTCGCCGAGGCAGAGCAGCGCCATGGCGTGCCGCAGGGACTGGCGGGCGCGGTGGGCCCACCAGTCGGCGGTGATCTCGCGGAACCGCTCGACGGGCAGCAGTGCCCTGACCTCCTCGATCAGGGCGTGGCCGCGCAGCGGGTGGCTGTGCAGCAGCCGCTGGCAGCGGTTGAGGACGTCCTCGGAAAGCCGGCCGGGCCGTTTGGCGCCCTCCTCCACCGCGCGGAACTGCTCGGCGAGCTGACGCACCGACCGGGTGCGGATCTCGACGCGCCGGCCGTCCACGAACAGCAGCGACGGCATGGTCGGCAGGTCGTCCTCCGAGCGGCCGACGAGCAGGAAGTCGATGTCGGAGGAGGGGTTGCCGAACCCTTCCGCTATGGAGCCCTCGAGGGTGACGGCCCACTCGGTGCCGCGGGGCAGTTCGGCGAGGGACTTGTCGAGCAGGTCCTTCAGCTGGTCCTCGGTGAGGATCACGGGTGTGTCTCCGTTCGGGGGGTGTCCTCGGCGGCGGGCGTGGCCCCGTCGGTGGGCGTGGCCTCGTCGGCGGGTGGGTCGGCGAGTACGGTGACCGTCCCGGCGGCGCCGTCGACGCGCAGCCGGCTGCCGCCGCGTATCTCGGTGGTCGCGCCCTTGACCTGGACGACGGTGGGGATGCCCAGCTCGCGGGCGACGACGGCGACATGGGTGAGGGGGCTGCCGCGTTCGATGACGAGGGCGGCGGCCGAGGGCAGCGCGGCCACCCAGCCGGGGTCGGTGCGGTAGGTGATCAGGATGCCGCGGCCGATGTCGCGCGGGGTGTCGGTGACGACGGCGGGTCCCTCGGCGACGCCGGGGCAGCAGGGCGTGCCGTGCAGTTCGCGTGCGCCGCTGCGGGCGGCCGGGCCGCCGGTCCAGCCGGCCCGTTCCAGGTTGCCCGACCAGTAGGGGGCACCGCGGGTGGTGAAGCGCGACGGGGCGTGCAGCTCGCGGTCGACGCTCTGTTGCCTGCGGCGCACGGCGACGAGGTCCCGCAGCTCGGTGTGCACGATCATGCCCTCGTAGGCGCCCTTGATCTCGTCGAGGCGCAGCAGGAACACGTCGTCCCAGGTGTCGAGGGCCCCGGCGCGTGCCAGGTCGCGGCCGAGGGCGCGCAGCATGCGCTTGGCCGCTCCGAAGGCGCGGGTGCGGCAGAACCGGAGCCGTTCCCGGTCGGTCAGCGCGGTCCGGGCCTTGGCGCGCACCCGCTCGTACACGACGCGGCGCGGGCCGCGCAGGTGCGCAGCGAGGTAGGCGTCGACCTCGCCGCCGCGGCCCTGGTCGTGCGCCTCGTCGGTCTCCGGCAGGGCATCGCGCAGCAGGGTGAACAGCCCGGCCGGGTTCTCGTACAGGTCGGGGATCTCGAGCTTGAGTTCGTCGGGGCTGCGGTAGCCGTAGTCGGTGATGTAGGCGTCGACGGCGGCGAGGAAGCCGGTGTGGCCGGCGTCGCTCAGTGCCTGGTACGCCTCGTCGTCCGGGGTGTGCTCCAGCAGGTCCAGGATCCCGGCGTCGGCGCGGGCGCGGGCCGCCAACTCGCGCAGCGCCCAGGCGGGTTCGGCGGACTCGACGGAACCGGCGGGGGCGGCGGCGGACCAGGTGAACCACTCGGGGGCGTCGGGCAGCCAGCGGCGGGTGAGCAGGGCGAGCAGGCCCACGGAGAGCAGGATCGTCGCGTCCAGGGCCTGCATCGGGCCCCATTTCTCGATGAGTTCCCGCTGGAGCCTTCGGAAACGGCGATAGGTCTCGTCGCCGGGCAGGGCGTCGTAGTCGACGTTGTTGAAAACCGCGTACGCCCGGTAGAAATCGCGGTGGAAGGTCTCCACGGATTTCTTGATGGTGAAAAACCGCCGGGCGAAGACGACCGTGCGGGCCAGGCGAGAGAGACGGCCGCGCAGCCCGGGCCGGGGTGTGAATGGGTGGAGACTGCCGGCGAGTTCGTCGGAAATGCTCTCGGCGACACCGAGGGATTTCTCCAGCACACGCCGGTTGAGCGGGTAGAACGGGGCCAGGCGCACCATGCGGTACCAGTGGAACAGGTTGTAGTAGACCCGTCCGTGGATGTGGCCCAGCAGGTGCGGGGTCCACTCCCGCACCTCGCGCAGTTGCTCGCCGCGGACACCGAGGGCGCGGGCGTAGCTCTCGTACACCTTGGCGTAGGTGTCGGCGGCGAAGGTGTAGGTGAGCGGGGAGACGACGCCGCTGAAGCTCTCGATGATGTTGGAGTTGTCCCAGAGCCGCAGCTCGCCGTCGGGCGCTGTCCCGGGTCCGGTGCCGCCGGCCGGGGCGAGGGCGGTGACGGGGCGGCTCTGCAGGATCCACAGAGTGCCGTCGGCGATGGCCCACTCGATGTCCTGGGGGGCGCCGTAGTGCTCGGTGACGCGGACCCCGGCCTCGTGCAGCCGGGCCAGGTCGTCGTCGGTCAGGGACAGGGCGGCGCGGTCCTCGTCGGCGACGGGCGAGACCTCGCAGCCGGACCCGGAGCCGGTGTCGTAGCGCTCGCGCTTGTCCCCGACGACCGTGCTCAGCGCCTGCCCGGTGGCGGCGTCGAGGACGACGGTGTCCGCGTCGACGGCACCGGAGACGAGCCCCTCCCCCAGCCCGAACACGGCGCTGACCACATGGCGGTCGGTGCGGCCGGTCGTCGGGTCGGCGGTGAACAGCACGCCGCTGCGCTCGGCGGCGACCATGCGCTGGACGACGACGGCGACGCCGCCGGTGCCGGGTGGCAGTCCGCGCTGCGCGCGGTAGAGCAGGGATCGTGCGGAGAAGGCGGAGGCCCAGCAGCGACGGACCCGGTCGGTGACGTCGTCGAGGCCGCGGACGCCGAGGAAGCTGTCGAACTGCCCGGCGAAGGAGTGCCGTTCGCCGTCCTCCTCGGCGCCGGAGGAGCGTACGGCGACCGTGCCGCCGCCGGCCTCCCGGTGGGCGAGGGCGATCGCGTCGGCGACGTGGGCGCCGAGTGGTGCCGTCTCGATCAGACCGGCGACCTCCTTCGCGACCTGCTCGGCCTTCGTCTCCCAGCCGTCGGCGAGCAGCCGCGCCAACTGCTCGTCCAGTCCGCTGTCGCGACAGAATTCCGCGAATACGTCCAGGCCGAGGATCGACCACGCCGGCACGGGAAATCCGGACGCGGTGAGCGTGTGGAGGTTTCTTCCCTTTCCGCCGGCGTGCCGGGCGACCAGGGAGGTGCCACTGGACGGTGTCAGGACGTGCAGGGACCGCTGTGCGGATCCCGTGGTGAGCGACAACTCGTTTTCCCTTCAAAGGTGTTACTCAACCTCGCCCGAATGTTTCACGGCGTCTACCGGCCCAAACATCCCGCGGCTCGCCATAGCGGCGTTTCGGTCGTTGTGGCGATTTCAAATTCCCGCTGTTTCCCGGCCGCCGAGGACAACCGGCAGGAACTCGTGGCCACGTAGGACGATCGGTCGCGGCGAGTCGGCGCGATGCCCGGAGGGGGCGCGAGGCCGGGAAAACTCGTCGGCAACCGGCCGAAAGCCACGGTCGCTCCGGCCGGGCCTCCCCTGCCTCCGGGCCTCCGGGCCTCCGGGCCTCCGGGCCTCCGGGCCTCCGGGGAACCGTGCCCACCACGAGCAGACGCGCCGCAGGCCCCATGACCGGGTGCACGAGCCCGCTCCCGGCCGTCCCCGGCAGTGTGAAACACGGCGCCCGCCGGGCGCATCCGTCACCTGACTGCACCCCGCGAGCTGCGGTCACCTCGGTCACCGCCGACCACCACCCGCCGGCCCCGTCCGGCAGGGCGCCGCGCCCGGACCGCGCAACGCGCCCCGCCCGACCTTCGAGGGGATTCCTTAGAGCCCGCGCGCCACGCGCCGAGGCACGGTGGGGGCGGGCTTAGCGTCCCTGGATGTCGGACGCCGCGCAGCGAGACCAGGGAGGCGGGCTTGACCACTGTGACGCTGTCGGGCGGCGCCCTCGTGGGCCGTGCCTCCGAGGCCGCCCGGATACGGCAATGTGTCAGGAACCCCGGTGAGGGCGGCCACGTCCTGGTCGTCACCGGCAGTCCGGGCATCGGCAAGAGCGCCCTCGTCGACACTGAGGTCGGCGAGCTGCGCGAGGCCGGGGTGCGGGTGATGCGGGCCGAGGGCAGCGAGACGGAACGCGAGTTGGCGTTCGCCGGTCTGCACCAGTTGCTGCGGCCGGTGCTGGCGCAGGCACCGATGCTGCCGCAGCGGCAGAGCGACGCGCTGCTCGGCGCGTTCGGCATGTCGGACACGCCGGCCGAGCCCGACCGGTTGCTTCTGCGGATCGCCGTGCTGAGCCTCCTGGCGCACGTGGCCCGGTCGCGGCCGGTGCTGATCGTGGTGGACGACGCCCAGTGGCTGGACCAGGACTCCGTGGACGTGCTGGCGTTCGTGGCGCGGCGGCTGGAGGGCGAGCGGATCGCCCTGCTGGTGCTGGTCCGCGCCGATGCCCCGCTGCCCGCGTTCGCGCGGAACTGCCCGGTGCTGGACCTGGGTCCCCTCGACGCGGAGGCCGCCGGCCGGCTCCTGGACGCGCAGCCGCGCCGTCCCACCGGCCCGTTGCGGGCCCGGATCCTGCAGGAGGCGGAGGGCAATCCGCTCGCGCTGATCGAGTTCGCCCGCTCGGAGCCCGGCCAGGCGCCGGGGCCGGTGGAGCCCCTGCCGCTGGCGGACCGGCTGGAACAGCGGTTCGCCGCCCGGCTGGCCGGCCTGCCCGGTGCCACACGGCAGGCGCTGCTGCTGGCGGCGACGGACCCGGGGGCCGTGTCCGGCCTGGCGCCCGAGGTGTGGCGGCCGGCCGGGCAAGCGGGTCTGGTCGACGTCCGCGACACCGTCGTACGGTTCCGTCATCCGCTGATCCGTTCCGCCGTCTACCACGCGGTGCCGCCCACCCAGCGCCGGGCCGCGCACCGGTGGTGTGCCGCCGCGCTGCGCGAGGCGCCGGACCGGCGGGCCTGGCACCTGGCGGCCGCGGCCACCGGACCGGACGAGCCGGTGGCGCGGGAGATGGAGCGCACGGCGCGGGAGACGGGACGCCGGGGCGGTCTCGTCTCGGCGGCCCTGGCGCTCCAGCGGGCCGCCGAGCTCACCCCGGACCGCCACGAGCGCGCCCGCCGGCTCACCCTGGCCGCCCGACTGGCCGCGCCGACCGGACAGACGGCCTGGGTGGAGGAACTGACCGACCGGGTGCGGACGCTCTGCGACGACCCGGTGCTGCTCGCCCACGCCGCCCTCTGCCGGGGCCAGGCCCTCGCCCTCACCCCGCGTCGCGCCGCCGCCTACCCGCTGCTGACCCGCACCGCGCGCGACCTCACCCCGCACGACCCCGGCGACGCCCTGCAGGCGCTCGCGACCGCCGCCCTGATCTGCTACTACGGCGGCGACTCCGGACAGCGGGACGAACTGCGCCGTGACTTCTTCCGGCTCGCCGCCGCCATCGGCCCGCGCCCGGAGCCGGACCTGGCGTCCCTGTGGATCCGCACCGCCACCGACCCGTCGGCTGACCGTGCCGCACTGCTCGCCGGTGTCCGCCGACTGGCGAGCCTCGACACGGCCGGTCCGGAACCGACGGCGGCCACGGCGACCCTGGCGTGGCTGCTCGACGAGACCGCCCTCGCCCTCGGCCTGTTCGACACCGTGGGCGGGCCCCCGGCGGCCCCTTCCCCGCTGCCCGACGGGCTGCGCTGCGTGGAGGGCTGGGCCTGTCTGGAGTACGGCCGGTGGTCGCGCGCACGGGCGGTCGCGGCGGCCTCGGCGCGCGCGGCGGCGCAGAGTGATCCGCCCTACACGGCGGCGGCCCCGCCCGCGCTGGACGCCGCGGTGCTGGCGTTGCGCGGCGAGACGGGTCCGGCGCGCGCCGCCGCCCTGCAGGCGCTGGATCTCGTCGCCGCGCGGGAGAACCGCTTCGTGACGGTGCGGGCCCGCTGGGCGCTGGGCATGGCGGCGTGGGCGGACGGCGACCACGAGTGCGCGTACGACCAGTTCCGCACGATGTTCACCGCCGAGGGCGACGAGGTCCACTACCACGTCTCCCGTTACGGTCTGGGCGACCTCGCCGCGGCCGCCGTGCGGATCGGGCGGCGGGAGAGCGCCCGCAGGATCGTGGACCGACTCGCGGAACGCACGGCGGGCTCCTCGCCGCGGCAGCGCGCCCAACTCGCCCGGGCCAGGGCGTTGCTGACGGACGGCGAGGAGGCCGAGCACCACTTCCGGACGGCACTCGACGAACCGGGCGCGCAGGAAAGGCCGTTCAGTCACGCGCAGCTGCAACTGGAGTACGGCGAACGGCTGCGCCGCCGACTGCGCTCGGGCCGGGCCCGCCCGCTTCTGGCCGCCGCGCTGGAGACGTTCGTGCGGCTCGGCGCCGAGCCGTGGGCCGGCCGCGCCCGGGCGGAGCTGCGGGCCGCCGGGATCCGCCAGAACCCCGGCGGCCGGGACCGACTGCCCGCGCTCACCCCGCAGCAGAAACAGATCGTGAGCCTGGCCGCCCGCGGGCTGACCAACCGGGAGATCGGCGAACGGCTGCAGCTGTCCCCACGCACCGTCGGCTCCCATCTGTACCGCAGCTTCCCGAAGTTGGGCGTCACCGCACGGTCCCAGCTGCGGGACGTCATCGACGGCCGGCGCACGGCCCCTGGACTGTCCGCCCTCCTCGACGCGGGCGCCGGGGAGGAGAACGGCGGCGGCCCGCAGCAGCACCCGGCCTGACGTGCGCCGCCCGGCGAACAGGGCGGCGCACTCCGTCACGGCCGGCCTTTCGGTGGCGCTCCTCAGCGCTCCTTCAGCGGGTCGGCCCTTCCCGCCGCCGCACGCACCGCGTCCACCAGTTCGGCCTGCCGCAGGATGTCCTGACCGGGCCCCTTGAAGTCGCCGCCGTCCAGCACCGTGTGCGCGAACCGGGCGACCAGTGAGGCGAATTGGTGGCCCGCGGGGAGGGTGCGTTCCTCCACGTGGTCCTGGCGGACCAGCCGCAGCACCGGGCGCAGGGCGGGCGGTGCGGTGAACGCGCGGTCGAGGGTGATGCTGCCCTCACTGCCCCACAGGGTGGTGCCGCACCGGTACGACCGGTCGAAGCCGAACGTGAGCTGCCCGGTGCGCCCGGCCGGGTCGGCGACGAGGGCCGCGCCGGCCACGTCGACGCCGGTGGCGGGGTCGTCCCGCAGCACCGCGCCGTGGACGGTGACCTCCGGCCCGAGGTACAGGGTCGCCGCGCGCAGCGTGTACACACCGGCGTCGAGCAGCGCGCCGCCGCCGAGCGACGGATCGTACCGGATGTCACCGTCGGGCAGCGGCGGGAAGGCGAACTCGGCGGTGAGGTGGCGGGGTTCGCCGATCGCGCCGGCGTCGACGAGAGCCCGTACGGCGTCGTGCTGGCCGTGGTGGAGGAACGCGAAGTTCTCCATCAGCAGCAGCCCGGCGGCGTGGGCGGCGGAGACCAGCTTCACCGCCTGGGCGCGGTCGGTGACGCACGGCTTCTCCGCGAGGACGTGCTTGCCCGCCGCCAGCGCCCGTGCCACCCATTCGGCGTGCAGCGCGGGCGGCAGGGGCACGTAGACGGCGTCGATGTCGTCGCGGGCGAGCAGCGCGGCGTATCCGGTGACCGCCTCACAGCCGAACCGCCGGGCGACGGCCTCGGCCTTGTCGCGGCTGCGGCTGGCGACGGCCGCCAGCCGCACCGACGGCTCGGCCACCAGCGCGGGCAGGGTGGTGCGCTGGGCGATGGTGGCGCAGCCGACCACTCCGACGTTCAGCACTCGTTCCGACACGCTCTCGCTCTCTTCCGGGTGGGGTGGGTGGTGCCGGGCGATCGCTCGGCCGGCGGTTCCACCGGCCGGAGGACGGGGCGACGCCGTCGACGCCGTCGGAGCAACGGCCTGGTCCGTCTCGGCGGACCGGCGACCTGTTCGGCCTCGGCGGCACCCGTCCGGCTCCCCCGCCTCGGCGACCTCGGCGGCCCCGTCCGGCTCCTGGGCCTCGGCGACCCCGTCGGACCGACGGCCCCGCCGTGCCGGCGACCCGACGGAACTGCCGGGCCGGCGCTCGCCGGTCCGGCGGCTCCGGTGATCCGACGGCTCGTCACGCCGAGCCGAACTGCTGGTCGATGAAGTCGAACAGGTCGTCGTCACTGGCCGACTCCAGTTGCTCCTCGACCGCCACGGCCGGCTCCGCCGCCGGGTCGCCGCCGACCGTACCGCCTCCCGCGCCGGCGGCCGGGACCGGCCCGTCCAGGCGGGTCAGCAGGCCGCGCAGTCGGCCGGCGAGCGTGGCGCGGACCGACTCGTCGCCGGCGATCTCCTCGAGCACGCCCGCCAGGCGGTCGAGTTCGGCGAGGACCGGCTGGACGGAGGCGGCGGCTCCCGGCGCGGTCTCGTCGCGCAGGTGCCTGGCGAGACCGACGGGTGTCGGGTAGTCGAACAGCAGCGTGGCCGGCAGTCGCAGCCCGGTGGTGGTGGTGAGCCGGTTGCGCAGTTCGACGGCGGTCAGCGAGTCGAAGCCCATCTCCAGGAAGCCCCGTTCGGCGTCCACGGCGTCGGAGTCGGCGTAGCCGAGCACCGCCGCCGCCTGGTCGCGGACGAGGTCCACGAGGAGGGTGAGCCGGGCCTCGGCGTCGAGTCCGGCGAGCCGCTGCCGCAGCCGCTCCGCCGCACCGGCGCCCTGTGCCGCGGAGGCGGTGCCGGTGCGGCGGCCGGGGGCGGGCCGGACGAGGGACCGCAGCAGGGCCGGGACCTCACCGTCGGGGGTGCGCAGCCCGGCCGTGTCGAAGCGGGCCGGGACCAGCACCGCACGGTCGGTGGCGACGGCCGCGTCGAACAGTTCCAGGGCCTGCTCGGACGGCATCGGTACGACACCGCCGCGCGCCATGCGCCGCAGGTCGGCCCCGTCCAGCTTGCCGGTCATCGCAGACCGCTCCTCCCACAGGCCCCACGCCAGGGACTGGGCGGGCAGGCCCTGGGCGCGCCGCTGCCGGGCGAAGGCGTCCAGGAAGGCGTTGGCCGCCGCGTAGTTGCCCTGTCCCGCGCCGCCGAAGACACCGGCGAGTGAGGAGTACAGCACGAAGGCGCGCAACCGGGTGTCCCGGGTCAGCTCGTGCAGGTGCAGGGCGGTGTCCACCTTCGCGGCGAGCACGGTGTCGAGGTGTTCCCGGGTGAGGGAGCCGATGACGCCGTCGGCGAGGACGCCGGCCGTGTGGACGACGGCGGTCAGCGGACGCCCGGCCGGGACGGTGGCGAGCAGCGCGGCCAGCGCGTCCCGGTCGGAGGTGTCGCAGGCGACCAGGTCGGCGCGGGCGCCGAGCCCGGTCAGCTCCTCGACGAGTTCCCGGGCGCCGGGGGCTTCGGGGCCGCGGCGTCCGACGAGCAGCAGGTTGCGGGCGCCGTGCCGGGTGACGAGGTGCCGGGCGACGAGGCCGCCGAGCGCGCCGGTGGCGCCGGTGACCAGGACGGTGCCGTCCGGGTCGAGCAGCGTGCCCGCGCCGTCCTCGGCGCCGCGGGTCAGGGTCGTGCGGACGAGCCTCGGGACGCGCAACTCGCCCTTGCGCAGGGCGAGCTGCGGTTCGTCGAGGCCCAGCGCGGCGGGCAGCGCCGCGTGGGACTCCTGGGCGCCGTCCCAGTCGAGCAGCACGAACCGGCCCGGGTTCTCGGACTGCGCCGTGCGCACCAGGCCCCAGACGGCGGCGGCCACCGGGTCGGGTGCCCGGTCGCCGTCGTGCACGGTCATGGCGTGCCGGGTGACCAGCACGAGCCGGGTCGCGTTGTAGGTGTCGTCGGCGAGCCACTCCTGCAGCAGCCGCAGCACGCGCCCGGTGGCGCGGCGCACCGCGTCGGCCGTCGCGGCCGTACCGGCGTCGCCGGACAGCGGGTCGGTGTCGTCGCCGAGACCTGGGACGGGGGCCAGCACGGTCGCGGGGACCGCGGTGGCGCCGCCGGCGACGGCGCGGGCGAGGGCGGCCTGGTCCGGGTGGTGCGTGGCGGCGAGCCCGGCGGCCGTCAGCGCGGCGACCGTGCCGGGGTCGGCGTCCGCGTTCAGGACGGCCCAGGCGCCGGCGACGCGGGCCGGGGCAGCGGCCGGGGTCACCCAGTCCACCTCGTGCAGATGGCGGGCGGCGGCGTGCCGGTCCCCCAGCCGGCCGGCGTCGGGCAGCGGGCGCAGCGTCAGTCCGGCAACGGTGGCGACGGGCCGGCCGTCGACCGTGGTGACGTACAGGGTCACCGCGTCGGGCCCGGTCGGGGTGAGCCGCACCCGCAGCGCCTCGGCGCCGGGGTGGTGCAGGCGCACACCGGTCCAGCTGAACGGCATGACGGCGGCGGAGGCCGCGGGGGTGAGGCCGACGGTCTGCACGGCGGCGTCGAGAAGCGCCGGGTGCAGCCCGTAGCGGGCGGCGTCGGCGGCGATGCCGGCGGGCGGTTCGACCTCGGCGTAGACGTCGTCGCCGAGCCGCCATGCGGCGGTCAGGCCCCGGAACGCCGGGCCGTAGGCGAAGCCGCCCTCGGCGAAGCGGTCGTACAGGCCGTCCACGGCGACGGGTTCGGCGCCCTGCGGCGGCCAGGCAGCGAGCGGCGCGTCGTCGTCCGGTGCGGTGTCCGGGGTGAGCCGGCCGACGGCGTGCCGCGTCCAGGGTTCGTCGTGCGTGGCGTCGTCCGGCCGGGTGTGGACGCTGACCTGGCGTGCCCCGTCCTCGCCGGGGGCGCCCACGGTGACCTGGACGTGGACGGCGCCCTGTTCGGGCAGGACGAGCGGTGCCTCCAGGGTGAGTTCGTCGACGGTGGGGCAGCCGACCCGGTCGGCTGCGAGCAGCGCCAGCTCCAGGAAGGCGGTGCCGGGCAGGACGGCCGTACCGTGCACGGCGTGGTCGGCGAGCCAGGGGTGGCTGCTCAGCGACAGCCGCCCGGTGAGCAGGTGGCCGTCGCCGCCGGCGAGCGCGGTGCCCGCCGTGAGCAGTGGATGGTCCCCGGCGACGAGGCCGGCTGCCGCGAGGTCGGGCATGGCCGGCTCGGCGTCGAGCCAGTAGCGGGCCCGCTGGAAGGCGTAGGTCGGCAGGTCGGCCCGGCGGACCGGACGGCCGGCGAAGTATCCGGCCCAGTCGGGGCCTGCGCCGTGGACGTGCAGGGTGGCCAGGGCGGTGGTGATGGCGCTGTCCTCGGGCCGGTCGCGGCGCAGCAGCGGTATGACGACGGCGGCGTCCGGGTCGGTGAGGCAGTCGCGGGTCATGGCGCTGAGCACCCCGTCGGGACCCAGTTCGACGTATGCGGTGACGCCCTGGCGTTCCAGGGCGGCGAGGGCGTCGGCGAAGCGGACCGTGCCGCGCACGTGGCGCACCCAGTAGTCGGGGTCCTCCAGTTCGCCGGGTGCGGCGCTCTCGCCGGTCAGGTCGCAGACGACGGGCACCGCGGGGGCGGCGTAGGCCAGGTCGCGGGCGACGGCGGCGAAGGGCGCCTGCATGGGTTCCATGCGCGGCGAGTGGAAGGCGTGGGACACGGTCAGGCGCTTGGTGCGCAGCCCGGCCTCCCGCCACGCCTCGGCGAGTTCCTCGACGGCTTCCTCGTCGCCGGAGACCACCACGGACGCCGGGCCGTTCACGGCGGCGACGGCCACCCGGTCCTCGTAGGTGCGCAGCGCCTCGACGACCTCGGTCTCGCTCGCCTGCACGGACAGCATGGCGCCGCCGCCTGGGAGTTCCTCCATCAGCCGGCCGCGGGCGGCGACCAGACGGCAGGCGTCGGCGAGGCCGAGGACCCCTGCGACGTGGGCGGCGGCGAGCTCACCGACGGAGTGGCCGACGACGACGTCGGGGCGCACCCCCCAGTGTTCCAGCAGCCGGAACTGGGCCACTTCCAGGGCGAACAGCCCGGCCTGGGTGTAGGCGGTGCGGTCCAGCAGGGCGGCGTCCGGGGTGCCCGCGGGAGCGAACAGCACGTCCTTCAGGGGGCGCTGGAGTGCCCGGTCGAGTTCGGCGCAGACGGCGTCGAGGGCGTCGGCGAAGACGGGGTACGCGGCGTACAGTTCACTGCCCATGCCGGGACGCTGGCTGCCCTGGCCGCTGAAGAGGAACGCGGTGCGTCCGCCGCGGCGCCGCACGCCGCGCAGCACACCGGGGGCCTCCCGGCCGTCGGCCAACGCCCCCAGCGCGCCGAGGAGTTCGTTGCGGTCGCGGCCTACGAGGGCCGCCCGGTGGTCGAACGCGGTGCGCCCGGTGGCCAGCGTGTGAGCGATGTCGAGGTCGCTCGCCGCGTCCTGCCGTGCGGGATCCTTCAGGTGCGCCAGCAGCCGGGCGGCCTGGGCGTGCAGCGCGTCGGCGCTGCGCCCGGACAGCATCCAGGGAACCGCCTCGCCGGAGGCGGCGGGGACGGTCGCCCCCTCCGACGAGACGGCGTTCTCGGCGCCGGCGGCCACGGGGGCGGCCGGCCGCTCCTGCGGCGCGGCGGCCGGGAGAGCGGTGCCGCCGGTGGCCGCCGGGGCCTCGGCGGGCGGCTCCTCCAGGATGACGTGGGCGTTGGTGCCGCTGATGCCGAACGCCGACACGCCGGCGCGGCGCGGCCGGTCCGCGCCGCCGGGCCACTCCACGGGCTCGGTCAGCAGCGCCACCGCGCCCTCGTTCCAGTCGATGCGTGTGGACGGCCGGTCGGCGTGCAGGGTGCGCGGGAGCAGTCCGTGCCGCATCGCGAGGACCATCTTGATGACGCCGCCGACACCGGCGGCTGCCTGGGTGTGCCCGAGGTTTGACTTGAGGGCGCCGATGCGCAGCGGCCGGTCCGCGGGCCGGTCCTGGCCGTACGCCGCCATCAGGGCCCCCGCCTCGATGGGGTCGCCGAGCCGGGTGCCGGTACCGTGCGCCTCGACGGCGTCCACGTCGGCCGGGGACAGCCCGGCGGCGGCCAGCGCCTGCCGGATGACGCGCTGCTGAGCGGGGCCGCTCGGCGCGGTGAGGCCGTTGCTCGCGCCGTCCTGGTTGACGGCGGAGCCGGCGAGCACCGCCAGCACCGGGTGGCCGTTGCGGCGGGCGTCGGACAGCCGCTCCAGGAGCACCATGCCGACGCCCTCGGCCCAGCCCGCGCCGTCGGCGTCGTCGGAGAACGCCTTGCAGCGGCCGTCCGCGGACAGCGCCCGCTGCCGGCTGAACTCGATGAAGGTGTCCAGCGAGGAGATCACGGTGACACCGCCGGCCAGCGCCATGGTGCACTCACCGCTGCGCAGCGCCTGGGCGGCCATGTGCAGCGCGACCAGCGACGACGAGCAGGCGGTGTCGACGGTGACGGCCGGGCCCTCCAGTCCGAGGGTGTAGGAGATGCGCCCGGAGGCCACGCTGCCGGCGCTGCCGGTGGCGAGGTAGCCCTCGAAGTCCTTGGGGGAGTGCTGCACCCGGGAGCCGTAGTCGTGGTAGTTGGAGCCGACGAACACGCCGGTGCGGCTGCCGCGCAGCGCGACCGGGTCGATCCCGGCCCGCTCGATCGCCTCCCACGACGTCTCCAGCAGCAGACGCTGCTGCGGGTCGACGGCCAGCGCCTCGCGCGGGCTCATCCCGAAGAACTCCGGGTCGAAGTGGTGCGCGTCGTACAGGAATCCGCCGCCGCGGGCGTAGAAGGTGCCCGGCCGGTCGGGGTCGGGGTCGTAGGCGCCCCTCAGGTCCCAGCCTCGGTCCTCGGGGAAGGCGGACACGGCCTCGCCGCCGCGCAGCAGCAGCCGCCACAGGTCCTCGGGGCTGCTCGCCCCGCCCGGGTAGCGGCAGCTCATCGCGACGATGACGACGGGGTCGTCGTCGACCGCACCCACGGCGGACACGGCACCGCGCGCCGGGTCCTCGCCGGCGGGGGCGGCGCCGAACAGGTCCCGGTGCAGCCGCTCGGCGAGGGCGGTCGCCGTGGGATGGTCGAAGACGAGGGTCACGGGCAGCCGCAGCCCGGTGGTCTCCGCGATGGTGTTGCGCAGCGCGACGGCGGTCAGCGAGTCGAAGCCGAGATCGCGGAAGGCCCGCTCCTCGTCGATCTCCTCCGGCCCGGAGTAGCCGAGCGCCCCGGCCGCCAAGGTCCGTACCAGCGCGAGCAGTTCGCGGCGCTGTTCTTCGTACGGCAGCCCGGAGAGCCGTGCCGTGACCGCGTTTCCGTCACCGCCGGCCGCCGCGGTGGTCCGCCGGGCCGCGTCGGCCTCGCGCACCTCGGGCAGGTCGGCGAGGACCCGGGCGGGCCGGTCGGCGTGGGCGTACGCGTAGGTCTCCCAACGGACGTCGGCCACCGCCAGCACCGGTTCGGCGCCGAGGACGGCCTGTTCAAGGGCGGTCAGCGCCGACTCGGGGTCCATGGCGGGCATACCGGAGCGGGCCAGCCGCTCCCCCGTCTCGCCGGCGGCCAGACCGCCACCGCCCCACGCGCCCCACGCGATCGACGTGGCGGGCAGCCCGTCGGCGTGCCGGCGGCGGGCGAGCGCGTCGAGGAAGGCGTTGGCGGCGGCGTAACTGCCCTGGCCGGGCCCGCCGAGGGTGCCGGCGAGCGACGAGAACAGCACGAACGCCGACAGGTCCAGGTCACGGGTCAGTTCGTGCAGGTGCCACGCGGCGGCGGTCTTCGGCCGCAGTACGGTCTCGGCGCGCTCGGAGGTCAGTCCGTCCAGCACGCCGTCGTCCAGGACACCGGCCGCGTGGACCACCGCGGTGAGCGGCCGGTCCTCCGGTACGGCGGCAAGCAGCGCGGCCAGCCGGCCCCGGTCGGCGACGTCGCACGCCGCCACGGTGACCCGGGTGCCGAGCTCCGTCAGCTCCGCCTCCAGCTCGGCCGCACCGGGCGCGTCCGGCCCCCGGCGTCCCACGAGCAGCAGGTGTCCGGCGCCGTTGCGGGCGAGCCGGCGTGCCACCTGGGCGCCGACGCCTCCGGTGCCGCCGGTGATGAGCACCGTCCCCTCCGGCGCCCACGGGGAGGGCGTGGCGTCGGGCCGCCCGGCCCGCACCAGTCGCCGTACGAAGAGCCCGGTGCCGCGCACGGCCAGCTGGTCCTCGTCCGGCGTCCCCGCCAGCGCGGTGACCAGCCGGGCGCCGGCCCGCTCGTCGAGTTCGCACGGCAGATCGACCAGCCCGCCGAACCGCTGCGGGTACTCCAGCGCCGCGATCCGCCCGAGCCCCCAGGCCTGCGCCTGCACCGGTGCGGTCAGCCGGTCGGCGCGGCCCGTCGACACGGCACCCCGGGTCCCGATCCACAGCGGCGCCGCGACACCGGCGTCCCCGAGCGCCTGTAGCAGCGCGGTGGTGAGCGCGAGCCCGCCGGGCAGCGCGCTGCCGGTGGCGTACGGCGACTCGTCCAGCGCCAGCAGCGACAGGACCCCGGCCGGCGCGGCGGGCCGGTCGTCGGCGCTCGGCGCGCCGGTGAGCAGCGCGGTGAGGCCCGCCCGGTCGGTGCCCGCGGCCACGCTCAGGGTCGTGACGCGGGCGCCGTGCCGGGTGAGGGCGTCGGCGACGGAGGCGGCGAACGCCGCGAGCGCGCCCTCGTCTTCGGGCAGGACGAGCAGCCAGTCACCGTCCAGTGCGACCGGCCGGGACTCGCGGCCGACCGGCTTCCAGACGACCTTGTAGCGCCAACTGTCCAGCGCCGACCGGGCAGCCTCGTCCTTGCGCCACTGCGCCAAGGCCGGCAGGACCTCGGCCAACGGCTCGCTGTCCGCCAGCTGGAGCGCGTCCGCGAGGGATTCGAGATCCTCGCGCTCGACGGCCTCCCAGAAGCGGGCGTCCACGGTGTGCGAGGTGCCTGCGGCCGCCGCGGGAGCGGCCTTC
>NZ_JCAJZO010000042.1:0-31256 GCF_059510295.1 Streptomyces sp. PTL18 | reverse complement strand
CCTGACGGCCCGATCACCCGGGCTTCCGTTCACCACTCCCCCTCGAGGTAGACGCCGTGATTGCCCACCTGCAACTCGCCAGCCACACCGCCGGTCTGCTCACGTATCTGTACGGTCCGGGCGAGCACGGCATCCCCCGCCTGATCGCGGGGGACGGCCACGGCGCCCCGATCGAGATGCTCGTCCAGTCCGAGGCGCCGGCCAGCGCATCCGCCGTCAGACCGGACCTTCGAGACATAGACACGGCTGGCCGCCGCCACCCGCATGCTGCGGGACGTCCAAGAGGAGCTGGAGGTCGCCGAGGGCGTGATCGCCGCGAGCCCTGCGGAACTCACCGACCCCAGGCACCGCGACGAGGTGCCTGCACTGCGGACCAGCGAACTGCTCAGCGACGTCTTCGGCGACGACGTGGGCGCGGATACCCAACCGTCCGCCGTCGAGAACCCGGATGCAGGCCGGCAGCGAGCCGCCGCGCTTCCTCCCTGCACGTCGCCATCCAGCGGACCGCGCCTTCCGCCGTCGCGACATCCGAACCCACCCACCAGCGCCCCACCGCCCCGGTCGCCACGCACCCGATGACCTCGGCCTGACCACCAACCGCCGTCCCCTGCCTCAACAGGAGCTGCCCCGATGACCAGCAGAAGAGTGCCGCGCGCCGCGCCTCGCCTTGTCCGCTCTTCCTCCTTGGATCCGCCATGCCCGCCCCGCGTACCAGCGCACCCTCGACCACCACCGGCTCCGACGCGCTTCTCTACCTCCTGTTCGGCGTCCTCGGCGCCGCAATGGCCTTCGGCTCCCTCGCCTGGCTGACCGGGAACCTCACCAACGCTTTCGTCGGCACCGGCTCCTGGGCGCCGTTCAAGGCCACCGACGCGCTGCTGCACCCCGGCGTGCTGTGGCCGCGTCTGAGCCCCACAGCTCTGCTGGTCGGCGCGCGGCTCGTCCCCGGGCTGGTCTCCGTCTGCCTCAGCATCACCGGCCTGGTTGTGTGGCTGCGGCTGCGCCGCGGTGCGAAGAACGGCCTCGCTCGCAAGCAGGATCTCGCCCCTTTGATGGGCAAGGAGATCACCGCCAAGGCGAAGAGCCTGCGGCCGAGCCTGTCCGGTCTCAAACCGAAGGAGGTCGCTCCCGCCGATCGCGGGATCCTCGTCGGCACGCACTCCCCGGGGCGAGCCGAGGTCCGCGCCTCCTGGGAGGACGTGATCGTCGCGATCATGGCCCCGCGTTCCGGCAAGACGTCCGGGCTGGCGATCCCCGCGATCCTCGCCGCTCCAGGCCCGGTACTGCTGACCTCGAACAAAGCGGCGAACGACGCCTTCAGCGCCACAGTAGACGCCCGCGCCGAGGTCGGCACGATCTGGACGCTCGACCCACAACAGATCGCCCACCACCCGCGCGAGATGTGGTGGGACATCCTGGCCGACGCCCGCGACCTGGCCGGGGCGAAACGCCTTGCTGGGCACTTCGTCGCCGCCAGCGTCGACGAATCCAGCGGCGCCGACTTCTGGTCCACCGCCGCGAGCAACACACTGGGCGCGCTGTTCCTGGCCGCCGCCAGCCACCGGCGCCCGATCACCGATGTCCTCGCCTGGCTCGCCTCCCCCGCTGACCGCACGCCGGTGGATCTGCTCACCGACGCCGGCCACGAGGCGGTCGCCGCCCAGCTCCAGGGCACCGTCAGCGGGGCCACGGAAACACGGGACGGCATCTACGAGACCGCGCGGCAGTACGCGAGCTGCCTGCTCGACCCGGACGTCGCCGCCTGGGTCACACCCGACAAGCACCTTCCCGAGTTCAAGCCCTCCGCGTTCGCCACCTCCCGCGACACGTTGTACCTGCTCAGCAAGGACGGCGGCGGCTCGGCATCCGCGATCATCGCGGCGGCGGCCGACGCGGTGATGCGCGCGGCCGTGGTCGTCGCCGAGCGCTCCGGCGGGCGGCTCGACCCACCCGCCCTGTGCGTCCTCGACGAGGCCGCCAACGTCTGCAAGATCTCCGATCTCCCGGACCTGTACAGCCACCTGGGCTCACGGGGCGTGATCCCGATGACGATCCTGCAGTCCTACCGGCAGGGCCAGCGGTGCTGGGGTGAGGCAGGCATGGACGCGCTCTGGTCCGCCGCCACGATCAAGATCATCGGAAGTGGCATCGACGACGCCGACTTCGCCGACCGTCTGAGCAGGCAGGTCGGCGACCACGACGTGCAGACCACGTCGGTGTCGACCAGCGACGGCGGCAAGTCCACCTCGGTGAGCATGCGCACCGAGCGGATCCTGCCCCCTGACGCGATCCGCGCGCTCCCCAAGGGCAGGGCCCTGTTGCTCGCCACCGGCATCCGGGTGGCCATGCTCGACCTGCGGCCCTGGTACAAGGAGCCCGCCGCCAAGGTGGTCGGTCCGGCCTCGGCCCGCGCGACGGAGGCCATCACCAAGCGGGCCATCGCCAAGTCCCTGGACCGCGACGATTTCGGGCTGTCGGCATGAGCGCTCCAACGCGTACCTGCACCGCAATCGCCGGTCTCTGGACCAGGCACCGATCGACCGGGTCACCGCCCATGAGTGGTCCGGACGTCAGGGCGACATCTTCGACGCGCTCGCGGACGCCGAACTGGAGAACGGCGATCCGGACGGCTGCTCGCCCCGGTCCTGCCGCTCCGGCGCCCCCGTCCAGGCCGATGCCGACCTCACGGCGTGACCCTCCCCTCTACCTATTCAGGAGTCCCCTCGTGTCCTCACGCACTCCGTCCTCCTCTCCGGCGCGCTCCGAACGCCTCGCCCGGTCACCGGCTGTCCGGCGCGGCGGCCAGTGGTGGCTGGTCACCGGTTCCGGCTCGATCCTCGCCACCGATCCGACGTACACCGGTGAGCTGGACCGCTTCGCCGCCGCGATGGCCGCCGCCGACCAGACCGTCGCCGATCTCCGCTCGCAGCAGGACGTCCCGCCGGCTTCCCACCCCGGGTGGCAGCGATGAACCCGCTGCTGAGTGCCGAGCAGGCAGTGCTCGGCTCGGTGCTGCTCGACCCCGATCAGCTCGCGCACCTGGAGTGGCTAGCGCCGCATCACTTTTACCGGCCTCTTCACAAGGCGCTGTTCGCCGCCCTGCGTAAGCTCCGGACCGACGGCCACCCCGCCGTGGCAACCAAGGGAGCGGTGCCGCTGTCCTGGGTCACCGACGCGGTCGACGAGGCCAGCCACCACGTCCGGGGGCTGACCGCGGCATACGCCCACACGCTGATCTCGGCCTGCCCGCGCCCCGAGCACGCCCCCGTGTACGGCCGGATGGTGCTGGAGGGAGCGATCCACCGCACCGTGACCGAGCACGCGATCCGCCTCCACCAGGCAGCCCGCGCGGACGCGCTCCAAGGCGAGGTGGAAGGAGCGCTGCACCATGCGGACGTCCTGGCCGAGGTGCTCGGTGACCTCGCGCGCCGCTGGGGGCCCGAACCCCGCCCAGTCGCCCCGGCCACACCGCCCGCCACAGCTCCCGTCGCACCGCCGCCGGGACGAGCGGAGCAGGTCGCCGAGGACGAGCAGTTCCTGCTGGCGGTCCTGGTCGAGCGGCCGAAGGCGATGGACGAGGTCGTCGGCTGGCTGCGACCAGGCGACTTCGCCGAACCCGCACACGGCCATATCTACCGCTGCCTAGCAGCGCTGCACCACCGCGGTGAGCCCATCGACCGGATTACCGCGCTGTGGGAAGCCCAGCGACGCGGTCTGCTGGCCGACGGAACACTGACCGTCGAACAGTTGACCGTCATCTGCGACGGCGTCGGCGCCGGCAGTGCCGAGTGGCTCGGCGGACAGATCATGCGCTCCTCCGTCGCCCGTACTGCCGCCGCCTCTGCCCGCGCCATCCGAGCCCTGGCTGAGAACGAGGCCCTGGCCCCCGGGAGGCTCATCAATCACGCTCTGCACGCCCTTGGGCCACTCGACGAAGTGCGCACCCGCTGGCAGACCGCGAACGGCCACCCCGCTCCGCCACCCGCCGTGCCGCCGACCGAGGGGCCGCCGACGGCCCGGGTCCACGCCGCCCTCGCCCGTAGCACACCACCGGCTGCACGGCCCTCGGAATGCCCAGGCCCTGCCTCCACGCCATCAGCCCCACGGCCGCCCTCACGCGCCCACGGCTGAACCGTCCTCGCCCACGAACCCAGCCCACCGACTGTCCCCACCTCTGGAACGCCCCGTGGACAACACCCCGCTCACCGACGCCTTGGCCCTGCGCGCCACGGCCTCCGCCTTCGACGCCCAGCGCGGCAAACTGCCGGTGCCGGGAGACCCCCACCGATCACCCGATGTCGTCGCCGTTGCACGCCAGATCTCCGAGCTCGGAAAGCTGGTCACCGATCTGGGCGACGCGGTCCTCTTCCGTGCCGCCGACAAGGACCAGGCGCCCCACACCGCTCGGGTGATCACCAACTTCGCCGCCGCCGTAGAGCCCGCGAGCGAAGCGGCTTCCGCCCTGGGAGCGGTGGCCCACCAGCTCGCCTTCCTGAACCAGACCGAGAGTCTGCGCGACCAGCCCGACGCCAGGGATGCCCGGGAGGCAGCAGTACGGGTGATGGAGGAAGCACTCGCAACCGCCTGCGCGGAACTGCACGACGGGGCCAACTCCCTGCACGCCGCATCGGCAACGGTCTCTCCCCCGTCCACACGGCTCCAGGCCGCCCGCAGCCGGTCCGCGACCACCGCGCATTCTCCGGGGCCCCCGCCGCCCAACGTCACCGCGACGGTGGCGGCCCTCGCGGACCGCATCACACGTGGCCGGTGACATGGAAACCACCACCTCGCGCATGCCGTTGATCGGCTCGCTCTGCTCGGGTTACGGCGGTCTGGACCTCGGGGTCCAGGCCGCGCTCGGCGGCACCGTGGCCTGGCACGCCGAGATCAACCCCGACGCCGCGCGCATCCTGGCCCGGCACTGGCCCGGCGTGCCCAATCTGGGGGACATCACCGCCGTCAGCTGGGCCAATGTGCCTCCGGTGTGTGTCCTGACGGCCGGCTTCCCTTGTCAAAGACGTCTCCGTCGCCGGCCGCCGGGCCGGACTCAACCCCCACACCCGCTCGGGGCTGTGGCTGCACGTCGCCCGTGCGGTCGAAGCCCTCCGCCCCTGCTTGGTGGTGATCGAGAATGTCCGAGGTCTCCTCACCTCGCCCGCCGGTTCCCCTGGCGACGTGGAATTCTGCCCGTGGTGTCTGGGAGACGACCCAACCCAGCCTCCTCTGCGGGCACTTGGTGCCGTACTCGGCTCCCTGGCCGATCTCCGGTACGACGCGAGGTGGCTCGTGCTTCGTGCCTCCGACGTCGGAGCCCCCCATCGTCGCGAGCGCACCTTCCTCACCGCCTGGCCCGCCAGGCACCCTGCTCAAGACCCCGACGAGCAACATCGGCAAGAACGGCGGCTCCCAGCACCCGTCGAAGAGGAAGAGCGGCGGCCACGGCCCGAACCTGGCCGACGAGGTGGAGTGGCTGCTGCCCACACCGAAGGCATCGGACGGGATCAAGGGCTCGCCGAACCAGCGGCACGGCAACGGGGACATGACGCTGCCGAGCGCGGCAGCGTCGCTGCTGCCCACCCCGAGGGCGAGCGACACCGGCACCCCGGGCCGCCGTCCGGGCAAGGGCTGGCGCCCGCCCCTGTCGGCGGTGGTCCTGCCACTGTGGGCGGAGGCAGCCCCGGAGGCGGAGGTACCGACGGGCGATGGGGAGCGTACGCCTCCGCCATCGCCCGGTGGGAGAACCTCACCCGCCCCGCGCCGGCGCCCACCGACGCTGCCGGACGCCTGCGCGCCGACTTCGTGGAGTGGATGCAGGGCCTGGCTCCCGGCTGGGTGACCGCCACTCCGGGACTCGGCCGACCGGCTCAGCTCACCGCGCTCGGCAACGGCGTCGTCCCCCAACAGGCTGCCCGAGCCGTGCAGTTGCTGGCACCGCATTTCCGGGGCTGCCCCCGCTGCACCGCGCCGTAGCGCCCCACTACCCGGTTTCCCCGGCCGCGCCAAATCGCGGAATCTCCGCATCCTCCTGCCCATGCCGACCTGCGAAGGGAGCACCGCCGTGACCTCCAGAAGAGCGCGCCGCACTTCGCCCCGCCCTGCTCGCTCACTCCCTTGGATCCGCCATGTCCGACCCCAGCAAGGCCACCCCCGAGCCCGAGCCGTTCCGTGTTCCCGACGGCGACCTCGACGATCTCGCCAGCACCCTCGCCAAGACCATGGCGGAGGTACGCCAGCACGGCGTCATCCTCGACCGCCTCGGCTCCGAGCCCGTCTCCACCCCTCAGCCCACTGCGGGCACCTCCGCCGCAGGCGCTGCCGGCGCCGACAAGGCCGCTGCCCCGGCCTCGGTGTTCATCCTCGCCCTGGGCGGCGAGGCGTACGCCGTCGAGCTGGCCGCTCTCAGCGACTGGGTGAACTACCTGTTCCTTCCCGTCTACGGACGGGAGATCAGCACTACCCGACCGTGGTGCGACCAGTGGCACGAGCACCCCGAGGCCGTTGCCCGGCTGCACGCGCTCTGGCTCGCGTGGCAGCAGCTCACCGACGCCGAGGCCGGCCTTTCCGGTCCCTCGACGTGGCACCGCGACCACCTCGACCAGGCCCTGGTTCATCTCCGGGCCCCCGACGGCCCCTTCGCCGCATGCACGACGAGCCCGACCCGGCCCAACCACCGCGTGCTGGCCACCCCGGCGCCCGAGCTGACGGGAGCCACCCAGTGATCGCCGAACCCGACTTCCGCCTCGCTGACTTCGAGCCTGCCGACGCCGCCTCCGAACTCGCCGAGAGCAGCGTCTGGGCCGGAGACCTGACCGTGCTGACCGAGCACCACACCACCCCGGAGGGGACGCACAGCTACCTCGTCGCCCACGACAGGTCGATGACCTGGGGCGTCCCCGGTGATCCGGCGCTCGTTGCCATCAAGATCACGCGGGACCTACGCGAGCGCACGTTCACCTTCGAGACCGCGAACCACGCCAGCCTGCCGTTCGCCCAGAACTGGCTGATCGAGCGTGGCTGCCCGCCCGAGCGGATCGCCCAGGCCAAAGGGGACTTCCTGAAGCCCGCCGACGATCTCACCCTCTGGGTCGACCGGCAGATCCGGGAGTCAGGCTCTCGTTACAAGGTCCTCGACAGCTGGACCTCGGACTACGCCCCGTCCGAGACCTGGACGTTGACCCGTGACTCCAGCGCCGCTCAGGCACCGATTCGTGTCTTCCTCGAAGAGGGGACCCCCGACGCCCACACGTACACGATGCGCGAGGGCGCCTTCGCCGACGAGGCCGCCGCCCGCCACTGGCTGGAAGACCGCGGCAGTCCGCTGCCGCAGCCTCCGGACTACCGAGGTGAGGCCGCCACCCGGCTGACCCGCGCCGCCCTCACCCGATCATCGGGTGCCTCCGCGATCCCGAAAGCCAGCCTCGACACGGGCAACGCGCCGTCGGCAGGAACGGGGCAGCGCCCGACCCCCCGGAGGCCGATGTGAGCCGCGCCCGCTTCGCCTTCGCCGCCCACCCGGACGCCATCGCGGACCTGCGCCAACTCCCCGACGAGATCCGCGACCTGGCGCTGCTGGAACTGCAGAACCTGGTCCACGGCAGCGACGACTGCCTGCCGCTGACCGGCCGCCTCGCTGGCTTCCACAAGGTCTACGTCGACCCGGCCGTCTCCTACCGGATGGTCATCCAGTTCCGCCCGGCCCCGCCCACCTCGACCCACAAGCGCGAGATCTACCTCGTCGCGGCCGGTGCCCGGGAGGACTACGCGGTCTACCGCACGGCCCAGCTCCGCACCAACCGCACCGGCCTCAACCGGCACGAGGTCACCGACGCGGCGGCCGAGGCCCGAGTCCAGGCGGCCCGGTCCCGATCCCCCCACGCGATCGACCCGACCGCGTCCCTCCCGGCCACCGCACCGGCGGCAGCCAGCCCCGCCGCCCCGGCCGCCGCCCGAAAGGCCTCCATGCGATGACCGCCGCCCGTGCGTCCCTCGACCGCACCGAACTGGCCGGGCTGCTCACCGACGCAGCGCGGAGCGTCTCGGAGGTCCTGACGACCGAGTACCCCACCTCCGCCGGCCGCTCCTACCTGCATCCCGTCCTCGGCGCGCTGTCCGCCGGTCCCCGAGTGGTCCGCGAACTGAACGACCGTCTCGAAGAGTTCGTCGTCGAGGAGCCGCTGCCTTCCACCCCCGCCGGTCTGTTCACCCTGGCGTCCTACGCTTCCGCGCTCGGCTGGCTCACCGAGTCCCTCGCCGAGCTGACCGCCTCCGTGGACCAAATCTGCACGCGCGTCAGCATCCCCGCCGAGCCGCCGGACCCGGCCTTCGTCGCGTCGCCAACGGACCAGGACGACGAGATCGACTTCGCGTTCAGCGCGCTGGAGTTGGCCGCCATCCGCACGGCCGCCAAGGCTGCCGACCTCAGCCCCGGCGACTACGTCGAGGTGCTCTCTCGGTCCCTGCTCGCCGCCTCCCGGATCACCGACGCCTGCATGGAGATCTCCAGCGGCCTCCTCGAAGACGCCGCGTACGTCCTCGGCGAGGCAACCGACCATGTCTGCATCGGACAGGGCCCCGACAGCCTGCCCACCCTGGTGCGCTCCCTGCTCGCACGGATGGACGCTGCCGAATGAACCCCCATGACATTGCGAAGCGGCCCGGCGCGCACCTGGTCGCCGAGGAGTTCTACGTCGAGAACCCCTTGGCGCTGAGCAACGACCAACCGCCCCGCGACCCGTGTTCCCCCGCCGGCACGACCGCCAAGCCCTCCCGCTCCCGCTGAAATCCCCGGAAGGAAGACCTCCATGTCCACCGTGATCTACACCCGCCACCTGGTCGAACACCGGTACGGCCGCCCGCTGGAGTACCTCCAGCGCCACAGCACGCATGGCGGTTCGGGAGATCCCGTTCTGCCCATCGTGCTGCGGCGGCTCGACGGCCTGGCCTCGACGAACGCCCATGCCCGTGCTGCCCGCCGCAATCTCGACGCGGCCTGGCAGCGCTGCCGCTCCGGCGAACACGCCCTCGACGACCTCGTGCTGCGGTACGCGGCCGAAGTCGTGGACCTCGAACGCCGGGAGCAGTCGGAAGCCGAGGCAGTCTGGGACCTGCTGGACGTCCGCCTCCTCCTGGACCAGCCTGCCGCACGCCGGCCTTTGGCCGCCCGGCGAACCGGCCCCGCGCCGGGCGATGAGGACCTCATAGCCGTAGCCCGCCAGGTCGCCGCCCGTCTGCCCCGGCTCAACCGCGAAGCCTTGCGCCAAGGCCTGCACGCCCGCGGCATCCACGTCAGCAACCGCCGCCTCGGCACGGTGCTCCAGCGTCTCCGCGCCGAGCGCGACCTTGACTGATCCGCACCCCGCCGCCCGATTCACCCCTCGTCATAACGGAGTTACCGCCATGTCCGCCCCCGCACAACCCGCAACCTCCCAGATCGGCTTCGTCGACGCCCGGCGCGTCGAGGACGCACTGTCCCTGATAGCGCCGAAGTGGACCACCTGGTCGGCACAGACCCTGGCCCAGCATGGCGGCCCCATGCGTGTGCGTGATGTCGCCGCCCGCCTCCCCTTCATCAGCGAGCAGCTCGTCGGCAAGCGGCTGGCCCAGATGCACAATGACGGGCTGGTGACCCGAGCCGGTGATCGCCACAGTGCCCCGTACCAGCTCAGCGGGTTCGGCAACGCACTGTCCCCGGTACACCGGGCGCTGTTCGACTGGTCCCACGCGCACCTGCCGCTCGGCAAGGTGGCCGGTGCGGAGCGCGTCGAGGACGCTGTGCGCCGACTGCACCTTCGCCACTCGACCGACGTGATCCAGGTCCTCGACGCGGGCGGGCCCATGCGGTTCGTCCACATCGCCGAACAGGCAGGACTGGACAACGGCTTCACCCGGCAGCGCCTGATTCGGCTTCAGCTCGACGGCCTGGTCACCCGCACAGGACCGCGCCACGGCGATCCGTACGTCCTGACCGCGGCCGGGCGGGCGCTGGGCCCGGTCTACGCAGCCGTAGAGCACTGGAGCAACCCCGTCGCCGCACCGCGTCCCGCCCCTATCCGGGTCACGGCGGCCACGCGCACCCACACTGGCATCCCTCTGGGGTCGGACGGCATCCGTACCTCAGCGGCCCTGCGGCGGAGCACCGCCGCGCCCAGCTCCCTGTTCAGCCACGCTCTGCAGCCACAACCGCGGGTGCCGGTAGCCGTGGCCGCTCAGTCGGCCTCCTCCCGGGGCCGGTGATCCGGGCGGCACTGAGAGCCAGCCGCTTCACGCCGTTGCCACGGCGCCCCCGTGCAGTCCAGCCGTTCGTTCCTCCGCGCACGCGGGCGCGTTCCCCCTACACCTCGGAGTCCCGACCGTGAACACCCAGCCCTACGACCAGCATCCCTATCAAGAGGTACTGGTCAGCCCCATGTACCTGGCCGGCTCCAACGGGACCGGGGACGCTGGCTTCGCCCCTGTCAGTCACTGGCCGCACCACTATCTCGACGAGGGCCCCTGCCAGCTCCTCGTCACCTCGCCCGACCAGCGAATACGGATCGGCTGGTTCGGCGACGACTTCGAACTGTGGAAGATCACCGCCGCCGAGGACGCCGTCTCCGCACCCCGCTGGACGGCAACCTTCAACCACGTCACCCCGGCCGAGATCGTCGCCGGGCTCACCAGCGCTCTGGCCCGCGACTACGCCGAAGCCGAGGTCACCGAAGGCAACGGACGCTTCTTGACGAGCCCGTCGTTGTACTGGGCTGATGCCGTCCGGCCGCTGACCGATGCCGGCTGGACCCGCGACGGGGCGGCCGAGCGCGGCACTGTCGAGATCATCGCCCCCGACGGCCAAGCAGGCGTTCTAATCGACAACCGCCTCTCTGACTGGGACGACGAAACCATCAGGCTGTGGGCCGGTCCTCCGGGTTGGGGCAGGCGCGCGGAAGCGGCCTTCACAGCCCGCACCCCGACCCACCTGGTCGCGGCGACCGCAGCCGCCATGTCGGACTCATCCCCGGCGATTCGTGAGCGGCACCAGATCAACCGCAAGGTGGAGCACCTGGTCACGCTGGCCCCGGTCGGCCAAGCCGCCGATCCTCAGATCTCTCGTGCTCCGACGCCACTCGACGTGCGCCGCACCGCTGTCGCCCAGGCCGTCCACCGCGCCGCACGCGCCCCGCAGACAGCAGCCGACCTCCGCGTGGTGGCCGCTCGCAGTCGCACCGCGACTTCGGCACAGAATCTCTCGGGCAACCTCGCACACGCAGCCGCGGCCAGGCCGCCGGCCAGCCCGTCGGTTGCACGGCACAGCCGCTGACTCCCGCTCCCATCCCCTCCGAGACGTCGCCTCTGACCGAAGCAGCACCTCCGAATACCGGGAGTTCCGCCATGCCCGACGCCACCGCACTCGATCAGGCTACAGCCATGATCGAGAAAGCCTGGGCCGCCCCCATCGACGTGCTGGAGAACCTCGCGGTCCGCCGCCCTGTCGAGGACCCTCTCCTCCGCTCGGCGATGCATATCCGATCGAGCCTCGTCGTCTCGAACAACGCGGTCGCCGTCCACCAGGACCGCTTGCACGCCCTCACCCGGGGCGGTCATGTGCCGGCCTTCCACGACCTGGAGCGGATCACCAGCTCGGCGGTGGACCTGCGCGTCGCGCAGGCCGAGAGCCGCATCGCCCTGCAGGCGATCAGCCACGTGATCGAGGCCCGCGAAGCCGCTGTGACCGCCGACCGGGCACCGTCGCTCAGCCTGGCCCAGGCCGCTGTCGCCCGCTCCGCGCACGCGCGGCGTGCCCTGGGCCAACCACCGGACCAGCCCGCCCCGTCGGCCGCTGTCCGCCCCACGGTGGCCACGACCGGGCCCGGACGGTAACCGGTCAGCGGGAGTCTTCGTCGCGATGGGCCGCGCCGAACCGGGAGTCCATCGCGCGGGCCAGCTCCACCCACGTCAGCTCGACGCGCCGCCCGTCCGCGATCCGACGCTCCACCACGGCTTCCCCGTCATGCTGCCCCCGGGCCTGGATGCCCACGGCCCACTGACCGTCGGCCACCATCGCTATGTCGCCCACTGTCCACGGCCGCCCTGCGCCACGGATCTTGCTCTCCAGCCCGGCACCGTCCCAGTGTCTGCTCGACTCCGCCACGGCCTGCCCCTTCTGCTCTGTACGGCCCTGTGCCGCAACCGGGTTACGACAACCGGTCGCGCCGATCCATTCCCCGGCCCGCTGGCCTCCGCCCTCCTCGACGGCCAGTTCGCCCACGGCAGACCTCACCTTCCCGGAAACGACTACGTACTTCGGCACACCGCATGTCAACGTACGGACGTCGGGAAAAACCGCAGGTCAACGAAGGGACGCCCACTCGTGAACGCCTCCAGCACCCTCCTGCCAGCCGTCGTCCGCCCCGCCGTGGAGGAACGCGCCTGGCTCTCCAGCGACCACTGCGCGAGCCCGGTACTCGAACTGCTCGGCGGGCTCGGCTGGGCGATAGTCGACACCCCGGAGGCCAACGTGCACTACACCAGCCCGGACGGCCGCGTCTACGTCGGCTGGCTCCCCGAGGACACCGCCGCCTGGAAGCGCGGCATCGTCTGGCAGGTCCGGGTCCACCCCTCCGACGCCGAGCCCTGGGTCCAGGAGTTCGGCCCCGACGCCCCCTCCGAGGCCGTGGCCGGATTCCTCGCCGCGCTCATCGCCGGCCGCTGAATCACCCGGCAGCCCGTCTTGCACGACAACGCGGCCTCGAAGCCCGCTGGCGCACCATCACCACGTTGCCTCGCCCTCCCACCCCGCTTCCGGAGGTTCTCCGTGCCCCACTGCCCGACCGTCGGCCACCTGCTCCGCCAACTTCAGAACCTCGACCCCGACCTGCCGATCCGCCTGGCCGTCAACCCCGACTGGCCCTTCGCCCACTACCTCAGCATCGACGTCGTCGTGGGCGACGGCATGGCGTTCATCGCCGAGGACGGCCAAGAGGGCTACCTCCCGGCATCGGTCCGCAACGCCCTCGCCTGGGCCTGACCCGCCGTACGAACCTGTCCAGGAGGCCCCGATCTCACCGCGACCCCACCCTTCAACCGCCCACCCGCTGCACGCCCTCGCCGTGCGGCCCATGCCGCCGGGAGTGCGCGGCGCACTGGTCCAGCGCGTCTCCGCCCTCCCGGAGGGACCGCTCGACGTCTCCTGGCTCCCGGCGGGCATCCCTGAACTCCCGCTCGGCCGTCTCCGACTGCACTGGGAGCCTGCCTCGCGCGCGGGCTGGGACGTCACCGCCCACCTCGGCCTGGCCACCACCGAGGTGCTCCTCGCCTCCTGGCCCGCCGCCCCCGACGACTGGCCGCGCCTGGTCCGCCCCACCATCCACGAGGTGACCGGCCTGTGCGCCGCCCTCACGGTCGCCACCGTCGCCCTGGACCTCTCCAACCGCCTCGCCGAGGTCTGACCGCCACCGCAGATGGTCGGGGAGCCCGAAGGGATCTCACCCTCGGGCTCCCACAGGTCCGTACGTGACAGTCCCCCGTCATACGACTCTTGTCGTTCTGGTCACCTGACGGTCGGTTTCGCCCAGGCCCACATTCAGACTGCAAGTGAGCACAAAAAGCCGAGTGTTGTCAGTGTCGGGGGCGATGATGACTACTGACGTACTTCTTGTCCATGGGGGGCATGGTGCACCTGAGTCGTATCGCGGTGAGCGGGTTCCGGGCGAGCACGGAGGGCGAGATGGTCTGCCACTTGCCCGGCCGTTTCAGCGTGCTGATCGGAGCCAACGGCGCCGGAAAGACGACCCTCACGGACGCGCTCTACCTCGCTCATCCCGGTTCCCGCTTCCCGGTCCTGCCGAGGTACGGATCTGCCACGCTCGCGCCCGAAGGCTCCAAGCGCACTGTCGAGGTGGCGTACAAGCTGGCCGACAGTCTCGCCGAGGAAGGGCGCCTCGGACGCCAGCTGCACGGGGTCGGCCATCAACGGCTCGGTGAAGTCGCCCAGAGATGGGGCATCACGCTGAGCCGCAGGCTCGGCAGCGTCGCCACCAAGATCGAGGCGGCGCACGGCAGGTCTCTGGACTTGGACCCGTACAAACTCATTTACCTGCCGGCCTGGCGTCATCCGCTGGACGAGCTCGCCCGCCGAGAGACACGGATCCTGGTTGAACTGCTCCGTGCCGAACAGCAGCGCCAGAGCGGCACCCGGAACCTGGTGGGTCTCCGGGCGCGGGCCTCCCAACTGCTGGAGGATCTGGCCAAGGAAAACATCATCGATGCGGTCGAGGCGCGGATCCGTGGCTACCTGACAGATCTGTCGGCTGGGGTGAATCCCCAGTGGCCGTACATACGTGGCCAGGTCATCGATGACACCTACCTCGCCCGCGTGTTGGAGCTCATGCTCGCCGTGATGGAAGGACGCGCCTTCGCCCGGCCTCTCGAAGTGTCCGGCCTGGGATACGTGAACCTGTTGCACATAGCCGTGACCCTGGCGGCGATACCTGACTCCACAGAGCTTCCGCAGGACACTGCCCGGCCACACTCGGAGTTCGCTGATCGGCCGCCCCTCACGGTGGAGGAAGAGATCCAGCAGGCTGTCCGGAACCTCGAACAGGCCCAGGCGGACGCCGAGTCGGAGGAGGATTCCTTCTTCGGTACGAAGCCCTTCCACGCAACGGTCGTCATCGAGGAGCCCGAGGCGCACCTCCATCCGCAGATGCAGCACGCCCTTGTCCGATACTTGCGCAGGACCGTCAAGGAGCGGCCGGAGCTACAGGTCATTCTCTCCAGCCACGCGACGGACGTGATCACGTCCTGTGCCCCGGAGGAACTCGTCGTCGTGCGCCGGACGGCGCAAGGAAGGGTGTGCCGCACCGTTGCCGACGTCGTGCCGGCAGAGCACCGTGACGTCACGCTGCGGAAGACCCGGCTCCATCTGGATGCGAGCCGGTCCGCCGCCCTCTTCGCGGAACGTCTCGTCCTCGTCGAGGGTGTTACCGACGCGGCTGTCCTCCGGGAGTTCGGCAGGACTTGGGCCGGTCAGGACACACTCAAACACGCTTTCATTGACGCACTCAGCATCGTGCACATGGGATGGAAAGTCGGCCAGTGGCCGGCGCATCTCCTGGCGACCCGAGGCAGCGAACTATGCACCAAGCTGGCCGTCCTCGTCGACAGCGACCTGCCCTTCGAGAGCGAGGAGCGCAAGAAGCCGGGGTGGCTCTCCGAACACGACCCCTCGGTCGTCGACGCCTTCGTCAGTCACCCGACCCTGGAACCGTCCATCACCAAGGGCAACGAGCGCTTGATCGCTACAGCTCTGCGCGAGGTCGGCCTGGATGAGGAAAACGTGACGGCCCGCACGATGTACGAGCTGTTTCGTAGCGCGAAGAAGGGCACGAAGGAGGAGCCCGCGATCAAGGCAGGCCGGGGCTCCAGCAAGAAAGGCGAGTTCGCGCTGGCCTTCGCCTCTCTGCTTGCAGAGGCCAACGAGGCGGACTCTGGGGAGGTGCCCGACCCGCCAACAGTCCCCGAGCACATGCGGCAGCTCTTCGACTTCCTGTACCCGTCCGATCCGGCAGCAGATGGCGCCGCGGCGGACGGCAGCGACCCTCTTGAGGCTCTCGATGAACCGGACTGGTTCATGACGGCCAGCGAACGGGACACAGACGACGTCCCGACTGCTGACGTCGAGGGCCTTTTCTGGCCGGACGAGTTGGAGAGCCCCGAGTGGGCCGACGAGACGACGTACGAACCGGATCCCGACGGACCAGAGGCAGAGGATCTGCCCTGGGAGAGTCTCCAATCTCAGCGTCGCTCACCCGGCGCCTGGCCCACGGCCGCCATACAGCAGGCGACGGGCGACCATGAGTAACTATGGGCCCGGCACCCGCATTCTCACACCCGAACAGGTCCTCGCCGCAGCGAGCCCGCACCGCCTTCTCTACGTAGAGGCTTTTCCTGGTTCAGGGAAGACGACCGTGTCGAACCAGCGTTTCGGCCTGCACCGCTACGCACGTACGACCGATCACCGGGCGGTCGTGGCAGTCAGCTTCACCCGCTCGGCCACCGAGGAGATACGCAGCCGCGTGTCCGGCCAGTGGGGCCCGTCGGCCCTGGCTTGGCCTCACCGCATCGTCACGCTCGACACGATCCTGAACGATCTCCTCGCCCACCTCCTGCGCTTCGGGATCCTCCAGTGGCCCGGCGGCCACCAGGAACTCGAGGTGCTGGACACTTGGCGTTCCCATCTGCCCACCACCTATACCCTCGACAAGCCGGTCCTCACTCTGAATGGCACGCGTATCGTCACCGACTCCGTACGGCAAGCGAGACGGGAGAGCTTCGTGAAACCGGACTGCTTCGCCTCGGCCGTCGGTGAAGGGCGGTGTACGCACGACAACGTACGCGAAGTACTGCAGGTTGCTCTTCGCATCGAGGGCGTCCGCGCCTGCGTGATGGCCTACTTCGCCACGACGATCCGATCCCTGCTCGTCGACGAGGTCTATGACGCAAACGACTTGGACCTAAGGGTCATCCACCTTGCGGCAGACGCGGGCCTCGTCATCACCCTGGTAGGAGACCCCTGGCAGGCTCTCTACGGCTTTCGCGGTGCACGCCCGGAGAACGTCCCCCGCCTCCTGAGCCGACTGGGCTTCGAGCGCAGTGAACTCCAGACCTCGTTCCGCTGGCGTGGCAGCGCAGCTCAGACATCGTTGGCACGCCAGCTGCGCCGCAAGGAGAGGGCAGTCCTTCCCGCAGGAGAGGCACGCGACGTCGATGTCGTCCTTGCACGGCAGTGGAGACTTTTGTGGGATGCCGACCCTCATATCCTTCCTCTGGCCGTCAGGACCAAGACAGGCCAGTTCCAGGAAGCGGTCTGCACCCTGCTCCTGAACGAACTCGCCCAGAGCGCCTTCGGCCGGCCGGGCATCGACCTCATCGATGCCCGGACCAGCCTGGGCATCATGAAGAGCGACACTCTCGCACAGCTGCGTCCGCATCTGCGTAACGCCCTTGAGCGCCTGGCAGGTCAGGGCAATCTCACCGGAATCTGGACCGACTTGGCATCCACCATGGTCGCTATGACGCCCGTTGAGCCGTCGGAAGGCCAGAAACGGACACCCCGGGCCGCCCTCGCCAAACTGCGCACGAGGCTCCAGGTCGCCCGTGAGGGGCTGGTCCCCGGCATGACCTGCCACCAAGCGAAGGGGCGCGAGTGGAACCGGGTCGGGGTGAGGCTGGAGGAGACCGACGAGGCCGCGCTCCTGAGAGGTCTCAACCCCACCAACGAAGCCCACCGCGCGCTCTACGTCGCGCTCACCAGGGCACGGCACCTCAGTCTCGCGGTGTAAGCGGTCCTGACAAAGGCGTTGGACGTGTTGGTGGGTGATGAGGCAGGTCGCGAGATCGGTGGAGGCTTCACGGACGTCGTCGAGTCGTTCTTCTCGGCCTCTCGGCCTGAAGTCGGGCACGGGCGCCGACGCGCGCCAGCTGGGCCTCGTACATGTGGGGCCAACCGCCGCAATACTCCATCCGCAGTCGGTCAACCGGGGTCAGATCACTGAGAACACGGCCCTGATCGACTGCCGGTGTCACCCGATCAGTGCCGACGGTGCCGCCAGCGGGATGGCCGGGCTGGCAGCGAGCACCAGTTACTCCAGGTAGGTGCCAGCGAAGGCGCCATCGAAGCCGAGTGCGATCAGGCCCTGCTCGACACTCGGGTAGGTCGTCCCATCCGGGATGGCGATCATGGCATCGAAGTCGGCGCGGCTGATCTCGGGCTCGAGCCACTGGTTGCCGCAGCGGCAGCGGACCCAGACATTACGGCCGTGGTTGATGAGCAGCCAGTCGCGCCGGGCCCGGCAGGCCGAGCACAGCACGGGGATGCCGCGCAGGGACAGCTCCGGCGGGTGGCTGAGGCATCGCGTCGCTCCGGGTCCGCTGGGTGGCTGCGTCTCGTACTGGAGTTGCAGTAGCGGATCACTGCCGGCGGGGGCGGCGGGCAGGACGGGGGCCGTCTCTACGTGGTTGTCGGTCGTTCTGAGCACGAGCGTCGTCTCCCGGTCGAGGGCCTTCTCTTCATCCGTAACAGCGGGTGGAATCGGTTGTCCAGGTGTTTCGCGCAGTCGGCAGGCCGGTGGTGGGCCTGCCGACTGCTAGTCAGCGGCGCGGCGGGCGGCTGCGCGGGTCCGGTGCGGCGGGCCGAGGTGAGGCCGGGGACGCGGTCCGGACGCCGGTCCGATTGGCGGGAGGCTTGGCGCGGCCGGTGCCTACTTGGGGGCGTCGAGTGGCCTCGACCGGGTGGGCGGGGAGCTGGGCGAGGCGGCGCAGTCGCCAGACCAGGACGTCGTTCACGTCCTCGGCCGTGTCGAGTTCGCGCATGGCGATGGCCTCCTGCAGGAGGGCCTGGGGGTCGAGGCCTGCTTGCTCGGCCTGAGCCAGGGTGGCGGCCAAGGCGTCGTTCTTCGTGCCCGTGCCGGGTCGGGTGCGGTTCTCGGGCAGGGCGGCGCGGATGGTGGTCTCGTAGGCGCGACGCTGGGCTTCGGGCAAGGCTTGGCCCTGGTCGCGCAGGGCCTGCATGGGTGCGGCAGCGGCCTGGCGGTAGGCGGCGCGAAGTTGCTCGGCGGCCTGCCGGGAGGCTTCGGCCTGCTGGGCGTGACCGCGTGCGGAGTGCCAACGGGCAGCGGCCAACGCCACCAGGACCAGGGTGGAGACGAGCATGGCGGTGGTTCCGCCGTCTTCTCCTCGGCCGAGCGCACCGCCGGCCTGGATGATGCCCCGGGCCGCAGAGCGGATCGCCCGGGTGTCAGCGCGTTCGGCTCGGACGTGGCTGCGGGTGGCTCGTTCAAAGGAGCGAGCGGCGGCGCCAAGTTCGGCGCGGGTGGCGGCCGGGGAGGTCTGGGCGACGGCGTCCAGCAGTTCGCCGACTCCGACGAGTTGGGCTGCGGCTTCGTCGTCGTCGCTGTCCAGGAGGACTGCGATGCGCTCGGCGATCCCGGTCGCGGTGCGTCGCCCCCGTGCGGGAGGCGACCAGTTCGACCGGCCGCTGTCTGCTTCCGGCAGCGGGGCCTCGTCGGGGATTCCGTCGGCAAAGCGGCGCTGGATCTTGGGATAGGAGAGGTCGGGGGCCAGGGTCGAGCCCGCGAACCAGACCGGCTCGCGATGGCGGTTGCGGTCACCGGGCAGGGCGACCGTGTAGCCGAGGACGTCGCCAGAGGGCGCGCGCCGGAGCTTGACGCGCAGGCCCGCCTCGCGAAGACGGGTGAAGAACTCGGCTTCGCTGGCGGCTCCGGCAACGGCCTGGCGGACGGCTTCGCGCAGCATCTCGCGCGGTGTCTCGGGTCGGCCGACCCGCTCCGCTTTGAAGCGCTCGGCGCTGGTGGGCGTCTTGGCGCCGGTACCGTCGCCGGGCTTGAGCCGACGCAGGCCCATCTCCTGTTCGATGCGACGGCATTCGGCCTGGGCCTTCTTGAAGTCGTAGTTCATCCTCGGGCGGCGCAGGTCGCCTCGGACCATGGTGGCGAGGATGTGGATGTGGTCGTCGGCGTGGCGCACCGCGACCCAGCGGCAGCCGTCGGGATCGCCCTCGGGGGCAAGGTTGACGGCGTGGACCAGGCGGCGGGCGACGGTGTTCCACTCGTCGTCGGTCAGGGTCCGGTCGCCGGGGTCGGTACGGACCGAGCAGTGCCAGACGTGCTGGGCCGGCGCCTTGTCGCCAGCCTGCTTGACCCGCAGGTCCAAGGCAGCGGCGAGCCGGGCCAGGGTGACCTTGGGGTCGGGTTCGGGGCTGGTGTCGCGGCCGGGGTCGGGGGCGAAGCCGTCCCAACTGCCGACGAGGTGGGGATCGGTGTGCTCGTCGCGCTTGCCGGGGCCGTACAAGTAGACGAGCAGGCCATGGGTGCGCGAGCCTCGTCGGATCTTGGGGACCATCAGAGGCGCTTCTTCACCAGGGTGTCGGCCGCGTCGTCCACGCGGGTCAGGACGCGGTTCACGGTCGTCAGGGCGCGGTCGAGTTCGCCGGGGAGGGGCTGTCCTCCGGCGTTGTAGACGAAGGCGATCTGGTTGATGTTGTTGCCGACACGGGAGATGGCGGTGCGCAGGGCGACCAGCTCGTCGATGGCGGCGTCGAGCTGCTCGTTGGTGCGCACGGTGGTCGAGCCGCGGGCGACGGCGAGGCCGGCGGCGGCGAGGAATCGGGCGACGGTGACGGCACGCTGCTTGGCGGCGGCGGCGATCTCCGTCTTCTCAGTGTCGGAGAGCCGGGTCGTCGTCTTGTGGGTGCGCTGGCTCGGGTTGCGGGTACGGCGGCGTGGCTTGCGGTCGGGGAACGCGGGTTGGCTCGGGCTCTGCTGCTCGCACGGGGCGCGGTCGTCTGCTTCTCCTCCCACGACTGGCGCCCCCTGGTGCCGGGAGTCCGGCTGGTCACCGTGCGCCCTCGCTCGGGGACCAGCCGGGCTTCCCCCGCTCCCCTGGGCGGGGGCAAGTGCGTACGACGGGCCGTAGGACCGTCGTATGCGACAACTTGCTCCGCCCGGCGCCGTGTTGGGGTCACGCTGCGGTCCGGACGTGGTGGCCGCCGGATCGTTGGCGGTCACCGGCCCGTCTCCGCGTCCTGCTGGTGGATGTCGCGGACGATGTCCTCGATCCAGTCCATGGCGAGGACCGGGTGGTGCAGGGTCCAGGGGCGGCTGTGTCGCCAACGTTGCACCGTCCAGGTGCTGTCGGGGCCGGATTCGGCGCGGTGGAGGTGGCCGCGCTGGATCAGGACGGTCAGCCAGGTGTCCACCTCGGCGGGTGTTGCGGGGTTCGTGCGCATGGCGCTGCTCTCCGGTTCACGGGAGGAGGTCGTGGGGTGGGGGTGCCGAGGCGGGTGACCGGCCGAGGTTTCCGGCTCGGCACCCGCCTCATGGGGTGCGCGGTCAGTTCCGGGGAGTGGTGACCGACTGTCCGTGCTGCTGGCGGAGCTGGACCATCAGGGCGGTCAGCGTGTCGCTGGACAGCGGGATCTGCTGACCGCGGATCGCCTGGGCGACCACCTTGCGGGTCAGTTTGTCCTCGGCCCTGACCGCTGACCGGGCGATTTCCAGCAGCTCCTCGGTGTCCGGGTCAGGTCGCCGGCCACCGGTTGTCCGGGTGTCCCGGCCTGTGACCGGCTGGTCAGTGACCGCCGGGAGGTTGTCCGGGTGATCAGCGACCGACTCGGTACCGGCCGGTCGGTCACTGACCGCCGGGGTCGTGTCCGACTGTCCGCCCAGGTCAGCGGCCTTGAGCCCCCGGTCATTGTGACCGGGCTCCGGGCGGGTGGTGTCCGCCGTGGTGCTGTCCCCGGTCAGTGTTCGGCTGCCCGGGGACAGCTTGTCCGAGGGCAGGCGGGGCCGGTTGGTCAGCGCGGTGACCGGCTTTCCGGCGCTGACCTGACCGGGCTGCGGCTGCTGCTGACCGGCCCGGTTAGTCCGAGTGACCGCGATGCGCTCGGGTTGACCGGGGCGACTGGCCTGACCGAGGTCGTCGCGGTCACTTCGGTCGTTGTCCTTGACCGGCCCACGGGCGATGAGGATGTACAGGTGGACCGCTCCGGCCAGGGCGAGCGGGGCGATGGTGGACAGCACGGCGACCACCGTGTCTCCGAGCCGCAGGCCGGTGGCCGAGGCAGTCTCCTGGTTGAGTCGGACCGCGTGCAGCGCGTTGGCCCAGATGCTGGCGGCGGTTGCCGTGCCGAAGAGTGTCCAGACGTAAAGCCGGGCGCGCAGCGGGGCGTTGCGCAGGACCAGCAGGGCACGGATGCCGTAGGCGATGAACCCGTCGATCACCAGGGGGAAGAGGTAGGTCAGGAAGCCGCGGACGTGGATGGCGACGGCCATCTGTTGCAGGGCGTCGTACGACAGGGCGCATCCCGCACCACCGAGGGCGATGACGACCGCGCGGTCCCAGCCGGTGATATGCGCCGCCTTCTGCGCGCTCGCGATGCTCACGCCGCCGTCCCGAAGTCGTCGCGGCCCAGGCGTTCGCCGTCGGTCTCGGGGGGCGAGGTGGCCTTCGTGGTCTGCTCCAGGTCTCGGTTGCGCAGGGCTCGGCGGGTCTCGCGGTACAGCTTCTGGGCGTGCTCCTCGCTGATCTTCAGGAGCCAGGCCAGGCGCTGTTCGGTGAGGCCGTGGCGGTAGGCGGCGCGGACTACCGCGCGACGCTCGGCCTTGGTGAGGTGGACGTCGCGCCCGGCGATGGTGGCGTTGACCCGGCTGTAGTCGAGGCGACTGGCGAGCTTCTCGTGCAGCGGCTCGCGCTCCTCTTCGGTCATCCCGCCCCGTATGCCGTGCGTGTCGCCGCCTTCCAGGGCGGCGTCCAGGCAGGTACGGCGGACCGGGCACTGGCCGCACAGCGACTTGGCGGCGGTGATCTTGGTGGTCTCGTCGGGCTCGGGGAAGAAGATTTCGGGGTCCACCGGGTTGTACTCGGTGCTCTGGCAGACGGCCTGGTCCTGCCAGGTGTGGTCGCCGAGCGACCGGTGGCGGGCAGGGCTGATCGTCGTGGTGGTCATGCGAGATGCTCCGATCGCTCTCCGCGCGCAGGGGCGTCGGCGGAGGGTTGCGCTGGGTCGGGAGGTGCGTGAGGCGGCGCTCTGGGAGCGCGACCCTGCGTGGCGGCCTGCGGTGGGTCAGGCGGCGGGGCGGTGACGTCTGCGGTCGACTGGCTCGAACTCGACCCGGGTGGTCATCTGCGCGAGCCTGCTCGTGACGCGGTCGCCGAGGTAGGCCCGGAGGTCCTTGATCGCCAGGTTGGTGGTGATCAGGGTCGGGAGCATGTGGTTGTACCGGCGGTTGATCAGCCGGTAGGTCACTTCCTCGACCCACTCGGACGCCTTGGCCGCGCCCAGGTCATCGATGATCAGCACCGGGCACCGGCTGACGGCCGCCAGCTCCTGCTCGCTGTCGGCTCCCGGCCGGGGGCGCAGGTCCGCGTACAGGTCGGCGGCCGTGGTCGCGCGCCACCGCACGCCGACGCCGGTCTGCACCAGATGTCGGACCGCGCCGTACGCCTGGTGGGTCTTGCCCGCGCCGACCACCCCGGCCATCAGCAGGCTCGGGCCGGTAGTGACCTGCCGCCGGGCTCCCCGGCTGGGGGCGACGGCCTGCCGGGCGACTTCCCGGACCCAGGTCAGGACCTGCGGGTGGTCGGCGACAGCGCCCTGGTAGCGCGGGGGCATCGCGGCCAACAGGGCGCCCAGCGGGGAGAAGGGCTCGGGCTCGTCGGCCAGGGCGGCGACGGCGGCCGGGTCGATGTTGCGAGCGGCCAGGATCCGGGCCATCCGGTTCAGGGTGCCTGCGCCGCCGAGGGTCTGCGGGTCGCGGGTGTGGGTGCGCATCACAGCTCCTCGGCATAGGCGGCGGCAGCGTCGACCGGGTTGGTCCACGCCTGGTGAGCGGGCACGTTAGGCCGGGTTCCCGGCCGCGCCAAACCGGCCGACCGTGCGTTCATGGCGTCGTTGACCAGGCTCGGCAGGCGACTGGGGTGGCCCTGGATCTCCGCGAAGCGCTTCAGCCCGGCGTGGACGTACTCCGGGGCGATGCCCTCACCGAGGAGCTTCTTGGCGATGCGGCCGAGGTGTCCGATCACGTCGCTGGGCGGACGCTCGTCGCACGCGGCGACGTACTCACCGATCAGGTCGTTGGCCGAGACGGTGGCGGCGGGCGCTGCGCGCCCCGTAGGGAATGAAGATCCAGGATCCAAGATCCTAGATCCAGGCGCCGAGCCCTCTCCGAGGCTTCGGGGAGGCTTCGGGGAGCCCTCGGCGAATCCCTCCTGATCTGCAGCTTTCTTGCCGCTGCAACCAGGGGCGCCGACGGGGTCGGCGAGGGCCCCCTGCTGGGCGGCCGGGGCCCCGCTTCGGGAGACGGGAGGCGTCTGAGCGGGCTGCGCGGGCAGATCGAGGGCTCGAGGAGTGTTCGACGAGGTCTCGGCGAGCTCTCGGGTAGGAGTGGGCGACGCTTCGGGGTGCTGGGTGCAGGTCCCCTTGCAAGGACCGCACCGGTCCGCCGCGTGGTGCTGCGGGCAGGAGGGCAGTCGGGACTGGCTGGGCTTGTCGATCTTCTGGTGTTCGGACCAGGTCACGACGTGGAGGTAGCGGCGGCCGTCGCAGCCGGTGTACCGGCAGAGCAGGCCCGCGTTGGCAAGCTGCTGCAGGTCGTCCTCGACGTGGACCGAGGTGTGCTCGGCCCGCAGGGGCCAGAGCAGCCCCGCGATGATCGCGGCGTTGTCGCGATGGCGGCCGTGGTCGTCGGCCTGGGTCAGGAGGCCGAAGAAGGTCCGTTCCGCCTCGACGCTCACCTCGGCGAGCGACTCGGAGACGAATGCCTCCGGTTTGATGGTTCGGATGCGTGCCATGTCAGCGGCCCCGACGGGCAGCGGCGAGGTTGCTGCGGGTGAGGTTCGCTGTGGCGAGTTCGAAGGTGCGGGACCGGGTCCGGTCCGTGTTTGGCCAGACCTGCAGGACCCACCGGGTCGCAATCCTGGCCGTCGTCCGGCTCAGCTCGATCGGCTCCCCGACCGCGTCCGTCGCGATGGCGTGGGGGTGAAGCCACGCCTGCTTCGGGTGGGGGAGGCGGACGCGGATGGTGGTCGCCCCCGGGATCATGTAGGCGAGCTGGGCCGCGAGGCGGTGCTGCCGTGCCGTGTCCGGGCAGGCCAGGGTTTCGCTCGGCGTGGCGAGCATGCGATACTCCGTTGCTCGTAGGAGTGCGGTGCGGCGGTTCTCGTGCAAAAGCCCCGCCGTCCGCGAGATGTGAATCGGTGCCCTTCGGGGCGCCGGCCCGGCGCTTGGGAGTTGGTAGCTCCCGGGCGCCGGTTTCATGTGTGGCTCGCGATGCGCGGACTCACGGCCCTCTGAGCGGCGGCGTTCGCACCCGCTTCCCCCTTCCACGTCGGTCTGGTCCTCAGAAGCCGCAGCCTCCTCATTCCCACCAGTTGATGGCGACGCGACGACACTAGACCAGCAAATATGGATCACGTCAACCGAGGAGAATGGAACGCCCACGCAAGGCCGTGTATCGTCCACAGCAGTCGATAGAATCAGCAACCAAGCGAGCCACCGAAGGACCCGACATGAGCGACGGAGCGCCCGCCAAGCTGCGCACCCTCGCGGAGAAGCTCGACCACCTCTTCACGACGATCCACCCGAAGAACCGTGGCCCGTACAGCTACGAAGAGGTCGCGTCCGGCATCGAGCGATCCGGGGGACCCACGATCTCGGCGAGTTACATCTGGAGCTTGAGGACGGGCAAGAAGGACAACCCGACCATGAAGCACCTGGAAGCCCTCGCCAGCTTCTTCGGTGTCGCCCCTGCCTACTTCTTCAACGATGAGTCCTCCGAGCGGATCGCTGCCCAGCTGGAGCTGATCGAGACCATGCGAGACAACGATGTGGTCGAGGTCGCCACAAGAGCCTCCGGGCTGTCGGTGGAGACCCTCAAGACGATCAAGGGATTCATCGAGCGAGCCCGTCAGCTGGAGGGGCTGGCCGACGGTGAGGCGTCCAGCCGGTGAGCGTGGGATGACGCCGAGGCGCAAGCACTACCCGACGAAAAATGTGGCGCGCGTCACCCACGGGGGGGGTCCGTCCGTTCAGTTCGCGCGGCGCTCATGCGTATGGCCGCCCGATTCAGCCTTGATCAAGTGATGCTGAATCAGCACATTTCTTGATCATCTTAGTGTCCAGCATGAAGTGAGCATGCTCCTGGCATATTCCGCTGAAGATTGCCGTATCGTTCCTGTGCCGGAATGTTGGATTCCGGAGCCGCCTCTACTGCGGACACATACAGCACCACCAGCGGAGCCGAGTTGCCGTTGCGCAGTCGAAGACAGCAGTCGGGCGACGGACGCCAAGATCGTCCGGACATCGGCGACGTGCTCGCCTCGATCGACATCCCGGACCCATTCGACGTCCAGGTCTTCTGTGACCGAATCGCGGCGCAGCGCGGCCGTCCGCTCCATCTGCACAGCGTCCCGGGTATCTCCGGCACCGACGCCCCGTGCGGGGTGTGGATCGCCACCGAGAAGGCGGACCACATCTTCCACGAGGCGGCGACAAGCCCGCTGCACCAGGATCACATCATCCTGCACGAGATCGGTCACATGCTCCTGGGCCACCGTTCGATCCTCGACGGTGTCCAGACAGACGGCGGCGGCTTGTTTCCGGACATCGACCCCGCCACTGTGGTCAGTCTCCTCACCAGGGCCAGCTACGGCACCGAGGACGAACGGGACGCTGAACGTCTCGCAGGACTGATCGCCGGCAAAGCCGCCGCCTCCCACACCAGCAAGACGCCGCGCAGCAGTGTCCTACGGCGCCTGGGCGACGCGCTCAGCGACACGTAAGAGCGTCCTGGGAATGATCGACATACTTCCCGCGGTGCTGCTGTGGCTGGTCGCCGCGTGGCGCACCCCGGCCGCATGGCGCGATTCCAGCAAACGAGCCTTGTGGATCGCCTTCCTCGCCCTCGCCGTCGCCATCACGCTCAGGGTGCCCTCCATCGCCGCACCAATGGACGCCACACTTGGGGTCAACAACCTGAGCTCCCTGGGCAAACACGTCGGCTGCATCGTCGCCGCACATGCGGTGCTGACCTTCGTCCACGACATGGCCCAGGAGAAGGCATCCGGACTTAAGTCCTCCCGCCTGCACCTGGTTTTCCCGACCGCCGCAGCAGCCGTCATCACGGTGCTCTTCTTCGCCACTCCTCAACCGCGGGAAGCGGTCGACCTGCTGACCGAGTACGCCGCCGATTGGCGCATCACCGCCTACGGAGGGGTGTGGACGGCGTACCTCGGAGCGGCGCTGTTCAGCGCCTCCCGGCTGTGCTGGCGCTGGGGCCGACAGCCCGATGCCGGCCTCCTCGGCCGCGGCCTGCGCCTCACCGGCATGGGGACCACCATCGGCATCGTCTACGCCGCACACCGCGTGGCCGCCGTGGTCCTGGGATTTCTGCGGCATAGTCCCGTTCCAGCCAGCACGAGTGAGACGATCAGCGGCCTTCTACTCTTCAGCGCCCTGGTCCTCATCGTGACTGGCAGCACGTTGCCCGCCGCCGGACGACTGCGTCGCTGGAGCCGTGAATACCGCGACCTGCTGCAGCTGTATCCGCTCTGGCTCAGTCTCACGGAGGACGTGCCCTCCGTGAGACTGGACCCGCTGCGGCGCAGAACCTCGGAGATTCTCCGTCCCCGGCGCGTTCACGACCGGCTGTACCGCCGCACCATCGAGATCAGAGACGCCCTTCTAACCCTCAGCGACCACGCCCCCAGCAGCCTGCGCGACCAGGCTCGCGCTCACGTAGCGGCTTCCGGCCTCATCGGCGCGCAGGCCGACATCGCCGCTGAAGCCTGCTGGATCGTCGGCGCCCAACAGGCCCGGAAACACAACGAGCCCTCGTCCGGCGAGGCACTCCCGCCTGCCAGCGGCGGTCGGGATCTGCCCAGCGAGATCCAGGCGCTCAAGCAACTCGCCAGGGCATACGACTCCGACCTCACCCGCGCATTCGCCGCAAAGCTCGACCACGTCCGAACGCTGGAGACCACACAGTGACCGAGTCCCGCATGGCCCGCCTCATCACCGACACGCTCGCGCCGGCCAACCTCGTCATCGCAATACTGCTGGTCATTGGCTGGCACAGCACGAGCAGCGTCACCGGGCTCGGTTGGGGCCTGCTGGCCGCCCTGTTTTGCGGTGGCATCCCGTTCGCCGTCATCATGCTCGGCGTCAAGCGCGGAAACTGGACCGACAAGCACGTACGAATCCGCGAGCAGCGCGCCGTCCCTCTCCTTGCCACGATGGCCTCGGTTCTCATCGGCATCTCACTGCTGGTCGCTCTTCGGGCACCCCGCGAGGTCTTCGCCCTGGTCGTCGCCATGCTCATCGGCCTCATCACCACCATGATCGTGACCATCTGGTGGAAGGTCTCAGTCCACACCGCCGTGGCCGGCGGAGTCGTCGTGATCCTCCTGCTTGCGTACGGCGCGCACGTGGCACCGCTGGTACTCGGCGTCGCGGCCGTGGCCTGGTCCCGCGTCGCGCTCCGCGACCACACCCCCGCCCAGACGGTAGTCGGCGCCCTGCTCGGAGCGCTGGCTGCCGCTGTTGTATTCAGCGCGATGCGCTGACGAATGCTGGTGGGACGCCAGACGAATGCAGAGGTGACACCGCTGCCGCTAGATGACACTTCCTCAGCGTGGTGAGCTGCTCCTTCAAGGAGCCGCCTCCATGAGGCGTCCCAGTCGAGCCGGGCCAAGCGCCGTACGCGACGAGACCCGCCCCCCGCAAACCATCCGCCTGAAGGCCGTCGCCCAGGAACGCGCCGGCCGCTTCCACCTCCTTCAGCGGCACCTGACCGAGCCGGCCAACCCGAGGGCGAGGTGGCAGAAGCCGGGCAGGGTAGTGGCGAGGTAGAGCTGGAGGGTCTCGAACGACTCGTTGCCCGCGACGGTCACCCCGTTGGGCAGCTCGTGACGTGTGCCGTCAGCGCGTCCTCGATCGATCGCGCGGTTCAGAGCGGCTGATCTGTCGTACCCAACCCCTAAGCTTGTCGCCGTGGACGAAGCCGGGCTTCCTGCGCACTGAGTCCTGCGAAACACCGGAATCCGGGCCTTATGCGGAACGCCGATGTAGGCAGCGATGCGCAGCCTTGGTCTGGCGGCGGAGTTCGAAGGTTACGCAAGGTGAAGAACGCTGCTCACCGAAGAAGCATCCATGTCCCTCTTGCTCGGCTCTGATGGCGGCCGGCGTTCGGTCCGGGCCATGAGGTCCTTGAGTGGTTGGACGTCTCCCAACAACTCGGCCATGTCCGGGACCGGAGGTTCGTTCAAGGGATCATCGGGGTCGCTCGCCTCGGCTAGCTCAGCCGAGAGTGCGTGGCTGCGTCGGCGGGTTGGGCTGTGATCGTCATGCCGACGATCGCGCTTCTTCAGAACGGCGCGATCCCGGACTCTCAGGCGTGACTGAATCCGTGACAGCTGGTCCATCCGGGGCCGAGAAGCAGTCGGACGGCCCGTAGTGGGACGCCGTCGGCGGTAAGGGCCGCGACGCCCAAGATCTCCGCTCGGCGGCGAGGGTAGTCGGCGACAATTCGTGACGGGCAAGACGGAACGACCGCCCTACACAGCAGTGCCCACCAACGCACTGCTCAATGAGACGATGAGCGACGCCAAGGCGGCCGAGATCACCAGGGGCGGGGAGGGTGAGTGGTTGGGGACGGGAACCACGGGCTGGCGGATGCCATTTGGTCCGTGTCAGATCTGCTGAGGGGCCACCTAAGGGCAAGCGAGTACGGCAGAGTGATCCTGCCCTTCACGGTGTTGCGTCGGATGGACTGTCTTCGCCAGCAGGGGACAACGCCTGGGCCGCACAAGGACGGCGTCTCGGGTTGCCAAGACAGCCCCGGTAGCTCAGCTCCCGTTGAAGGGCTCGGTGAACTGCTGCAGAGCTCTGACGATGTCACATCACCTGAACGCGAGACGTTTCTCGCCGAAGAGTTGCATCGTCTCGTACGGAGCTTCCCCGAAGACGTTGTAGACGTGTTGGATTCGTTCCACTTCGCGGAGACGGTCCGTCACCTGGCGCGCGTGCGAGTGCTGCGGCAGGTGGTCTCCCAGTTCGCCGAGCTCGACCTGAGTCAAGCAACCGTCCCCGATCAGCAGATAGACCGGGCATTCGAGGAGTTGCTACGGCGTTTCACCGAGACGTTGGACGTCTCGGGGGAGCACACAAGCCCGCAGGACGTGACCACGCTAATCGCTCGGCTTGTGCTTGGTCCAGATATCGCGACGTTGACCCGCACCGCTGCCCCTACTCGGGTCTACGACCCGTGCTGCGGTATTGGCGGCTTTTTCTCCGCTGTCGAGACGCTCCTTCGGGAACTGGGGAGCCCCTCCGAGCTGATTGTCGCTGGTCAGGAATTGAATCAAGAGGCGTATGCGACGGCGCGCTCCGTACAGCTGATAAGGGGCTTGGATCCGGGCGGCCTCGTGCATGGTGACGTCCTTGTAGACAACCGCCACAGCGGCGAGAAGTTCGACTATTTGCTGGCGGCCCCGCCGTTCGGTGTCTCCTGGAAACGGCAGCAGGAAGCGGTCACACAGGAGGCAGAGTTGGGGTTCGCCGGACGCTTCGGAGCAGGGTTGCCAAGCGTGAACGACAGCTCACTGCTGTTCGTCCAGCACCTAGTGGCTCACATGCGGCCGGCCGACCAGGGCGGCGCTCGCGCCGCGGTCTTGCTCAACGCCTCACCTCTTCACCGGGGCGGAGCCGGTTCCGGTGAGTCGGAGATCCGGCGATGGCTACTGGAGCAGGATCTCTTGGAGGGCGTGATCGCCCTTCCTGGTCAGCTCCTGCCGAACACTGGGATTGCCACGTACATTTTGCTGCTGTCGAACCACAAGCCGTCTCAGCTGCGCGGAAAGGTTATCGCCCTGGATGCGCGTAGACGGTGCGCGACGAAACGCGGATTGATGGGCAGCAAACGCAACTACCTCACCGACCAGCACATCACCGAGATCGTGCAGCGGTACGAGAGCGCGCACGGCGGTGCATCGATCGGAGATCAGGCCGCCGATGGCGAGGACACGGCGCTGCTGCTCGATTCCAGTGACTTCGGCTACCGCGAGGTCATCATCGAGCAGCCCCTGCGGCAACACTTCACGGTGAACGCCACCGCCCTCGCCGCTTTGGAGTCGGCGAAGCTGCTGGCCCGTTTCGAGGGGGCGGATTCCCTGGTGCGCGCACTGCGCTCACTAAACGGCCAGACCTGGATGACCTGGGCCGCCTTCGAGAATGCCTTCTCGGCGGCCCTGATGGGGGCGGGTCTGCCGGGCGAGCTCACCCGTCCGCTGTGGCGCCTCGTCCGCAAAGCAGTCGCTGTCTCGGACCCTGCGGGTGAGGTCCAAAAGAGCGAGCGGGGGCGGGTGCTTACAGATCCCACATTGCGCGTCCGCCAGCGGGTGCCCCTGCACCAGGACGTGGAAGAGTTCCTGCGGCGCGAGGTGGCTACGCAGTACCCGGACGCGCAGGCCGACCTTGATACGGTCAAGATCGGATACGCACTGCCGCAGGCACCTTTCCTCACCAGCCGGCCCGGCACCGGCTTCGGACCGCTGTCCAAGGTGGCCCGGCAGATACCGAACCGGTCGGTCACGAAGCGAGACAGGGAGGGCAAGCCCCTGCTGCGCGGGTACGACCTCCACACAGCCAACACTGCAGCTGATCTCCCGGACGCCGCCGAGACGGAGCAGCCGTTGGCCGCGTGTAC
>NZ_JCAJZO010000041.1:0-34650 GCF_059510295.1 Streptomyces sp. PTL18 | reverse complement strand
CGGCGGGCGGCCGAGAGTCGTCCGTCGAAGGTGATGTCGAATGCTTGCAGCGCCGGCTTCCACCGGATCGCCCAGCGTCGCCGTCCTGTCCCGGTCGGGTCCAGGCTCATCACCGCCAGATACACGCACTTCAGCGCGGCCCGCTCGAACACGGCGCATCGGAGCCCAGATCCAGTGCGTAGGTACGGCGGCCCTGTCACCGGCCACCGGTGCCATCGTCTCCGCCGGAAAGGCCGTGGGCGACGCCGTCAGTGACGCCTGGCATGATCTGACGCCATGGTAAAAACTCATGTCACCACGGAAGGCTGGGTCCTCATCGCCGGCGCCGCCACCATCGTCTACGTGGTGGCGATGCGCTGGTGCATGCCCACGCCCAAGGCGAAACAGCGCGTCTCTGTCGCGCCTTTCGTCGGCCTGGTCTTCTTGGTGCCCGCTGCCGTGGCGAGGGGTTATTCGTTCTCCTACACGCTGTACTTGTACAGCTGCGTCCTGCTCACGTTCGTCGTCATGCTGGTCCCGGTGCGGAAGAGGGTGATGGCCGACATCGTCGAGCAGCAGCAGAAGCCCTGGGAAAAGGTCCCGTTCAATATGGTGAGCCTGTACTGGGTGGCCTTCTCGACCACCGGCTGCGTCATCACGATGGTCTATCTGTGGCCGGTCCTCAAATAGGGTGACACAAAGCGCGAAAGGACGGCGCACGCCCGTGGTCGGGTGTGCGCTGCCTTCGGCGTCCACGCGCCGTTGACTTTGAAATCGCCCTGCCGCCCGGTGTCCTGAACCCCCAGCGCCTCGCAGTGCGGGCGAGGCCCAACCCGCTTCCGGCCATGCCGCCCCTCACGCACCGAACTACCTTGGCCGACCACTGAGCCCTGGCCGCAGGGGCCGCTTCACCCCAGAAGCGGCACGGCGGTCACGTGGGGTGGCAGGTTGAACGGCGTGACGACCTGGATCGCCGAGGGAAGGGTCGGCCCGTCGTCCGGCAGTGCCTTGTGGGCGCGCATGACCGTCTGGCAGGCACGGCGCACGTCCTGGCGCAGGTCGTGGTGGAGGACAGCAGACAGACGGCGTTCGCACAGGAGGCGGGTGTTGTCGTGGTCGAGGTCATGGGCGATGAACACGGCGCACGTCCTGCCCAGGGCATCGAAGGCGTCCAGGGTGGCGAGGTTGCCCCCGCCCATCGAGTAGACCGCGACGATGTCCTCGTCGCGTTTGAGCGCCTCAAGAACCAGATCGCGCTGGGCGACGTCCAGGCCGTCGCTGTCGGTGACCTCCACCAGAGAGCGTTCCGGCTGCGCGAGGCGCATCGCGCCGCGAAAGCCCATCTCTCGCTCCTCCTCGCCCCGGAACGAGCCCCGACTGATGGTGGTGAGCACGTTGCCGGGCCGGTCGCCGAGCCACTGCTGAAGGAGGTAGGCGGCGGTGGCGCCCGCCGCGCGGTTGTCGATCCCGACATAGGCCAGGCGCGCGCTGTGGGGCAGGTCGGTCACCAGTGTGACGACGGGGATGCCGGCCGCGGTCAGGCGTCCGACGGCGCCGGTGATCTCCGGCAGGTCCGGGGCCTTGAGGATCACGCCCTGTGTGCCGCGTTTGGCGATCTTGTCAAGGGTGCCGGTCAGTTCGTCGGGCGGGCAGGTCTCGCGGAAGTGGAAGCGCGAGCGGACGACGACCGGGTGCAAGGAGGGCAGTTCGGCCTCCAGCGCCTCCCGTACGGCGGTGGAGAACCGCTCCGGTGCCTGCATCACGATATCGATCATGAAGGCGCGGCCCGCGATCCGGACCTGGGTCTGCTGGCGGTCCAGGTCCTTGATGGCCTGGTGCACCTCTCGGACGGTGCTCTCGCGCACATTGCCCCGGTCGTTGAGCACACGGTCGACCGTGGCCGTGCTCAGCCCGGCCTGACGGGCGATTTCCCTGATCGGATAGGGATGGCGCATGACGGATTCCAGAGGGTGATGATGGATTTTTGATGTAATGCTGAGGATTGAATGATGGGGGTGAGGTCTCAAGACTGACAGAAAAGCAAGCACGGCGAAAGGACTCCGGATGTCCTCCACAACCGCGGTGGAGCGGACTTGGCTGATCAAGGCCGACTGCGATCTCGACGCATTCCGCTCGCTCGTCGAGCAAGAGACCGACGCCTCCGGCTACCCCTTGGCAGAGCGCGTCGAGCAGAACGTGCCCCTCTACGACAGTGACCGGCTCCGCAGCCTGACAGCCACGTCCGGCGGCCGACGTGAGGTACAGAGTGAGCTGATTCGGGCGTTGCTCGATGGACCCGGCATCGTCGTCCTCAAAGGCGCATTCGCCGACGCGGACGTCGTAGACCGCGCTTCCGCTGTCTTCAGGGCACTGATCGAGGAAGAGCGCGCGGCCGGCTCCGCTCGCGGCGACCACTTCGCCAAGCCGGGCGCCAACGACCGCGTCTGGAACGCTCTGGACAAGGTAGCCGTACGGGCGCCCGAGGTGTTCGCCGACTATTACGCCAACGACATGCTGGCCCTGATCGCCGAGGCCTGGCTGGGCCCCGCCTACCAGGTGACCTCGCAGGTCAACGTGGTCAACCCGGGCGGCGCCGCGCAGAGTGTGCACCGCGACTCCCACCTCGGCTTCCTCAGCCGGGAGCGCGCCGCCGCCTATCCGGCGCACGTCCACCGCCTCTCCCCCGTGCTCACCCTCCAGGGCGCCGTCGCCCACTGCGACATGCCCGTCGAGTCCGGCCCGACTCTCTACCTGCCCCACTCGCAGAAGTTCGAGCCGGGCTATCTGGCCTGGCGGCTCCCGCAGTTCGTCGAGTACTTCGACGCCCACCACGTCCAGCTCCCCCTGACCAAGGGCGACGCGGCCTTCTTCAATCCCGCGCTCTTCCACGCCGCCGGACACAACCGCTCGACCGGCATCCGGCGCATGGCCAACCTGCTGCAGATCTCCTCCGCCTTCGGCCGTGCAATGGAGACGGCGGACCGCGAGGCGATGGCCAACGCGCTCTTCCCGGTGCTGCTGCGCCGCAAGGCCGAGGGGGTTGCGCAGGACTGGCTGCGCCGCGTGATCGCCGCCACCGCCGAGGGCTACCCCTTCCCCACCAACCTGGACCTCGACCCGCCGGTCGATGGTCTCGCCCCGCCCTCCCAGGCGGACACCGTCTGGCAAGCCGTCACCGAGGACTGGGCCCCCGACCGGCTGCGCCAGGAACTGCAGGCCGGCACCAACCGCCACCGCGGCTGAAAGGGACACCGCACTCATGGCACTTCTTCAGGACAAGGTCGTCCTGGTCAACGGCGGCAGCCAGGGCGTCGGCGCCGGCATCGTGCGAGCGGTCGTACGGGAGGGCGCAACCGTCGTCTTCACCGGCCGCGGGCCGAGATGGGCGAGAAGCTCGCCGCCGATACGGGCACGCACTTCGTGCGGGCAGACCTCGCCGATCCGGCACAGGCACGCGATAGAGTCGTACCGACCGTGAACGCGCACGGGCGCATCGACTGCCTGGTCAACGCGATCGGGCTGACATCACGCGGCTCACTCCTGGACACCACACCGGAGCTGTTCGACCAGCACATGGCGATCAACCTGCGGGCGCCGTTCTTCGCGATGCAGGCGGCGGTGGCCGACATGACGGCCCGAAGAACGCCGGGCACCATCGTCAACATCGACTCCAACTGCGGCCCCGGCGGACCGCCTTACCTGGCCCCCTACTCCGCTGCCAAGGCCGGCCTGGCCGGACTGACCCGCAACGCCGCCCACGCCCACCGCTTCGACCGCATCCGCATCAACGGCCTCAACATCGGCTGGACGGACACGGAGGGCGAGGACGCCACCCAGCGCACCTTCCACGGCTCGGGGGACGACTGGCGGGAGAAGGCCGCCGCCTCACTGCCCATGGGCAAGCTCGGCCAGGTCGACGAGATCGCCGACTTCGTCGTCTGCCTGCTCTCCGACCGCAGCGGGGTAGTGACCGGCTCGGTCATCGACTGGGACCAGAACGTATTGGGCGGCCAGGACTGAGCCGCGGCCTGGCGAGGTCACGAATACAGCGGCATTGGGAGCGCAGCCGGCCAGAGGTGCGGGAGATCGAGGTCGGCGTCCGGGTGGTCGGCCACTGCATGGTGCCGTGCGGGGCGTGTGACCGAGGCCAGCAGGGACGAGGCAATCAATGTCGCTCCCTGAGCGAGGTCGGGCTGCGCCATGTCCAAGGCGCCGCGGTCGAGAGGATACGGGCAGCGGCGCATGTACTGCCGCCGCCCGGGCCGCAACTCGAGCTCAACGAGGTGGCTGTGCCACTGCCGACATCAGCTGTGTCCCTTCGGAAGCGGAGGGTGGCGGTGCCGACGACCGGTCGGCGGCGAGACCTGGTACTCCAGCAGCGCTTTGCTGACTGGCCTGGTCAGAGGCGTCGTCCGGAGTCTGGTTGGCTGATGCCGAGTCAGGGGCGGTCTTGCCGGACCGCCCCTTCCAACGAGCGGATCGAGAACTGACCGGCCTGTGATCCGGGCAGTCTCCCAACGTGATCGACGCCCCTGCGGACGCGACCTGGGACCGTGAACTCGACCTCTTCCTCCGCAGCGGCCACCGCTTCGGCCGCGCTGACCTGCGACGCCGCATGCGTGACTACATCCGCGCGCTGCTCGGCCGGTCGGCCGCAAGAACGGCTGGGAACTGGCCGAATACGCCGGCCACCGGACCCCTGACGGCCTGCAGCGGCTGCTGAACGGAGCCACGTGGGAAGCTGACGCCGTCCGTGACGACCTGCAGACATACGTCGCCGACAAGCTCGGCGAGAGCGGCGGGGAGCTGATCCTGGACGACACCGGCTACGTCAAGAAGGGCACCACCTCCGCGGGCGCGCAGCGCCAATATCCGGCACCGCTGGCCGCACCGAAAACGGCCAGATCGGCGTCTTCGCCGCCTACGCCACCACCCGCGGCCGGGCCCTGGTGGACCGCGCGCCGTACTTGCCCAAGTCCTGGACCGACGACCGCGAACGCTGCCGCGCCGCGAAGATCCCCGGTGTCCGGGCCTTCGCCACCAAAGGAGAGCTGGCCAAGACCATCGTGCTGCGCGCGCTCGCCTCGCCGCTGCCGATCGCCTGGGTGACGTCCGACTCTGCCTACGTCCAGGAGTGGCGCTTTCGCCGGATGCTGGAAGAGACCGCCACCGGCTAGGTCCTGGCCGTCCCCAAGTCCCAGCAGGTGCCGCGCTTCGGGCGCATCGACCACGTGTTCACACTGGCACCGGACGAGGCGTGGGAGAAACGCTCGTGCGGCGAGGGAGCCAAAGCCCCGCGCGTCTACCACTGGGGCGGCGGAGGCGCCAAGCTGTCGCCCGGCACTGCCACCACCGACGACGAGCCCACTCGTTGGAAGGAGCGGTCCGGCAAGACGCACCTGACTCGGCATCAGCTGACTACACTCCGGACGACGCCTCTGACCTGGCCAGATAGCAAAGCGCTGCAGGAGTATGAGGTGTACTTCCTCGTGCGGGGGTTGAGAACGCGGCTGGCGGGTGACGGCCCTCCCGTGACCAACGCGGGAGGGCGAACCCGCGAACCCCGGAACAGGCATACAGTGCGCTCGTCCTATTCGATCTCCAACGAGAACCCCGAAGGGGTCCAGGTGAACAGACGTCTCAGACGGCTGCTGGTGGCCGCGGGGAGCACGGCGCTGGCTGCAGTGCCGCTCACCGCACCCGCGCAGGCCGCCACCGTGTCGGCGAGCGCTTGCCCATCCGGCTACCTATGCGGATGGAGTAGTACAGACGCGACCGGCTCCATGATGAAGACCCGCACCGACATGCCCACGATGGGAACGTGGGACAACAGGATCCGCTCGTACTGGAACCGCACGTCCAACGTTTCCTGCCTCTACAGCGACTCGAAGTACAGCGGCACCTACTTCCCCGCCCCGCCAGACAACGGCATGTCCGGCTACGACTCAAGCCTCGACAAGGCGATCAGCTCCATCAAGTTCGTTCCCAACGAGCGGGAGTGCATGGGCACGCCCTACGCAGAGTGGTACGCGGAGCCCGCTTCGAGCGCCGCCGGGTTCGGCGACCTGAACACTGACGGCCGCGCGGACCTGCTGTCCCGGGACCGCAGCGGCCGGCTCTGGTTCGTCTCCGGCACAGGGGACGGCACACTGCTCGGCGGCGGCTGGAACTCCATGACCGCCCTCACCCGGCACGGCGACCTGACCAGCGACGGCACCGAAGACCTGGTCGCCCGCGACTCCTCCGGCGAGTTGTGGCTCTACCCGGGCAACGGCCAGGGCAAGTTCGGCACGCGCAAGGCCCTCGGCGGCGGTTGGAGCTCGATGGCCACTATCACGGCCACCGGTGACCTGAACGGTGACGGGCGCGGAGATCTGCTGGCCCGTGACTCCGCCGGCACCCTGTGGCTGTACCCCGGCAACGGACGCGGTTCCTTCGGCGCCCGCAAGTCCCTCGGCGGTGGCTGGAAGTCCATGAATGCCCTGACCGCACCGGGCGACCTCAACGGCGATCGCCACGGCGACCTTCTGGCCCGTGACTCCGCCGGCACCCTGTGGCTGTACCCCGGCAACGGACGCGGTTCCTTCGGCGCCCGCAAGTCCCTGGGCGGCGGCTGGAGCCAGATGTCGGCCTTTATCAGCGTCGGCGACGTCAACGGCGACGGTCGCAACGACCTGGTCGCGGCCACTCAGGACGGTTACCGCAACCCCGACGCCTCGTTCACGGCGAACGAGCTACGGCTCTACGCGGGCAACGGCAACGGCTCCTTCGCCAAGTACCAGGTGTGGAACCGGAACTGGTACGACCTCAACGGCGGCTTCTGAGAGCACCCCTCCAGGGAGGAACAGCCTTGGAGGGGCCCGGCCGTCGCCTACGCCCAGGAGCTCTTCGACGTCGCGCCGATTGAGGCGTACGTGCGCACCCAGACCGGCCGCCACCTGGATTTCTGCTACAAGCGGCTGCGGGACGCGTACGTGGCCACGATGGCCGCCCTCGGCGTCACCACCGCGATGAGCGGTCAGGAGTTCCTGGACGCGATGCCCCGCTCAAAGGAGGCCGACCCGGCCCTGGCCCTGGTACTGAAGGCGATCAAGGCCAGAGCCAAGGGCGGGATCGGCAAGCTGCGCCGGCGCAACCGCGGCCAGGTCCCGTACTACGAGCCGTGGCCGGCCCTGGAGCGCACGACATGGCGCCCCGACATCCGGGCCGCCGTGCTGGCCGGTGTGCGTTGGCGTTGGCCCGGTATGCCTCGGCCAGTTCGGCGTCGGTGACCGGCCGGTCCAGCCACCGGTAGGAGGGCCGGCGGCCCAGCCCGAGCACCCGGCACGTCACCGCCACCGGCACCCGGGAAGGGGCAGCGGCGGCGGCCGGCTCACGGACGAGCCGGTACATCATTTCGCCGGCAGGTTCGCCTGCGGCAGATACGCCGCCGCCCTCCTGAGCACCTCGTTCTCCTGCTCCAGCAGCCGGATCCGCTTGCGGGCCTCGCGCAGCTCGGCCGACTCACCCGACGTCGTTGCGGGCCTGGCGCCCTCGTCGGTGTCGGCACGGCGCAGCCACTTCGACAGCGTGATCGCGTGGACGCCGAGGTCGGCGGCGATCTGTTCCAGCGTGACGCCGGGCTCGCGGTTGCGCGCGACTCGCACGACGTCCTCGCGGAACTCCTTGGGATACGGCTTGGGCACTGCGACATCCTTCCAGGCCGCCTCTCAGCACGTCCGGATGGCCCTTGTCGATCTGGGGCTCCTCGCCGTTGTGGCTCTCCTGCGCCTCACCGGGCGGTTCGTCGGCGATGTCCTTGAGGTGCCGGCCATGCGCTCGTGTCGGTGGCGGGCCCGCCGCGGGGCAGCGTGCCGTCACCGGCCCTGCCGACGGCAGCAGCACGGCGGAGAGCACCGCTTGCGCGCGGCCTGCGCGCATCTCACCGAACGCGCAGGTGACGCCGGCGGCACGGTAACTGGTAACGATCTTGACGCACACCTTGTGTGACGGCTCGCAGTCCTTAGCCTACGGACATGGCATTTCTCTCAAGCCGCCGCAGAAGGGCGCGACTGGCTCCGGAACTCGACGACGAGCCCCTGCGCAGACTTCTGAAGTCCCTCCTGGCGACCACCAAGACCGGCGCGATCGCGACGACAGACCTGTGCATAGCGCAGATATCCCGCCTTATGAACCAGGACGCGGATGAATGGGACCGCCGTACCCACCGTATGTCCGTCCTGGCGGATCACCTGTCCCTGTCTTACGTGCCGTCGGTCTGGGCCGCACGTGATCCTCACAACCCGAGCGCACTCGTCCTGCACGCGTGGACGCGGCTCGTGCGGGGCCGCTCCCACGACGGCCTGGAGGACGCGGCCAATGTCACCGAGAGCTGTCTCCGGGCTGCCGACCTCGCGCCGGAGGACCCCACTCCCTGGGTGGTGCTGCTGGGTGTGTCCCGCCTCGAGCGCTGGGAACAGTCACAAGTGTTCGCCGTGTGGAACGAGGTGCTGGCGCGCGACCGCTGGAACCGCGAGGCGTACCTCAGCATGCTGCGCTACCTCAGCCCCGAGGAGGCGGGCTCACGCATCCAGGTGCTGGAGTTCGTCGACACCGTGTGCGCCCGCATGCCCGCCAACGCGCCCTGCGTGTCAACGGAACTCACCGCCCAGGTCCTGCAGTACCACGCCGTCCTCGCCCGAGGCGGAATCGAGGCGCTGGTGGCACGCAACCACTGGTCCCTGGGGCCTGCGGCTCAGGCTCTCGACCGTGCGGCCCGTACCTGGCTCCAGCCGGCGTTCTTCCGTCATGCCGCGGCCCTCGCCGATCTGAACCTCCTCGCCTACGCGCTGACGGTGGCCGAGCGCCGGCAGGAGGCCCGCCCGGTCTTCGAGGCACTCCACGGCACGGTCACCAGCTGGCCCTGGAGCACCGGAGGCGATGCCCTGACCGAGTTCGAGCAGGCACAGAGCAGGGCCACCGTGTGACCGCGCCTCCGTGCACCGCTGCTTCACAGACGGCGACACTCGCCTTCGACAACGGCGTTTTCCCTTGTCCCGCGTCATCCTCGGTGGAGTGCCACTACACGAAGGCGACACCTACATCGTTTGCCATGTCACTGCTGACCAGGTCCGCGCGGTGGCGGCGGCCCTGGAGCCGCTGAACGGACAGTGGCTGAGCGATCGCTTCGCCACCCTGTCGTCGACGCCTACCAGGGCGCCGGCGGTGCTGACGACATCGCCTGCACCCAGGCCTTCCTGCCGTCATCTCCGGCCGGGCCGCGTCACCCCGAGGACCGGGGAGGGCGCCGTGGAGATGCTTCGCGTCTTCGAGATCGTCAAAGGGTCCGCCCTCAAGGCCCGCACCCAGGCAATCAACCAGCTCAGGGCATACTCGTCAACGCTGAGCCCGCACTGCGGGAGGCGCTATCCGGGCTTACCACCCACCGGCTCGTGACGCGTTGCACAGCCCTTGGCGCCGAGCTCCACGCCGGGGTGGCAAGGGCCGTCGCGCACAGGCTCAGCATCCTGGCCGGCCGGATCCAGAACCTGAACGCCGAGATCAGCGATCTGGAGAAGGTCATCAACGCGACGCCGCTTCGCTGGCCAGGCGGTCGGGGTTGTCTCCGGCCGCGATCAGCAAGCTGACGTCGGAGTCCTGGCCGACGTCGAACAAGTCGAGCAGATCAGGCGCGGTGTTGCGGACCTGCTCGGTTGCCGCCCTGTGCGGAGTCAGCCCGTGGGGATGTCTTCCGGCAAGACCAACAGCGCCGGCTCAACCGCGGCGCCAACCGCCAAACCAACGCCGCCCTGTTCCGTGTCGTCCTCACCCGTCTCCGCTGCCGCCCCGAGACCCGCACCTACCTGCAACGACGCACCACTGAAGGCCGAGGGAAGCGGGTGATCACCAGGTGCCTGAAGCGTCACCTCGCCCCCTCGCCCGCGTGATGAGCTCGAGCACACAGCGCCTGAGACGCCTGGGCGACGCCCTGTTTCTTCGTAAGCGCGGGGAGGCGGGGTTCAGGGCACCTGGGGCTGACGTCCCCGGCGCGCGGCCGCTGCGCCCGGGCGGCAAGTGCGCGATGCGCTCCCCGCCCGGACCCGGACCCGGACTCGGGGCCGCTCACTGGCCGGCCCTGAGTCCGGGCATGCCGGCGGCGTACTCCATGGGGCGTGTCATCCGGTGACCGGGCAGGTTGCCCCGCAGGCTCCAGCGGCCCAGTGGCAGGATGACCCGCCCGCCGAAGGACTCCTCGAGCATCATCGCGCCCGCCGTGTAGAACGCGGCGGCCGAGGAGGCGACCAGCACCCACCCGCCGGCGGTGATCACACCGCTCGCCGTGATGAGGATGCCCACGGCCAGCAACGCGGACCCGGAGGCCAGGAGGATGAGGGTGAGGAACATTCCCAGGTTCCGGCCCAGCGCTCCGAGCGCCCCGAACAGGGTGGCCACGGCGAGTCCGATCCACCAGAAGCCGAACGCCTGGTTACCGGTGGTGCCGAGCGGCAGCAGACCACCGGCCACCATGAGCTGCATCATGCCCCAGGCGAGCCAGAAGGCTCCCCAGGTGCCGTGCATGGCCGTGGCCACGGCGTCCCGCGCCCGGTAGGCCCACATGCCGGCGGCGAGCTGGGCCACACCGCCGAAGAAGATGACCAGCGGCGCCAGGATGATCGGCGAGAAGAGTCTGTTGCCCCACCATCCGGCCAGGTTCGACGCCACCATGAAGGTGGACGCCGCGTAGCCGAACAGTCCCAGAATCGACGGGGCGGCGATGGGGGTGAGCATCACTCGGCTGCGACCGAGCCACTCCTCGTATTCCGCCGCGTCATCCGTCGCGGGGCCCGAAGGCGGCCCCGACTCCGGTCCCTGACCCCTGGAAGCCGACGCTCCCGGACGCGGCTCGCGTCCCTGGAATTCGGTCATGGCGATTGACTCCTTCCGGTCTGCCTGCGAGCACTCCCCTGGCAGGCGGTGCAGCAGGACACGCCCATGCCCGCCCTTCCAGCAAAACGCGGACGCGCCGCCCGCGCACGGCGGAGAAGAGGGCGCGCGTCTGCGTCTGTCCATGACGCAAACGCCTTCCGTGCTCGTCACACAGAACCAGGACGCAGTGCTGATGGCCTTGGCTGCTGTCCCAGCAGCCAAGGCGGCGGAGCACAGCGCGCCGGTGGACCCTTCCCTCATCCCTCCCCTGAAGAAGCCGAAGATGCAACAGGACAGGACGATCGCTGGTTCACCGTTCACTGTCGGTGTTCCAGCGGTATCGATCGGTATCGTCCCCCCGGGCTACGGAAGGCATACCGGCGGGCTCTATGTGTGCCGCCGCAGTGGTGCGCCGGTGTTGGTCTGTTCCACTGCTGCCAATGCGGCCGCCGCCCGCCCGGTAGCCCCGCTGACAGCAGGGGGTGCTTTCGCAGAAGGCCGGCATGTCGCGCGGATGGTCCGTGGCACCCTTATCCACCGTTTTGCGCCTGACTGTCAGTGGGCCGGCGCGTCAGCGCCCACCCGTCGCCTGGCCGGTCCTGTCCGAGGCGACGGCCGTGGCCACGTCTCGGGGGTAGGTGCGCAGGGCCAGGAGGCCGAGCAGCCCCGCGGCGGTGAGCGGCACCAGGCAGAGCAGGAACGTCCACCTCAGGCCGTGACTGGGGAAAAGACTGGCGGCCGTGTAACCGAACAGCAGGGGCGCCGCGAGTTCTCCGAGCGTGCGCACGGCGGTCCGCGCCGACTCCGACGTCCCCCACAGGCCCGACGGAACGACATCCAGACGCGCTGCGTCGAGGGGCGGGTTGGTGGCCGTCACCGTGATGCCGCCCACGAACAGGAGAGGGACTGCCGCCAGGGGAGAGGTGATGAGGAACGCGGGCGCGAGTACCAGCGGGGAGACGAGCAGCGACAGCACCGGGACGATGATGCGTCCGTTCAGGTGGCCGGTTCGCAGCAGCCGGTCGGCCAGGTGACCACCGAGATACAGGCCGATGACGCCGCCGGCGCCGATGACCAGGGCCACCGCACTGGCCGCCGCTTGGCTGATGCCGTACTGCTGCGTGGAGAAGAGCACGCCGAACGTGTGTACGCCGGCGAAGAAGAAGTGCGCCAGGGATGACGCCGTGATCATGATCAGGATGGTGGGGATCCGCAGGACGTAGAGGAACGCCCTGGACACCGGCATGTGCCGGGGATCCTCCCGCAGGACCGCGGTCCGGCGCGGGGGAACCTCGTTGTCGACGACCGGGCGATCGGCCCTGTCACGGGCGGCGGCGCCGGTGCGCCCGGGGTTGGACACCGGCTTGCAGGAGCGATCATCCTCTCTGGCGTTGGTGTTCGGGGCCGGAACCCGCCAGCCTCCCCGGGGTGGCTCGCGGGTGCGCCACACGCGCCGTGACAACAGGACCGCGGGAACAGCGGGCCAGGCGAGGGAGAGCCGCCAGGACCCGAACGAAGCAAGGGCGGTCGTCATGACAAGGCCGAGACCGCTGCCCAGGAACTCCCCCATCAGGATGAAGGCGTACAACTGTGCCCGTCGGGACGCCGGAAAGAAGTCGCCGACGAGGGAGGCGACCGTAGGACCGGTTGTCGCCGTGACGGCGCCCAGCGCGGCCCGGGTCACGACGAGCCAGGTGAAGGACGGCGCCGCCGCGGACAGTCCGGTCGCCACGGCCCACAGCAGAATGCTGCCGCCGAGCAGACGGACGCGGACGACCCGGTCGGTCAGGACTCCGACGGGCATGGTGAAAACTGCGCCCGTCAAAGAAGTGATCGAGGCGAGCAGGCCGAGACCGGCGTGGCCGATTCCGAAGGTGTGCTCCAGGCTGCGCGCGTTGACCGCCAACGTGCCCTTGTCCACGCCTTCCAGGCTGACCACCCCGGCGAGCAGCGCCATGGGCTTCAGGTACCTGGCGCCTCCCACCCGGCTCGCGGCTCGCGCGGTCAGCCCACGCGCGATGGACCGTACGCTGCGCCTTGGCCGTCTGTGCGGCATGACATGGTGGCCCTTCCTCACGGTGGATCCGGCCGGATTCATACGCGAGTGCGGTGCACCGCAGGCTCTCCGCCTCTTTTCGATTCTGCGCCGACGGGCGGGGCGGGGCATTGCCGGAGACCGATTCAGGGGTGAGCACCGCGGTCGGCGGCCTCCTGCGAGCCCGACGTTTACCAGGCAGGCGGGCAGCTTCTCCTCGACGGCCTCCCACGCAAGCGACGGTCCGAACCAGTCGCCGTCCCCACCCTGCCAGGGCTTCGAGATCATCTCGGGATCCACGGTGAGCCGACTGGGGCGGGCGGAGGTGCCTCCGCTCCTGGTCCGGGGGCCCAGGCGAGGCACACGTCCGACGGCCTGGCCTCATGATGACCCCTCGCGCCCGGCGGCTTCACGTCCTCCTGGAAGCCCAGCCCGCCCACCAACGGTGCGCCTCGCACGGGGATGCCTGCCTCGGACATCCGCACGAAGACCGGCCTTTGACGTCACGTGCGTACAACCGGGACGCTGAGGGGGTGGACAGCAATGCTGACGACCCGCTCGGCGAGCGGCTGCGCCTCGCCACCACCAGCCGGCACAGCCGGACGGTGGTGTCGGTGGCAGGCGAGGTGGATCATCTCACCGCGGCCCGACTCGGGGACGAGCTCGGGGCCGCGATGCTCGGCGGTGCTCGCTGGGTGGAGGCCGACTTCAGCCAGGTCGACTTCTGCGACTGCGCCGGGCTGAGCGTCCTTCTCGCAGCACGCAGCCACTTTGAGGATGCCGGGGTGCGCTTTTCCGTAGCGGGGCCGGTCACTCCGGCTGTCGACCGGTTGTTCCGGCTGACCGGTACGGGCCGGCTCCTGCGGCGACGCGAAGCAGCCTGATCCGCACCGTCCCGGCTGTCCCGGGCCGAGAACACCGCTCCCCCGCTTGTCCCCGACTCCCTGAGCGTGGTCCGGTTCATCCTGCGGCTGTGACACATGACGCTCAGGAGACGCTGTGATTCAAGGGCTGGTGACTTCGCCCCCAAGGCCCGTTCCCCCGTGTGGGTTGTCCGCGGGTCGGGCGGGTGGCATCCGCCCGTCGCCTGCCCGCCCAGCGCCCCAGCGCCCTCGCGGCTTCGGCGGAGCCGCCCCTGCACGCGCAGGACAGCTGGTGATCAGGCTGGGTCGGTGCGTCCGCTCCTGATCTCCTGTGCCAGGTCCCGCATTTTGACGTTGTGGTGCTGGGAGATGCGGCGCAGCACGTTGAAGGCGTCGTCTTCGCTCAGTTGGTGGCGTTCCATGAGGATGCCCATGGCCTCGCCGATGGCGTGCCGGGTCTCCAGGGCGTGCTCGAGCTGGTCGATGGTGCGGGCGCTGGACAGGGCGACGGCGGCGTGCGAGGCCAGTAGCCAGCCGGCGGTCTCGATGTCCTTGCTGAACGCTCCGCGGTGGCGTGCGTACAGGTTCAGCGCGCCGAAGTCCTCGTTGTCGGTGTAGAGGAGCACCCCGGTCATGCTGCCGATGCCCAGCTTGCGGGCCCCCTCGGCGAACCGTTCCCAGGCCGGTTGCGGCTGGGCCATGTCCGCGATCCGGTACACGCGCTCACCGCCCGCACGCCGGGCGAGATCGAAGCACGGGCCCTCGCCCAGTTCGGCCTGGAGCCGGTCGGACTCGCGGACCATCTCCCCGCAGGCGGCCAGGGTCACGGCCCGGCCCTTGCGCACCGCGAGGATCCCTGCCGCATCACAGCCCTCCACCAACGCGACCGCCGACGCCGAGACCTCATCCAGCGTCGCCTGGACCGAGTCCTGGGCCAGCAGATCCCGCGCGAGCCGAGCCATCTGCTCGGCATACTCGCGCCACTGCATCCGCCACCACCTGCCTCGACGTTTCCTGGTTCGTTGGTTCCGCCACTGCTCCAGCCGCCCGCAGCAACCAGGAAGTGCAGCGACACATCGTAGGCGCGCCGCGAGGCCCCGTGCTTGTATACCGCGCCGTGCGGATCTGCGCCCGCCGGATCGAGCGGGCCTCAGCACCATGCTGCCGGAAACCCGCGCCCCAGGCCCCAAGACCCTGCTCACCCTGTCCGACGCGGAGCACGGTCTCGGCGGCATCGCCGGATACGACGCCGCCGAGCCACGGACGAGAACCCCGAGCGAGTCGCCGCGCCCGCCCGGCTCACCGCGGCGCCTACCTCCACACCCGGCTTCACCCCGGCGCCCTCACCTGGCAGACCGGGTGCGAGGCACTGACGACCGGCTCCGGCGCGGTAGGACGAGTCGAATCCAAGTAGTAAGCCCCCATCCCCGTAGGCATCCTGCCGGGACAGGCGGAAAGGACGCACAGGGACAGTCAGCGGGCTCGTACCCGGCGACGCTGTCCGGGCAGCCGACCGCCACGGTGTGAAGCGCCTCGGCGCCCGGGGTCCTCAGCCGTGATCGGCCGCCTCCGCGCTGCCCGGATTCCTGCACTGTTCGCATCGAATCGCAGCCGACCGCGCACACTGCGGAAACCGGTGGTGAAACTGGCGCCGGCAGGCGCGCGGGAGGGGGTCAGGGTCTAGAGAAGGTCTAGAGATGGGCTAGAGACCGACGCGGGGGAGATAGGCGGACAGGCCGTCCGGGGTCTCGCCCGCCCAGCCGACGTAGCCGTCGGGCCGGACCAGGAAGACACCCGAACCGTATGAACCGGGGGCGGCGGGCAGGGCCCGTATGTCCGGCCGCGGCGCCGATGCGCCCAGCAGCGTCCAGTGCGGCCCCCGGAACGCGTCGAAGAGGCGGACGCCGTCCACCGTGCCGTTTGGGGCCCGGTCGCCCGCCCGAATCCCGGGACCGTCCCCTCGGGTCTCGACGCTCAGCGACGACTCCCGGTAGCCCAGCTCGAGCTGCACCGTGGCCCGCCCCCGCCGCACCTCGCCCCGGTGCACCCCCGTCGTCAGGTCCAGCATCGCCGCCGCGTTCGCCCGCCGCTCCTCCTCGTAGGTGTCCAGCAGCGCCTCCGGTGCCCCGTCGCGCAGTACCGCGCCCAGCTTCCAGCCCAGGTTGTAGGCATCCTGCACGCTGGTGTTGAGGCCCTGGCCGCCGGCCGGGGAGTGCAGATGGGCCGCGTCCCCGGCGAGCAGGACCCGACCCACCCGGAAACGGTCGGCCAGGGCGGCGCGCGGCCGGAAGTCCGACGCCCAGCGCAGCTCGGTGACGTCCTCGGCGTCCAGGTGCGTGGACGCTGCCACCAGTTCGCGGATGCCGTCGAGGGACAGTTCGGGCGCGGTGCCGTCCGCGCAGCGCGCCTGCAGCTGGAATTCTTCCGTGCCGGGGAGCGGGCAGAGCATGACGCCGGTGCCGTCGGCCGCCGGGAAGACATGCCAGTGGTCCCGGTCGAGGCCCCGCACCCGTACGTCCGCCACCATGAAGGGCGCCGGATCCACGGTCGCCCCGGTCATACCGACGCCCAGGGCCCGGCGGATCACCGAGCGACCGCCGTCGGCCGCGACCACGTACCGCGCATGGAGTGCCGTACCGTCGGCGAACTCCACCGTGGCGCCCTCGGTGTCCTGAGTCACGCCCGTCACCTCGCGGCCGAAGGCGACCCGGCCGCCCAGCTCCAGCAGCCGGGCGTGGAGCACCTGCTGGGTGCGCCACTGCGGGACCATCAGCGGATCGGTGCAGGGAGTGCCTTCGTCGGCCTCCACCGGATCGAACATCGGCTCCTCGCCGAGCCGTTCACCGTCCCGCCAGATCATCCGGACCGGGTAGGAACCGCCGGCCGCGCGGATCGCGGCCAGGACCCCCAGGTCGTCGAAGACCTCCTGGGTGCGTGGCTGGAGGCCCTTGCCTCGCGAGCCGGGGAACAGGGCGTCTGCCCGCTCCACCACCAGTGCCGCCACGCCCCGCCGGGCCAGGTCGATACCGAGGGCCAGTCCGGTCGGGCCGGCACCCACGATCACAACATCCACCGCAAACCTCCTTAACGCCGTTAAGTTCCGTCGACGACGAGCGTGCCCTTAACGCTGTTAAGCTGTCAAGCGTGAGCCCCCAGAAACGCGCCCCCCTGGACCGCCGCCGGGTCGCGGACACCGCGCTGCGACTGCTGAACGAAGTCGGTCTGGAAGGGCTGACCCTGCGCGCCATCGCTCGGGAACTGGACGTGAAGGCGCCCGCCCTGTACTGGCACTTCGCGGACAAGCAGGCACTTCTGGACGAGATGGCGACCGAGATGTACCGGCGGATGGTCGTCGGCACCGCGCTCGATCCGGACGACACCTGGCAGGAGCGGCTGCGGAAGATCAACCGTGCGCTGCGGGCCGCTCTGCTGGCCCATCGCGACGGCGCCAGGGTCTTCAGCGGGTCACGGTTCACCGGCGTCGACCACGCCCCCGCCCTGGAGGCCGACCTGCGGCTGTTCACCCAGGCCGGGTTCACCCTCGTCCAGGCGGTCGACGCGGGCCGGACGGCGAACGTGTACACGGTCGGCTTCGTCACCGAGGAGCAGGGCGTGCGACCGCTGCCCGGTGAGCGCCGGGAGGGGTACGACATCGGGGAACGCTCCCGGCGGCTGGCCGGGTTCCCGCTCGCGGCGGCGGCCGGAGAGATGCTCTTCGACGACTACGACCGCCAGTTCGAGGAGGGCCTGGCGGTCGTGATCGCGGGCATCGGGGCGCGCTACGGGATCGGCTGACCGGTGCCGGCACCGGCTTGAACGCGCGCCACAGGCGCGGACCGAACGGCTTCTCCGCGAACCGGTGGATCAGCCACGCCGGCACCGGCATGGTGAGCACGGTCGGCACGAACGTCGCCGGCCGGGGCAACGCGATCGAGTCGGTCAACGCGCGGATTCCGGCGAGCGGTCAAGGCGCGCCGGCACTTCCCCTACGAGCAGGCCGCCCTGCGATGCGTCTCCATGGCCATCATGTCGCTCGCCCCTCACCGGCAAGGGCGACGCCCGCCGGACCGTGCGCCGGAAGACCGCGCCGAAGGCCTTCGACATCACCTTCGACGGCCGACTCTCAGCGGCCCGTCAGTAACCCGACCAGCCCGAGTTCACCGCTCGTTCGACAGACTCCTCCGGCACCGCCGCTCAGCTCCGGTCGTTCACCGCCCGTTCGACGGCCGCGGCCACGTCGGCGCGCAGCCCGTCGCCGACGCCGACCGTGCTCACGTTCCCGCCGTCGTGACCGCCGCCGACCAGCACGAAGTCGACCTTCCCGTAGTGCGGTGCGGTGCCGGCCGCCGCCGTCACCTCGGGCCGGCCGACGGCCAGCACGACCTCACAGGAGCGCTGCAGCATCCCGTTGAGGAACGGACGCGCGTTGCCGACGCTCTGCTCCCCGGTCACCTGCGTGTAGCTGACCCGGGCATGGGTTTTGAGGGAGGCGTCCTGCATGCCCTGCCAGACCGTGGCAGCCGTGTGACCGACGATGCCGTCCTTGTCGGTGAGCAGGCAGGCGTCGGTCTCGGTGTAGTGCCGGGCCCGGGTGTCGGGGATCGGCGGCCGGTCATCGGATGAGAAGAGGAAGAAGCCGGTCACCAGCAGCGCGCCGACGACGGCCACCGCGCCCGCCGCGAGCGCGATGGTGCGCCCGCGCACTGAGCGCAGCCAGGCGACGGCGGCCCGCCCCACCACCGCCAGCCGGGCGCCCGTGGCCCGCTGCTTGTCCTGCGTGGGGCGCCCCTGTGATACCTGCCGGACCTGCTTGGTCATGTCCTACCTGCTCTCTTGCCGTGCGCCAGCGTCGGACGCCGGTTCTTGCTGTGCCCCGGGCTCAACCCCGCTGTGCCTGGGCTCAGCGGTCGTTCTTGCCGTACTCCGTCTCAGCGGTGGTCGGACCGCCGAGCCCAAGCGGTCCAGGCGTGCGCTGAGGCTCCCACCGTGGACAGCAGGATCAACAGCAGATCAGCCGCGAACAGCAGTCCGTGGGTGTCCTCGGGGGTCAGTGCCAGCTCGGTGACCCAGGCCACGAGCACGGCACCGAAGACCGCGAAAGCCCACCAGTCGGCGCGTCCACGTCGCCGTAGCGCCATTACCAGGGAGGGCACGGGGCAGAGGAGGCCGAAGCTGACGACGGGCAGCGCGGTGAGCGCGGCCCGTACGACGTTCGGCCACAGCGCGGCCGACCTATAGATGATAGCGGTCCTCATCCGTTGTCCCTTTCGGAGAGCTCTGGCCGGTGGTTCGGGGGCGGGAAGCTTCCCGCTCACGCGCCATCAGAAGATAACGGTTTTTACCTGCTCGACGAAAGCCAGGTGCGCGGCCCCGACCCGAAGCATGAAACGTGTAACGGGGAACTCGCCGACGGGTAAGTTCGCGAAAATCAGGGCGGCCTGACTTCGACAGAGGCGCCTCACCCTCGTCGCCCATCAGGTGCATATCCACGGTCGAGACAACCGCATTCACTGCGACATATGGACTGCCTGACACAAAGGGTACGGATTCCAAGATCGCATACCGCGGCGAAGCCAGCAGCCCCAGAGACGCGGTGCCCATCACGGGCCATCGCAGGTCCAGTGCCGTTCGGCGCGCGGGGTTAGGGGTGCTCACCGATAGCACGTCGCCAGCAAGAACAGCACGAAGTGGGCCGACACGGTTGCGCCGACCCACTACCCGCTATGTTCGACTACGCACCATCAGAGGGCACCGACCTGTCACTCCGTCGGCGGCCTCTGAATCTCGACTCCCCCGATCTGAGTGCCGTTCGGGAGATCTCGCGTCTGCGTGCGCAGCTGACCCATCAGTGACCAGTACACGTCCCGATCGGAAAGCTCGAGGTTGGCCACGCTGCCGCTGCCACCGAGGAACAACGGGACCTTGAAGCCCACGCACTGACCCTTCTGTGGTGCAGCGCCACCCGCCGCCCTCCACTCTCTGAAGAGGTCCAGCGCCAGGTAGGTGTCCGGATCGTTGACGAATTCGATGTCGAATAGTTCCGGGATTCCGCAGTCGATATCGAACGCCTCGCCGGATCCGGGTTCGAGAAGCAGCAGCCGCTTTCGAGGACCGGTGGTCCGCTTGGCGTCGATACAGAACTGGCGACCCAGCCAATCCTCTGCGATCGGAATGATGACCTCGGCGAACTCCGGGAATGCCTCGGCGGCCAGCAGTCGCACCTGATCCGCCTCATCCCGCGAGTGTACCCGCACCAGCCCTCCGCCGAAATCCAGGCCTGCGGCGAGCTCCAGAAGCTCGGCAAGTCCGGGAGCATTTTCCACTGCCTCGACCGCGGAAGGCTCGACACTTCCCTCCGACGCCGGGGAGAAAGCGGACAGAAATCGCTCGTACACTAGCAAACCTTTTTTAGAGTTACACCGCAGATACGTGTACCCATCGGGTACTTTCTGAGCTGTGCAGCAATCTGCGCACCCAGAGTCGAGTTCACATGCCCCTCCAGGGGAGACAAATTCTCGATGACGTCTTCCCCGCCTAGCTGGAGATCACGCATGTGATCGCCGTGGTAACCCTCGGGCACGTCAACTCCGGCCTTCCGGAGGCGTCCCGCCGCGGATCCCTTTTCCACACGCACCGCCGGCGTCTTCCGGAGATCTCCTTCCTTGGCGATTCCGTCGAGATAGTCAGCCTTCTCCTGAGCCTCGTCGACCTGGGTCTTGGACCATTCAGGCTTCGCGTTGAGTTCAAGGTGAACGTCGTCGTCTTCGCCGCAGTTGTGGACCAGGACCGGGGTGTCCCCCGCTTCCACATAGTACGTGTGGAGGGTGCCGATCGTGAGGTCATAGGTCGTGGTGTTCGCGTGGTACAGGCGGACACCGGTGACCTGGGCCGTGCCCGTCGGCGTCTGGAGGACGTCGCCCGCCTTCAGATCCTTGGCCTCGACGAAAGCCGACTGGGTCTCGTCGTAGAAGGGGTGGTGGAAGGTGGTCGTCAGCTGTGCGTCGTGCGAACCATTCGCCGCCGGGCTGACTGCCGCCACCGGCGCCGTCGCCGGCTGGTGTGCCTCACCGTGGCCGTGACCGGCCGACAGCGCGCCAAGGATCGCGGCCGACGCCGCCAGGCCAAAGACCGCCTTGCGGGCCGCCTTCTTGGCCACGGACTTGACCATCGACTTGGCACCGGTCTTCCCAGACCGCTTGATCGTCACGTCCACGAAGTCGTGGTCCGTGTGCGTCACGATCACGTCGGTGACCTTGTGCGCCTCTGTACCCGCGGCACCCGGAACCGAGTTGGCGATCGTGTCGCCGACCTTGATCTGGTCGATGGCCTTCGTCGTGCCGTCTGCCATCAGCACCTGGGTGGAACCGGTGAAGCTGTGCGGCAGTCTCCTGGGGATCCGGCAACTCGGGCCGGACTCCTCGCCGGCACCGCCCGCGTCGTCGGAATGCGACTGAGCCTTCGTCCCGGCCCCTTCCGCTTCCGCAGTCGAAGCCGCCCCGTCCGTGGCATCCGCCGCCGCTGTCTCCTCGGCGTCGGTCACGCCCTTGCCGAACAGCCCGCCCACGACCTTCATCGCCTTCGGGGCCGCCTTGGCCAGCAGGGAGCCGCCGACCTTGCCGAGGATGCCGCCGGCCGCACCGGCCACGGCGCCCGTGACCGCCGAGCCCGCGAACGCGCCCACGCTGCAGTCGCCGCCGCCGTTCTCCGCGCACTTGAAGCCCTGCTCGACCAGCGAGCCCGCCGCACCCGCGGCGGCCGCGCAGCCGATCGAGCCGACGCCGCCGGTGATCGCCTCACAGCCGGCGAACACCGCAGTGGAGACCACGAAGGAGGTGATCGCCGCGGCGTGGTGCTTGACGAACTTCGCCGCCGACTTCACGGCCTTGACGGTGGCGTGGTAGGCCGTCCTGGCCGCGTGGGCGATCGCGTGCGCGGCCTTCCTCACGGCGTGGACGATCCTCTTCGCCGCCTTCTTCACCGCGTGCACCACACGGTGTACCACGCGCGAGATCCTGTGGTAGGCGGAGTGAACCGCATGGACCACTCGGTGATAGATGCGTCTGACGTGCCTGGCCGCGTAGTGGTAGACGCGCCGGACCACCCGCACGGTGGCGCGGTACACGTCCCGCACCCGGTGCGCGATCTTGTGGGCCGCGTGCTTGATCGCGTGGACCACCCTGCGGGCCACGTGCTTGATCGCGTGGTAGGCCTTGTGGACGGCGTGCTTGACGGCGTGCGCCACATGGTGGGCGACCTTCTTGACCCCGCACACCACGTCGTACCAGGAGCAGTGACCCGAGTCGTCCGTACCCGCCAGCGGGTTGTCGTCGACGTAGGCGAACGGGTTGGCCGCCACCGAGTTCGGCACCGGGTCCAGCGAGACGCTGTCCTTGTTCAGGAACTGGCCCGTACCCGGGTTGTACCAGCGTGACGCCGTACCGACGTCACCCGTGCCGGGCTCGGTCCAGCCGGACTGGAAGCCCAGGTGGCCGGTGATCGTGTCGGTCGGCGAGACCACCTTGCCCAGCGGGTCGTACGACACCGAGCCGGCCAGCGAGGTGGCACCCGAGGTGAAGGTGCCGACCACGTCGTTGTGCTGGTCCGTCAGGGCCAGGGCACCGCTGCCGCCCGTCGGCTTGATGCCGACGATGCCGCCTTCCGGGTCGTAGCCGTAGGTGTAGTCACCGTCCGAGGCGATCGTGTTGTCAGCGCCGGAGTAGGCGAAGGTCCGGGTGATGCCGGTGCCCGTGTCACGGTCGGAGATGTTCCGGCCGAGCGCGTCCAGGGTGTACGACTGCTGACCGGCGACGACCTGGCCGCCGAAGGCGTCCGTCTTGTACGCCGTCGTGCCGGAGGCCGACGACTCCTGCGTCATCGTGCCGCGCGCCGAGTAGTCGTAGCTGTGCACGCCGTCCGAGGTGAGCTCGTCCCGCGCGTCGTACGTGTAGACGTTCGAGCCGTTGCGGATGCGGTTGCCCGAGGCGTCGTACGCGTACTGCGTGGTCGTCGTGCCGTTGTTCCACGACGTCAGGCGGTTGGCCCAGTCGTAGGTGTAGGTGTTCGACGACGCACCCGACACGCCCGTCGTCGTCTTCGACGTCAGGTTGCCGTTGTTGTCGTAGCCGTAGGCGAAGCTCGCAAGCGTCGTTGCGCCCTGCACCAGGGTGTCGCTGGTCAGCTCGTGCGCGCTGTTGTAGCCGAAGGTGCGGGTCTGTCCCGTCGATCCGTACTTGATCGTCTTCAGCTGGTTCAGGTTGTCGTAGCCGTACGTAAGTTGCGTGCCCGTCGTGGCGTCGTTCAGGGACGACAGGCGGCCGGCCGTGTCATAGCCGTACGTCGTCGTGCCCGCCGCGTCCGTGCGGGACGTCATCTGGCCGTCGTTGTTGTAGGCGAAGCTGGACGAGCCGCCCGAGCCCGACGCCGTCAGCACATCGCTGCGGTCGTCGTAGGTGAACGCGGCGTGGGTGGCCGCCTGGTGGTCCACCGCTCCGGCGATGCCCGCCTCGTCGGTGTCCGCGGACAGCACCCGGCCGTCGGCGTCGTAGGTGAAGTGCCGTGTCGCGGAGGCCGCGTCGGCGCCCTGGCCGGACATCGACTTCAGCTGACCCAGCGAGTCGTACGTCATCGACGTCGTCACGCCACCGGGCAGCGTCACGTTGGTGAGCCGGCCGTCCGCGTCGTAGGCGAAGGTCGTCGTCGAGTCGGCCGCCGAGGTGTACTTGGCGGTGGTCGGCTCGATCACCTTCTCCTGCTGGCCCCACGGCGTGTACGTGTACCGCCAGGAGTTGCCGCGGCCGTCCGTGAAGCGCGTGCGGTTGCCCGCGGCGTCGTAGCCGAACGTAGTGGTGATCGACGTCGAGGCGTCGACCGGCTGGGTCTCCTGCGTGACGGTACCGGCCGCGTCGTAGGTGAAGTGGCTGGTGTGGCCGTTGGCGTCGGTGGAGGCGGTCAGGTTGCCGACACCGTCGTACTGCTGGTCGGTCTCCCAGAGCTTCGTGCCACCGGCGTCGTACTGCTTCGTCACCACCGGGTCGCCGGAGGCGTTGAAGTCCGTCTCGGTGGACGTTCCGTCGGCGAGGATCGTCTTCTGACGATTGCCCATGAAGTCGTACGTGTAGCGGGTGGTGTCGCCCGCGCCGTCCGTGACCGAGGTGACGTCACCGGTCCGGTTGTAGCCGTACGACGTGGTCACACCGCCCGGCGACGTGGCCGAGGCCAGGTGCGCGCCGTAGGGGTTGCCGGACGTGACCGCGTACGAGCTGGTGGTCGTCAGCGTCTTCGTCGACGGGTAGCGCTCCAGCGTCGTCTGGGTGAGCTGCCGGCCCAGGAAGTCGTACGTGGCCTGGGTCTGGGCGCCGGTCGGATCCGTCGCGGACAGCCGGTCGCCGTCCGCGTCGTACGTCGCGTGCGTCTTCGTCCCGTCCGGTGCGGTCGTCTGGGCGAGGTTGCCCATCTGGTCGTAGAGGTACGAGGTGGTCTTGCCGCCCGGCGTGGTGACGGAGGTCTGGTTGCCCTCACTGTCGTACGTGTACACGGTGGTACCCGCGTTGGCCGTCGAGCCGCCCGCCGGGGTGTACGGCGGCAGGGTCGCGGAGACCTTGTTGCCCTCGGCGTCGTACGCCGTGGTGGTGACCAGGCCGTTCGGGTCCTGCTCCTCGACGGCCTCACCGAAGGTGTTGAAGCCGCTGGTGGTGACCGGGCGCACGGTGGAGGCCGTGGTGCCGTCCGGCTCCGCCTGGACGGCGGGCGCGGTGGTGACCGCGAGATTGCCCGCCTCGTCGTAGGAGTAGTCGGTGGTGTGCTGCTCGGCGTCCGTCATGGACGTCGGCAGGCCCCTCTTGTCGTAGGTGTACTTGGTGGTCTGCGCGTCCGAGGAGCCGACGGTGCCGCCGGTGCGGCCCTTGCCGTACAGCGAGGAGACCTCGGAGGCCGACAGTACGCGCTGATAGACCTGCACGTTCGAGACGGAAGCGGGCAGCGGGTCGTCGGCGGCGCCGGCCCACTTGTCCTGGCCGATCGTGAGCGGGCCGGTGGCCGCCCAGGGCGTGGTGTTGGTGCCGCCCGAGCCGGACAGGGCGCCGTTGACGTACAGCTTCATCGCGCCGGTGGTGGAGTCGTACACACCGACCAGGTGCGTCCAGGTGTTGCTCGTCGGCGCGCCGGAGGAGTACGCCGCCGGGAACGTCGGGCTGGCCGCGTCCTTGCTCGTGTCGACGAGGCCCCACAGCGGCGCGTTGCTGTGCGTGTAGTTGTACTCCAGCGCGAACGCGCTGTTCGTGGTGCCGGTCTGCGCGACCACCGCCGCGTTGTGCGTCGGCAGCGAGCTCATCTTCACCCACGCCGAGACCGTGTACGACGTGGTGGTGTCCAGCACCGGACCGTTGGTGGCGATCCCCGTGGAGGTCGTGCCGTCGAAGGTCGCGGCGCTGTCGCTCCACGTGACACCCGTGGCCCGACCGGTGTTGCCCGTGCCGGAGGCATCCGTGACGGACGTGCCGGACGACTGGTCGAGCTTCCACCAGCCCGCCGGGTGACCCGACGCGTCCCCGTACAGCGTTTCGCTGAGCAGGTTGCCCATGTCGTCGTAGGTGTTGGTGGTGGTGCGGTCGTAGCCCGAGGCGTCGTGGTCGTTCTCGGTGGCGACCTCGTCGTTCGGCGTGTACGACACGGTGGTCACCCGGTCCACACCGGTCGGGTCCTCCTCGGTGGAGGTGGTCCTGGAGGCGGCGTCGACCGTGTACTTGGTGACGTTCTCGCCGTTGTCCGTGGTCTGTGAGAGCAGGTTGCCGGCCGCGTCGTAGCTGTCCGACTCGAGCACGTAGGTGCTCTGGCCGTCGGCGCTGGTCCGCTTCACCGTCGAGGTCAGACCGTCGTCGGTGTAGGTGTACGCCGTGGTGTTGCCCATCGCGTCGGTGACCGACGCCAGGCGCCCGGCCGGGTCGTAGGCCCGGGAGGACTCGACGAGCAGGGTCGGCGTCTGCGGGTCGACCGGGTCGCCCTTGTACATGAGGCCCTGGGTGAGCAGGTTGCCCTCGGCGTCGTACGTGTACTGGGTCTCGTTGCCGGCGCTGGTGACCTCCTTGGTCCTGTTGCCGGACGAGTCGTAGGTGTACGTCGTCGTGTTGCCGTAGGACGCGCCCGCGGCCACATTGGCGTCCGACTCGGTTGCCACGTGGTCGTACTGGTCGTAGGTCCACGTCTGGGTGCGGGAGCGGTCGCCGCCGCCGGCGTCGGCCACGGTCTGCGAGGTGGTGTTGCCGTCCTCGTCGTAGACCGTGCTGGTCACGGCGGAGTGCGTGGCGCCGGTGACGCGGTCGGTGATCTGCGGGTCGTCCTCTTCGGTCACCTGACCGGCCGCGTCGTACTTGTACGTCGTGGTCAGGCCGTTCGGGTAGGTGTCGGAGACGACCTTCTGAGTGGTGACCTGGCCCAGGCCGTCGTAGGTGTACTGGGTGACCAGGCCGATGGCGTCGGTGGTGGAGGCCACGTCGCCGTTCGAGAAGTAGGAGACCTGGTTGACCGCGCCACCGGGGCTGACGGTCTTCACCGGCAGGCCCTTGGGCACCACACCGCCGTCGGCGGACGGGTAGGCGCTGGTGCCGTCGCTGTAGACGGTCGTCGTGGTACGGCCGTCCGGGAAGCCCGCGACGGCCGGACCGGTGATCGCGGTCTGGTTGCCGGCCGAGTCGTACGTGTACGACGTCAGGTAGGTGTTGTCGGTCGCGGACGAGGAACGGCCGTCACGCTCGGTCAGCAGCTGGTCGTTCCGCGGATCGGCGGTGGTCAGCTGCGCCGTGGTGTCGTCCGGGTAGTACGTGTAGTACTCGGTGTTGCACTTGTTCGCGGCCTGGTCCTGGCAGGACGTCGAGGAGACGATGTTGCCGCGGACGTCGTGACCCGTGACGGTCATCGAACCGTTGGGGTCGGTCACGGTGTGTTCGAAACCGGCCGTGTCGTAGCCGAAGCTGGTCCTGTTGCCCAGGGCGTCGGTCTCGGTCAGCGCGCGGTTGCCGTGCGTGACGTCGTAGGTGTAGGTGAGCGTCGCGTTGGTCGGCGTGGTCACCGTCACCGTCTTCACCGGCAGCAGGCCGGAGGAGTTCTGCGCCGCTTCGAAGTGGGCGTCCACGTCGTCGGAGGACAGCTGCGAGCGGTAGAACGCCGCCTCGGCGATGGAGCCCTTGAAGTAGGTGGCGTAGCCGGTGTTGTCGGTGGTGTTGTGGTGCGCCTCGTCCGGCCAGTTGCCGCCGAGGAAGCCCGCGCCGACGTAGGTGTAGTTCTGACCGCTCATGGCGGCGGTGCCGGTCTGGGTGCCGACCAGGTTGCCGTCCAGATACAGGGACTGGCTGGTGGCGGACGTGGAGAGGACCACGTGGTGCCACTTGTTGTCGGTCACCACGGACGCGGACCCGATCGGCTTGGTGGAGCCGCCGGAGAAGTAGAACTCACCGTACAGCTTGCCGCTGCCGCCCACGTAGAGGATGGGCGTGTACGACCCGGGGGTGGTGCCGCCCGTCAACGGGTCCTTCGACGCGGCGAACAGCACACCGTTGGCTGTGGAGGTCTTGAACCACATGTCGACCGACTCGGCACCCGAACCCGGCACGGTGCCGCTGGGCAGCGCCACGTCGGAGCTGGTGCCGTTGAACGACGCCGTGGTGTGGTCGCTGAACACACCGCTCGCGCCGAGCGTCACCGCGTTGTATGTGCCCTGGCCACCGTGCACTTCGTCGAGGGCCGTCGAGGCGCCCGCCGACTCGCCGAAGCGGTAGTACTGGGTGGGGGCACCACCCAGCACAGCCCCCCGGTAGGTGTTGCTGGAACCGGCGATGGTCGGCGGGTTGAGCTTCCAGACACCGCCGTTCTCGTCGGTCAGCTGGGTGACACGGGCGGCGTCGGTGTCGTAGGCGATGCCGGCGAACGTCTTGCCCGACGGACGGGTGATGGACGTCAGCAGCGGCGACGCATGGGTGGCCGCGGTGTGGATCCGGGCGACCTGGTCGGCAGTCAGCGCGCTCGGGTAGAACGCGGCGTCCGCGATGGTGCCGTTGAAGTAGGTCGGGTAGCCGGTGTCGTCCGTGGTCGAGTGGTGCGGCTCGTCCGGCCAGGTGCCGCCGAGGAAGCCGGCACCGATGTAGGTGTGGTTCTGCAGCGCGCTGTGGTAGCCGTTGCTGTAGGAGATCATGCCGGACAGCGAGCCGACCTTGGCACCGTCGAGGTACAGGGTCTGGCTGGAGCCGGCGCCCGAGAGGACCACCTCGTGCCAGGCGCCGTCGTTGACGGCGGCGGTGCTGACGATCGGCTGGACGGCGTTGCTGTTCCAGAACTCCGCGTTCAGCTTGCCGTCGCTGCCGACGTAGATGCCCGGGGTGTACTGGCCCTGGGTCATACTGCTGCTGATCGGCAGCGTGGAGTAGGAGAACAGCACACCCGGAGCCGTCGTGGTCTTGAACCACATCGACAGGGTCAGCTGGGTGGAGCTGGAGGCCAGGCTCGGCGGCAGCTCGAGGTAGGAGGAGGAGCCGTTGAACTGGGCCGCCGTCGCGGTGGACCCGGCCAGCGGGCCGGTCTGGCCCAGCGTGACGTTGTTGTACGTCGCGTTGTCCGTGCCCTCGCTGTCACCCACCGAGCTGGCCGCGACGGTGCCGCTGGACTCGTTGAGCTGCCAGAGCGAGGACGCGCCGGCGTTCTCCACCTCGGTGTGGAACTGCGAGCCGTTGGTGTAGCCGTACGCCGTGCACTTGGTGGTGGACAGCGGCGAGCAGACCTGCGTCAGCTTGTCGCCGGTGTACCCGTACGTCCAGGTCTGGACGCTGTTGCCGTCGTTCGGGTCGACCGGGTCGGTGACCACGGTGGCCACGTGCGCGGACGTCGCGCCGCTGGGCGTGGACCAGGTGAGGTTCAGGGAGCGGCCGGAGACCGCGGACTTCATCGTGGTGACGTGACCGGAGGTCCAGGTGAAGTCGACCGAACGGTTGTCGGCGTCCGTCACGGACGTGATGCCGTACGCCCCCGTGCCCACGGACTGGGTGAAGGTGTAGACGGTGTCGTCCTTGTCGGTCAGCGTGTAGCCGGTCGGCGAGGTCACCGACCGCAGCATCGCGAACCGGCCCGAGGGCGCGGAGAAGGTACCGTCCGCGTTCTTGCCGAACCCGACCTCGGAGCCGTCCGGGTAGGTCGTCACGACACCCGTCAGGGTGCCGCTCGCGTTCTTCTGCTCGGTGACCTTGGCGTCGAAGATGCTCGACCAGCCGGCACCGAAGGCACCCGAGGTGCGGAAGTCACGGGAGTTGTAGTCGCGCTGGACGTCGAGGCTGGGGCCGACGGTCGAGATGGAGGCGTCCGTGTCGGACGTCGTGTAGTTGCCGATCGTCGCGTCGTAGCCGTGGTCGCTGCTGTTCTGCGACAGCTCCGAGGTGATGAACGGCTGCGGCACCTCGGTGGTCAGCGCCGACATCGGCGACACGGTCGAGTACTTGGTGCCGTCGTAGGCCTGGGCGGTCCAGCTGTACGTCGTGTTCCAGGTCAGCTTGCCCGCCGGAACGGTCCAGTTGGGGGTCGTCACCCAGCCGGAGTCCACGACCAGCGTGCCTGTGGAGTTGTAGACCTTGAAGTCGTACTTCTGCGCGACCGGGTTCTGCTGGAAGTCCGCGAACGCCTGCAGCTCGGGCGTGACCGTGGAGACCGAGGAGTTGTTCGCCGGGAAGGTCGCCTCGACCATCGGCGCGATGTCACCCGTGTAGTCGTACACGATGTACGGCTCGTCGCCCGGGTTGGCCATCGAGGCGAACTGCTTCCAGTGCAGATTGTCCGTGGTCGTGGCGTAGATCGCCAGACCGTGGTCCGCGCTGGTGCCGCTGGCCCACTTCTGGATGGACGCCGTGTCCAGCGGCACCGTCACCCAGTCACCGCCGGTCGCGCTGCCGGAGGTGTTCGCGCACGCGTGGGGCACCGAGGGCGTCACGCTGCCTATCGACGCGCCGTGCGCAGGACCGGGGTACGTCATGGCGTCCGTGGGGTCCCACGCCGACGACGCCTGCGCGACGTTGAACGACTCCGCGGTGCACGTCGACGCCCAGATGTCGTACAGGTGCAGGTTCGCCGAGACCATGGTCACGCCGGAACCGTCGAAGCTGGTCCGCCAGTCCTGCACGAAGGAGACCGCGGAGTGCGTACCGGAGTCGTAGGAGCCGACCTTCATGGTCTGCTCCTGCGAACGGTCCACGGGCGAGTAGCCCGACTCCGCGTACGTGGTGTGGACGTAGTCCCACACCGAGGTGTCCGGGTCCACCGTCACCGGGAACTCACGGGCCTTGGCGTGCAGCCAGGCACTGTCGAGGGTCATCCTGAGCGCCGGCTTGCCGTGCTCGGTGATCAGCTCGTAGCTCACCGCGTGCGTGGTGGCGCGCTCGCCGGAGACCTTGTCGATCTTCGAGTCGAACGCGTACGCCGCCGGGATCGACGCCACGCCCTTGCCCTGGGCGTCACGCAGGTCCACCCCGCCTGACTTGTTGAGCTCGGCCGTCAGGCCCTTCAGTTGAAGGGGGAAGACCCAGGAGTTGGCGGCCTTCGCCGAGTGCAGCACCAGTTCCTGGCGCATGCCGACGGACGTCGACGTCAGCTGCAGGTCGGTGTCGGGAAGGACCTTCGGGTAGGAGACCGTCGAGCCGTCGGCCCTGCCAGCGGCCGATGCGGCGCCGTCGAGCCCGAACGCGATGCTGTTGCCGTCCTTGGCGAACGACGCGAGCTTCTGGTCAGAGGCCTCAGGAGCGAAGGCGACGTCCATGGCGTTGGACTTCTCGTCGAAGCGGCCGTCGGAGCCACGGGCGACGTCCGTGTCGATCTGTTGCCAGTCGCCCTTGGAGTCCTTGTAGTTCAGCGGGAACGGCGAAACCTTCCGGCTGAACGAGCCGTCGGCGTTGCGGTAGTACGTCGAGTGCGCCGTCGATTTGGCGGCCACCCGCTTGCTCGTCCGGGCGTTGAAGCCGCGGAACGAGGCGCTCTTGCCCGCCTTCACCGTGGACCGGTGCGCCTGGTAGGCAGCCAGCTCACCGCGGCCCCTGCCCGGCCTGTGGCCCGCGCCACGGTGCGCCTCGGTCGCGGCGGCCGACACATGGTGGCGCCGGCCGGCCGCGGTGCCGGACTGCTGGTGCGGGAGCTTGCCCCAGTTCGGGTCGGTGAACCACGACGCCAGCGAGGACAGGCTGAGGCTCGGCATCTGGATCCGGCCCAGTTCCATGCCTTCGGCGAGGGCCTGATTCGTGGTCAGCATCAGCGCGAGCGCGGTGAGTACCAGCACGGCTATGGAGCGCCGCGCCTTGTGGGCACGACGTGCGGGCCGCGTGGCGCGCTGGGGGCGTAGGCGGCGGCTGAGCGGCCACAGAGGCACGGTGAGGACTCCAGTTATCAAGAGCGGCAGAAAAGCGTCACGATCTTGCCGTCTGTGAACGTCTTGTTGACGCTTGGAGAACTGATCTTGCATGGAGCTTGACAAATCCTTGCCGAACCTGACCGATTTGCGGTGCGGCGCCCCTTTGCAACTTGTGAACCGCTTTACTCAACCGTCACACATCCTGGATCTTTTCTTCATGCGTCGGTGATCGATGCGGAGTGTACGGTTCCGTCTCCGCGGCCCCGTCTGCTCCCAGCGGGTGCCGCATCCGACGTTCGACCCGACGTACACGGCGTACCAGCGTTCCGGTTCGCGCTGGTCCCGGGACCAGCGCGCCCATCACCTCGGCTTCGCCCGCGGTGTCGAAGGCGGCCTGGTCCAGCGGCGCCACTCCGTCGGCGAGGCACCGACTTTCGTGGGGGCCGGGGCGGTGGAGCCGAGGGCAGCGCCGACGCGGGCGTTGACCCGCAGCCACGGGTCGTGCGGCTGCCCGTCGACGGACAGCCGCCTGCGTACTCGGTGATCGGGGCGCGCGGTTCCCGGCGCTTGGCGCTGGAGACTCCATCGCCCCGGCCTGCGTACCGGCGCGACCACCTCACGGAAGCCATGGGCACGGGCGTTGTCCCGCATCGCCTTCAGCATGACGATGGACAGATGGACAGATGGACAGATGGACAAATGGACAGGTGGGCAGGTGGGCAGGTGGACAGGTGGGCAGGTGGGCAGGTGGGCAGGTGGACAGGTGGGCAGCCCGTGGCCTGGACGTGCTGCGTCAAGGCCCTCGGTCTGCCCTCTTGCCCTCCGCGGGGAGCGGGCGCAGGTGGCGCAGGTGCCGGTCCAGCACTCAACAGGTCCAGAAGGTGCATCGAGGGCCTGGTAGGTCAGGCCGACAGTCGGGCGTTGGGATCGACCGCCGCAGGCGGGTGGGAACTCCGCCCCGTCTCGGGCACAGCCCGGCGCACCCTGCGGGCATGTCCGTGCTGCCGTCCCGGCGGGTTCTTGGTCTGCCGGGTCCCTTTCGCGGCACCCCGATCCTGGTCATGACCGCCTCGAAGGCAGGCGCGCGTCACCCGTCTTGCCTGCGGTGACGTCGAGGGCCAAGGGCCGGGCCCAGCCGTCACCGGCCAGGTGGACCTTCGTGCCCGGGCCGCCGCGGGAACGTCCGAGTGCGTGACCTTCGGGTTCGGAGCGGCCCGGCGTCCCCGTTTCCCGGCTCCGTCGGCGTGCTGGTGGGCCGGGCGGACGGTGCAAATCCACCGACACGGTCCAGCTCACGTCATCACCGGCGTCTGCCGCGGCCAGGATCGCGGCGAGGGTTCGTTCCCACGTGCCGTCGGGGAAAAGCCGTCGGGGAAAAGTGACGCTGGTCAACCCCTACGGCACCTTCACCGAGCGGCTCCGACTGCCCATGACCGGCCACCGGTCGGGAGACGGCCGCGATGAACATCACGGCACTGCTGGACGGCCCTTCCAGTAGGGGCTGTCGTGACGACGGGGCCGACTACACCGCGCCGGTGGCGAACAGCTCGAGGTGTCCGCACTTGGGGCAGCGGAACGCCTCTATCTGTCGCCGGGGCCGGCCCATCCGCTTGGCGCCCCCGAAGATCCCCCGCTCCAACGCGCCCTCGATCCAGCGCGCGTACCCGCGCGAGCTGTCGCCGGCATCCTCGATGAAACCCTCCACCAGACCGGTGGTGCCGCAGTAGGTACACGTGTAGTTGTTCACCCCGTGAGTGTAGGAAACGACGTCAGCTGTCGGCAGTGGTCACGGCTTTGATGCCGGAGCGGCTTGCCTTGGGGAGGAATGGTCGGCATGACGATGTGAAGAGCGTCCGAGCGGCGGCGTTCGCTCAAGATCGGGAACTGGGAGACGGTCCCCGAGGGTGATCGGCGGAACTGCGCGGCCTGTGGAACGCCCGTCCGGTCGTTCCAGTACCGCTTCCATCCGCCGGAGTCCCCCATGTTCGAGAGGCGCATCGGGTTCGCCCGGTGTTCCGGCTGCCGGGTCCACTCCGGCTCGACCGTGCACATTCCTCGGAAGCGAGTCCTCGTTGATGCCCTGGCGGCGCTGCCTCGTGAGCAGCGGGAACGTGTCGAACGAAGCGAATCCGGACTGATCGAATACTTGGACGGGCAGGTCCGGGGACGTGGCCCGCGTCCAGTCGTCTTCTTGCCACCCCGGGCGGGCCGAGCGGGGTGACGTTGGTCCCGTTCTCAGCGCACGCCAGGGCGGCCAGGCCGCGGATCTCGCGCGGGTCCAGGGCGGGCTGGAACGAGAAGTGGTAGTCGTCCAGGGTTCGTGGTGCGGCAGTCTGCGTTTGCCGAAGGACGGGCTGACGTCACCACCCCGCGATCACTCTGCCGAGTACCGGGATCCGAGTCCCACACCGCCGCCTCCAGCTGGTCACCGACGATCCGCAGATCCATCGGCGCCGGGCCTGGGCGCCGGCCTCGCACGCGGCTCGGGCAGGGAAGAGGTACCTCCCCTGCCCGGGCGACCGCGGCTCCCGTTTTCCGCTGTCTTCACCAGTAGTGCCGGTGGCCGGCGACTGCGTGGCCCATGGAGCCCAGGATCCACAGCACAGCGCCGATCACGGCGAGGATGATGCCGATGGTCCACAGGATGGATATGCCGGTGACAAAGCCGACGACGAGCAAGATGATGCCGAGGACGATCACGGCCGCCTCCCGCTGCCAGTAGTGCTCCTTTCACTGTGCGCCTGTAGCGACGACTTGCTCCCGTGGGAAGGGAAAAATTTTCCGCCCGGCCAGGCCCTGAGGGCGCCCGGAAGGCAGGCTGCGGCGCCGGTGGGGACGGGGACAGCCGCAGGGATCCACAGTGCGGTCCGACACCCGAAAGCAGTGCAGAGCGTCTCCTCGCGGCCCGTGAACAGTCGACGGCGCAGGCCCTGAGCCGACATGAAGTGCTGGACGGCGTGGTGGGTCGGAGACTGGGTACGAAAGGAGAGCTCCCATGTTGATGGCTCACCCCACCGTGCTACGGGATCTTGTCGAGGAGTACGAAGCCCTCGCGGCTGTGCACGCCGACCAGGCAGACAGCGCGCAGGCACGCCAGCGGATGGAGGACGTCGCCTACACCCTGTGTGTGTCCACCGGCACCCGGGATGTGCAGGCGGCTCTCGCCGTCGCCCGCCGACAGCTGCGTCATCCCCGCAGCGGCGGTGCGTCCGTTGCGAACAGCGGCTGACACCCGGCGCGGCCGGCTCGGCCCACTGCCCGGAAACGGGTCACGTCCTGGTCGGCCTGGCGCACATGTGGCGCTCGTTCGGGCCTCCATGGCACGACAGCGCAGTCAGGAGGTTGCGGTGCCCGCTCGGGGGCACTCGGAGCGTCGGGAGCCACAGGACGCACACCAGCAGCGGAAGCAGCGGCGATCGCACAGGCCTCAGGGCAAGGGAAAGAGTCGTGGCACTGCGCATCGGGGCAGAAGAAGAGTTCCATGTGGTCGACGTGGAGAG